>NZ_JBDVGB010000040.1:0-56592 GCF_039940735.1 Tateyamaria sp.
GGTCTTGTACCGCAATGACAACGCGTGCGATGCCCGCAGCAATCAAGGCATCCGCACAAGGCGGCGTTTGGCCATGATGCGCGCAAGGTTCAAGCGTGACATAGGCTGTGGCGCCCTGCGCCAGTAATCCGGCTTGTTGTAAGGCGACAGGTTCGGCGTGGGGGCGCCCACCGGGTTGGGTCCAACCGCGACCGACAATGCGGCCCGCGTTGACGATGACACAACCAACCGCGGGATTGGGCCCTGTATTGCCCTGTCCACGCCGCCCAAGGTTTAGGGCGGCGCTCATATAGCGGGTGTCTTCTTGTGCGTTCACTCGTCTATGGCTGTGTCGGGACGTAGTTCCTGCACGAACTTATCGAAATCGTCCGCCGCTTGGAAGTTCTTGTAAACGCTGGCAAAACGCACATAGGCGACGGTGTCGATACGGTGCAACGCCTCCATCACGATTTCGCCGATGGTGCCTGATTGGATATCGGTTTCGCCCATAGATTCCAGACGACGCACGATGCCAGAAATCATTTGATCGATGCGCTCGGGATCGATGGGACGTTTCTGCATCGAGATGCGGATCGAGCGTTCTAGCTTGTCACGATCGAAATCTTCACGTTTGCCGTTGGTCTTAACCACCACAAGATCGCGCAATTGCACGCGTTCATATGTGGTGAAACGGCCTCCGCAGGCTGGGCAAAAGCGGCGACGGCGGATGGATACGTGATCCTCCGCTGGTCGGCTGTCTTTTACCTGAGTGTCTATGTTGCCGCAAAACGGACAGCGCATTGCCCATCCCCCTATGAAAAATCTGCCTGTGGTAGGGGTTTTCCCCTGTTCCACGAAACTATAGAAGGTTCACTAGGTTTTGGGTAGTCCAGAAATTGCGCCGCTACATAAGGCGTTGCGTCGTAACATCACGCCACTAACGGCGCAGCAAAGTGTTGGGGCCTGTACGAACGGCGATGTTAGTCAGGTCGCTGCAAAACGCATAAGCATGAGAAATCCTGTAAGACAGGCCCGATCTGCGCAGCCCCGGCCAAACCGAAGGACGAGCACCCTTGATTGGCACCGTGCTAAACACAACACCCTTTCGCCCCGGCATAGATTGCGCCGGACCACGTGGCGTGGTGATCGTCAGATTGCCCTGTCGCAGCCCCAAGCCTTTGCGCGCATAAATACTTGCCGCGCACCAGATTTGAGAGTTGCCCGCGCCGTCCGCCTCGATCACTTCAAACGAGTTTGCGTCAATTTGTGCAACGGGCAGTGTGAAGTTTTCGTTAAACCGATTGCTTTGGGCGGGCAGCAACGTTGGGATCGCCAACAATGCCGCTATTGCAAAAGCCGTTTGACGTTTCCGCATGAGAAATCTCCTGTGCTGCACACATTGCTGATCGGCGAGGCCCTGGTCATCTTTTGGGGCGGTCAACCTTACGAACCAACAACACGCACTCTGACATAGAACTGGGGTTCGTTCGAGCGGCAGATGGCATAGGCGTGCGCTTGTGAGAATTCCTGACCCGCTGTGCGGATGCTTTCGGAATAGGATTTGAACGCGTCCGGAACGGGCTGAGTTGTAAAGATCACGCTTTTACGGCCCGGGAAGGTCGTCGACGGGCCAACTGCCTGCTTAACATAAAGTTTGCCACCGCGCTGTTTAAGATAGTGGCGGGTAAACCGCGCCGCAGCGCACCACATTAGCGATCCATATGCGCCATCGTTCACGACAGCCTCGAATGTATTGGCATCGATGGGCCGGACTGGAATACGTACTTGTCTTTCAAATTGAACACGTTGCGCCGCCACAACTGTCGGCAAGATAAGCGCAAGCACAAGAAGAGGCACGGTAACAGATTTGAACATGTTAAACTCCCTTAGGGCTAACGTACCTTATACCAAGTTCACGTGGGCATCAATTTTGGCGGGGTTGGCTCACAACCCGTTGATCACCCAAGATGGGCAACCACGGACCGTACCTTGGGTGCGTCACGGTGTTCGAACAGGTAAATTCCCTGCCATGTGCCCAAGGCCAATCGTCCATCCGTCACAGGAATTTGCAGGCTGACCGGTAGTAACGCCGACTTGATATGCGCAGGCATATCGTCGGGGCCTTCGTACGTGTGGGTCAGATACGCCATGTCAGGATGGGTGGTCGGCGGCACAAGGCGTTTAAAGAAGTTGGTTAAATCAACTTGGACCTCGGGGTCCGCATTTTCCTGAATGAGCAAAGAACACGACGTGTGTTGCACGAAAAGGGTTAGCAAACCGGTCCCTTGCGCCCAAGTCATCACATCTCGGGTGAACTCATAAAGGCCTTGGCCCGAAGTGCGCATGTCGAAGGTGGTTTGACGCATCACTTGCAGCCCCGCGTCACCGGAAAATCCGGTCGCCCTGCTCATCGATCATCTGTTTGGCCTTGGCGATTGAAGTCGCCTCCGCTTGGCTCAAATCGCCGATGGTATCGGCCCGCACAAGCGTGTGGATTTTCGTCTCATCATCGATCTGCTTTTCGATGCGGGCCGAAACACGATAGGCCGTGCCCTCGCGGATAGGTGTCGGTGTAATAGAATAGTCTTTGTAGGATTCTGCCGTGGCTTTCGCAGGTGTTTCAGCGCCACTGCCACCAAAGAGCTTTTTTAGAAACGACATCGAAGACCTCGATTAACAAACGTGTACCCCGGCCGCCAACGACGTGTCGGCCGGGGTACTAAAATCACTGATCCAAGAACGAACGCAGCTTGCGGCTACGGCTTGGGTGTTTGAGTTTGCGCAGCGCTTTCGCCTCGATCTGACGGATACGTTCGCGCGTCACGCTGAACTGTTGGCCAACTTCTTCCAGCGTGTGATCGGTGTTCATCCCAATGCCGAAACGCATGCGCAGCACACGTTCTTCGCGCGGCGTGAGTGAGGCCAGAACCCGCGTCGTTGTTTCCTTGAGGTTTTCCTGAATGGCGCTGTCCAAAGGCAGCACGGCATTCTTGTCCTCGATGAAATCGCCAAGTTGGCTGTCTTCCTCGTCCCCGATAGGGGTTTCGAGGCTGATCGGTTCTTTGGCGATTTTCATCACCTTGCGGACCTTTTCCAAAGGCATTTGCAGCTTTTCTGCCAATTCCTCTGGGGTGGGTTCGCGACCGATTTCGTGCAGCATCTGACGACCTGTACGGACCAGTTTGTTGATCGTTTCGATCATGTGCACTGGAATACGGATCGTGCGCGCCTGATCTGCAATAGACCGGGTAATCGCCTGACGGATCCACCACGTCGCATAAGTCGAAAATTTGTACCCGCGACGGTATTCAAATTTGTCCACGGCCTTCATCAAGCCGATGTTGCCCTCTTGAATGAGGTCAAGGAATTGCAAGCCGCGGTTGGTGTACTTTTTGGCAATCGAAATAACGAGGCGCAGGTTGGCTTCGACCATTTCTTTCTTGGCCTGACGGGCCTCTTTTTCGCCCTTCTGAACCTGCTGCACGATCCGGCGGAATTCAGAGATATCAAGGCCGACGTATTGACCAACTTGCGCCATGTCGCCGCGCAGTTCTTCGACTTTTCCGGTGGAGCGTTCGATGAACATCTGCCAGCCGCGTCCAGTCTTTTCGCCCATTTCCTCAAGCCAAACCGGGTCAAGTTCACGGCCACGATAGGCGTCGACAAATTCCTTGCGGTTGATGCGCGCTTGGTCGGCCAACTTCACAATCGCAGAATCGATCTGCATGATGCGCCGGTTGATGCCGTAAAGCTGGTCAATCAGTGCTTCGATACGGTTGTTGTGCAGGTGCAATTCGTTGACCAGCAGAACAATTTCCGACCGCAACTTTTGATACCGGTCCTCTTGGGTATTCGAGAACGTGTCGTCTTCGTTCAAGGTCGCAGAAATCCGGCTGTCCTGCATTTCGGACAACAGACCGTAATGGTCGGCAATAACTTCCAAAGACTCCAAGACTTGCGGCTTCAGCGCGGCTTCCATTGCCGCCAGCGACATGTTGGCCTGTTCATCCTCGTCATCGTCGTCGTCTTTGGCGATGGGGTTGCCATCCGCGTCAAGTTCTTGCGCGTCATCGGTTTTTGTTTCGGCGTTTGGATTTGCCTCAACGACAGGGGCTGTGACGGTTTCGCCCTCTTCGCCCATTTGGGTACCAAAGGTCGCTTCAAGGTCGATCACGTCGCGCAGCAAAATGTCTTCGCTTAGAAGTTCGTCGCGCCAAATGGTAATCGCTTGAAAGGTCAGTGGGCTTTCGCAAAGCCCAGCGATCATAGTGTTACGACCGGCCTCGATACGCTTGGCGATGGCGATTTCGCCCTCGCGGCTGAGCAACTCAACCGAACCCATCTCGCGTAGGTACATCCGTACGGGGTCGTCTGTACGGTCCAGTTTTTCTTGGCCTGTTGCGCCAAGTGTCAGATCGCGCGTGCCCTCGGTGGCCACAACATCGGTCGAACCTTTCAGTTCTTCTTCTTCAGCTTCTTCGTCTTCGATGATGTTGATGCCCATTTCGGACAACATCGACATCACGTCCTCGATCTGCTCAGAGCTGACCTGATCGGGCGGCAAGACGGTATTCAACTGGTCGTAGGTGATATAGCCCTTTTCACGGGCCTCGCCGATCATCTTTTTGACGGCGGCCTGACTCATATCAAGCGAATGCTCGTTGTCCTGATCGTCAGTCTTTGAGTCTTCGTTCGTGTCTTTCGCGGCCATTCTGGGCTCCTTTACGGGGGCTCATGAGCGATTCGTTTGACCGATTCGCTAAAAGAATCATTTCGTGATCTGGGTGATTCGGCCACCCTCTTACATGCATTTTCTTAAGCGTTCGCGGCTAAAACGCATCACCGCCCCGGTTTGGAAAAAGTTATCTGGTCCATTAAGGACGCAAAGGCATCGCGTTCGCTCTTGCTCATACGTGCGCCATTTTCCCCTGTGTCGTATTCTGCGCTGTCTTCTTTGCTGGTTTGGCTGGCATTTGCTGCCGCCGCCGCGGCCTGACTTAAGCGCCAAGTCACCCCTTCATCTGCGACCCCTTCCAGGTCCTGCACCGCATCCGCGATTTCCGCATCCAGTCCCTTGGCCGCATTTATCTTGGCCAGTTCCTCGGCCACTGTCATGCGGGCCGTGTCGGCGTCGCCAGGTGTGCGGATGCAAGGTACTAGTGCCACATGGCGTGAACCCATAAGGTTATCAAGGGCATCTGGGCCCAGAGCGTTCAAAATATTTTCGCGCAACACCTCTGGTCCGGCGTGGGCATGGCGCAAAATCATGTCGCGCAGAACCGCATGATCAGGATCGGCGCAAGCCAGCGTTTCCAACCCGCTTTCGAAGTCTTCGGCAATGGTCGGCGAACAAATCAGCGACGCAAGGATGACCATTTCACGCAAATGCGCGGTAACTTGTTCGTCCCCGGCCGCAAGCGCGGATGACTTTGTGCTGGGCATCGGCGTGGGTGGTTCCTGCCAACTGCCGCCGCGTTTGCCTTTGCTGGGTTGCCACCCGCCGCTGCGTTGTGCGGGTGCGCGTTTGGCGCGGAACAGATCCCAACGCAGGTCTTTGATTTCCTGACCATAGTGTTGCCGGATCGAAGGGTCTTTGATCAGCTTGATCTTGTCGCGCAGGTTTTTATCAAGCGCTGCTTTGCGTTCGGGGCTATCAAACACGCGCCCTTCGGTTTCGCGTTGCCACAGCAAGCGGACCATCGGCACCGCTTCGTCCAACAATTTCTGCAACGCTCCTGCCCCTTGGGATTTCAACAAATCGTCCGGGTCTTGCCCTTCGGGCATCAGAGCAAAGCGCAAGGATTTCCCAGCCTCAAGAGCAGGCAGCGCCAAATCGATCAGCCGCATCGCGGCGCGCAGGCCTGCCGTGTCGCCATCGAGCGCGATGATCGGTTCATCCGCGACGCGCCACAACATAGCCAGTTGATGCTCGGTGATCGCAGTGCCAAGCGGCGCAACCGACGCACCAAACCCGGCTTCGGCCAGCGCAATCACATCCATGTACCCTTCGGCCACGATCAGCGGTTGCCCCTTCTTACCCGCCGCAGTGCGTGCGGGGCCGTGGTTGTACAGACTGCGCCCCTTGTCGAACAATTCAGTCTCGGGCGAGTTCAGATATTTGGCGTTGTCATTTGGATCCATCGCGCGGCCACCAAAGGCGGTACAACGTCCACGTGCATCACGGATCGGGAACATGATCCGCCCGCGAAAGGTGTCATAGGGCTTGCCGCCCTTTTGACTGGGCTTGCCCAAACCGGCACCAAGGATCAAATCATCCTCGACCCCTTTCGCCTTCAGCGCATCCCACAACCCTTGCCACGCATCCGGAGCAAACCCGATTTCCCAACGGTCTTGCGCCGCAGTACTTAATCCGCGCCGATCAAGATAGTCGCGCGCGGCGGAAGCGCCACCGGTTTTGAGTTGCAGGCGGAAATGCTGCACCGCCTGCTCCATCACCTCGGCCAATAACGTGCGACGGTCTGACTTTTCCTGCGCACGTGGATCGCGTGCCGGCATCTGCATGCCCGCTTCGCCCGCCAAAATCTCGACCGCTTCCATAAAGCTCACGTTTTCGGTTTCGCGCACAAAACTGATGGCGTCACCTTTGGCCTGACAGCCAAAGCAATAGTAATAGCCCTTGCGGTCATCGACGTGAAAGCTGGCCGTCTTTTCGTGATGGAACGGGCACGGCGCCCACATGTCGCCCTTGCCCTGATTGGATTTGCGCGCATCCCACATGACTTTACGCCCGACAACCTGCGTCAATGACAGGCGGGTGCGTATCTCGTCAATAAATCCCGGAGGCAGGCTCATGCCTTATAATATTGGGCGGCAGGGGACAAAGTCGAGTCCCCGCCTGCCCGATCTGACTATTGCTGTAGGCAAAGCTCGTTCCACGCCGCACTCAGATCTTCGTTGCGGATGGTTTTACGCTTTTGTTCGTACACCCAAGGGGTGATCAGCGGGATGGCGTTGTTGAACTTTTCGGGCCATTCAGGCGAAGACGCGATGATATGGTCCTGCACCTCACGTTCGCCCACACGGTCAAGGCGCGCGGCCTGAATGGCAGCCACAACTTGCGCCTGATAACCACAAGACTCTTCTTTTGTCTCTTGGGCCAGCGCGGGACTGGCAAAAGCGACGGTGGCAAGGATCAAGGCGAAACGGATCATGAGATACTCCAACAAAATAGAATCGTCGCGCCACGTTATCCGCGCGCGGCGACGCTTGCCATGGCTCTTTCAAGATCGTGAAGCAAAGTCCCCGCCATGGCGCGAAACACAAGAATGACAAAACGGTCCGCGCCAATGCGTGTCAGCGACCCATTCATGTGCTGAATTTGCGTGCGCGCCGTGTGCCCACGCTTAAAGGTCGCCGCCGATAGTTCGATGGGAACAAGGCGCGCAAGCACGTCCTGCACTCCCACCCCAGACAGCTGAACTGCGCACCACGCATCGGATTGATCGGTAAGTGCTGCATACTTTGACAACTCGGCATCCGGCGCAGGCCCTGCCAACAACACCATGTCGCGCCCAAACCAGATCGCGCGGACCCCGTCCTTGCCCGTGGCGCGCAATGGGGCCGGCCATGCGATGTCATGGGCCGCTTTCAGTGCATCACCTGCCGCCTTGTCCTGCCCTTTGTAGGGAGCAACTGACGTCAGCACGCCCAGATCGATTTCGGCCAATGTCACAGTGCCAATGGTACGTGGGCTGACTCCATCCAGCGGTGTTTTTGCAATCAACTCAACCACGCACGCGCCCTCCTTCGGGATCAAAGACCACGGGGTCACACAATTCCAACCGTGTTTGGACACCACGCAAATGATCGACCATATTCAACACCTCGCCGTGGCGGCTTTGCCCGTCCTTAACAAAGCCCATCCCGAGGAAATGCCCCATCGTCGGAGAAAACCCAACCGAAGTCACATAGCCCTGGTCATGGGCACGCACCGCTTCTTGGTCATCACTGTATATATGCGCGCCAGCCGTCAGTTGCTTGACCGGGCCGATAGGTTTCATGCCAACCAGTTGTTCGCGCCCCTCTGCAACAAAACCGGGGCGCATGGCCATAGTTTTGCCGATAAAGTCCTTTTTCTGCGACAGCATCCGCCCCATCCCGATGTCTTGGGCCGTCACACGGCCGTCGATCTCGCTGTGGGTGATAAAGCCCTTTTCGATGCGCAACACATTCAGCGCCTCCATGCCATAGGCGCCGCCTTTCAGCGCCTCGGCCTGCGTGACCAGCGTGCGGAACAGCGCGTCGCCATAACGCGATGGCACCGCAAGTTCATAAGCATGTTCCCCGGAAAACGAGATGCGGAACAACCGGCCCTTTATGCCCTGCACGGTTACATCGCCGCACGCCATAAAGGGCCAAGAACCGCCATCAATCGGCGCATCAAGCAGCCCATTTAAAAGGTCGCGTGCTTTGGGGCCTGCAACCGCAAACTGCGCCCATTGTTCGGTCACCGACATAATCCGCACGTCCCATTCGGGGTGCAATGCTTGGGTCACGAACTCAAGATGGCGCATGACAAGCCCGGCGGCGGCAGTGGTCGTGGTCATCACATAATGATGCGGCCCCATCCGCGCGCAGGTGCCATCGTCCATGACATGACCATCTTCACGCAGCATCAACCCATAACGCACGCGCCCTTCTTTCAGGGTCGAAAACAGGTTGGTGTAAACGAAATCCAGTAACTTGGCCGCATCAGGCCCCTGAATGTCGATCTTACCCAATGTTGAAACATCACACACACCCACCGCTTGGCGGACATGGCCGACTTCGCGGTCGCACGCCTGCCGCCACGTGGTTTCGCCCACCGTTGGAAAGTACGAAGGACGATACCACAACCCAACAGCAATCATCGGCGCGCCCATGGCAACGCTGGCCAAGTGGCTTGTGGTTTTACGTTCCGGCGCAAAACCCGCACCCTGCGCACCAGCACCAAGGGCCGCCAACGCCACAGGACTGTAAGGCGGACGAAAAGTGGTTGTGCCAGTTTCTGGAATTCCGCGGCCAGTGGCGTCCGCCAATAGCGCAAGCGCCGTGACGTTGGAGTTTTTGCCCTGATCGGTCGCCATCCCTTGGGTGGTATAGCGCTTCATATGCTCGACCGAAGTGAAATTCTCGACCGCCGCCTGCTTGACGTCCTTAACGCTAACGTCATTCTGAAAATCAAGCCACGCACGCCCTTTGCCCGGAACAGCCCAAAGCGGGGCAATATTATAAGGCGCATCATCCGCCACAGGCATCTCAACCACAGCCGGTTTTATTCCCAAAGCCTCAACACTGACGCGAGCCACAGCCGCCCCTTCGGCCAAACAAGCAGCGGTCGAAAACGCGCCATTGCATACGCCAGCCACATCCATACCCGGAATGGAACCAGGAGTGGGCACAAAACTGACAATGTCAGCATTCCACGTCGGGCGCTCGTTCATATGGCACGTCATATGCACCGTCGGGTTCCAGCCACCTGAGACCGCCAGGCAGTCCGTTGCAATCCGTTCTGTGCCCGATGCACTTTGCACAGTGATCGATTCCAACTGCTTGCGCCCGGCACTGCCCGACACCATAGCACCCGCCATGACACGATAATCGCCCAGCGCCTTTGCATCCGCGCGACTGTCGATGACTGCCGCCACATGCACACCTGCCTCGACCATATCAATGGCGGTGCGATGCGCGTCATCATTGTTGGCAAACACCGTCACAGCCGACCCCGGCGCAACGCCCCAACGATTGAGGTAAGCACGCACAGCCCCCGCCCCCATGATGCCGGGACGATCGTTGTTCTGAAAGGCGATGTGGCGCTCAATCGCGCCAGCGGCCAGCACCGAACGCTTGGCGACAATGCGCCAGAATGTTTCTTTTACCGCACCACGGGGCACACCTTGGCGATGATGGTTTACCCGCTCAAGCGCCCCAAAGGTGCCGCCATCATAGGCACCTGTCACAGTCGTGCGCGACATCAGACGAACGTTGTCCATCGTCGCAAGGTGCGCAACCGTATTGGCCGCCCATTCAGCCCCCGCAATCCCGTCAACAAACTGCGTTTCGCCGTTCAGGCGGCCACCCATCACGCTGTCTTCGTCCGCCAAAATCACCTGCGCGCCCGACTGAGCAGCAACCAACGCCGCCATCAACCCCGCAGGCCCGGCCCCAATCACCAACAGATCGCAGAACGCATAGGCCTTTTCATAATGATCTGTGTCCTTGACCGGCCCCAACGCACCAAGTCCCGCCGCACGACGGATCGCAGGCTCATAGACCTTTTCCCAAAACGCGCGCGGCCACATGAAGGTCTTGTAGTAAAACCCAGCCCCCAAAAACGGCGCTGCCAAATCGTTGACGCTTAGCAGATCAAAACCCAATGACGGCCAAGCGTTCTGCGGGCGCGCCTCTAAACCATCATAAATCTCTTGCACGGTCGCGCGCACATTGGGATCCGTCGCAGGCCCGTTGCCAACTGTGACCAGTGCATTAGGCTCTTCGGACCCCGCAGTCAGAATCCCGCGCGGGCGGTGATATTTAAATGATCGACCCACCATGCGGACATCATTGGCCAACAACGCCGAGGCCAAAGTATCACCATCAAAACCGCGGTACGTGTTGCCATCGAACCGAAACGAAACGGGGCGCGAACGATCGACTAAACCCTTGCCTTGAATTCTCATCGCGTGACCTCCAAAGCCAATTCAGCCCCCTTGACCTCATGGGTCACGGTGTCACGCACAACTTTCAACCACGCACCACACCCCGCATCATGGCTCCACAACTCCTCTAAATCGCCCGCCGGATTTTCGCGCAGATGCAAATACTCGTCCCACGCGGCTTCCCCTGCATCGGCAGAGGGGCGGTTCAACATGACAGCCGCCCCCTGATAATAAAATTCGCGCACATCCCGCGCGCCACAGATCGGACAGGGCAGCCGCATCAGAACTCTCCCACAGGCTCAATAGCCTTCATCTTCATTGTTCCCAAAATACTCATGTCCACGCCATCCTCTCAGTGCAGATTGTGCTGAGAGCCAGTGGCCTCTTCATCCATAATGCCCGAACCGGTACGAAAACGATCCAAACGATGGCGTACAGTGGTTGGATGCGGATTGCCCGTCGCCAGCAAATGCGCAAACGTATGGCCCGAGGCAGGCGTCGCCTTGAAGCCGCCGTAACACCAGCCCGTATTCACGTACAAACCCTCGATATCCGTGCGGTCCATGATGAATGTTCCATCAGGCGACATATCCATAATACCCCCCCAACTGCGCAACATCCGCGCCTTACCGATCTGCGGCATCAACGTCATCGCGGCCTCAGACACGTGTTCAACAAGCGGCAAATTACCTCGCGCGGCGTAACTGGAGTACATGTCGAGATCGCCACCAAAGACCAATCCGCCCTTGTCGGATTGGCTGATATAAAAATGGCCCATGCCGTAGCTGACCACATGATCCAAACAGGGTTTCAAGCCCTCGGTCACAAAGGCTTGCAACACGTGGCTTTCAATGGGCAATCGCATCCCCGCCATCGCCGCCACCTGAGAGGACCGCCCCGCAGCCACCATGCCCACCTTTTTCGCCCGGATTGGGCCGCGTGTGGTCTGAACGCCTTTCACGACACCGCCTTCGACATCGATGCCCGTAACTTCGCACTGTTGGATCAAGTCCACGCCCCGATCCGAGGCCGATCGTGCAAACCCCCACGCCACCGCATCATGGCGCGCCGTGCCGCCACGGGGATGGTAAAGCCCACCAAAAATCGGAAAACGCGTCTGATCGAAATCCAGCATCGGAAGAATTTTCTTCACGCCCTTCGGATCAAGCAGAACAGCGTCGTCGCCTTGACCCACCATTGTGTTACCGCGACGCGCAAAAGCATCGCGCTGACCGTCAGAATGGAACAAGTTGATCAGCCCACGTTGCGAGTGCATGACATTGTAGTTCAGGTCTTCTTCCAGCCCTTCCCACAGCTTTAGTGAATGGGAATAGAATTCAGAATTGCCCGCCAGCATGTAATTGGCGCGCACAATCGTGGTGTTGCGCCCCACATTGCCACCACCAAGATAGCCCTTTTCCAACACGGCGATATTGGTCAAACCATGTACCTTGGCCAGATAATGCGCCGTGGCCAATCCATGCCCACCGCCGCCAATAAGAACGATGTCATACTCGTCTTTAGGTTCGGGGTTACGCCAATGCGGCCCCCACCCCTTGTTGCCGGTCAGCCCTTCGGCCAGAACCTTCAGCCCTGAAAACCGCATGCACACCTCCGCGTTTATCCATCATAACACCTTGAACATCCCACAACATGAAGCAAGAGCGTAAGGCGTTGCATATTTGTATTCGACATGGTTCTGCCTATCTGTGACGGGAAATAAGGCAGCTTTTTAGATACATTGTTCACGCTTTTTTTCCTATTCATCCTCCACGACTTAAGTCAGGATCACTTTCACCACTCAAAAACGGAAAACTATCCATGCTCAAAAACCTGCTTCGCGGATTGACGCTTGCAACCCTGATGACCACGGCGGCCAATGCGCAAGACTCAGGATTTGAGTCTCCGACAATTCTGATTCTAGGGGACAGCCAGATTTCTTTTGGCTCTGGCCCGGTTTTTCTGGAGTTCTTTGAGAATATCAAAAGCCACTGCCCCCCTTCGGCCAAGCAGGCCAAAAATCTTGAAGCGCTGGCGGATATGAAAGTGGCCGTGATCGGGGTGCGCTCAACTTCATTGCCATCTTGGACCGCGACCATGGGGCGCGCCAAGGGCGCAATCTGCGATGTTGATCCCAAATGGCAAGTGAATGCCGGCACCTATGGGTTCATCAACACGACTGGCAACAAGTACAAGCAAATCGGAAGGGGCGAAAACTATCAGTTCTGCGCCAAGAACAAATCGGCCTTCGAGGTCATGTTCCGATCTGACTATTATGACCCAAAGTTGATCTTGCTGTCCTTCCTTGGCAATTCGGCCAAAACTTGGGCGAACGATTATAAAAAGGCGCTTCGGGATGTACGCAAGATGAACGCACAACTGCCTGCAGGCACGCCATGCATCTTTATGACAACCGCCCCCAGTTATTCCAAAAAAATCACGGACTTACGCATCAAAGCACAAGCCAATCTAGAACGCGCATTTGTCGAATCCGGCAGCCAGTGTAGTTTTATCAAGGGTGCAACACCGGAAACGGTCGCAGCCAATCAAGGCAACCGCCACTATTTTCGTGTGAACAAGTCGGGAAAGGTCAAAGACCCGTTCCACCCGAACACGAAGGCCGCCGAAAATTTCTTTATGATCGCGATGGATGACATTTGCACCGCAGTCTACGATCAAATTGATGCGGCCATGCCTGCCTTAGGCAAATAAGTATCAGGCGGGGCGTTAACCTCGCCTGATAGCTAATCAAAGAACTTACAATCCCTTGGCGCGATAGCTGTCCGCGATCTTTCCAATCGACACAAGGTACGCCGCCGTGCGCAAATCATCGACATCGTCGCGTTCATGCCAAACGGACGCCATCGACTGATAGGCCGCGCGCATCGTGTCATCGAGGCCCGAGCGGACCAATTCCAGCTCCCCCGCGCCGCGCAGATATTTCTGTTTGAAGTTCGGGCTTAGTTCCCAGCCGATGCCACTGTCAGAACTCAAACGTTCCAGTTCATCAATGATAAGTTGGTGGCGTGCCTCTTCTTGGCGGCGCTGCATGCGACCAAAACGAATGTGGCTCAGGTTTTTGACCCATTCGAAATAGGACACGGTCACGCCGCCCGCATTGGCATACATGTCGGGAATGATAACTGTTCCCTTCGCACGCAAAATGTCGTCAGCGCCCGCGGTAACAGGGCCATTGGCCGCCTCAATGATCAAAGGTGCTGTGACGCGTTCGGCATTGCTTAGATTGATGACACCTTCCAAGGCCGCCGGAATCAGGATGTCGCAATCCTGCTCCAAAACACTTGCGCCATCTTTCACATAAGTCCCGCCGGTATATCCGCTCACGCCGTCGTTCTCCGCGATCCATGTACGGACAGCTTCGACATCAAGCCCGTCTGGATTGACCAACGCGCCGTCACGTTCAATGATCCCCGTGATCTTGCAACCGTCTTCTTCGCTTAGGAACTTGGCAGCATGGTAACCAACATTCCCGAGGCCCTGCACAACCACTTTTTTACCGTCCAGCGTGCCCTCTAACCCGGCTTTCTTCTTGCCTTCAGAGTCGCGGAAGAACTCATGAAGCGCATATTGCACGCCGCGCCCCGTTGCTTCGGTGCGACCTTGAATACCGCCTGCATTGGTCGGCTTGCCGGTCACACAGGCAGACCCGTTGATGTCGGTTGTGTTCATACGTTTGTATTGGTCCGCGATCCAGGCCATCTCGCGTTCGCCTGTACCCATATCGGGGGCGGGTACGTTTTGGCTTGGGTTGATCAGATCGCGCTTGATCAGTTCATAGGCAAAACGCCGGGTGATCAATTCCAATTCAGATTCGTCATATTGGCGCGGGTCAATGCACAATCCCCCCTTGGACCCACCAAAGGGTGCTTCGACCAAAGCGCATTTATAGCTCATCAAAGCTGCCAAAGCTTCGACCTCGTCTTGGTTGACCCCCATTGAATAACGGATGCCGCCCTTGACCGGTTCCATATGTTCCGAGTGAACCGAGCGATATCCCGTGAAGGTTTGGATCTGGCCGCGCAGACGCACACCAAAACGCACTGTGTAAGTCGCATTGCAAACGCGCACCTTTTCTTCGAGCCCAGGGGATAAATCCATAAGTGCCACGGCACGATTGAACATGATGTCGACGCTTTCTCGAAAGCTTGGCTCATTCGGGGTATTCATGTTGGCCTCCTGATAATGACGCGGCGGTGCATCTTGGATCACTCTGTCACTTCGACGACAGCGATCAACCATAAACTGCCAACATTTTGTGCAAACTTGAAAATGCTTGGTCCACAGCCTTGGAACGACGTCTTCGTTAACAAATCGTCAACAATCGCCCCAAACGCCTTAAACTAGTGACAATCATCTTAAAAACACCTTAGCACTTTCCCGATTTCGCCCGAATTCGAACACATTCGAAGGTCATCAAAGCAATTGGAAAATTAGGCATACCCGCCAGGAAACCATCGAAAGCAAGGTGTATCATGTTAGTGAACACGACATCGAAATCGAAAGAAAAGTGCGCTCTGAAACGCTGCGCCGTTCATTTTGTGCATGACGAGAGCGGCACAATGACAATGTTCGGGACTATGATGATCCTGATGATGATCCTTGTGGGCGGTATCGGCGTCGACTTGATGCGAAACGAAATGGAACGGACACGCGTCCAAGCCACGCTCGACCGGGCAGTATTGGCCGCGGCCGACCTGGATCAAACCCTTGAGCCAGAGAACGTTGTTAACGACTACTTTAACAAGGCGGGCATGTTGAACTACCTGACCTCGGTCACCATCGACGAAGGTTTGAATTTTCGCACCGTAACGGCAAATGCACTGTCGACGACCCCGACACAGTTTATGCGCCTGATGGGCGTCAGTGAACTGAGCGTCCCCGCAAGTGGTCAAGCCGAAGAACGTATTTCCAACGTAGAGATTTCGGTTGTGCTTGATATTTCGGGCTCGATGGGCCGGAACAACAAAATGGAGAACTTACAAGACGCCGCCAAGGCATTTGTAGACTCTGTCATCCGAGATGAAACTGAAGACCTCATTTCGGTCTCGTTGATCCCATACACGGCGCAAGTTAACGCGGGCTTTGAGATCTTTGACGAATTGGACATTAACCACGTTCACGACTTTTCGTATTGCGTCGACTTTGAAATCGAAGACTTTGACATGGCCGCGCTGGACTTTGGCAAAACCTACGAACAAATGCAGCATTTTGAGGCAAGCTCGACCTTTTCACGGCCAATTGCCAATCCCGGCTGCCCGCAGCAACAATACGAAGAAATCCTGCCCTTCAGCCAAAGTGAAAGCGGCCTCAAGGCGCGCATCGATGAATACCGCGCGCGTGCTAACACCTCGATCCATTTGGGTATGAAGTGGGGCGTGGCCATGCTTGACCCAAGCTTCCGCCCTATTACTCAGGCCCTCGCGCTTGATAACTCGATCGACTCGGCTTTCGGCACCCGTCCAGCGTCCTATAATGACCCAGAAACGCTGAAAACTATCATCTTGATGACGGACGGCGAAAACGTGGACACCGTGCGCATCCACCCTCAGTACTATGCCCAAGAAAGCCACTATGTTCACTGGTCACGTTTCCCGCTGTACTGGTACTACAACAACTTTGTTCGCAGAAATCCGCAAAACTGGTACAATACAAAGTACACCGCCAGTCAAGCTGACACGATGTTAGGCAACATCTGCACCGCAGCCAAAGCCCACGGCATTGTTGTCTGGTCTGTCGGCTTCGAGGTGACCAACACTGCCGCCACCATCATGGAAGACTGCGCCTCCTCCCCTAGCCACTTCTTCCGAGTGGAAGGTGTTGAAATCAGCGAAGCTTTTGAAGCCATCGCCACACAAATTAACCAACTGAGGCTGACACAATGATACGCAAAGCCAAGCATTTTCTGCGGCGCTTCCGCCGCGAGGAAGACGGTCAAATGGTGATTGAATTCGCCCTCGCCGTGCCCCTGATCTTCACGCTGTTTTTGACTTCGGTTGAAATGGGCATCTACGCCCTGCGCCAGAACTTTCTAGACCGTGGTTTGGATTTGGCAGTGCGTAACGTCCGTCTGAATACCAGCGCCAACTTTACGCACGACGACATCAAACAGATGGTATGTGACTTCTCAGGCTTCTTGCCTGACTGCGATGTCGCTCTGAAGCTCGAGATGAACCCGATCAACCCACGTTCGTTCAACGGGTTCCCCAGCACAGCCGACTGCGTCGACACCTCGCAGCCCGTAACACCATCGCGGTCCTTTGTGAACGGTGGTGAGCACCAGCTGATGTTGCTGCGCGCATGTTACAGTTTTGACCCCGTCTTCCCATCCACGGGACTTGGATTTGCGTTTACCAAAGACGGCTCTGGCCGCGCAAAAATGGTATCGCTGTCCGGGTTTGTACAGGAGCCAGGATAATGAAACGCTTGAACACCTATTTGCGCAATTTTCGCGACGACGATCAAGGCAGCATCGCGGTTGAGACAATTATCATCCTACCCGTTATGTTCTGGGCCTATTTGTCGATGTTCGCGATATTTGATGCGTATCGCCAACACGCAATCAATCAAAAGGCAGCTTATACAATTTCAGACGTCATCTCTCGGGAAACGAACGGGATTGATGATGCCTATATGAACGGCACGCGTGACTTGTTGGGATACTTGACAGCCAATGAATCGGCGGACGTTGCTCTTCGGGTCACAAGCGTTCGGTATAATGCAAATGACGACGCCTATCGACGCGATTGGTCCGAGGCTGAAGGGTGGGTAAACCCACTTAGCAACAACGACGTGTCAGCGCTTGAAGACGATCTACCTATCCTGCCGCACAACGAACGGGTTGTGGTTGTTGAAACCTTTGTGCGGTACGAACCGCCCTTCAACACTGGGCTAAAAAATCGCACGATCCACAACTTTGTTTTCACCCGCCCGCGTTATGCGCCTCAGGTGCTGTGGGTGGGCGAATAAGGCTTAATCAGGATCTTGTTCGGCCAATATGCTTGCGATCACTTCGGCCATGTATTTGGCTTCGTGGGCGGGGGTCATTCCCCCCACTCCGACCCGAGACCACAAAGACCACCAAAGCCCCGGGCGCCATGCGCGGGGCTTTGGGCTGTTAAGGCGCAACAAAAAACCGTTGGACGGTTTGAAAGCGAACATGCCGCGATCTAGGCCTGCTACCTCGTCCATGCGCGCCAAAACAAAACCCGTCTTTTCACGCAGTTCTTGCCGCGTGAGTTCCAGCGTCACGGACGTCGACCGCCGCATTTGTTCCGCGATCCAGATCGACCCAGCCCCCAAAGCCACTAGAAATAGCTGCCATCCAAAGGACGGAGGGCGGGCAAAGGCCACATAGATCACCATCAGCGACAGTATCCAAAGTGAACCAATGCCAAGAATGCGCCGCCCAGGCGAAGCAGTGATCGTGGCCAAAACGGTTTCGGTATCGGGGTCAGTGTCAGAATTTTGCATATTCTGCACCTAGCCCGCCGCTTTCCGGCTCACAAGCCCTCTCAGCGGCGCACGATCACCTCGTCGCCTTGTTCTTCGGGTTCGTCATCGGTCATTTCCGCAGGAAAACCCGGGGCGGTGACATCAAGGCCCGTGGATTCTTCGAGGCGTTTAATGATGTTGGGCGACAGCTCGCGCGGGCCGAACCGTTCAATCCGGTCGTTAAAGATGTTGATCAGCAGCGGGTTCAGTTCAAGCGGCACGCCCGCCCGGTCGGCCACGTTTTGAAACAGGCCGATGTCCTTGGCCACCAGATCCATGGTGAACGAAATATCGCGACTGCCGTTCAAAATCACCTGACCTTCGGTTTCATGCACAAAGGAAGTGCCCGAGCTGATCGCCATTGCCTCGTAAGCCACGCCAAGATCCATGCCAGCCCCTTTGGCCACAGTCAGCGCTTCGGCCACGCTGACCAAATTTGCGGTCGCCAAAAAATTTGTCAGCACCTTAAGAACCGAAGCCGACCCCAGATCACCCGTATGCAGCACCCGCCGCCCCATTGTCGTGAGCAGCGGCAAAATGCGTTCGAAGGTAGGGCGATCGCAGCCCGCAAAAATCGCAATGTTGCCGGTGTCGGCGCGGTGACATCCACCAGACACCGGGCAATCGACGGCCGTCCCGCCTGCCGCGATAACTTGGGCGCTGATGCGTTTTACTTCGGCTTCATCGGTGGTCGACATCTCCATCCAGATTTTGCCGGGGCCGATATGGGGCAACATTTGTTCCAGCACGGCGGCAGACGCCGCCGGGCTTGGCAAGCAAGTGATCACCGCATCACAGGTTTGCATCAGATTTGCAGGGCTTTTGCCGTCTTTCGCACCAGCCGCGACCTTTTCAGCCACAAAATCCGCGTTCAGATCATGCACCGATACATCATGCCCATTGCGCAACAAGCTGCCCGACAGTTTGCCGCCAACGTTACCCAGTCCGATAAATCCGATTTTCATGTGACACCCTTGATTGTTTGGCGACACACAAAGACGCGGCGGCCCGCCTGTCCGTCCTGTTTACGACATGCGCGCCGCTTACAGACTTGGCGTGAAATTGTCCGCGTAAAAGCGATACCAATTGCCGCCCATGATGGCCGCGACCTCAGCCGCGTTCATGCCCGTCGCCTTCAGGCCGCTTTCGATGTTCCCAAAATCACGGTTATCGCGGAACCAATCCGGTTGCAGTGGGAAACCGGGGGCCGCGGCAGAGCCTTCGCCATAATCGATTTCTTTGCTCCAACGTCCCACGCGCATCCATTCGACAATTGAATCAGGTTGATCTTGGCACAAGTCAGACCCAATGCCGATTTTATCAGTGCCGTACCGTTCGGCGGTGCGGGCAATCGCCTCGCAAAAATCCTGAAGCGTGCAGTTCGACCCACCCTTAAGGTGGTGCGGATAAAGCGAAAAGCCCAACATCCCGCCCCGTTCCGTCACCGCGCGGATCACGGCGTCGCGTTTGTTGCGCAAAGCCGGGTGCCAGTCATGTGGATTTGCGTGGGTGATCGCGATGGGGCGGTCGGAAATCTCTGCCGCCTCGATGGTCGAACGATCGCCAGAATGGCTCATGTCGATGACCAGCCCAACGCGGTTCATTTCCTTGATAACCTGACGACCCATGCGGGTGATGCCAGTGTCGTCGTCCTCATAACAACCCGTCGCCAGCAGGGATTGGTTATTGTAGGTCAACTGCATGAAACGCGCACCAAGAGTGTGCACGATTTCAACCAAGCCGATGTCGTCCTCGATCGGGCTGGGGTTCTGAAAGCCAAAGAACACCGCCGTTTTGCCAGCCGCACGCGCAACATCAATGTCGGATGCCCAAAGGCCCTTGGTGATCAAGTCCGGGTACTCTTCGAACCAACGGTTCCAACGTTCAAAATTCAGCACCGTTTCGCGAAAATTCTCGTGATAGGCGATGGTAACGTGGATAGCATCCACGCCCCCCGCCCGCAGCTCACGAAACACTTTGGGTGACCAGTTGCAATATTGCAGGTTGTCGATACGCATCGGCTAGTCTTCGTCTGCTTTGTCAAAATTGAACTGATCCATCGCGCTTTGGCCCAGCGGAATGCCCGCAAATGGCCCGCCATGGCGGTAATGCGATGGGTTTTGCGGATCCAACGGTTCTGCATCGGCAAATATCTTTTCCGCAAATTGTTCGGCGTTGTCTTTGGGGCGATATCCCAGATGGCGCGCAGCTGTGTTGTCCACGGGCGCGCGGTCATTGTCTGACACGCCATAGATGACCGAAAATCCAGTGATCGGCGTATTAATAGCCCGTTCAACTAAGTGGATCATGTCATCATAACTCAGCCAACTGCCCACGGCGCGCGGGTTGGTGACTGGCGCGCAGGACAGAATGCGCAAACATACGGCCTCAAGCCCGCGTTTTTCCCAATACATGCGGCCCAAATCTTCGGCAAAGCACTTGGCCAGACCATAGAACGTGTCAGGGCGGTGGGCGACGTTGATGTCGATGGCTTCGTTTTTGGGGTACATCCCAACGGCATGGATGGAAGAGGCATAGACCACGCGGCGCACGCCATGAATGTGGGCCGCTTCCCAGATGTTGTAAGCGCCGATGAAGTTCGGGCCTAACATTTCCTCAAACGGGACTTCGTCGACCAGTGCGCCGAAATGGATGACCATATCGGCCCCTTCCAGCAACGGTTTGATCGCGTTCATATCAGCAAGGTCGGCCTGAACGTAGGTCTCGTTCGCACCCAGTTCACCGACGCTTTCGGCGATGTCAGTGATCAACAATTCATCACACATCGCCGCCAAAGGCGCGCGCAACCGCGACCCCAGACTGCCCGCCGCGCCTGTCAGAACCAGTTTCTTCATGTCGATGTCTCCTGTGCGCCTTTAGATGATGGCTTTTTCGATGATGGGGCGGTTATTGGTGATCCGCTCATAATTAAACGCGCTCAGATCAAGCGCACGGTATTCGCCATAGGTCAGCCATTCGGCAGTGCCGCGCCCCATGGCGGGGGATTGTTGCAAACCATGGCCGGAAAACCCGTTGAGGAAAACAAAGTTCTCCACCTGATCATGTGACCCCATGATCGCGTTGTGATCAAACGTATTCATAGCATAGTGCCCGCCCCATTCATGGGTGACTTTGATGGCCTCAAATTGCGGAATTCGGGTCGCGAGGGCGGGCCAGATGTGATCCTGCCAGATCGCGTGGTCCATAGCATAATCGTCAAAGCCTACAGCCGGGTCGATGTCAGAATGTCCGCCCGCTTGATAAGTGCCCCCGCCGTTTTCGCGCACATGCACGCCGGATGGATCGATCGTCAGTGGCAGATCACGATCCAGAGGCGTTTCGGCCGTAAAAATCCACGTAAAGCGTTTGCGCGGCTCAACCGGCACGTCAATCCCGGCCATTTCGGCAGTCCGTGCCGCACGCGGGCCAGAGGCGTTGACCAGCTGACCACAAGACACAATTTCACCGCTGGCCAGTGTAACGCTGTCGATGCGGTTGCCTGTACGGGTCATGGCGACGACTTCGTTTTGGATGTATTCCACACCGCGCTCGCGCGACTGGCGACGCCACCAATCAAACAGACCTGCGCCGTCAAAATACCCTTCGTTTTCGGTGTTGATCGACCCAAGCACGATGTCGTCAACATTGTAAAACGGATAGGCCTGTTTAATCTGCTCAGGGGTCATCAATTGGGTCGCAGCGCCCGCCGCGCGCTGCACCTTTTGGCTGTCTTTTAACACGTCGGCAAAGGCAGGCGTATCGGCCAGATACATATAACCAAAGTTGTGGACGCCCAAATTGGGCACGCGTGGGTCATTGCCCATATAAGAACGGATGTTATTCACAAAATCAGCTGCAAACTGGCTGATGCGCACGTTTAATTCTGTCGAAAACTGCTGACGCATGCAGCTGTTGGTGTGCGCCGTCGAACAGTTTTCGTAAGCCAAATCTTTTTCAACAACCAAAACAGACCCATCAAAGTCAACATTGTCACTTAGGAACCATGCCGTGGATGCGCCCATAATTGCACCACCGATGATCACAACGTCATAGCTGCGGTTTTGCGGAGTGGATTGCTGTGCAGCCATTGGCGTTCCTTTCGGCGTTGGTTTGGGCCGCACACTGGGGGTAAAACCCGCACGGCGCTAGTGGGTATTTTCAACTGCCTGCAAATCAGGCGTACTGCCTTAGAACTTCGCATGACGGTGTCGGATGTTGTGAACATTTGGCTTGGCGCAGGGTGCGATCTTGGCAAGGACGGTGACGTCATTAATGGCTCGGACCGTGGACAAAGACATTAAAATTGCCGTGGTCGAATCTGACCCTTCGCGGGCGCGCGATATAATCGATGCGCTCAAGGAAGACGCTTGGGAAAATGTTGTGGTGCTGGGCGATGTGATCGGCCTTGCGCGTAAGCTGGCTGCGTTGGACCCCGACCTGGTGCTGATTGATCTGGCCAACCCCAGCCGCGATGCGTTGGAACAGATCAGTGCCGCCTCGAATGCACAAAGCCGACCGGTCGCGATGTTTGTTGATCGCTCAGACGATGAGATGACCCAAGCGGCTGTTACCGCCGGTCTGTCCGCCTATGTAGTGGGCGAATTGCAACCCGAACGCATCCGCCCCGTTTTGAAAACCGCCATTGCGCGGTTCCAAATGATGAGCCAGATGCGTCTGGAATTGGAAGCCGCCAAACAGGCCCTTGCGGATCGCAAGACGTTGGACCGCGCTAAGGGCATGATCATGCGGGCACGCGGGATCGGCGAAGAAGAGGCCTATGCGCTGCTGCGCAAAACGGCCATGTCACAGAACCGCAAGGTCATCGACGTCGCGCAAGCGCTGCTAACAGCGTCGGATTTACTGTCATGAGCACCCGGCTGAACTGCGGCTATGTTCCGCTTGTGGACAGTGCGCCGCTGATCGTGGCGCAGGACATGCGCTTTGCTGCCGACGAAGGGATCGAGCTGAACTTGCTGCCCCAACCGTCTTGGTCGGCGCTGCGCGATTTGTTGGCCTTGGGGCATTTGGATGCCGCACATATGTTGTCGCCGATGCCTGCCGCCATGTCTTTGGGCCTTAGCGGCGCGCCTGCACAAGTTGACGCGCTTATGGTGTTGTCTGCCAACGGAACAGTGATCGGCGTATCGTCGCAAATGGCCGATGCGATGCGGACCAAGGGATGGCACGGCAGCTTTGACGACCCATCGGGCACGGCAACGCCATTGCTAAATGCGCTAGATCGCCCTTTGCGGGTCGGGGTGCCCTTTCCTTATTCTATGCATCGGCTGCTGTTTGAATACTGGATCGATGCAGGTGGCCAAAGCCCCTATGCACCCGAAATCATAACCACGCCGCCGCCCCTTATGGCCGATGCTGTCGGGGCCGGGGAATTAGACGTTTTCTGTGTCGGAGAACCGTGGGGGTCCGTTGTTGTCAGCGCAGGTGTTGGCGAATTAATCCTGCCCGGCGGCGCGATCTGGGCACAAGCGCCTGAAAAAGTACTGGCCGCACGGCGATCCTGGATTGAGGCCAACGACAAAGCTGTCGGAGGCTTGATGCGCGCGGTCTGGCGCGCGGCACGTTGGCTGGATCAACCTGAAAATCGCGTTCTTGCCATCGAGATCTTGGCCCGAAGCGCGCATTTAAACCTGCCAGTGCCGGCAGTCGAACACGCATTGACCGGACGCTTTGCCACTCGGCTTGGCGGACCGCCCGTGCATGTGCCGGACTTTGTTTTGTTCCATGATCGTGCCACCAATTTCCCCTGGCGCAGTCAGGCCGCATGGATTGGAGCACAAATCGCACAGATCACAGGTATTGAGCGAACCCACGCGATTGCAGTGGCACAAAACAGCGTGCGCCCAGATTTTTATCGCGCACACCTTGGTCAGATGGGTGTCGACATGCCAGGTGCCTCCTCCAAGATCGAGGGCGCGCTCAGCAATGCCACCGCGGTTGCCTCGACCAAGGGGCAGATGATTCTTGGGCCGGATGCTTTCTTTGACGGCAAAACTTGTGACTTTGGCGCGGATTTTTGACTAAAAAATGGGCGCTCGCTGCATCGCAGCAAAAATCCCTGCGTGAATCGCCAAAACCTTATTGTTCTGCCGCTAATCTAAACCCTAACATGATTTTAACGAAGCAAAGTTGCTTCTGACCGCCCCCATCGCTGGAGGCACATAACAAGAGCAAAGCCGCTCACCCCGGGTCACGCGTTCCTCCTCCCTCGCGTCCGGTGTGGGCGGCTTTTTTGTTTTCGAAAGGACAAAACGTAATGACACGATTTTTAGCCACTTTTGGGACGGTTGCCGCCCTTCTAAGCACGACGGCACATGCCGAATTGCTGGACCTTGAAAAGGACGAATTGACGTTCGGCTTTATCAAGCTGACGGACATGGCCCCGCTCGCGATTGCATACGAGAACGGGTACTTTGAAGACGAAGGTCTGTTTGTCACCCTTGAAGCGCAAGCCAACTGGAAAGTGCTACTCGATGGCGTGATTGACGGCCAACTTGACGGCGCGCACATGCTGGCGGGTCAGCCCTTGGCAGCCACCATTGGGTACGGCACCGAGGCGCACATCATCACGCCTTTTTCCATGGACTTAAACGGCAACGCCATCACGGTATCCAACGATATTTGGGACGAAATGAAGCCCCACGTGCCGTTGATGGACGACGGTCGTCCGCAGCATCCTATCAGTGCAGAAGCGCTTGTACCTGTTGTTGAAGATTACAAAGACCAAGGTCTGCCTTTCAACATGGGCATGGTGTTTCCGGTCTCTACCCACAACTACGAAATCCGCTACTGGTTGGCCGCTGGCGGTCTTCAGCCCGGTTACTATTCGCCCCAAGACGTGTCTGGCCAGATCGGTGCGGATGTACTGCTGAGCGTAACACCCCCACCACAAATGCCCGCCACAATGGAAGCAGGCACTATATATGGATACTCGGTGGGTGAACCTTGGAACCAACAGGCAGTGTTCAAAGGCATCGGCGTGCCGGTCGTCACCGACTATGACATGTGGAAGAACAACCCCGAAAAAGTGTTCGGCCTGAACGCAGAGTTCGCGGCAGAAAACCCCAACACAACGTTGGCGGTCACCAAGGCGCTGATCCGCGCGGCGATCTGGCTGGACGAAAACGACAACGCCAACCGCGAAGCAGCGGTCGAAATCCTGAGCCGTTCGGAATATGTAGGCGCGGATAGCGAAGTCATCGCCAACTCGATGACCGGTTTCTTTGAATTCGAAAAAGGCGACCGTCGTCCGGCACCCGATTTCAACGTGTTCTTCCGTTACAATGCGACCTACCCATTTTATTCTGACGCGATCTGGTATCTGACGCAGATGCGCCGTTGGGGTCAGATCGCTGAGGCCAAATCGGACCAGTGGTTTTTCGACACGGCCGCCGAAGTGTACAAACCTGCGATTTACCTTGAAGCGGCGCGTATGTTGGTCGACGAAGGCTTGGCAAACGAGGCCGACTTTCCTTGGGACAGCGACGGGTTCAAAACACCGACACCTGCCGCCGATATCATCGACGGGATCGGCTATGACGGCAAAACCCCCAACGCCTATCTTGAGAGCCTGCCGATTGGTTTGAAGGGTGAGCAAAAGATCGTCGGTAACGAAGTCGACGGTTAACCCAAAAGTGGGGCGGGCAGATATGCCCGCCTTACGCTGCGTCGCAGCAACTCAACATCGCACACCGCCTTGCCGCCCAATTAAGCGGCACTTTTCATCACGACCCATGCGTTAAAATTCACGACTGACAAACTGTGCACTGAAACGACATCAGACCGCCCTGCGGTATCTCGGAGAACCCTAACATGACCGCCATTGACCCTTCCGAAATCGCCGCACAGGACAGTGCCGATCGCGAAGCCCGCCGCCAGCGCCTGTTCACGAAAATCAACGCCGCGGACAAATGGTTTCAGGTCCTGGGCCTTGCATGGCTGACGCCGATGGCAAAAGCCGCCGCCGGGGACAATCCACGCGCACAAGGCAAAGAAATCTGGCGGCTTCTGGGTGTTCCGCTACTGGCAATCGCACTGTTTCTAGGCGCATGGTCTGCTCTGGCGCCAAAAGTACAAACCTCACTTGGGGCGATCCCCGGACCGATGCAAGTTTGGGAACAGGTTGGCGTTTTGAACGACGACGCTGCGCGCGAGCGTGACAAGGAAGCGGCCTTTTATGTGCGTCAAGACGAACGCAACGCCAAGCTGATCGCAGACGGTCAAGAAGACCGCGTCAAACAGCGCATCTATACCGGGAAACCGACCTATTACGACCAGATCTGGACGTCGATCAAAACCGTATTCTTTGGATTTTTGCTGGCATCGGCTGTTGCCATTCCGCTTGGCATTGCCGCGGGTCTTAGCCCGATGGTGTCTGCCGCCATCAACCCGCTGATCCAGATTTTCAAACCTGTGTCGCCGCTGGCTTGGTTGCCCATTGTAACCATGGTTGTGTCGGCCACTTATGCCAGCGATGGCTTGATGTCGAAATCCTTTTTGACATCGGCCATCACTGTGACCCTGTGTTCGCTGTGGCCCACGCTGATCAACACAACACTTGGTGTCGCGAGCATCGACAAAGACCTCGTCAGCGTTTCAAAAGTTCTAAAGATGAGCACATGGACCAAGATCACAAAGCTGGTTCTGCCCTCGGCTTTGCCCTTGATGTTTACCGGCCTGCGGCTGTCGCTTGGCGTGGGCTGGATGGTGTTGATTGCCGCCGAAATGTTGGCGCAAAACCCCGGTCTTGGAAAGTTTGTCTGGGACGAGTTCCAGAATGGATCATCGCAATCGCTGGCCAAAATCATCGTGGCTGTGCTGACCATCGGCATCATCGGCTTCCTGCTTGATCGGTTGATGTATGCGATCCAATCCCTGTTCACATTCACGAACAACCGGTGATCGATATGAATGTATTATCCTTTAAAAATGTCACCAAATCCTATGGCTCGGGCGAACATCGCGTCGATGTGCTGAACGACATCAGCCTTGACGTACAAGAGGGAGAATTCCTTGTTTTGCTTGGATTTTCCGGCTCGGGCAAGACAACTTTGATCAACCTGATGGCTGGCCTAGATACGCCCACGCAAGGCGAAGTGAGCTATCGCGGAGCGCCAATCAAGGGCCCCGGCCCTGAACGTGGCGTGATCTTTCAAAGTTATTCGCTGATGCCTTGGCTCACTGTGAATGGGAACGTACGCCTTGCCGTTGACACGGTGCATGGCGGGCTTTCCAAAGAAGAACGCGCGAAAAAGGTCGACCATTACGTCAATATGGTTGGTTTGGGCCATGCTGCCATGCGTCGCCCGGCCGAGTTGTCCGGCGGAATGCGTCAACGCGTGAACGTGGCGCGTGCTTTGGCGATGAACCCCGAGATGCTGCTGCTAGATGAACCGCTCAGCGCGCTCGATGCTTTGACGCGTGCCAATCTGGCGGATGAGATCGAACACATTTGGGATGCCGACAAGAAAACCTGCGTTTTGATCACCAACGATGTGGACGAGGCGATTATTCTGGCCGACCGCATCATTGCCCTAAATCCGGATGGGACTTTGGGCGCAGAATTCAAAGTCAACATCCCCCGTCCCCGCGATCGGATGGACATGAACACCGACGAAACGTTCAAACGTCTGCGTGCTGATGTGACCAAATATCTGATGGATGTCGGCATCGAAGCCAAGATCGAAGAAACACGCGCCCTGCCCGACGTGACCCCTATCCACGGTGTGCCGACGGCGGTGGCAGATGCGCAATCTGGTATGATCGAAAACCGGTTTTTGGACTTTTCGCAACTGCACAAAGTGTACCCAACCCCCAAAGGTCCGCTGACGGTGGTCGAAGACTTCGACCTTAAGATCAACAAAGGGGAGTTTATATCCCTTATCGGGCATTCGGGTTGTGGTAAGTCAACTGTTTTGACGATGGCAGCCGGACTGAATGAGATTTCCAAAGGCGCAATCAAACTGGATGGCCGCCACGTCGAAGGGGCTGACCCTGAACGCGCCGTGGTGTTTCAATCGCCAAACCTGTTTCCGTGGCTTTCCGCAAAGGAAAATGTCGCGATTGGGGTGGACAAGGTTTACCCAAATGCGACCCGGATCGAACGCCAAGAGGTCGTCGAATATTACCTTGAACGGGTGGGTCTGTCTGATGCGATGGACAAGCAAGCCGACAGCCTTTCCAACGGCATGAAGCAACGTGTTGGCATTGCCCGCGCTTTTGCCTTGTCGCCGAAATTGTTGTTGTTGGACGAACCCTTTGGCATGTTGGATTCCCTCACGCGTTGGGAATTGCAAGAAGTGCTGATGGAGGTCTGGAGCCGCACCAAAGTCACCGCCATTTGCGTCACCCACGACGTGGACGAAGCAATTTTGCTGGCAGATCGAGTCGTGATGATGACCAACGGGCCGCAAGCCACCATCGGTAAAATCGTTGACGTCGACCTGCCCCGCCCGCGCACCCGCAAAGCTCTGTTGGAGCACCCTGATTATTATTCCTACCGGCAAGATGTTCTTGATTTTCTTGAGGAATATGAACACGGCGCAAAGCCCAAGGCGAAACCCAAAGCCATCGCAGCGGAGTGACCCATGACACCTGACCAGATCGCACTTGTCCCCCCCCTGTGCCTAGGGCCGAGCTTTCGAAAAGATGCCACCGAACGTGGCCTTGGCTCAGCCGCAGCACCCTTCGACTTAGGAGGACGAAGTGACTAAAAAACTCGTAATCATCGGGGCCGGAATGGCCACAGGCCGGTTGATCGAGGATGTGATGGAACAGGCCCCCGATGCCTATGACATCACCCTTTTCAACGCAGAGCCGCGCGGCAACTACAACCGCATCATGTTGTCGCCTGTTCTGGCTGGCGACAAAACCTACGCCGAAATCGTGACCCATGACGATGCGTTTTACGAAACACATGGGATCACCTGTCGTTTTGGCGAAGCGATCACATCCATTGATCGGGCTGCCCGCACGGTCACAGCGGCCAATGGGGACGTTGTGGCCTATGACAAACTTGTTTTTGGGACCGGGTCCAACCCCTTTATCATCCCTCTGCCCGGCCACGATTTAAAAGGCGTGATTGCGTATCGCGATCTAGAAGACACCGAACAGATGATGTCACTTGGTGCAGGCAACAAGGTCGTTGTCATCGGTGGTGGTTTGCTGGGTCTAGAAGCGGCGGCAGGTATGGCCGTTCGCGGTGTTGATGTCACGGTCGTGCACATCATGGGCCACTTGATGGAACGCCAATTGGATGAAGCCGCCGGATACCTTCTGCGCAAGGCGCTGGTCGACAAAGGGATTACAATTCTTTGCCAGGCCAATTCCAAAGAAATCCTAGGTGCCGACGGGCATGTCAAAGCCTTGTTGCTGGATGACGGCACCGAATTGCCCTGCGATCTTTTGGTCATGGCTGTCGGCATTCGGCCCAACGTGGCGCTTGCCGTCGGCGCCGATTTGGCGGTCGGGCGCGGCATTCACGTCGATGATCAGATGCTGACATCAGACCCAGATGTTTTGGCAATCGGAGAATGTGTTGAACATAACGGTGCGATCTTTGGCCTTGTCGCCCCACTTTACGATCAAGCCAAAGTCGCCGCGCAGACGCTTCTTGGACAGCAGGCGGCTTTTGTCCAAAGGGAACTCAGCACGAAATTAAAGGTCACAGGCTGTGATCTGTTCAGTGCGGGAGACTTTGCCGACGGCGAGGGGCGCGAAGACATCGTATTCCGCGACCCCGGACTTGGCGTGTACCGCCGCCTTGTGATCAAGGACAGCGTGATCGTCGGTACGGTCATGTATGGCGACACGGCCGACAGCAATTGGTTCTTTGGGCTGATCCGCGACAAGACCGATATTTCTCACATGCGCGAGACGGTCATATTCGGGCCCGCCTATCAAGGAGGCCCCCCCTTGGACCCGTCAGTGGCCGTTGCAGCCTTACCGCATGATGCGGACATCGATGGCAGCAACGGCATTTCCAACGGAACACATATGGATGCGATCAATGGCGGCACGCCTGATCTAAAGGCTATGCGCAGCCTAACCTATGACCGGATTGCGGATCGATTGCAGGGCTATTTGGGTGCCCGCTTTGACCAACCTCAAACCGTAAGTCAGCAGGACCGGTCGGCAGAACATGTCGCGATGGCACCTCAAATTTACCAAACTATTCCCAACCTGACCTTGGAGGCCGCATAATGAGCGACCGGATTGATATTGTCTGCTTTTCTGACGTCCCACTGCGCGGCGCGCCTGTCGTCAAAACACAATTGAAACGCGTTGTAGCGCTTCAAACCGCGGCGGATCAGATCTTTGCCATCCACAATAGTTGGCTGCACAAGTTTAGCCCACAAACCAAAGGGATCATGCAGCGCGCTGACGATGCAGGCCGCATCTCGTTTGCCAACAGCCATTTGCGCGCGGGGTGTACAACATGAGCACGTGCACCACTTGTCCATACTGCGGCGTAGGGTGCGGCGTGCTCGCATCGCCTGATGGCACCATAAAGGGCGATCCGAACCATCCGGCAAACTTTGGGCGACTGTGCTCAAAAGGTTCAGCGCTTGGGGAAACCATCGACCTCGAAGGGCGTTTGTTGGCCCCGCAGATCGACGGCACGCAAGCGGATTGGGACACAGCCATTGATCTGGTCGCCGCGAAATTCCGCGACGCGATCCGTGATCATGGTCCCGATAGCGTCGCGTTCTATGTCTCGGGTCAATTGCTGACCGAAGATTACTATGCTGCCAACAAGCTGATGAAGGGTTTCATTGGATCGGCGAATATCGACACGAATTCAAGGCTTTGCATGGCCTCCTCTGTGGCGGGTCACAAACGAGCCTTTGGCAGTGATACCGTGCCGGGCACCTACGAAGACTTGGAACAGGCCGATCTGATTGTCCTTGTGGGATCAAATTTGGCGTGGTGCCACCCGGTTTTGCATCAACGCATCGCCGAGGCTAAAGCCGCCCGCCCCAATATGCGCGTCGTCAACGTTGATCCACGCCGCACCGCGACCACGCAACTGGCTGATATACATCTGCAAATTGCGCCAGACGGCGACATAGCACTGTTCAACGGTTTGCTGACGCATCTGGTCGCCGAAGGGCACGTGGACGCCGATTATGTCGAAAAACACGTTAACGGGTTCGACGCGGCAACACTGGCCGCGCAGGCCACCGATCCCGCTGAAAGCGGATTAGACCCAGACGCTTTGCGCCAGTTTTACTCGCTATGGGCGGACACCCAAAAAGTCGTTACCGTCTATTCTCAGGGCGTTAATCAGTCGTCTTGCGGGTCAGACAAAGTGAACGCGATTCTGAATTGTCATCTGGCGACAGGCCGCATTGGCCGCCCCGGATGTGGGCCGTTTTCGGTGACTGGCCAGCCCAACGCCATGGGTGGCCGCGAGGTGGGCGGATTGGCCAATATGTTGGCAAATCATCTCGACATCGAGAACGCAGATCATCGCACAGCCGTGCAGAATTTTTGGGACAGCCCGACGATGTGCACCGCCCCCGGGCTAAAGGCCGTCGACCTCTTTAAGGCCTGCGCAGATGGTAAAATCAAAGCGCTGTGGGTCATGTCGACCAACCCCGCCGCCAGTATGCCAGATGCGGAAACTGTCGCCGATGCAATTGCAAACGTCCCGTTTACGGTTGTGTCCGACATCATGGCCCGCACCGACACAGGCGATCTGGCAAATGTGCTATTGCCCGCCACGGGATGGGGCGAAAAAGACGGCACTGTCACAAATTCAGAACGACGGATGTCTCGTCAACGCGCCTTCCTTCCTGTGCCCGGATCGGCCCGGCCCGATTGGCGCATTATTTGTGATGTGGCCTGCGCAATGGGCTTTGACGCGGCGTTTTCCTACGACAGCCCTGCCGCGATTTTCCGCGAATATGCGGCATTAAGCTTGGCCGCAAAACCGTTCGATCGCGATTTTGATATCAATGGCTTAGTTGATATTTCTGACGACGCATACGCACACTTTGAGCCCGTACAATGGCCTGTTCCAGCCAAAGGTTCTGGGCGTGCTCGGTTTTTTGCGGATGGCCAGTTCTTCCATGCCGATGGCAAGGCACGGATGTTGCCTTTGACAGCGCCCGAGCGGTCTGTGTCCGAAGGGTTTCACTTGAACACTGGGCGTATTCGCGACCAATGGCATACGATGTCCCGCACGGGAAAATCACCCCGCCTTGGCGCGCATTTGGCTGAACCTTTCGTCGAGATTTGCCCAGAAGACGCACGCAACATGGGTCTTGATATTGTTGAACTTGTCGAACTTGAATCTGGTGGGCGGACATCTGTGTTACGTGCTCTTCCGACGGACCGCGTCGCGCAAGGCCAGCTGTTTGCCCCAATGCATTGGACGCGGCAACGCAATGCGGCAGGGCCCGTCAATTCAGTTATACGCACCCGTACGGATCTCGTATCTGGTCAACCTGCCTTGAAGGCCGGGCGGGTATCAGCCCGGCGATTTGAGGCGAAGTGGTATGGATTTATCGCATCGGCGGAACTGATAAAACCACAAGGAGAATATTGCGCCGTGGCACGCAGCGCGACGGGGTGGCAGGCTGAAATGGCAGGCTCAACAATGCTAGAAGATCCACAGGGGTTGCTGGCGGATTTGGTTGCTTTGTCCGGCGATGATATCAGCCAATTGCATGACCCGGCGACGGGGATGACGCGCATCGCTTATCGCGCGGATAGCGTCCTCCATACGGTAATGTATTGCGCGGCGTCTCCGGTGGCCGTGTCACGCGGTCATGCTGTGTCGCTGATCGGCACGCAAGTTCCGATGTTGGACGCGCTGTCAGGGCGCAATCGCGCCAACGCGAAAGACCCCGGGGCGACCGTTTGCGCTTGTATGGGCGTTGGTATGAATGATCTGCGGCAGGCGATTTCCGCCGGGGCCACAAGTGTCGATGCTCTTGGCGCGGCAACTGGGGCGGGCACCAATTGTGGGGCATGTCGACCAGAACTGGCAGCACTTTTGCCCACGCAAATCAAAGCAATGGCGGCTGAATAATCAAATGAAAAAAACGTTTAGATGAAAACCTTTCCGATGTTTCTGACCATGTCAGGTCGTTCCGTCGTGATCGCGGGCGGCGGTGAACAAGCCGCGCAAAAGTGTCGCTTGATGCTTAAGACCGAGGCACGAATTGTCGTGTTGGCAGATGCTTTGGACGTCGAATTGCAAAGCCTTGCCGACACGGGCCGCATCATCTGGCTGCGTGGGGCGATCAGCCCTGCCAGCTTTGAACACGCGGCATTGGTGTTCATTGCGACCGGGTGTCCGGGGCTGGATGGTTGTTTGCATATGCTCGCAAAGGCGGCTGGTGTCGTAGTTAATGTCGTGGACCGCCCCGACTTATGCGATGCGATCACCCCTTCGATCATTGATCGTGACCCGGTCGTCGTGGCCATTGGCACCGAAGGGACAGCCCCCGTTCTGGCGCGCCAAATCAAGACGCGTCTGGAAGAAATGTTGGAACCGCGTTTGGGCGACCTCGCAGCCCTTGCGGGACGACTGCGCGGGTTCGCGGCCCGCCGTTTGGGACCGCGCGAACGGCGCGACCTTTGGGCTTGGGTGTTTAACGGACCATTGCGTGCGCAACACAATGTTGAGGGCGATGAACCCATTGCGACGGCCATCAAGGCGGCGATTTCTTCGGGCCAAATCCCGCAAAGCGGCCCTACCCCCGTGGCTCTTGTCGGTGCTGGGCCGGGCAGCAGCGATTTGATCACATTGCGCGGGGTCCAACGCTTGCAAGAGGCCGATGTGATTTTCTATGATCGGTTGGTGGATCCAGGGGTTTTGGAACTGGCGCGTCGCGATGCCGAAAGGATCTATGTTGGCAAGGCACCCGGCTGTCATAGCTGGCCGCAGGATCGCATCAATGCGTTGATCGTGTCAGCTGCATTGCGCGGGCAGCGGGTTGTGCGTTTGAAATGTGGGGATCCCGGCGTATTTGCACGCGGTGCCGAGGAAGCCGAAGCACTCAGCGCCGCCGGGCTGACCTATGAGATCGTGCCGGGTGTCACGGCGGCCAGCGGTGCCGCAGCGGCGTTAGGTGGTTTTCTAACTGAACGGGGAAAGACCGACACGCTGGTCTTGACCACGGGGCGCAAAGTCGATGCGCACACACACCCCGATTGGGTTCAACATCTTAGCACCCGCAGTCATGTTGCCGTCTATATGGGCGTGCAAACCGCTGGGCAGATTGTGGATGTTCTTTCCAATGCAGGGCTGCTTGACCATGTGCACGTCACTGCCGTCGCCAACGCCCAGCGCGCCGATCAAAAAGTGCTAGACTGTCCAGCGCGTGATTTGGTCGCGCGCATTGCTGCCAAAGGTTTAACAAGCCCTGCAATCCTGTTTCTGCGCCAGATCGATACCACCAATGCAAGCACAGCTTTGCGCGCCGGATAACCCCCAAGGCCTTCTTTTGGCAAACCATGCAAAGATCAAAGCCTGTGACGGAAGGCCACGCATCGGCCTATCTGGTTGTCATGCCGATGGCATTCCGCATAGTGGACATCAACAAAGGTGCCCACGACAGGCAAACTCAGGACAAATGTAGGAGAACCTAGATGCGCGAATGGTGGCGGGATGCAGTAATCTATCAGATTTATCCCCGGTCGTTTCAGGACGACAGCGGGAACGGCATTGGTGACTTGCCCGGCATCACGCGGCGTCTAGATCACGTGGCCAACCTTGGGGTGGATGCGATTTGGTTGTCGCCCTTCTTTACGTCCCCTGACAAGGACATGGGCTATGACGTGTCCGATTACACCAGCGTAAACCCGCTGTTCGGCACGATTGAGGATTTTGACGCGCTGATCGCGCGCGCCCATGAATTGGGGCTAAAGGTCATCATCGATCAGGTGCTCTCGCATACCTCAGATCAACACGCGTGGTTTCAAGAAAGCCGTCAGGACAAAACCAACGACAAGGCCGATTGGTATGTTTGGGCTGATCCAAAGCGTGATGGCACAGCCCCGACAAACTGGATTTCGGTCTTTGGCGGGTCGGCGTGGATGTTTGATGCGCGCCGCAAGCAATATTTCTTGCACAACTTCCTGACCTCGCAGCCGGACTTGAACTTTCACAACACCGAAGTTGTCGATGCACTGCTGGAAGCGATGGATTTTTGGCTTAAGCGCGGGGTGGATGGGTTCCGTTTGGATACCGTGAATTTCTATGTGCACGATCAAGAACTGCGCAACAACCCAGTGGCGAAATACAAAGAATTCCCCGGCCACCCCTACGGTGCGCAACGCCATGTCTATTCCAAGTCGCGCCCTGAAAACATCGACGTGCTGCGCCGTTTGCGCGCGTTGATGGACAAATACGACGACCGCATGTTGATCGGCGAAGTGGGCGATGATGGCTTTCGTCAGGTCGAATTGATGGGCGAATATACCGCCGGCAATGACAAGCTGCACATGGCCTATTCCTTTGCCATGCTCAGCCACGACCACAGCCCCGAACATTTCAAACGCTGCATCCAAGGGTTCATGGACGAGGCCCCCGATGGTTGGCCCTGCTGGTCGCTGTCCAACCACGATGTGAACCGCCATGTGACCCGCTGGGCGCCAACGCCCGAGTTTGAGGACACAGTGGCCAAGCAGGCCATCAACATGCTGATCAGCTTTCCCGGCACCTTGGGCGTCTATCAAGGCGAGGAACTGGGCCAAACCGAAACTGATATCGAGTTTCACGAGCTGACCGACTTGGGCTATGTGGATTTCTGGCCTGACAACAAAGGCCGCGATGGCTGTCGCACGCCGATGGTCTGGGATGAAAGCCAGCCCAATGCCGGCTTTTCCACTGGTGACACATGGTTGCCGGTCAAAGCCCCCCAAGCCGCACGCGCAGTGGCAGGGCAAGAAGGCGACAACTCGTCCGTGCTGGGCGCATACCGGGCTGCGTTTGCCTACCGGAAATCGCGCATTGAACTGACGCAGGGCGAAACGACATTCCCCAAGCTGCCCAAGCCTTTGTTAGCTGTGTGCCGCACCCATGAAGGCACCAGCCTGACCGGTGTGTTCAACCTGTCGAACAAAGCCAAATCCGTACGCCTTGGCGAAGGGGCGACCTTGACCGGCCCCACCACAGGTGAGGTTGTCAAAGGCCGTTTGAAACTGCCACCCTTTGGCTATGCATATGTGGAAACCAAAGGCGATGACGCACCTTTCGCCTGACACCACACTAAAATCAAAATGAAGGGCTGACATAAGCGCGCAGTTTCGGGTTAGTCTTTCAAAAGCAATACAGGCGCTGCGCATATTTTATGCCCAGCGCGGCAATCCGGAAAGACCAAACATCGCTATGGCAAAACGTCCTACGCTTGAAACGGCCCTAAGCGCTGCCCCACCAGCGGATGTGACGGCTGTTTTGCTAAACGGACATCTTGGCGATCCGTTCCACTTTCTTGGTCTGCGCGACCACCCGGACGGTTTTGCGCTGAATGTCTTTGTGCCCGGTGCAGACACCGTGACCTGTATCACCGGAAAATCCACGCGCATCCCGTTGGAACCTGTGCCAGATGCACCGGGTCTGTTCTGCACTTTGCTAACAAAACACACGCCTTACCGTTTCACCGCACGTGCGGGCGAAACAGAATGGACCTTTGAGGACCCCTATCGCTTTGACCGCGTTCTAAGCGATGATGACCTGTACTTCCTTGGCGAAGGGTCGATGCACCGTCTGTGGAAGACCCTTGGCGCCCATGTCATGACCATTGATGGCGTCTCTGGTGTGCATTTTGCCGTCTGGGCCCCCAACGCTGACCGTGTTGCAGTTGTTGGCGATTTCAATGTGTGGGACGCGCGCCGCCACGGCATGCGCCGCTTAGGCATTTCCGGCGTTTGGGAGATTTTCATACCCGGTGTTGTGCCCGGTGATGTCTATAAATACGCGATCCGCGCCAATGACGTTGATCTACCGCTAAAGGCCGACCCCGTAGGGTTTGGGTCAGAACACCCGCCCAAGACTGGGTCGGTCGTACGCGATATCACACATTACAGTTGGGGTGATGCCGATTGGATGAAAACGCGCGGCGCGCGGCACAGCACCGACGTGGCGATCAGCATTTACGAGGTCAACCTCGCCAGCTGGAAACACGCCGAGGGCAATCGCCCGCTATCTTACGAAGAACTCGCCGCTGATCTAGTGGATTATGTGGCCGACATGGGGTTCACCCATATCGAGATGATGCCGATCACCGAACACCCTTTTGACGGTTCGTGGGGCTATCAGCCCATCGGCATGTATGCGCCCACCATTCGCCACGGCACACCGGATGAATTCCGCGCGCTGGTGACGGCGGCTCACAACAAGGGCCTTGGCATATTGCTCGATTGGGTGCCTGCGCACTTTCCCACTGACGAACATGGGCTGGCGCAATTTGACGGCACGCATCTGTACGAACATGCTGACCCACGCGAGGGGTTCCATCAAGATTGGAACACTCTCATCTTTAACTTTGGGCGGCGCGAAGTCGTGAATTTCATGCGGTCTAACGCCCTGTATTGGCTTGAGGAATATCATCTGGACGGCATCCGCGTCGATGCCGTTGCGTCCATGCTGTACCGTGATTATTCGCGCAAAGATGGCGAATGGGTGCCCAATAAAGACGGCGGGCGCGAGAACTACGAAACCATCGACTTTCTGCAAAGCACCAACAGCTTTGTTTACGGCGAAGACGACAGCGTCATGACCGTGGCCGAGGAAAGCACCGCCTTTCCCGGCGTGTCGCGCCCGGTCTATCACGGCGGTCTTGGATTCGGGTTCAAGTGGAACATGGGGTGGATGAACGACACCCTGCGCTACATGGAAGAAGACCCGATCAATCGCAAACACCACCATCATTTGATGACCTTTGGCATCGATTACGCGTTTACCGAAAACTTTGTGCTGCCCATTAGCCACGATGAGGTCGTGCATGGCAAAGGATCGATGCTGGAAAAGATGCCCGGCAACGATTGGGAAAAGTTCGCCAACTTGCGCGCCTATTATGGCTTTATGTGGAGCCATCCGGGTAAGAAGCTGCTGTTCATGGGCCAAGAATTCGCGCAAAGGGATGAATGGAACCACAATCAAAGCCTTGATTGGCATCTGCTCGATGCACCTTTGCACAGCAGCATGCAAAAGCTGGTGCGTGATCTGAATACGCTCTATCGCGCCACGCCCGCCCTTTATGTCAACGACTGCCGCCCATCGGGTTTTGCATGGGTTGATGGCGGTGATGTCGAAAATTCGATCTATGTGTATCAGCGCAACGGCGGGCCTGATGATCCGCGTGTGGTGGTGATTTTGAATATGACTCCGGTTGAGCGGCCCGACCACCGTGTCGGCCTTCCGGGACCCGGATTTTGGCGCGAGGCGCTAAATACAGATGCAGCCGAATACGGCGGTGGTGGACGTGGCAACCTAGGAGGGGTGCGCGCCGAAGGTGTTGAATGGATGGGCCAATCCCATTCGGCCAACGTCACGCTGCCGCCACTTTCGGCCGTGATATTAATCGAAGGGGAGGACGACCAATGAAACCGACACCTAACCAAAGGCTATCCAATCGCGCGATGGCCTTCGTGCTTGCAGGCGGGCGGGGCAGTCGCCTCAAGGAATTGACAGACAGCCGGGCCAAGCCTGCGGTGTATTTCGGCGGCAAAACCCGGATTGTGGATTTTGCGCTGTCCAACGCGCTGAATTCCGGCATTCGTAAGATGGCCATCGCGACGCAGTACAAGGCCCACAGCCTGATCCGTCACTGCCAACGCGGCTGGGGTTTTCTGCGAGCTGAACGGAATGAATACCTTGATATCCTGCCCGCAAGCCAACGCACATCCGAAGATAAATGGTACCTAGGCACCGCAGACGCCGTGGCGCAAAATATTGATATTATTGACAGTTATGACGTTGATTACATCGTCGTCCTGGCGGGCGACCACATCTATAAGATGGATTACGAAATCATGCTGCAACAGCATGTGGACACCGACGCCGACGTCACCATCGGCTGTTTGACCGTACCTCGGGACGAGGCCAAAGCCTTTGGCGTGATGCATTGTGACGAAAAAGACCGCATCACCAATTTTCTTGAAAAACCAGCCGATCCGCCATCCATTCCGGGCGACCCGGATCATGCGCTTGCGTCGATGGGCATCTATGTTTTCAAATGGAGCTTCCTGCGTGATTTGCTGATCAAGGACATGGCAGATGACAATTCCAGCCATGATTTTGGCAACGATATCATCCCGCAAGTTGTCAAAGGCGGCAAAGCACAGGCGCACCGTTTTGTGGACAGCTGCGTGCAATCGGGATTGGAAACCGAACCTTATTGGCGCGATGTAGGCACCATTGATGCGTTCTGGCAGGCCAATATTGACCTGACAAAGTTCACGCCGCCGCTGGATATTTATGACAATACGTGGCCGATCTGGACTTATTCAGAAAGCGTGCCACCAGCCAAATTCATTCACAACGAAGACAAGCGACGCGGTATGGCCGTGTCTTCGATGGTGTCGGGTGGGTGCATCATTTCTGGCTCAGAAATCAGTGAATCCCTATTGTTTACTGGCGTGCGCAGCCATTCATTTTCGTCACTCCATCAGGTCGTGGCCCTACCCTACGTCCAAGTGGGGCGCGAGGCTGCGCTTTCAAAATGCGTGATCGATCGCGGCGTGATCATCCCCGAAGGATTGGTCGTCGGCCAAGACCCGGTCGAAGATGCCAAGTGGTTCCGCGTCACAGACAGCGGCGTTACGTTGATCACTGCGCCAATGATTGCGGCACGCGCTGCGGCACTGGACTAAGCCCATGCGCAATGTTTTGTCCGTCACGTCAGAATGTGTCCCCCTGATCAAGACAGGGGGGCTGGCCGATGTGGCGGGCGCATTGCCTGCGGGCTTGGCTACGACGGGTTGGCAGGCCCGCACCTTGCTGCCTGCTTATCCCGGCCTGCTTGAAAAGGCAGGTGCCAAACAGCAGGTTTTAACCTTTAAGGACTTGATGGGCGGCAAAGCACGCGTGATGGCGGGCACCGTTGATGGCCTAGACGTGCTGTTGCTAGATGCACCGCACCATTATGATCGGCCCGGCGGTCCCTATGGCAATCCGACCGACTTTCCCGACAATCCTGTGCGCTTTGCAGCACTTTCCTATGCCGCAGCACAAATCGCACGCGAAGGGCTTTCAGATGGTTGGAAACCGCAAGTGCTGCACGCCCATGACTGGCAGGCAGGCCTTGCGCCAACCTATCTGAATCTTGGCGGGCCGCATGACGTGGCCACTGTGATGACCGTGCACAACATCGCCTTTCAAGGCTTGGCACCTGCCGCCATGCTCGGCGTCCTCGGGTTGCCAGTCTCAAGCTTCACCTCTGAAGCTTTGGAATATTGGGGCCAGATTAGCACGTTAAAAGCGGGATTGGTGGATGCAGATGCGATCACCACTGTCAGCCCAACCTATGCGGCTGAATTGATGCGCCCCGAGTTCGGCATGGGACTAGAAGGATTGATCGCGCACCGCGCAGGCGACTTAAGCGGCATCCTGAACGGCATCGACATGGACATCTGGAACCCAGCGACCGATCCCGAAATCGCCTCCTATTCCGTCACGTCCTTGAAAGGGAAAACCAAGAACCGCAAGGCGCTGATGGCCGAATTTGGCCTGTCCAAGATCGATGGCCCTTTGGGCATCATCGTCAGCCGGCTGACCGCGCAAAAAGGCATGGATCTGATCGCCGCCACCGCCGAACAATTTATCGCAGAGGGCGGTGGCCTTGCGATCCTTGGCAGCGGTGATCCCGCCATCGAAGACCAGATGCGCCTGTTGGCGCGCAATCACCCGGGCAAGGTCGGTTTACGGATTGGCTATGACGAAGCGCTTTCGCACCGCATGTTCGGTGGTGGCGACATGGTGCTGGTGCCGTCGCGTTTTGAACCTTGCGGACTGACGCAACTTTATGGACTGCGCTATGGCACGGTGCCGGTTGTCGCCGCGACGGGCGGTTTGGCTGACAGCGTGATCAACGCCAACACAATGGCCAATGCGTCAAATGCGTCCACTGGTTTTCAATTCCATCCGATTGACGCGCTGGCCTTTGGCCATTGCTTGCGCAACGCGGCCCTGATGTTTAGGGACAAGGCGGCATGGTCGCGTTTGCTAAAACGGGGCATGAAGCAGAGCTTGGGTTGGGAGGCCTCATCGACTGCATATGCTGCGTTGTATGAAAGGTTGACCAAGTGAACGTCTCCGCCCCTCACGATCTACCAAAGACCTTAAAGCACCATTCCATGTCAGCCGGACGCCCCTTTCCCATCGGGGCGACCTTTGATGGTGAGGGCGTCAATTTTGCCGTGTTTTCAGAACATGCCGAACAGGTCGAACTATGTCTGTTTGACCGCGATGGCTGGATCGAAATCGCACGCATTCCTTTGATGGAACGCGACGGTGATGTTTGGCACATCTACATCGCAGGCCTCACACCCGGCGCCAGCTATGGTTACCGCGTGCATGGGCCCTATGACCCCGAAAACGGGCATCGTTTTAATCCCAACAAGTTGCTGCTGGATCCTTATGCCAAGCGCATCAACGGCGAAGTGGCGTGGAACGACGCGGTTATGGGTTATACCATTGGTGCCAAAACTGGCGATCTTAGCTTTGATCGGCGCGACAGTGCGGCCTATGTGCCGCGTTCCGTCGTGGTGGATCCCAGCTTTGAGTGGGGCAAGGATGCGCCGCCTGAAATCAGTGCCTCAGACACCCTGATCTACGAAGCTCATGTCAAAGGCATGACTGCCGAATTCCCCGGTCTACGCCACACCCAGCGCGGGCATTTTCTGGGGATGAGCAGCGAACCGGTACTAGAGCATCTGAACAAGCTGGGTGTGACGACCGTCCAGCTTTTGCCTGTGCAGGCGTTTATCGATGACAAGTTTCTGGTGGATGCAAACCTGCGCAACTACTGGGGCTATCAATCTATTGGCTTTTTTGCGCCCGAACCGCGGTATATGGATCAGGCCGGCATCTGGGAATTCCAGACCATGGTGCGCCGCTTTCATGCCGCCGGAATCGAAGTAATCCTCGACGTGGTGTACAACCACTCAGGCGAAGGCAATCATATGGGCCCGACCCTGTCGTTTCGCGGGCTCGACAACAAATCTTATTACCGCCTGACGGATGACCAGCGTTATTACATCAACGACACAGGCACCGGAAACACGTTAAATGTGCGCCATCCGATGGTGCTACGCATGATCATGGACTCGCTTCGCTATTGGGTCGAAGTCATGCATGTCGACGGCTTCCGCTTTGATCTGGCCACTGTGCTCGGGCGCGAGATTGACGGGTTCAACCGCAATGGCGGTTTTTTGGACGCGCTTGGGCAAGACCCCGTGTTAAGCCGCGTCAAACTGATCGCAGAACCTTGGGACCTTGGCCCCGGCGGGTATCAGTTGGGCAACTGGCCCCATCCGTTTATGGAATATAACGACAAATTCCGCGATGGTGTGCGCAAGTTTTGGCGCGGTGATGACGGCTATATCGGGCGGTTGGGCGGTTGCCTGACTGGTGCGGCGGACACGTTTGACCATTCGGGGCGCGCGGCAACCTCTTCGATCAACTTTATCACCTGCCACGACGGGATGACCCTGCGCGACCTTGTCAGCTATGAAAAGAAGAACAACCACGCCAATGGCGAAGACAACCGCGACGGCAAGGACGACAATTATTCCGACAACATGGGTGTTGATGGGCCGACGGACGACGGCGCCGTAAACGCAGCCCGCGCCCAACGCCAACGCAATATGCTGGCCACCGGGTTCTTATCCCAAGGGACGCCAATGTTGTTGGCGGGTGATGAAATCGGCAACACCCAAAACGGCAACAACAACACGTTTGGCCAAGACAACCCGTTGGGTTGGGTCAACTGGGGCAGTGCGGATCAAGACTTGTTGGCTTTTGTTGAGCGCCTAAGTGCGCTGCGTCGCAACAACAAAGTGCTGCGTCAAACGCGGTTCCTGCATTCGCGTCCGCGCAGTGCCGATGGCAAACCGGATATGTTCTGGCGTTTGCCAAGTGGCGTGGCCCCGACCCGTAAAGATTGGGAAGACCCCAAGACCAAAGCCATGGGTGTTGAACTGCGCACCTCTTCCACAACGCCACATTATTCGGCGTCTAACGATGTGATATTCTTGATGTTTAACAATGGGAATGACATCGAAATCGCGCTCCCCCCCTGTGCGCCCGACACCTCATGGGAGCGTATCTTGAACACCGCCGATCCCGACGAAGGCGACAATTGCGTCGTTGGTGACATGGTGCCTGTGGCCGCAGCCTCGGTGTGTGTGTTCACGTTGACCGACAATACTTAAAGGATTTGCCCAATGACCAAAGCGACGATTGCCACCACCCCCATTGAGGGACAAAAACCCGGCACATCCGGGCTTCGCAAAAAGTGCCGCGTGTTCATGGGGGACCATTACCTTGAAAACTTCGTGCAAGCGATGTTTGACGGCATCGGTGGCGTTGCGGGCAAGACGCTGGTTGTAGGCGGCGATGGGCGTTTTCACAACGATGTCGCAACGCAGACGATCCTTGCGATGGCGGCGGCCAATGGGGCGGCGCGCGTCATTGTGGGCCAAAACGCCTTACTGTCCACGCCGGCCGCATCGCACCTGATCCGCCTGAACAAGACAGACGGCGGCGTGATTCTGTCTGCCAGCCACAACCCCGGCGGCGAAGACGAAGATTTTGGCATCAAGTTCAACATGTCCAATGGCGGCCCCGCCCCCGAAACCATCACAAACGCGATGTTTGAACGTACCAAAGTAATTGATGCCTATCACATCTGGCAGGGTGATCCGGTGGACTTGTCAACCATTGGCACAAGTGCTTTGGGCAACATGAAAGTCGATGTGGTTGACCCCGTCGCGGCCTATGTCGACCTGATGCAGTCGCTGTTCGATTTCCCGGCCATCGCCAAGATGATCAAAGGCGGCTTTCGCATCCGTTTCGATTCCATGTGCGCCATCACCGGCCCATATGCCCGTGCAATCCTCGAAGACACGCTAGGTGCGGCCAAAGACACCGTCGCCCACGCCACCCCCCTGCCCGATTTTGGCGGCATGCACCCCGACCCCAACCCCACATGGGCGCACGAGTTGATGGACGAGATGATGGGCAGGGATGCGCCCGACTTTGGCTGTGCCTCGGATGGTGACGGCGATCGCAACATGATCGTTGGGCCCAATTGCTATGTTTCACCCTCTGACAGTTTAGCCGTAATCGCAGCAAATGCACATCTGGCACCGGGCTATAAAGATGGGCTGAAAGGTGTGGCCCGGTCTATGCCGACATCTGCGGCTGTGGACCGCGTGGCCCAAGCATTGGGGCTGGATTGTTACGAAACTCCAACAGGCTGGAAGTTTTTTGGCAACCTGATGGACGATGGGCGCGTGTCTTTGTGTGGCGAAGAAAGCTTTGGCACAGGGTCAGATCACGTGCGTGAAAAGGATGGCGTGTGGGCTGTGTTGATGTGGTTGAACATCATGGCAGCGACAGGCAAGTCCGTACCAGAACTGATGGAAGATCACTGGGCGCGCTTTGGGCGCAATTACTATTCGCGCCACGATTTTGAAGCGATCGAAAACGAAAAGGCCGATGCTTTGATGACCGCCTTGCGCGGATCGCTGGATGGGCTCGCCGGACAAAATTATGGGCCACTGACAGTCGAAAAAGCCGACGATTATGCGTACCTTGATCCTGTCGACGGAAGCACCTCGGCCCAACAAGGTGTGCGCGTTGTGTTTGAGGGCGGCTCACGTTTCGTTGTGCGCCTGTCCGGTACTGGAACCAGCGGGGCCACCTTGCGTCTGTACTTGGAAAAGGTCGAAGCCAAAGCGCTGAGCCTTGAACCTCAGGCAGCCTTGGCAGAGGTCATCGCGGCCGCGCACAGCATCATCGGCATCGAAGGTTTCACAGGGCGTACTGCACCCGACGTGATTACCTAACCGCTTAACCTGTGTCACAGAACACAAGGGCGCACCGCGTGCCCTTGTGGGCGTGGCGCTCAACCCATGCGATGTGAACCTCGTCCCGAATACGCAGTCATTCCAAATGTTTTGAACCAAAAACAGCGTCATCGCCTAAGGGTCGACAAAGAACCCCGCATTGGGGTTATCGAAATGCAAATTGGTTTTCACGCGTGTTATGCCATCGGCGTGGGTAACTCTTACAAGCGACCATAATCGCTCACCAACAAATGTGTGGGTTCTGCGTCTTCGTCGATGGATGCAAAGCGGCCAACAGGATCACGGAAGACATTGTCGGTTTCGTCATCATTGACGGTCGATACTTCGCCAATCAGAACATCACCGCCTTCACCCCAAAACGCGTGCCAATCCCCAGGGCGTAGGGTCACGGATTCGCCAGGGGCAAAGGACAGTTTTTCACCGGGGCCGTAATCGCGCATCACCCCATCACACATCACCTGCCCGCCGCGATCTGGCGCAAAGTTACCGTCGTCGTCCGACCCACAAAGCTCAACGACCAATGTCGCGCCGCCACGGTTGATGATGTCTTCGGCCTTCAGCACATGGGTGTGCATGGGCGAAAGCTGATCCTGTCGCGAAATCAGCAGCTTTTCCGCGTAACACATCCCGCCGCCCCGAGTGAGATCGCCTTGCAATCCATTGCGCAAGGTAAACAGGAACAAGCCTATTTTATCAAAATCGCCAGCGCCATAGTCCGTGATATCCCAACCACAGCGCGCGTCGATGACGTGGCGCGCAGCCTTTGCGTTGGACGCGAACGCATCAGGGGTCCAATACGCAAATGGAGGCAAGGCAAAGCCATGGCGGCGTATCATTGCGTCGGCTTGTGCCATGATGTCGTTGATTTCAGATCGTTTCATGCAGCACGTCCTGGCATACGTTGACCTGCGGCGTCAAACAAATGCAGACGGGTTTCATCAAATCGCAACCCCACAGTTTGACCTTCAAGGCTGTCTTGCGCGCCAGCAGTGCGCAGGGTGATCAGGCCAAGATCGCCGCAGTCGATGTAGTGAAAATAATCCGCACCCAGATATTCGCTGACTTGTACTTGCCCGGTACAATGGCCTGCGTCTGGCGCGACAATGTCGATATGTTCTGGGCGAATTCCCAAGTGAGCGACATCCTGCGCCGCTTTTGGCAACCGCGCGTCTGTCCCATCAGCCAGCGCCATCAAGTTCATTTTCGGGCTACCGATGAACTGAGCAACAAATGCGTTTTGGGGGTTTTCATACAACTCACGTGGACTGCCGACTTGCATAATCACCCCGTCCTTCAGAACTACAATCCGATCCGCTAACGTCATCGCTTCGACCTGATCGTGCGTGACGTAAACCATCGTGCTGGCAAGCGTTTTGTGCAGGCGTGCAATCTCAAACCGCATATCGACGCGCAAAGAAGCATCAAGGTTGGACAGCGGTTCGTCAAATAGAAACCCTTTGGGTTTGCGCACAATGGCACGCCCAATGGCAACTCGCTGGCGTTGCCCGCCTGACAGGTCCTTGGGGCGACGATCAAGATAGTCGTTAAGTTTCAGGATATCTGCAGCTGCGTCGACTTTCTGCGCGATCTCAGATTTGGGCGCGCCTGCAGTCATCAAGGCAAAACCCATGTTGTCGCGCACGCTAAGGTGCGGATACAGCGCGTAAGATTGGAACACCATCGACAGCTCTCGCTCGGACGGAACCTTATGGGTTACATCCTCACCATCAAGCAGGATGTGCCCCCGGCTGGTTTCTTCAAGCCCCGCGATCATGCGCAATAGCGTTGATTTTCCACACCCCGACGGGCCAACAAAGATGATCAACTCACCGTCAAGAATTTCAAGATCGATACCCTTGATGACCTGCACATCGCCGAACCATTTTTCGACCGCGCCCAATGTGATGGATCCCATGACTAAGCAGCCCCCTTCATACATGTCTCGTGCTGCCAAGACAGCCAAACAGCCGCCGTCCACGAGAATTTCTCGCCCACACAGCCTTCACCGGTCACCGGATTGAAGCATTCCCAAAAACCCGATTTTTCAATTGCGCGACATAAATCGCCACGGATTTTGGCGGCCATCTCTGGTGCGCCCTGTTCGTCTAAACCCAAAGCCGTCATATAATTCATCTGCGGCCAAAGCGGGCCGCACCAATAGCGCTGCGCCTCAAAGTCAGTCGCATCGGGGTCCCAGCTGGGCAACATGTAATCCACGGCTGCATCTATACGTTCCAGATGTGCCAACGTTCGACTTCGCTGCTCGGCCGTGCCTGAATTTGCGTAAAAACACAAAGCACTACAGTTGCTGAATCCATTCGAAAAACGCCCGGTACGGACCTCTCGGGCCGTGAACGCCCCAACTTCGTTGTTCCATAAATACTCACTCGCCGCATGACCATTTACGATCCAACCTTCGATCTGGTCCAACACCGCCCGCGGCTTGCCTAGGCCCTGCGCCATCGCCAGCAAATCCTGATCTGCGCGCAGCAGAACAAAATGAATGTTCGGGTCAGCCATCAAAAATGGCCCTTCATCCGTCAGCCGCCGTTGATCCCAGCCGACGCTGGCGCCAAAGGTCATGATCGTCAGATACTTGTCATATTGATCCTGCGTTGGACGAAAGCTGGGGTCGACATGTTTGTTGTCCATTCGCGTGTAGGGCGCAAGATCAGGCGAAACTTCCATCAAGTCCAACCCGATATTCCATTCCGGGCAATTGTCGCGCCCGGTTTCCCACGGGTGCACAGTGCATACGATGCCATCAACAGATCGCGCGTCGTGAAACCATCTGTGCCAGGCGAAAAGCGCGTCAAACACGGCAGCGCGGCGTGAGCCATCACCCTTGGTGATTGCACGCACAATCGTTGCAAGCACAGGAGGCTGCGACACGCCCGTCGACGGGATCGGCCCCGGCGTTTTTCCCCAACGGGACGGGCCGGGAAAATAGTCTGGATCATCGCTGCGAAAAAGGATGCTAGGGATCATGCCATCGGGCCACTGGCCTGCGATCAGTGACGTGACCTCGGACCACGCGCGATCCATATCATAAGTCGCAAGGCCCAGCGCCACAAACGCGCTGTCCCAATTCCATTGGTACGGATACAGCCCCGCCGTCGGAATCGTAAAACCACCCCGATCATTCTGCGTCAGCACGTCAATTGCGGATTGGATCGCGACCATGGTTTATCCTTTCACACTTCCCGCCGTCAGCCCGGCGACAAGGAACCTTTCAAACCACAAGAACAGGGCAAGCACGGGGACCGTTGCGATGACAGCGCCCGCCATCAGATGCTGGCGTGGCACCTCGGATGAATTCAGTTCGGCAATGCCGCGCGACAGTGTGTAAAGATCAACATTATCAAGAAACATGAACGCAAACAGAAACTCGTTCCACGCGATCATAAAAACGTACAACGCGACCGACGCCAATGCCGGCAATGCCAATGGCATCGTAATTTTGCGGATGACATTGATACGCGTCAGGCCATCCATCAGCCCGGCCTCTTCTAGTTCGGCAGGGATGCCGCGAAAGTAGCCTTGCAGCATATACAGCGCCACAGGGATCGTTGTTGCGGGGTACACGAACAGCAGCCCCCACAGCGTATTGCGCAACCCCAATTGTGAAAATATCGCATAAAGCGGGATCACGAGGACAATCATCGGGACCATGTAAATCAGCAGAATTGAGCGCGATAAGAACTTCTGCCCCGGAAACCGAAGACGCGCGACGGCATAGGCGCCGGGCACGGCAAAAAACAACGTAATCAACACCGTCGCCACCGACACTATCGCCGAATTCAACAAATAGGTGCCGAAATGGTATTGGGTGAACAACTCGGTGTAACTGCGGAAAAGGGTCTCGGCCCCTTGTGCAAAATCAATCGAGAAATCGAGCGGGTTTGACAGCAGCAATTGTTGGTTTTTGAGGCTCATCATCACCATGACAAAGAAGGGTAAAGCCACCGCAATGGTAAAGGTCACAAGGCCCAAACCCTTGACGAACCGCAGGCAGATGACCTCAACGTTATAGCGTTTTTCGCTGCCCGGACCGAAGCCTTTGGCGATCAAGTTGACGGATTGGACCGTGAAAGCCGCCATTAGGATCACAAAAACCAATTGGCCAAACGCATAGACATCTAAGCCCAGCCCCAAAGGTTGCGCGCCCGAGGCCACGGTCAAAACCACCATAAAGATCACAGCAGCCATGACGACCACGCCCGGCGTCCGGCGTATCGGCGACAAAACAGCCAAAACGCCGGATCCGATCAACCCAGCCACCGCCCCTGCAGCCACCTGCGGCTGGAACGTCAGGCCCGACACAAACAGTGCCAGCACCGTCAGTAAAATGGACGCCAAAGCGCCCCAGATCGCGCCAACCAACAAGCACAACCAAAAGATATTGCCAAACCGGCTCATGTCTCATCCTCGGGTGAGAATTTGAAAAAGATGACCGCAAAGAACAGCAGCACGATAAACACCACAACAGCCACCGCCGCTCCCGCCCCAAGGTTGGACACCGCAAAGGCCTGCTCATAGACATTGACCGTTAGCGTACGTGTGCCCGCAGCCCCGCCTGTCAGCAGGAAAATGTCGTCGAATTTGTTGAACGTCCAGATGAAGCGCAGCAGGAATAGCACCGCCATGATGCCCACCAACTGCGGCAACGAAATAAAGCGGAATTGTTGCAAAGGGGTGGCCCCGTCGATCTCGGCGGCCTCATAGATATCTGACGACAGCGATTGCATCCGCGCAAGAATGAACAGCATCGCCAGCGGGAAATAGCGCCAGATTTCAAAGATGATCACCACAGTCAGGGCAACGGGAAATTCAAAAGTGAACAGACCAAAGACGTTGATGTCGGCCTTGCGTTGCCCAAGAAAAGAAATCGGTCCCTCGATCACGCCCATTTGTATCAGCAACGCATTCAACGTCCCCCCTGGGCCGGGATCAAGTAACAGTACCCACGCCAACGCCACAGCAATCACCGGGGCGACATAGGGCGATAAGAAAAGCCCGCGCAGAAAGCTGCGCCCGGCAAACGTTATGTTCATCAATTGCGCGGCAAACAGCCCCATCACTAGCGCACCCAAGGTCCCAGCGATGGTATAATACAGGGATGCCCAAAGCACGGGCCAGAAGTCCGACGCGGCGAATACCTTACGGAAATTGTCCAACGTAAAGTTACCGTTGGTCAGCACGTTTTCAGGAACGAATGTAAAGACGGGTTTGGTATCTTTGATGTTGGCAGGGGCGTCCAAGAACCCTTGTGTCGCCGCGACACGCAGCACGATGTCTTCGCGCTGGCCCGGTTCGTAATCGCCGAGATCGCAGCGCAGCGACAGGTCGTTCAACGTACAGCGAGCATCGACCGTCAAAATACGAAGCGTTCCCGGCAAATCATCGGTCATAACGATGTCTGCAATCGCCCCTTGGCGCGATGAATTGCGCGCGCGGTAACGGATATCGGCCTCGTCGCCCACGACCTCTAGATCACCCATAAGGCGTTCATTTATCAAAATATTCGGGGCACGCAGATCACCCAAAGTAACCGGTTTAAAGCTGATCCAAACGTTGGCCAGCAACGGGAACAGCACTACAGACAACACAATCAAGAACGTCGGCAACAGCAGTAGATAGGCAAAGCGCATCTCGCGTTTGGCCAGCGGCCCCATGCCTTTTGGCGGGCCTTTCGGAGTGGTGGTGTCTATCATGATATGTGCCCGTACATGTGCCCGTCAAAATCGGCGGCGCGACCCGAGCCGCGCCGCCAGAATTGGCTCAACGTTACAAGGCTTTGTGCTCGGCCACGATCTTGTCGGCCGCTTCCTGCACGCTCAGATCGCCATCTGTCATCTCGCGAATGACACGGCTCATGATCTGGCTATTCACGATGGTCGACGCCTTGGCAAGTTGGCCATCGGCCACACCCCAGCGGTCCCCAACAGACAAACCCGCAACGATATCGTCGATTACGGACTGCGGATAGATGTCGCCCAGCGGCGCTTTGCGATCTACCCCCACATCAAGGCCAGCCCAAAGCGTTTCAAAAGAGGTGTCTCCGGCCTCTGTTCCGCGACGCACGGGGAACTTGCCTTCGGGTGCTTGAGACAACCATTCACCATAGCCTTCGGACACGACAAATTTGACGAATTCTTGCGCCACTTCGGTGTTGGCGTCCGCCGTGATACCAAGGTAACGCACATCGGCATAGGCTGCCCCATCGGCGTTACCGGGCCCGGAAATGACCGTCGAAAAGCCCGTATTTTCCGCCAATTCCTTGGTGGTCGGGTCATCGCTGATCGTCACAGGTGCGCTGTCACGCAAACCACCAAGTTCGTCCAAAATAGACGGCGACCAAATAACCATGGCCGCTTTGCCATCAAGGTACAATTCGCGCGATTGCGACCAGAACAGATCTCCCTCGGGTGAATTTGCGACCATCTTTTTGTAGATCTCAAGCAGCTCGACCAGATGGGTCGTGTCTTCGTTGACGGATCCATCCGCGTTGATCGGCGAATAACCAGTGGCGAGCGACAGATGCTCGATCAACTGCATCATATAGCCTTCGTCGATCTTGGTGGCCGCAACAAAACCGTACATCTCTGGCGGGTTGTGCAAGGCGTCCATTGCCGCCGACATATTGGCGAAGGATGTGGGGGCCTTTAGGCCAGCTGCCTCGAACAAGTCCGAGCGGTAAACAACCAACTGCGTCCAACCATCAGTGGGCACCGAAACGATTTCACCATCCGACATCGCCATACGCACGGGGCCTTGGGCAAAGCTTTCAACGCCAAGGTCTTCGACCACTTCGGTGGCGGCGGCTGTGTCCAAAATACCCGCCTCGGCATAAGGCAACAATGACTGCACCGTGTGGTTTAACACGTCAGGCAAGTCACCTGCTGCAAACGCTGCCGTGGCGCGGGTTTGAATATCAGATTCTTCAACGGGAATAATTTCGACGGTGTGACCGGATGCGGCCTCGAATTTCTTGGCCATTTCTTCTTGAATGGCCATGCGTTCGGGTTGGACCTCTAGGGTCCAGAAACGGATCGTGTCGGCAGCCGCAGCGCCCGCAAGGGCCGTCGAGACCAGCAAACCGGCCATAAGTGTTGTCGTGCGTTTCATTGAATGTCCTCCCTTTCAGAAACGTTGTCTTGAACCGCACCTTGCAGGGGCGGACCGTCAGTTTTGCGACGCACCAAATGGGCGCGTTGCAATTCTTGATGCGCTTTGGGGTCACCGCCATCGACGATGGCCAGAAGCATGTCGCCCAACCGCCGCCCTGCATGGGCTTGTGGTTGGGCCATCGTCGTGAGTGGTGGATTCGCGTGGATGCCAAAATGCAAACCGTCATAGCCGATAACCGATACATCCTGCCCCGGCTGCATGCCTCGTGCACGGATGCCTGCCAGCACGCCGAACGCAACAGTATCCGAAACGCAAACGATCCCCGTCGGCGGCTCTGACAGGTCAAGCAGTATAGAGGCCGCCATTTCGCCGCCGTCATCGCTGAAATTAGCGATTTGGATCAACTGCGGATCCGGCGTCAGCCCGTTGTGAAGAACCGCGCGATTGTACCCGTTCAACCGTTCTTGCGCGAATTGATGCTGCAAGGGGGCGCCCACGTAGGCAATGCGACGATGTCCCAAATCGACGAGATGATTGACGGCCGTGACCAAGGCGTCTTCTCCGTCGACGTCATACCACGCATAATCGGCGAACTCGGCCGTGCGCCCATGCACAACAAACGGACAGCCAAGGTCTTTTAACAGTTGAACACGCGGATCATTCTTCAGCGGGCGTGAAATAACGACGCCACCAACGCGCCCCGTGCGCACCAATCGATCAATGCGTTCCAAATCATCCTGCGAAGACTCTGCGTGATGGACCAAAAGGTCCCAATTGCGCCGCCCCAATGCCTCGCCCAGACCTTGCAGCAACTGGGCAACAAAAGGTTGTATTGTAACGCCCGTTTGCCGCGGCATAAGATAGCAAACCGTTTCAGGTTGCCCCAACGAGAGACGGCGCGCGTTCTGGTTTGGTCGATATCCCAGTTCGGCGGCGGCCTTTTGAACCCGCTGGCGTGTGGCGATACTGATGTCAGCGTAATCATTCATCGCACGGCTGACAGTCCCAACCGTCAAGCCAAGGTGCGCCGCAAGCGATTTCAAATTGACCGGTTTGTCAGGCATCGAATCTCCCCTAACATCAACGCTAACCGAAACCGGTTTCGGAACGCAAACAATTTGACAACTTGTGCGTGTTGAACCGTTTGACCGGACGAAAATCAGAAGTGCAAAGTCCTGCATCCACAGAACAATCGGAGCCATCGAAAGCCGCACGCAACCAAGTTCTGCATACATTTACCTTTGTGTTCACATCAAAATGACGACGTGGACTAAATGGTAAAGTTTGCAAAACGCCCATAGGTTGGGCATCTTGGCCCGCATGGATTTTCTAAACGTTCACCACAGCGGCTTTTTGATCGTGATGTCTTGTGTCGTGGCACTTGTCGCCGGGTTCACCGGACTGTCGCTGACACGGGACCTGTCGGAAAAACCCATGTTTCAGAAAAAGGTGTCTGTGGCTTTAGCGGCTGTCGCGCTGGGTGGTGGAATCTGGGCGATGCACTTTGTGGCCATGTTGGGTTTGCAAATGCCAATCCTGTTCTTTTATGACGCGGCGATCACACTGGTCTCTGCGCTGTCGGCCATTCTCATTGTAGGGGCGGCCCTGATCTTAATGCATTTCACCGCCCGCACACCGACCATCATCACGCTGGCGGGTGGTATTGTGGGTATTGGCATTTTGGTCATGCACTACATCGGCATGGCTGGGCTTGAAATGTGCCGCGCGGTTTACACCCCGACGGGGGTCATCTTTTCATCCATCGTGGCCATCGGGCTGTGTATTCTGGCGTTCTGGATCGCCTATGGGCAGCGAACCAACCGGAACATCGTACTGGGCACCTTCTGCTTTGCCATTGCAGTGGCCTCTGTGCATTTTCTAGCCATGGCGGGTACCAATTTTGTGGCAGAACCGGACGTGGCAGAATTTGGTCCTTCGATGAGCAACGAAACACTGGCCCTTGGCGTTATCTTTTTCAGTTTTGTCATCTTTGGGGCATGTCTATGGGTCAGCGTGACCTATCTTGTTGCGCCACGCACCGCAAAAAGCAGTGCTAACAAAGCCCCCGAAAAATCCCACCACATTCCAACAACAGACGTACAAGTCCCCTGCGAACGCGACGGTACCAAAGTCTTTGTCCGCTCAAGTGATGTACTGTTTGTTCGGGCAGATGGCCACTATACCCAAGTCTACACCCAGGACGAGCGCCTGTTTTGCGCATGGCCCGTGACCGAGGCGTCAAAACGATTGCTGCCAACTGGTTTTTTGCAAACGCACCGCAGCTATTTGGTCAACCCGGGTCGCATCGCCCGCTTTGAACGGACCAAAGACAAGGGGCGCTGCATCTTTGATGGGACCGATATGCCGCCCGCCCCGGTGAGTCGTTCAAAACTGAAGGCGATACAGGATGCGCTTGCCGCACAAGCCAGCGCACTTCGTGCTTAACGACGCGCATTTCGTGCAAAACCCTCGTGTTTCATTGATTTCGTAGTGCCGTTGCATGCAATCGCATGCAGCCTCCGTGCAAGCCAGACATTCGCTTTCAGGGAGGGACGCGCAGATGATTCCAGCTGCATTTGACTATTATCGACCAAAAGACATGGCAGGTGTTCTGTCATTGCTTGAGGAACACGGCGACGACGCGCGCGTCATGGCAGGCGGGCACAGCCTAATACCCATGATGAAGCTGCGAATGGCCGATGTGCCCCACTTGATCGACCTGCAAGACGTCGGCGGTTTGTCGGGTATCGAGGTCACCAGCGACAGCATCAAAATCGGTGCCTTGGTCACACAAGCAAACCTCATTGATCACGCAGGTCTGGCCGATGCGGCGCCCATCTTGCGCGAGGCCGCGTTGCAGATCGCTGACCCGCAGGTGCGTTACATGGGGACAGTTGGTGGCAACATTGCCAACGGCGACCCTGCCAACGACATGCCCGGTTTGATGCAATGCTTGGATGCCACTTTGACCGTGGTTGGTCCAAACGGAACACGCGATGTTTCTGCCCGGGACTTTTACGAAGGTGCGTTTGTAACAGACCGCGAAGATGACGAGGTTCTGACTTCTGCGTCATTCCCGCTGCCCAAGGGCGGTCATGCCTATGAAAAACAAAAACGTAAGATCGGCGATTACGCAACTGCCGCCGCTGCCGTTCAGATCATCAAGGAAGGCGGCAAATGTACGTTCGCCGCGATCGCGATGACAAACCTAAGCGACACGCCTGTGTTTTCCGAAGATGCCTGTGCCGCGCTGGTCGGTACGTCCGTGGATAACGCCGCCATCAAAGCGGCCGTTAAAGCCATGCTGGGCGACATCGACCCAACCGAGGACAACCGCGGCCCCGTCGCATTCAAAAACCACGTGGCGGGTATCATTCTCAGCCGCGCCATCGAACGCGCTTGGTCGCGGGCGTAAGGGAGAGAGACATATGTCAAAGAAATCGCACGTCACACTCACGGTAAACGGCAAGCAAGAAGAGTTCCTCGCGGAACCGCGCGAGTTGCTCATTTACACGCTGCGCGAGCGGCTGAACATCACAGGACCACACATCGGTTGCGAGACGTCCCATTGCGGTGCCTGCACCGTCACCATTGATGGCAAGTCGGTTAAATCCTGCACCATGTTTGCGGTTCAGGCCGAAGGGTCCGAAATCACAACAATTGAAGGCATCGGAAACCCCGACGAACTGCACCCCTTGCAGAACGCGTTCAAAGAACATCACGGGCTTCAGTGCGGGTATTGCACGCCGGGCATGATCATCCGCGCCACCAAATTGTTAGAAGAAATCCCAAACCCCACCGAAGAAGAAATTCGTTTCGGCATGGCTGGCAATATATGCCGCTGCACAGGGTATCAGAACATCGTAAAATCCATTCAGGCCGCGGCGTCTGAAATGAATGCAGCCAAGGAGGCCGCAGAATGAAGGACGAAATTACACGCGAAGAACGGGTTGATAACCTTAAGGGCATGGGGTGCTCGCGCAAACGGGTCGAGGATGCGCGTTTCACCCAAGGCAAAGGCAACTACGTTGATGATATCAAGCTAGACGGCATGCTGTTTGGCGACTTCGTCCGCTCGCCCTATGCCCATGCGCGCATCACCAGCATCAACACCGAAGCGGCCCTTAAGGTCCCCGGCGTTCTGGCGGTTCTGACAGCCGATGATCTGCGCCCACTTGGCCTGCATTGGATGCCGACACTTGCTGGCGACAAACAGATGGTACTGGCGGACGGCAAGGTTTTGTTC
>NZ_JBDVGB010000041.1:0-13472 GCF_039940735.1 Tateyamaria sp.
ATAAGGGGCGTAAGGGGTCGGTGAAACCGCAGCTTTATTGATCGTTTTGCCACCGATCGAGGGCTGGAACGTCACGCCACGCGTTTGGTGCGGCCAACAGGTTCAACCCGTCTATCTCGTGCCAGCTGATCAAGTTGTACCCCGTTCACAAGCTTGGTTGGGCGTTGATGGGCGAAAACGTGGATTTATCGCTTTTCACGGTCTTGCAATCGCCGAACCTCGCGGTTATTTGGGCCTCAGTGCCGGGGTAGCTCAATTGGTTAGAGCGCGTGGTTGTGGTCCACGAGGCAGTTGGTTCGAAACCATCCCCCGGTACCACTTTGCGCCAGCGTGGCGCTTTTCATCTAAACAATTAGTCTAACACAATCGTCTGGCGCAATGTGCCGGTTACTTGATCAAAGATCAGGATTTCGTCGTTTTCTGTCACCACCGCAAACCAGTCTGAACCAACGGTAAAGGCCGACGCCGTTGCGCCGTTTGGCAGTGTCACCTGTTCTGGCAGCGCCAACGGGGCAGGGGCCGCATTCAAGCGGATGACAAGCAGCGACACCACGGTTACAACGCCCACAATCATGATGATGGTCAGCACTGTCACCAATCGGCGCAGGAACCGCAAATTCGTAGGTTCCAAAGGGGTCTCTATGTCGTCCAACCGCATATCCTTTATTTTGGGCGATGAACCGCCCGCACGTCTTGATAAGGCGATTGCGCGTGACGTGCCAGAGGACGCGGCCCTTTCGCGCACGCGGCTGGCCCGTTTGATGGCCGAGGGAGCCGTGCGCGTGGATGGCGTCGTTGCCAGCGATCCCAAAGCCCGTGCCAAGGCGGGCGCCGTGATCGAGGTCGAGGTCGAAGAGGCCCAAGAAAGCCATATCCAGCCCGAAGACATCCCTTTGGATGTGGTGTTCGAAGATCCGCACCTGATTGTTGTGAATAAACCGACAGGCATGGTGGTGCATCCGGCCCCCGGATCACCGTCCGGCACGCTTGTGAACGCGCTGATGCACCATTGCGGCGACGACCTTTCGGGTGTTGGCGGCATGAAACGCCCCGGCATTGTGCACCGCATTGACAAAGACACCAGTGGGCTTTTGGTTGTGGCCAAAAGCGATGCGGCGCATCACGGGCTTGCCGCGCAATTCGCTGCCCACACAGTTGAACGGTACTACCGCGCTTTGGTGTACGGCGTGCCAGATGCCAACGATCCGCGGTTGCGCGGAATTAAGGGCACCAGTTTTGAACCGGGCAACGTGCTAAAACTGACCACGCAACTCGCGCGTCATAAAACCGACCGCCAGCGCCAAGCCGTTCTATTTCATGGCGGGCGGCACGCGGTGACGCGGGCGCGATTGGTGGAACGCTACGGTGCGCCCGAGGTCCTGGCGCAGGTTGAATGCTGGCTTGAGACGGGGCGCACCCACCAGATTCGGGTGCACATGGCCCATGCCGGGCATGGATTGATCGGCGACCCGGTCTATGGCGGGCGACGCAAGCTGGCCAAGGGTGCGTTAAGTGATGCGGCCATCGAAGCGATCTCGGGCTTTGGGCGACAAGCCTTGCACGCTGCTGTTTTGGGGTTCGAACACCCCGTCACAGGTGAAAATATGCGCTTTGAAACGCCTTTGGCACCAGATTTTCAAAAGCTTCTGGACAGCCTTTCCTAGGCGGTGACCGTCTGAACTGTAACAATCCACAGTTCGGAACCACTTGATCTAAAAAAGTTTGCGAAAAATTAACCTGTTTTTGCAATGAACCGCACGAGCGCGTGAAAATGGGACATGCGACCAGACTATGCGCGGAAAATGGATCAAGATTGGAACACGCACCACAACCCCTTGCGAGAACGGGGTGGAGCACCCATATAGATGTTAAGCCTCTAAACATGGATCAACCAAGGGGCACCTACGGAGGGATGACATGGCCAATTACGCAAATCTACCCGCACCCACCCCAGAAGGTGGTTTGAACCGGTATATGCAGGAAATTCGTAAGTTTCCTCTGCTGGAACCCGAACAAGAATACATGCTTGCCAAGGCGTGGGTCGAAAAAGAAGACACCGGTGCCGCGCACCAGATGGTCACCAGCCACCTGCGTCTCGCCGCCAAAATCGCCATGGGCTACCGTGGCTACGGATTGCCGCAGGCCGAAGTGATTTCAGAGGCCAATGTGGGCCTGATGCAAGCCGTCAAACGGTTTGACCCAGAAAAAGGCTTTCGCCTTGCGACCTATGCGATGTGGTGGATTCGCGCCTCGATTCAGGAATATATCCTGCGTTCTTGGTCTTTGGTGAAATTGGGCACGACGTCGGCGCAGAAGAAACTGTTCTTTAACCTGCGCAAAGCCAAGAACAAAATTGGCGCCTTGGAAGACGGCGATTTGCGCCCGGAAAACGTTGCCCGGATCGCAAATGATCTAAACGTGACCGAGGCCGAAGTGATCAGCATGAACCGCCGACTTTCGGGGGGCGACGCGTCGCTGAATGCGACGGTGGGTTCCGAGGGCGAGGGGACCATGCAATGGCAAGATTGGCTTGAGGACGAAAGCGCCGACCAAGCGGGCGACTATGAAGCCCGCGACGAGTTGGAAGTGCGCCGTGAAATGTTGACCGAAGCGCTTGATGTGTTGAATGACCGTGAAAAGGACATCCTGACTCAACGCCGCCTGTCTGAAAAAGCCATCACGCTCGAAGATCTGTCCGAGCAATATGGCGTCAGCCGCGAACGCATTCGCCAAATCGAAGTGCGTGCCTTTGAAAAGTTGCAGAAGAAAATGCGCGACATTGCGGGCACCAAAGGGTTGATGGCCTCTGCCTGATTGGCCGTGACATGATTGAAAGGGCTCTGCTGCAAAGCGGGGCCCTTTTTTTGTGCAGTGTTGGTGTTTGAAAACTCAGCGCGCCGACCACTAAACAGGGTAGGAATGGTACAACGGGTTTTGATTTGCCGACGTTGCAGGTAGCGTCGGCACCATGACACAGATCGTATTTCACGTGCCACGCAGTTGGTTAAGCTTTGGGGGCAAGGGCCTGCAACCGTTTTACCTGCGTTTAACCGATGGGCTACAGGCGCGCGGTGTCCGCATCGAAGTCGAAGTGCTTGACCGTGACACCTTGCCCGCGCGGGTCGAGGAAGACGACGCCATTCATGTGGTGCACCATGGTCGCTTTGCCCATCCTCGGGTGCGCAATGCAGATGTTGCCTATATTTACCCGTTCTGGAATTTTGACGCGCAGGGCATCCGCGCGTTTTCGTCGATCGCGCAAAAAGCCTTTCCCCAAGACGATATTGACCCCGAAATCGCGCGCCCGTTCTTTCGCCGCCTGCGTCAGCGCATGGTCGGGGGGCGGACGTCACGCTATGCGCAACCTGATGAGGTCACTGATTTGGGCAAGGTCGCAGCGGCTGTGTTCTTGCAATCCGAAGGCCACCGCGTCGTCGGGGAAACGTGTTATCTTGATCGATGGGAAATGCTCGACGGGGTGTGCGCCGCGATTGATGGGCCTGTCGTCGTCAAACCGCACCCGCGCGACCTTGACCCGGCCACAGCCCAAGGCCTGCGCGACCGTCTTGAACGTTTCCCGCATATGTCGATCAGTGATGGTAATATCCACGATTTGATCGCAAATGCTGACCGCGTTGTGACCATCAATTCTGCTGTCGGGATCGAGGCATACCTGCATCGCAAGCCCGTACTTTTGTGTGGCCAGTCGGATTTCCATCACGTGGCTGACGTCGCACGTTCAGTTGAGGATTTGACGCAGACCTTGATGCGCCCTCCGCGCAAACGGGCCTATGATAAATTCATCTGGTGGTATTTTGGCGATCAATGCCTCAGCAGCGTGGATGCTGATCTGGCTGACCGGGTGCTGGCGCGGTGTGGCTTGGGCTGACACTGGCGCTTGATGCCGGATTTGCGTCGGCTAAGGTGGAGTAACTTTAAGGGAGAAATAGATATGGCTGGTCCAATCCGATGGGGCATTCTGGGTGCTGCCAATTTTGCGCGCCAACATATGGCGCCGGCCATTCATGCCGCCAAGGGGGCGCGGTTGGCGGCTTTGGCCACGTCTGACCTGGCCAAGGCGACGGGTTTTACCAGCTTTTGCCCGGACCTGCGGGTGCACAACACATATGCTGCCTTGCTGGCTGATCCTGAAATCGACGCGGTCTATATTCCGTTGCCAAATCATTTGCATGTGGAATGGTCGCTAAAAGCACTGGCCGCTGGCAAACACGTGTTGTGTGAAAAACCGATGGCGATGGCGGCCGGCGAATACGACGCCTTGATCGCCGCACGCGATGCATCGGGGTATTTTGCAACCGAAGCCTACATGATTGTGCACCATCCCCAATGGCAGCGTGCCCGCCAATTGTACCGCGATGGGGCGATCGGGCGCTTGGTCCATGTGGACGGGCTGTTTGGCTATAACAACGCCTCTGACCCCGGTAATGTGCGCAACAAGCCCGAAACCGGTGGCGGCGGGATTCCTGATATCGGCGTTTATACCTATGGCGCGACCCGCTGGCTATGCGGTCAAGAACCGACCGAGATCACGCACGCAGATGTGGATTTTGAAAACGGTGTGGATGTTTTGGCGCGTGTCTCTGCGCGGTTTGACGGCTTTTCCGCCCATTGGATCAATTCGATGCGCATGCATCCGGTTCAAGACATGACCTTTGTTGGTGATGAAGGGGTGATAAAACTGACGGCCCCCTTCAACCCCGGCTCGTTTGGGACGGCACGGGTTGAATTGCATCAAGGAACGACAATCACCGAAGACCGCTTTCCCGGCGTGAACCACTATGTGCTTCAGGTCGAAGCTTTCGGCGCGCATCTGCGCGGTGGCGCGCCATTTGCGTGGCAGCTTGAGGATGCGCGTGGAACGCAAGCGATGATCGATGCGGTTTTTGCCAAAACGGCCAGCTAACGTTACCACGCCCGCTTTGTCAGGGAACCTGTCAGCTGGATTGCGCCGCGCAGATTGACCAATCGATTTGCGTGATTTTGGGCTCTGGCGCGCTGTCGGCGTCGGCACTGCGCAAGCGTAAAATCAGCTCGGCAGTCTCGCGCCCAATGCGGCGCGGCTGGGGGTCAATCGTGGTCAGGGTCGGGTGTGAAACGGCTGAAATTTCGTATGCGCCAAAGCCCGCGATACTGATGTCGCGGGGCACCTGAAGACCACGCCGCTGACATTCCGAGAGTGCCCCAAAGGCAATCGGATCAGCGACGCCGATCACCGCTTGAGTATCTGGCATTGCCTCAAGCAGTTCCGCCATCGCGCGCCCGCCCGCCTGCATGCCAAGCGGGGCTTGACCTGCGTTAATTAAGCGCGCGGCGTCCAACCCGTGCTGCTTCATGGCGGCAATAAACCCTTTGCGACGATCCGCGCCGCGTGTGTCGGCATTGGAATCGCCGCCAACAAATGCGATGCGGGTTTTGCCCTTGGCCACAAAATGATCGACAAGCGCGTGCATGGTGGCCGCATTGGAAAAGCCAACGACATATTGGATTGGATCGGCGGGCAAATCCCACGTTTCAATGACCGGAATACCAGCCCCCGCCAGCAGTTTGCGCCCATAATCGCTGTGGCGCCCGCCTGTGACCACAATGGCGTCAGGCTTGCGGCGCAGCAATTGCTCGATCAGCACTTCTTCGTCTGCGATGTTGTAACCGCTGTTGCCAAGCAGCACTTGCATTCCTGCTTCGGCCAAACGGTCTGACAGCGCGCCGACGGTGTCGGCAAAGTTTGCGTTGTTGATCGATGGGATGATGACGGCGACAAAATTTGTGCTTTGGGTGCGCAGATTTGCCGCTGTTGAATCAAAGACATAGCCAAGGTCACGGGCCGCTTGCAGCACTTTCTTGCGGGTGGCTTCGTTCATGGAACTGTCGGCTTTAAAGGCTCGACTGACCGTCATCACAGACACGCCCAAAGCGGCTGCAAGATCTTTCATTGTGACAGATGAACGTTGCATGACGGGGCCTTGTCTTAGCGCCTAAGGCTTGAATTTGATGGTCGAGGGGATGTGATGTTGATGCGCCCGTTAACGTTTTTGGTGGTCACGTCTTTGGATTGTGCACGGAATGCCTTTGTCTGAGCTGCCTGCGCATGACCGCGTATCGCATCCGCTCCGACCAGCTCGATTTCAAGGCTCATTGGGTCAATCCTTGCGTGGCCGCGATCAACGTTTTGATGATGTGATCGGGTGTGTTGTCGATATCGACGATGACGTGGGTTTCGTCTGAGGTTGGTAGTTCAAGCGTCGCCAATTGGCTGTCGAGCAAGGCAGGTGGCATAAAGTGCCCGGGGCGGTTGCTGACACGGTCCCACAACACGGCGCGTGTGCCGTGCAAAAGGCACATGACCACGCGCGTACCTGCCGTTTCGCGGATCAAGTCGCGATAACTGCGTTTTAGCGCAGAACAGGCGATGACGGTATTGGGGGTAAGGTGGCGGCCAACGTCCTTTAACCACGGGTGGCGGTCGGCGTCATTCAATGGTTCTCCGCGCGCCATTTTGTCGACATTGGCTTGGGGGTGCAGGCTGTCGCCGTCGATGAACTGCGCACCGATGGCGGCGGCGAAACCTGCGCCGATCCGGCTTTTGCCGCAACCCGATACGCCCATGACCACGTAAGCGGTGCTCATAGGGATGCGGTGATGCCGCCGTCGACAAAGACGGTTGTGCCGTTGATGAATGATGACGCGGCTGATGACAAAAAGATGCAGGTGCCAACCAATTCCTCTACATTGCCCCAACGCCCGGCAGGGGTGCGTTTGGACAGCCACGTGGTGAATTCGGGGTCGTCAACCAGCGCTTTGTTCAGTGGCGTGTCAAAGTAACCAGGGGCAAGGCCGTTGCATTGCAGCCCATGTTTTGCCCAATCCGTCGCCATGCCCTTGGTCAGGTTTGCCACGGCCCCTTTGGTCGCCGTATAGGGCGCGATGCCCGGACGGGCGAGGGCGGTTTGCACCGAGCAGATGTTCACAATCTTGCCCGCGCCGCGCTTGATCATGTGATTGGCACAGGCTTGCCCGACATGAAAAACCGAGGCGATGTTTGTCTGCAAAAGGCGCTCAAACGCGTCGGCAGGAAATTCTTCAAGCGGGGCGCGGTGTTGCATGCCTGCGTTGTTCACTAGGATGTCGATGGCGCCCACATCCGCTTCGAATGTGTCTACGGCAGCGCGCACTTTGGTATGATCGGTGGCGTCAAAGGGCAGCGTGTGCACGATCGCGCCTTCATCCGATAGCACCTTGGCGGCAGAGGCCAGTTTTTCAGTGTCGCGGCCATTCAACACGATCTCTGCTCCGGCGGCGGCCATACCGCGCGCAAGGGCAAATCCGATGCCTTGTGAAGATCCGGTGATAAGGGCGCGTTTTCCGCTTAGGTCAAAAAGGTTCAGGCTCATGGGGTTCCTTTTGGTCTCGACAAAGTGCTGTTGTACTCACTATGTTATCGATAACAATTAGAGTCAACACAGGATCAAACCGCCGTCTTGGGACAACTTAAAAGCCAAGTGAAAAACGGATGCGTATGGGTCGCCAAAAGGACATGCAGATGAAATCCATCGTCATTCACGCCGCAAAAGACCTGCGGATCGAAGAACAAACTGCACAGGCGCCCGGCACTGGTCAGGTGCAGATCGCCATGGCGGCGGGGGGCATTTGCGGATCCGATTTACATTATTTTAACCACGGTGGTTTCGGCGATATCCGGATCAAAGAACCGATGGTTTTGGGGCACGAAGTGTCGGGCCACATCACAGCATTGGGCGCGGGCGTCACGGGGCTAAGCGTGGGGCAGTTGGTCGCCATCTCGCCCTCGCGTCCGTGCAAAAACTGCACCTATTGTGACGCCGCGCTTTATAATCACTGCCTGAACATGCGTTTTTACGGATCGGCGATGCCGTTCCCGCACATTCAGGGCGCCTTTCGTCAGGTGTTGGTCGCGGATGCCAGCCAATGTGCGCCCGCGGATGGGCTTAGCGCAGGCGAGGCGGCAATGGCTGAACCGCTTGCTGTCTGTTTGCACGCGGTGAACCGGGCGGGGCCTTTGGTGGGGAAATCGGTTTTGGTCACAGGGTGTGGGCCGATCGGAGTTTTGTCCATTTTAGCAGCACGACGCGCAGGTGCGGATTTGATCGTGGCCACAGACCTAAGCGCGTTTACGCTGGGCATGGCGCAAACGGCGGGTGCAGATGTTGTGATCGATATGGCCAATGATGCCGAAGGATTGACCGAATATACCACCAACAAAGGCACGTTTGATGTGCTGTTTGAATGTTCGGGCGCGGCTGTGGCGCTGGCGGGCGCTGTTCCGGCCATGCGTCCGGGCGGGACCATCGTGCAGTTGGGTTTGGGGGGCGATATGACCGTACCCATGCAGGCGATGACGGCCAAAGAACTGTCGCTAAAGGGGTCGTTCCGCTTTCACGAAGAATTCCACACCGGGGTTAGCCTGATGCAGAAGGGTTTGATCAACGTCAAACCCTTCATCACCCAGACGTTCCCATTGGGTCGGGCTGTTGAAGCCTTTGAAATCGCAGGGGATCGCAGCTGCGCCATGAAGGCGCAGATTGATTTTAGCGCGAGCTAGACGTTTAGCTGTCTGCACCGATAGCAGCCAAGGCGGCTTGCGCCACTTCGATGTCCTGATCGCCAGTGCCTGACCCCACGCCGATGGCACCGACCAGATCGCCATTGATGCGGATCGGAAAACCGCCGGGCAGGCCAGTTAACGTGCCTTCAGTCGCCAAGGCAAAGGCGGTGCGCATGGCTTCGGGCAGCTTGGTGCCGGGCGCCCCGACCGAGGCGGCGGTCAACGCTTTGGCCATCGCACTTTTGCGCGCCAGAAAGCGGCCCCCGGTCATGCGCACTTCGCCCAGCAGTTCGCCACTGGCATCGAGGATGACGATGCACTGAGGCACACCGATTTCTTCGGCCTTGGCGATGGCGGCTGTGAGCATGGCCATTGTGCCTGAGTGGGTCAGTTGGGATGTGGGTACAAAATATGTCATGCGGGCCTCTGTCTGTTTGACGCTGTGAAGTGTTATCGATACCTATATCGCAATTGCGCAAAGGTTCCAGCCAATGTCGTTTTTTGAAGCCTCTGACCCCAAATTTGGCAGCTATGTCCTTGGAAACGCGCCGGTTAAACAATTGGCCACGGGGTTTGATTGGGTCGAAGGGCCTGTCTGGTTCGGCGATGCGGGATGTTTGCTGTTCTCGGACATTCCCAACAACAAAATCATGCGCTGGACGCCGGGGCAGGGGATATCTGTCTACCGCGCTCCGTCCAATTATTCCAATGGCCACACCCGTGATTTACAAGGGCGATTGATTTCTTGCGAACACGGAACCCGCCGCGTGACCCGCACCGAATATGACGGATCGATCACGGTGCTTGCGGATCAGTTTGAGGGCAAGCCGTTGAATTCGCCCAATGATGTGGTGGTGAAGTCGGATGGATCCATTTGGTTCAGCGATCCGCATTACGGGATCATGACCAACTACGAGGGCTTTCAATCGGCGCAGGAAAATCCGTGTGTCGTCTATCGTTTCACACCTGAAACTGGAACGCTTGAGGCCATGGTCACAGACATGAACTGCCCCAATGGGCTGGCCTTTTCGCCTGACGAAAGCTTGCTTTATGTGGCGGACACGGGGCGCATGTTTACGGATGATGCGCAGCACATTCGGGTTTATAATTGTACGCCTGATGGGGCGATTTCTGGCGGGCGCTTGTTTCACACAATCGATCCCGGAATCGCGGATGGCATACGTGTGGATACGGATGGCAACCTTTGGTCTTCGGCCGCTGATGGCGTGCATTGCATCGCTCCGGATGGGCATGTAATGGGCAAAATATTGGTGCCAGAACTGGTGTCCAACATCTGTTTTGGCGGTCGCGCCAAACATCAGCTATACATCACCGCGACAACCAGTCTTTATTGCATCACTCTCAACCGGCAAGGAATTCAAAGACCATGAGCCAAGCAGAAATCGGGCTAATCGGCCTGGGAACAATGGGCTCCGCCCTCGCGTTGAATATTGCGGACAACGGGTTTGACATCGCTGTGTTCAACCGCACGACCTCTGTCACGCAAGACTTCGCAAAAGAAGCAGGGCCGTTGGCTGACAAAATCACCCCAACAGAAAGCCTTGCTGACTTTGTGGCAGCGATCAAAGAACCGCGCGCGATCATTTTGATGGTGCCTGCGGGCGATCCTGTGGATGATCAGATCGCAGCGCTTGCGGATTTGATCGGCCCGAATGACCTGATCATTGACGCCGGCAATGCAAATTTCCACGACACAAACCGCCGCGTACGGGCGATCAAAACGCCGTTTCTTGGTATTGGCGTGTCGGGCGGCGAAGAGGGTGCGCGTTTCGGTCCGGCCATCATGGGTGGCGGCCCAAAAGAACACTGGGATCGTGTGTCGCACATCCTGTCGGCCATCGCCGCCAAGTTCCAAGACAGCCCCTGCGCCGATTGGATGGGCGAAGAGGGTGCAGGCCATTTCGTCAAGGCCGTGCACAACGGTATTGAATATGCCGACATGCAATTGATCGCAGAAACCTATGGGTTGATGCGTGATGGTTTGGGCATGGATTCTGCGGCCATTGGCAAGATTTTTGAAGGCTGGAACGAAGGGGTTTTGCAATCCTACCTTGTTGAAATATCGGGTAAAGTTGCAGGCACCGTGGATGCGGCGACAAATGCGCCATTGTTGGATGTAATTGTGGATGCTGCGGGCCAAAAAGGCACGGGGCGTTGGACAGCGATTGAGGCGCAGCACCTTGCCACGCCCATCCCTGTGATCGAAGCCGCTGTGGTCGCGCGCAACCTGTCTGCACGCCGCGACCAACGCGCCCGTATGGAAGAATTATTTGGCACTGGCCCCACGGCTATCAACGCCGATGATCTGCCTGTGTCACTGATGGAACAGGCGATGATTTGTGGCAAAATCCTGTGCTATGATCAGGGCTTTGGCATGATCCGTGGCGCGTCAGAACAGTTTGGGTGGAACCTGCAATTGCCCGCCATCGCCCAAGTTTGGCGCGAAGGTTGCATCATCCGGTCTGCCATGCTTGACGACATGGCCAGCGCCTTTACCGACGATGCGGATCGTTCGTTGATGGCCGCACCGTTCTTTGCCGATCTGATCAGCAAGACGCACGATTCCTTGCGTAAGGTGGTGTCTGTGGCTGCCCTGCACGGGGTTGCGGTGCCTGCACATGCGTCCGCCTTGGCTTACTTCGATGCAATGCGCACGGGACGTGGTACGGCGAACATGATCCAAGGACAGCGGGATTTCTTTGGCCTGCATGGCTTTGCGCGGCTTGATGACGGAACCAGCGACAACCACGGGCCTTGGGCTTAATCGACTAGCCCGCGTATGGTGGTGGTGCGTTTGAACGCTAAACCTCTCAAAATAACCAAAGGCGTCGCGTGATTGCGACGCCTTTGGTGTTTCTAGGGGTTATTCGTTTTCCATCTCTTCGAGTTCGTCGATAAAGCCGGAAATCATCGCCAACCCTTTGTCCCAGAACTTAGGGTCCGACGCATCAAGGCCGAAAGGTGCCAGCAGTTCTTTGTGGTGCTTTGATCCGCCCGCTTTCAGCATGTCAAAGTACTTTTCCTCAAAACCCGGCGTTCCGTCAGCATAGACAGAATACAGCGCGTTCACGAGGCCATCACCAAAGGCATAGGCGTAAACGTAAAATGGCGAATGCACGAAGTGGGGGATATAGGCCCAAAACGTTTCGTACCCGTCCATAAAGTCAAAGGCTGGCCCAAGGGATTCCGCCTGCACCGACATCCACAGTGCGTTGATGTCGTTGGGGGTTAACTCTCCGCCGCGGCGCGCATCGTGTAATTTGCATTCAAAGTCATAAAACGCGATCTGACGCACGACGGTGTTGATCATGTCTTCGACTTTACCAGCCAGCATAACTTTGCGTTGCGCTTTGTTCTTTGCACCGTCCAGCATTTTACGGAAGGTCAGCATTTCGCCAAAGACAGATGCCGTTTCGGCCAAAGTCAAAGGCGTCGAGGACAGCATTTCGCCCTGTTCGGCGGCCAACACTTGGTGCACGCCGTGACCCAATTCGTGGGCCAAGGTCATCACATCGCGTGGTTTGCCCAAATAGTTGAGCATCACATAGGGGTGCACATCGGTTACGGTGGGGTGGGCAAAGGCGCCGGGTGCTTTGCCGGGCTTTACACCAGCATCAATCCAGCCATCTTTAAAGAACGGCTTGGCAATTTCGCCCATCCGCGGATCAAAGGCGTTATAGGCGTCCATGACGGTCTTCTCGGCCTCGTCCCAATCGACAATACGCGGATCTTCCATGGGTAAAGGCGCGTTGCGATCCCAGACTTGCATGCGATCAAGGCCAAGCCATTTGCGTTTCAGTTCGTAATAACGGTGGCTTAGCTTGGGGTAGGCGGCGACAACGGCATTGCGCAGAGCTTCGACCACTTCGGGTTCGACATCGTTGGACAAGTGGCGCCCGGTTTGGGCCGTGGGCATACCGCGCCAACGGTCTAGGATTTCTTTTTCCTTGGCTTGCGTGTTGTGAACGCGGGCAAAGGTTTTGATGTTGCTTGCAAAGACTTCGGCCAATTCGCGCGCTGCGGTTTCGCGTTTTTTGCGGTTTGGGTCGGTCAGGAAATTCAGCGTGCCTTCGATGTTGAGCGGCTCGCCATCGATGTTGAACTCAAGACCTGCGATGGTTTCGTCAAACAGCCGCTCCCACGCATCACCAACAACGCCAAGATCGTGCAGAAACTTTTCCATCTCGTCCGAGAGTTGGTGAGGTTTCATGGCGCGAATGCGGTCAAAAACCGGTTTATAACGCGCAAGGTCTGCGTTTTGGGCCAGCAGACCGTTTAGGTGGTCATCTTCGAGGCGGTTTAATTCTAACGTGAAAAACACCAACGGCGTGGTGAAATTTGTGATCTGTTCTTGCATGTCGGACATGAATTTCGCCCGGCCCGCATCGGTGGTCAGTTGATAATAGCGCAGGCCCGCATAGGACATGATGCGCCCCGCGACCTGGTTGATGTGTTCTTGGCGTTTGATGCAGTCGAGAAGCCCGGCGGCGTCAAGCGCGTCCAACTTGCCCTCGTAATCAGTGGCGAAACTGGTGCAGGCACTTTCCAACCAATCAAGATCGCGTTTCAGTTCTGGCGCGTCTTCGCCCGCGTAAAGATCATCAAGGTTCCATTCGGGTAAATCACCCAAAGGTTGGGCCCCTGCAGAAGCGTTGATGTCGCGGACGGGGAAGGGCAGTTGGAACATGGATAAACCTCTTTGGTGCTTTGCGACATAGGTATGGGCGGAACGGGTTGGGGGCAAGGGTTTCGCCGCACTTGCGTGCGTCGACAGACTGGAGGGCCAGCCCTCCAAACCTCCCGGAGTTTATTTGGCAAGATGAAAAGGATCAGAGGTGGATTAACCGTAGGT
>NZ_JBDVGB010000042.1:0-6506 GCF_039940735.1 Tateyamaria sp.
ATCCAGTCCCCGTGGCCCAAGAAGACGGTGTGATTACCATTGAATTCAAACCTTTCGGTATTGAACTCAACTTTATCCCCCGCGTGGTGGACAAAGACCTGATCAACCTCGAGCTTGAGGCAGCGGTGTCGGCCATCGACCCCACGAACGGTTTTGCCATCGACGGTTTTGAAATCGACGCCTTCTCGCGGCGTGAAACATCAACGACCGTCGAAATGCGCGACGGCGAGAGTTTTGCAATCGCAGGCCTGCTCGAAGACAACTTTGATGACAACTCCAGTCAATTGCCCTGGCTTGGCGATGTGCCGATCTTGGGAACGTTGTTCCGATCTGCCAGCTATCAACGCAATCAGACTGAATTGGTGATCATTATCACAGCTCACCTTGTATCACCCGTGCGTGGTGACGTGTTGGCGCTGCCCACAGATCGCATCAAACCGCCAAGTGAACGGGACTTGTTCCTTTATGGCCGCACAGCCGCCGGCACCCGCACCCCTAGACAAGGTGCCGCAGGCGAGGTTGCCAAACAGGACTTCTCCGGCTCATATGGTTACGTGTTGGATTAAGGACAGGGTCATGAAATCGATCATCTCAGTCACATTGCTCGGTAGTCTCGCTTTGGCGGCCTGCACGTCCCGTGACCCGGTTTACACCCAATTCTACCGCGAAGCGGGATCTTTGGTCGATACCGGCCAGTTTGGGAATGCAACCGCCAACAACACCCTGCTTTTGACCGGCGAACGTCAATATACGTTCGATCTGGCCAATCGCTTTGCAACCGAAGTCGGCACAACCGTCAATTTCGCTTTCAACTCTGCGACATTGGATGCAGGGGCACGCGACGCCCTGAACGAACAAGCACGTTTCATCCGCCAATTCCCCGAAGTACGTTTCCGCGTCTACGGGCACACAGATGCTGTCGGATCTTCGGGCTTCAACAAACAGTTGGGTTTGGCGCGTGCGCGTGCCGTCGTTGGTTACCTTTCAACACAAGGCATCAACCGCTCGCGGCTTGAAGCTGTTGCATCTTTCGGTGAAACACAGCCATTGATCGTGACCCAAGGGCGCGAACGCCGCAATCGGCGCACAGTGACCGAAGTGTCGGGCTTCGTGAAAAGCAACCCCACTGTTCTGGACGGCAAGTACGCTCAGATCATCTATCGCGATTACGTCGAATCAGGCACCGCTGGATCTGGGCTGAGCGGCATCAAAGGTTCCGATTTACGGACAGAACAGTAAATACAAACCACATCTTTACGGCCTCAAGCGCGCAGACAATCCTTGTCTGCGCGCTTTATCGTTTATAAATGCCAAACAATTGGAGCTTTTTGGCCTAATTCTCGCCTGATTTGACTGCGACAACCGCCCCTAAGGATACGTATGCCCAATTATTTTGGGCGCGGGTACGACAGTCAAACAGGCGTAGAATGCGTCTTTGCCGCTATCTGTACCCTTTTATTAAAGGACGACGGGTCAAATGAGCAGTGTCATGCCAACACCAGAAACCACACCCATTGTGGCATGTACCATCAGTCGCGATGTGCAGAATTTTGATTTGTTGATCGAAGACATGGAACAAGCCCTAGGTGAAACCTGGGGCGATCTAAGTTTTGCAGAAGCCCTTGCCTTTTTTAACCAGCCCGATGCCGAGGCGTTGGAATTTGTAGCGCTTGCTTTGGATCAATCCGACGAAGACAACCTTATTTTGATGAGTGAAATCATCAAACAGGCCAAAGAACGCAACATTAAAGTCATCCTTATTGCAGAAGACGTATCGCCCGCATCGTTGCATCAATTGCTGCGCGCAGGGGCCGACGAATTTGTCCCCTACCCGCTGCCAGAAACCGAATTGCAACAGGCCATCGATCGCCTGCATACAAAAGAACAGCCACAGCCCGTTGAAGCAAAAGCCAACAGTCAGCTACGAAGCGGCAGCAACAAAGAAGGTGCTGTTTTTGTGACCCACGGTGTTGCTGGTGGCACAGGTGCTACGACACTGGCGGTGAACCTTGCATGGGAACTGGCTTTGTTAAATCCGTCGGACACCCCGAACGTCTGTCTTTTGGACTTTGACTTGCAGTTTGGTTCGGCCTCGACATTCCTAGATCTTCAACGCCGCGAGGCCGTGTTCGAGATGCTCTCGGATACCGAGGCCATGGACGAAGATTCTTTTGGCCAATCCCTTATGACATTCCAAGATCGTCTACAGGTTCTGACAGCGCCTGCCGATATGATCCCGCTTGATCTGATCACGCCCGAAGACATCACACGTGTGATTGATATGGCGCGTGCGCACTTTGATTACGTGGTTATCGACATGCCTTCGACCCTGGTGCAATGGACTGAAACAGTACTGAACGCCGCCCACATCTATTTCATTACAATGGAAATGGATCTGCGGTCTGCTCAGAACACATTGCGCTTCAAACGTGCCCTGCAATCCGAAGAATTGCCCGTCGAAAAGCTGCGTTATGTGCTGAACCGTGCACCCAAGTTCACCGATCTAGGGGGTAAGGCGCGGGTCAAACGACTGGCCGAAAGCTTGGATATCTCGGTCGAGGTGCAATTGCCGGAGGGTGGTAAGCAGATCACCCAAGGCGCCGATCACGGCCTGCCCTTGGCGACAGCTGCCGCAAAGAACCCGTTGCGCCGCGAAATCGCGAAACTCGCAACATCCATCCATGAATTGAGCGACGCTCAAGACAAAGCGGCTTAACCGCACTTCTCGGAGGTACCGGAATGTTTTCTAAGTACAAAAAAGACGCGGGCAAACCAGCCGCCGCTCCTGTGGTCGAAGTGGTTGAGACACCCAAAGCTGCGGCACCAACCAAAATCGCGCGCAAGGCAAACGCTACAACCGCGACGGTTATGCCGATGGATAAAGAGCGTAAGAAAAAAGAACGCATGGGCGAGATCAAGCTCGAACTGCACAGCGTTCTTTTGGACAACCTCAACCTGTCCGCCCTCGAAAGCGCGACGGACGCGGATTTGCGCCAAGAAATCAGCGCGATCACCAATGAATTCCTTGAAGAGAAAAACATCATCTTCAACCGCGAAGACCGCCAAACCCTGATTAAAGAACTGTTTGACGAAGTAACGGGCCTTGGTCCGCTGGAAACCTTGCTTCAGGACGAGACGGTCAACGATATTCTGGTGAACGGCCCACAACAGATTTTTGTGGAACGTGCGGGTAAACTGCAACTGACCGATGTGACCTTTAAAGACGAACGTCACTTGCTGCGCATCATCGACAAAATCGTGTCGGCTGTTGGTCGTCGTGTCGACGAATCAAACCCTTACGTCGATGCGCGTCTGAAAGACGGGTCGCGTTTCAACGCTATGGTTCCGCCGATTGCGGTCGATGGTAGCCTTGTTTCCATTCGTAAGTTCAAAAAAGACAAATTGGGCATCGACGACCTGGTCCAATTTGGCGCCTTTACCGAAGAAATGGCCGCCTACCTTCAGGCGGCAGTGGCAACACGTCTGAATGTGATCGTTTCAGGCGGTACCGGTTCGGGTAAAACAACCACGCTCAACGCGCTGTCGTCTTTCATCGACAACGCCGAACGCATCCTTACCATCGAAGACACCGCCGAACTTCAGCTGCAACAAACCCACGTGGGTCGGATGGAAAGCCGCCCCCCCAACGTGGAAGGTAAAGGCGAAGTGTCCCCGCGTGATTGTCTGAAAAACGCCCTTCGAATGCGGCCTGACCGCATCATCGTTGGTGAAACGCGCGGCGAAGAAGTTATCGATATGCTTCAGGCGATGAACACAGGTCACGACGGTTCGATGACCACAATCCACGCCAACTCGGCGCGCGATGGTGTGTCTCGTCTGGAAAACATGATCGCGATGGCTGGGATCGAAATGCCGCTTAAAGCCGTGCGTAGCCAGATTTCTTCGGCTGTGAACTTGATCGTGCAAGCCTCGCGTTTGCAGGACGGATCGCGCCGCATGACATCTATTACCGAAATCACCGGCATGGAAGGCGACGTCATTTCCATGCAGGAAGTGTTTCGTTTCCAACGCGTCGGCCTGACGCCAGACAACAAAATCATCGGTCACTTCACCGCCACTGGCGTGCGTTCGCACTTTTCTGAACGCTTCCGCATGTGGGGTTATGATCTGCCAGCCAGCATCTACGAACCCATAGCGGCCGAATAAGAAACCTTGTGATGCCAACCACTTCTCCACTTGAGGATTAAGAAAAATGAGCGCAGAACCAATCATTTACGGGCTGATCTTCATCGGCGTTCTGGTCCTGGTTGAGGGCCTGTACCTTGTTGCTTTTGGTAAATCCATCAGCCTGAACAACCGGGTGAACCGCCGCCTTGAAATGCTTAACAAATCAGGCGGACGGCGCGAAGAAGTGCTGGACCAGCTGCGCAAAGAGATGCAGCAGCACATGGGCGCGCGTTCAATCCCTCTTTATTCACTGCTTGCGGATCGTGCCCAAAAGGCCGCCATCGCCTTTACACCCAAACAGTTGATCCTGGTGATGGGCGGCGTGTCTCTCGTGGCTTTTGTGGGCCTAAGTGTCGGTACAGAAACCGCACCAGCTGTGCGCGTTTTGCTGTCCATTGGCATCGGGGTCGGCGCTGTGTTCTTTTGGGTCAGCTCAAAGGCCAGCAAACGTATGGCCATGATCGAAGAACAACTGCCCGATGCGGTTGAACTTATGGTGCGTTCCCTGCGCGTTGGTCACCCATTTAGCTCCGCCATCCAAATCGTTGCCAAAGAAGTCCAAGATCCTCTAGCCTCTGAATTCGGGGTGATCGCGGATGAATCCGCCTTTGGCCGGGACGTGGGCGAGGCGCTCAAATCGATGGCCGAACGGTTGGACATGCAAGATTTGCGTTTTCTTGCGGTCGCCGTGACCATCCAACAACAATCCGGGGGTAACCTAGCCGAGATCCTGATGGGTTTGGCGAAAGTTATCCGCGCGCGTTTCCGCCTGTTCCGCCGCGTCAAAGCCATCACCGCCGAAGCGAAATGGTCTGGCAAATTCTTGTCCGCCTTCCCGCTTGTGGCCTTGGTCGTGATCCAGGTCGGCGACCCGCATTACTATGACGAAGTCCGCGACCACCCCTATTTCATCCCGGCCTGTTTCGCCGTCGGCATCTTCTTGTGCGTCAACCTTGTGGTGATGCGCGTATTGACCAACATCAAAGTCTGAGGACCCCGCTATGGAAGCCCTGCTGCAACCAATCACCGACATCCTCGGCCCCCTCGGGCCAATCGTTATCGCTGGCGTATTGGGATTAATGATGGTCGTCATCGTCATCGTCATGATGATGCGCCAACCCGAAGACCCGCTAGACAAGCTTAAGAAAAACAGACACGCCGCTGCCTCTAACGGGCCGCAAAAGGAACGTCTGCGCCAAGGTGCTGGCAACCAACAGCTGCAGAAATTTTCGAAGTTTCTGGAACCCGAGGACGTGGCCGAACTGTCTAAACGCCAATTGATGCTGCGTCAGGCGGGCTATCAGTCGCGTGACGCGGTGCGCGTGTTCCACGCCGCCCAATTTATTTTGGGGGTTCTAGGGTTGATTGCTGGTGTAGTTTACACCAACTTCATCGTTGGCACCGAATTTATGACCACACAAAAGATCGCCATGTGGACACTTGGGCCCGGCGGCATCGGTTACTATTTACCGCAATATTGGGTCACGCGCCGCGTCGAAGAACGCAAAGAACAAATCACCCAAGGTTTCCCAGATTCGCTTGATATGATGCTGGTCTGTGTCGAGGCTGGTCAGTCGCTTGACCAATCCATCACCCGCGTTGCCAACGAATTGCAGGCCTCATACCCCGCCCTTGCCGACGAATTCCAAATCGTGAGCTACGAAATGAAGGCTGGTAAGGACAAAGTGACCGTCCTGAACGATATGGCCGAACGCTGCGGCGTGCAGGACGTGGCCAGTTTTGTGACCGTTTTGGTGCAATCAGCCAGTTTCGGTACATCAATCGCCGAAGCCTTGCGCGTCTATGCTGGTGAAATGCGCGACAAGCGCGTGATGCGGGCCGAAGAAGCGGCCAACAAACTGCCAACCAAAATGACATTGGCCACTATGATGCTGACAGTTCCGCCACTGTTGATCATTCTTGTCGGCCCGTCTGTGCACGGCATCACACAATTGGGTAACTTGGGGAACTAGATTGCCGCACATTATGTGTTAAAAGACATGCACCGCGCGCCGTTTGGTGTGCGGTGCAGTCATATAAAAGGTCGAAAAGACCCCATGTTTTCAGGCGTCCGGGCCCTGCCCGCTTTCATTCTTGCGCTTTGCCTTGCCGCCTGCACCACGAGCGGCATCAAGGTAGGCGACACTGGCCCCTTTGCCCCCGGCGTGGATCGGCGCGGCGAAGCCGTGGACGGCGTCGAAGTCGGCCACCGTCTGATCGCTGCGGGCGAATTTGAGCTTGCCATCAAATCCTTCAACCGTGCGGCCCTTAATCGTGGGGGATTTGACGGTGAAATCCTGTCTGGGCTGGGCACTGCT
>NZ_JBDVGB010000043.1:0-8953 GCF_039940735.1 Tateyamaria sp.
CTGTATGGCAAAAACGCAGTACTCGTTCTCAACCGACCCAACACAACGCGGCGCGCCCACAGGCTTTACTGTGCCCGTGCGCGAAGTGCGCCTGTCAGCGGGCGCCGGGTTCATCGTGGCGGTTTGCGGAGAGATCATGACCATGCCCGGCCTGCCTCGCGTGCCCTCAGCCGAAAGCATCCACCTCAACGACGCAGGACAAATCGAAGGGCTGTTTTAAGGTTGCATGGGCGGGGGTAAGTCCCGCCCTACGCCAAATGTTGCATTCCGTCACGTTCAGGAGACAGAAATGCAATAGGATTGACCATCTGCCCCGTGCCGTTCAGCTTGATGCTCAGATAATGGAGGAAAAAACCGATGATGATCCGAACACTTGCTGTGACGTGTGCGCTTTTGACTGCAACAATAGCATCCGCGCAAGAACGCTATGAGGGCTATTATTATCCCGAAGTAACGTCGACCGAAGACTTCAACCGCGTCATTCGTCAGGCCCCCCAATCAAGCAAAGACGTGCGCGTTGGGTTTGTGACCAGTCTGACTATCGCGCAGCTTGCCGCGCCGGAAAGCCCACGTTTTGTTTTCTTTGCCAAAGGTGGCGACGCCAAGCATTTGACCGCGGTTGCACTGGATGATGAAGTGTTTTCAACAATTTACCGGGCCCGAGCTGTCTTGGCACAATTGACTTCGAACATGCGGAACAACGATTTCTTTCGCCAACAAAACCTAGAATCTGTGGCGACATTCTTTGACCTTTTGCAATTCATGGATTTCGAAACGCTGGTGATCAGCGATGGTGAAACATGGTCGCATCAGGTTAACTTTACGAAAAACTAGAAAGGGACGTGCCATGAGCGCGACAACTGAGGGCGCGCAGGCGCATGCGACGACAACTGAGGGCGCGCGCGCGCGTGCGACGACGATTGATGGCAAGGCCTTTGCAGCCGATGTGCGCGCCAAAGTCGCAGATCATGTGACCCGTTTAAAGAACGATCACGGGATCACGCCGGGCCTTGCGGTTATTCTGGTGGGTGAAGACCCGGCCAGCGAAGTCTACGTCGCCGCCAAGCACAAACAAACGGTCGAGGTCGGTATGGCCTCGTTCGAGCACCGTTTGCCGAGCGATGTGTCTCAAGACGTGTTGTTTGCGTTGATTGATGAATTGAACGCTGATGCGACGGTACATGGCATTCTGTGCCAGTTTCCGGTGCCGGATCACTTGGATGAACGCGCTGTTGTGGCGCGCATTGATCCGGCTAAGGATGTGGATGGCTTAAGTGTTGTGAACGCAGGCCTCTTGGCCAGTGGCGAGACGGGGTTGGTGTCGTGCACGCCTTTGGGGTGTTTGATGCTGCTGCGCGATCAACTTGGCAACATGTCCGGGATGGAGGCCGTTGTGATTGGCCGCTCAAACCTGTTTGGCAAGCCAATGGGACAGTTGTTGCTGCGCGAAAACTGTACCGTCACCATTGCCCATTCCCGCACAAAAGATCTGGCCGAGGTGTGCCGCCGCGCCGATATTCTGGTCGCCGCTGTAGGGCGCGCTGAAATGGTCAAAGCAGATTGGATCAAACCCGGTGCCACTGTTATCGACGTGGGCATCACGCGCATTCCACACCCGGAAAAGCCCGGCAAAAGCAAGTTGTTAGGGGACGTACATTTTGCCGAAGCCATGACTGTTGCCAAGGCGGTTACGCCCGTTCCCGGCGGCGTTGGCCCCATGACCATCGCGTGCCTTTTGGCCAATACGCTGACGGCCTGTTGCCGCGCGCAGGGCCTTGATGAACCTGAAGGGCTGACCGCTTAACGCGGCATGGGAATGGCAACAGGGTTGGCCCCGGTCAACACCGCTTGAGCGTCTTTGTGCATCAAGGTGCGAAGGGCCGCGTTGCTGCTGCGCAGGCCCCCTGTATAGGTCCCGTATGCTGGCATGATCAGGCGGGCGCTATCGATCAAAAAGGCGGGTCGGGTGACAGCGCGGCCGCGCAAGTGCAAAGTGGCTTTGGGGTGATAATGCCCTGAGATTTCAGCGCTGCTTTCGGTCTGCGCGATGTGGCGAAACACAATGTTCGCAACGCGCAGTTCTTTTAGATGGGTGCCACCAAATTCGACGGGGCCGGGATCATGGTTGCCCTCAATCCAGACCCAACGCCGCCCCGCCTGCAAGCGTGTGATCCACAGACGCACGTCTTCGGGCAATGCGTGGGCTGCGCTGAGGTCATCAAAGCTGTCACCAAGGCAGATAACAGTGCGGGCCTGCGTGACGTCCAGATCATGGGCAAGCCGCGTCAGGGTGTCGTGCGCTTCGTAAGGCGGCAGCTGGCTGCCGCCCCGCCGTGCGATCCGTTCGGATTTTCCCAAATGCAGGTCGGACACGCACAGCAGGTCTTGGCCCGGCCAAAATAGGGCACCGGACCCAAGGGCTTTGAATGCCGCGCCGGCCAGTGAAAGATCGTGCATGTTCATACTTTGTTCATAAAGGGGTGTGCAGCCTGCGGCAAGCGACACTCAAGGTTGCACATGGGTGCACTTGGTTTCGTTACGTTGGTGTTCATTTTAAACCCGCGGTATCCATCAAACGGGCAGCCTCTTGGGCCAACAACGTTTCTTCGGCTTGGCCTTTGATGGGTACGCGCCCGACCTCAAGAAGCAGCGGCGCGGCCAGTGGTGTGACGCAATCAAGTTGGACCAAGTCGATGCGGTCGCCGATGCGGGCGGTCATTTCCTCGATCCGGCCAAAGTCCACCAGCCCGCGCATCGCCTCTTGGCGCGTGATATCAAGCATCAGGTGATCAGGGTCGTATTTGGCCAGCGTGTCATACAAGATATCCGACGAAAACGTCGCCTGACGCCCCGATTTGCGGGCTGACGGTGTGTTGCGTTCGATCAGCCCCGCAATGGTTGCAGAGCCGCGAAAGGTGCGTTTCATCACAGCGTTCCCGGCCAACCAACGTTCAAATCCGTCCCGTAAGTCTTTGATATAAAATAGGGGTGCAGGGTCGCGAAGCGGCTCTAAGCCCCAAATCAAAACAGCGTAATCTGTGGCTAGAAACCCCAGGTGGTTCAGGCCGGTTTCTTCCATTCGCTTGGTGAGTAGCAGCCCGAGGGTTTGCATCGCATTGCGCCCGGCAAATCCGTACACGGCCGTATGTGAACGTCCGTCGTGGGGGAAGCTTTCGATCAACAAGCGGCCTGGTTCAGGCAAGCGCGAAACACGGCGTTGCAGTGCTAGCCAATCGGTCGTGTGTGTGGGCAGCTCTGGCCACGTGTCGCGTTGGAACATGTCGATGATGCGGTGGGACAATTGCGTTGAAGTTGCAAATTTCGTGCCTGCAAAAGTCGCGATCTTGGGCTTTTTTGCAGCGTCACGGGTCACTTGTACGGTCATTTCGCGCAGACTGTCATAGCGGACAATCTGTCCTCCGATCAGGAACGTATCGCCGGGGGTCAAAGTGGCAGCAAAGCCTTCCTCGATTTCGCCCAGCGATTTGCCACCGCGCCCTTTGTAACGGACCTTGAGTGTATCTGTGTCCTGAATCGTGCCGATATTCATGCGGATGCGTTGCGCCGCGCGCGGGTCGCGCAATTGCCATTGTCCGTCAGAGCGCTGTTGCAACCGTTTCCATTGATCATAGGCACGCAGGGCATACCCACCCGTGGCACAAAAATCGAGACAGGCGTCGAACTCTGCACGCGACAACGACGCATAGGCACCAACTGTTAAGATTTCGTGGTACAACGCATCGGCGTCAAACGGGCCAGCGGCGGCGACAATCAAAATGTGCTGGCACAGGACATCCCGCGGCCCTGCACCGCGTGGGTCGCCATCAAGCGTTCCGGCGCGCACGGCCTCAAGGGCTGCGACGCATTCAACGACTTCAAAGCGATTTGCGGGCACCAAAAGCGCCTTGGACGGTGCGTTATAGCGGTGATTGGCGCGCCCAATTCGTTGCACAAGACGTTTGACGTTTTTGGGCGCGCCGATCTGAATAATCAGGTCCACGTCACCCCAATCGATCCCCAGATCAAGGGTGCCCGTGCAAACAATCGCCTTAAGGTCGCCCGCCACCATCGCTTGTTCGACCTTCTCGCGTTGTTGGCGATCAAGCGATCCGTGATGGATGCCGATGGGCAAAGCTTCGTCATTGGCAAGCCAGATGTTGTGGAAGAAAATCTCGGCCTGTGCGCGGGTGTTGTGGAAAATAAGTGTGGTTTTGTGCGCCTTTACCTGTTCGAGCACGGCAGGAATTGCATATTTTCCACCTGATCCCGACCATGGCGGCGCATGTTCGGTCACCAGCATTTGGATGTCCGGCGCGGGGCCGGGATCAGCGTGCAAAATGGCGCAAGGATCGGGGTTGCAGGCCAGCAAATGGGCGATGGCTTCGGGGTCTTCGACTGTGGCGGACAGGCCGACGCGGCGCAGGTCTGGGCACATGGCCTGTAGACGCGACAACGCCAGAAACATCTGATCGCCGCGTTTGCTTTCTGCAAGGCTGTGGATTTCGTCGACGATCACCCGTTTGAGGCCTGCGAACATGTGCGGTGCGTCCTCATAGCTGGTCAGCAACGCGAGGGATTCCGGTGTGGTCAATAGAATGTGCGGCGGGTCTGCGCGTTGTCGTTTCTTTTGGGTCTGAGAGGTATCGCCCGTGCGATCCTCAATGCGGATGGGCAGGGCCATTTCATCCACAGGCGTGCGTAAATTACGTTTGATATCAGCGGCTAACGCTTTGAGCGGTGAGATGTAAAGCGTGTGCAACCCTTTGTGTTGCCCATCGGCCAATTCAACAAGGCTGGGCAGGAAGCCCGCCAATGTTTTGCCGCCGCCAGTGGGCGCGATCAACAAAAGTGCGGGGTCACTTGCGCGATCCAGCATGTCTTGTTGGTGGGGGTGAATGGACCAGCCGCGTGATGCGAACCAATCGCTGAATTGGGGGGGCAGGGTGGTCATGACGCGCAATGTAGCAGGCGTTGGGGTGGCGACCAGCCCTTGAGGCACGCAGCGACGTATTGAGCCGGGCCAAACGTTAACGCAACAAGCGCGTCAGACGCGGGGTTTTAGGGCGCGAATGGCCGCCTGCACTGTTTCAGGCAACGCAAGGTCTGCGCCTTTGGGGGCGCTATCGAGGGCGGCGGCGACGTCTTTGACCAAAATGCCGATTGTGTTGTCGGCCGCGTGGCCATCGCGGGCAAATTCGATCGTGTCAAAACCCGAGGCAAGCCAGTTTTGCCCAGAAGATGTCGCGATCAATGCCAGAAGTTTGTCGGTCGCAAGCCCGGCCGTATCCGCCCAATCTAACACCAGCCGCGTCATGGCGGTGTGCGACGCGGCCAACAGATTGTTCAGAACCTTGGCCTGCATTCCTGCCCCATACGCACCCATATGGTGAAAGTACTGGCCCATCATGGCAAGCAGCGGAATGGCATCATCAATGTCGCTTTGGTCTCCGCCCAACATAAAGGACAGCGTGCGATTTTCTGCAGCAACCTGCGCGCCCGACATTGGCGCATCAATCAAGGTGATGTGGGCCGGAATACGGGTGCGTAAGTCGCGCACATACCGCGGCGACAAGGTGGAACAGATGAAAATGCGCGTCAGTTTGGGGGCGGTCTTGATCAGGTTTTGAGTACCAAACAGCAGGGCATCTGTTTCGTCCGCGTCGCGTACCACACTGAACAAAGTGTCGAGGTCTGGTGCGAACGCCATCAGGTTTTGCGCGATGTATGGGGCGTTCTTTTCGACCACATCAAAGCCAATTGCGCGCGCGCCACCGTCGCGCAGGGCCTCAAGCATCGGGCCCCCCATGCGACCACAACCCGCAACTCCGATCATTTGACGATGTGTTCGTCTTTGACGAACATGTTTGCCCATGCACGATCGATTAAATCGGGGCGCATTTGCAACGGCAACCCTTCAAAATTGCAGATCGCAACCATCTGATCCACAAGGAAATTTGGCTGATAGTTGGCGTAAACATTGTCGATGGTCGGGTATTTGACCTTAAGCAAATGGATCAACGCATCCTCGTTGAGGGTCATGCCTTTTTTCTTGGCTACCATGGCAAAGATTTTCAGGAAGTTTGCCTGATTTGGCCCGTCAATTTTGATCTTGAAGAAGATCCGGCGCAGGGCGGCTTGGTCAAAGATTTCATTTGGGTGGAAGTTGGTCGAGAACACCACGAGCGTGTCAAACGGCACTTCGAATTTTTCACCTGATTGCAGGGCAAGGATGTCTTTGCTTTCTTCAAGCGGAACAATCCAACGGTTGACCAGCGCCTGTGGCGACTCAGCCTGCCGACCCAAATCGTCGACGATAAAAATGCCGCCCGAAGATTTCAATTGCAAGGGCGCCTGATATGTTTTCGCCGTTGGGTTATAGACAAGGTCCAACATCGACAGGCTTAGTTCACCCCCCGTGACCACCGTGGGCCGTTCGCATTTTACGTAACGTCTGTCGTAAGTTGCACGACGGCGCAGGGCGTTGGGGTCGTCTGCTTCTTCGTATGAAGGCACGTGCACGATTGGGTCAAAAACAGTGATCACCTGACCCGCATATTCGATGGCGCGCGGCACAAAGACCTGATCACCAAGCGCGTCGCGGATGCCATTCGAGATCGAGGATTTGCCATTGCCGGGAGGGCCATACATCAAGATCGAGCGCCCGGCGGACACGGCAGGCCCAAGCTGGCCAAGAAGGTCGTCGGGTAAAATAAGGTGGCCCATCGCACCCGTCAGTTGCTGACGCGTGACCATGATATTGCGGATCGATTGGCGTTTGACCTGTTCGCGATAAACGTCCAACGGAACAGGCATCGCGCCGAAATATTCCGATTGCGCCAACGCATCCAATGCCCGCGATTTCCCAGCATCTGTTAACTGATACCCCATCTCGTTGCCATTGTTGGCATTGAGCGTACCTGTGGCTTCCATCAGACGCTGGTCACGCGACATGTCGATCAATTCTTGGACGACGGGGATCGGGATACAAAGCGCTTCGGACAGGTCTGTGACCATATCAAGGTTCTTGCGAAACATGGTTTTGAGCAGGATGTCCCGCATCATGACAACAGACAGCTTCATATCGCCAAGCCGCTTGGCGGCGGCGGGGGCAATCACGTCAGAGACTTGCATAGTCATTGGTTTGGGCCTGTAGATTGATCTGCATTTGGAAACATTACCCGGTCAATCGGGCCAAATTATGTCTCAAAACAGTCAAGATCCGTGAACAGCCGCTAATGCTAAATAAATCGCGAGGGTGGGGCCAAGGGCAAATCCCATAGGGAATTTACGGGCCTCTTGAGTCCAGCTGTCCCAATTGGGCGCCATACGCCGCAGGGCTGTATGTTTGGCGATGCGGTGGGCGGCAAAAGCTGACAACAAGACCGCCGCAAACAAGATCATGACAAGGCGCACATCCGCAAGCGCCACAAAAGGTGCGGCGGCGGCAAGGAATTTAGCATCGCCCGCGCCCATGCCCCCAGCGGCATTCAGAACCATGCACACCAGCAAAACAATCACCAGTTGCGCCAGCTGCCACAGGTAGACGTTAAGCGGAAACAGGAAAAACCCAAGTACAACAAAAACAGCGACCATGGCCAGCACAGTTGGGTTTGTGATCCGCATCTGCGCAAGATCGGTGTAAGCGACGTAAAGGCACAGCGGCACGAGAAATGGCAAAAACCACAAGGCCGCCTGTGCAGACAAAGCCATCAGCTCACCCGTCAGATACGTTAGATTCAAGGGCGCTTAGGGAACGCACGGCGGCCTCGAAGTGTTGTGGGTGTGTTTCGATGGCGTCACGCAGCAGGCTTTTGCCGGTTTCGACGTCACCTTGTTTCACGGCCGTTAGGCCAAGCGTGTGCAAAAGCTGTGCGCGTTCAACTTGGTCCATTGGGATGACGGGCAGGGCATAGTTGCGCTGCGCACCACGTGCGAGGATCAGGTTGTTCTTAGCGGTGAACAGCGATTGATCCTGACGGATCGCGTCCCCAAACAAGCGTTCTGCATCGCTATAGTCGCCGCGCGTCAGTTTGGAATAGCCCCAGTTGTTCAGAACACCGGCAGGGCGCGTCGTCAGGCCCACAGCGGTTTCGTAAAAACTGTCGGACTTTTTCCATTCTTTGTTGCTGTCGGCAATCAAGGCCTCAAGACGGTAACGTTTGAAGGTTTCGAAGGTTGGCGGAACGCGGTCCAGTTCTTCTTCGGCCCGCGCCCAATCGCCTGCACGCAAAAGTGCGTCGGCGTAATCAACGCGGTCCTCGTCGGTTGCGCCTTCGAGTTTGACGACCTTGGCATAGGCTGGTGCGGCTTCGCTGTAGCGTTTGGCGCGCACAAGGCTGATTGCAAGGCCACGTTGCACATCGATCCGGCCAGGATTGTCGGCAGCGGTGCGTTGAAAGTGTCGGACGGCCTCGTTCGGGTCGGCCACGGTCAGCATCACATCATTCAAATCGCTTTCGTCCACAACGTTAACGTTTTGAAAGGCGCGTTCGACGGTTTCATCGGCGGCTTTTTGACCACATGCCGAGAGCGCAACTGCCCCAGCCAATGAGACAACAAAAAATACTGGGTGGCGCATGTTTGCGTCCTTTTTCCTGCTCGTTCGCGCCATGCTTATATGCTTGGTCGCATCCCAAACGCGCCTTACGGCGCACCTCAATTTATTCAGCAGTACTGATTAGAAAGTCGCTGCTGCCTCGTCGGACCAATTTATATCGGTTCTCGTTCGAGTCCACTGTATCAGAATTTTCGGATTTTGCGAGTGCCAAGCGTAAATTATCGCGGATAAGTGTGCTTTCTCCGTCATCCAGTGCAAAGGCCCGACGGAAGGTCGCGATGGCTTCGGCGGTTTTGTCGCGTTCCATCAGCACAACACCAAGGTTGTTAAGGTCTTCTGGCAGGGGATCAAATTCGGTCGTGGCGCGCCGCATCAGCGTTTCTGCTTGGCCCAGTC
>NZ_JBDVGB010000044.1:0-4250 GCF_039940735.1 Tateyamaria sp.
ATCGCAAAATTATCGACGCCGTGACAGGTGTGCAGCCGATTGCGCAGGCCGGTCACGGAACGTCCGGCACCGCCATTCCGCGCGTCGATGGCAGTGCCAAAATCGCAGGCCAAGAGCTGTTTGGCGATGACATCGCACCAGCTGGATGCCTTGAGGTTCTGGTGATCCGGTCCCCCCACGCGCGCGCGAAATTCACTTTGGGCGACCTAGAAACTTTTGCGGCGACGCATGGTATCGAGGCCGTGCTAACCAAGAAGGACATTCCCGGTCAAAACCTGTTTGGCGTCATCCCCCAATTCGTGGACCAACCCGTTTTTGCCGAAGACACCGTTCGGTTCCGAGGCGAAGCCATCGCGGCCATTGTCGCGCATCGGGACGTTCTAGCAGCTTTTGACCCGGCGCACTTTCCCGTCACATGGACGCCATTGCCTGCCGCCCAAGACATGACATCCGCCAAGGCCCCTCAGGCCGCACAGTTGCACGAAGGACGGGACGGCAACATCATGTGTGGCGGCTTTGTGGCCTGTGGCGACGCCGAAGCGCAATTGGCGCAATCTGATGTGACCGTCGAAGGGCGCTTTCAAAGCGGTTTTGTCGAACATGCCTACATCGAACCCGAGGCAGGCTTTGCCCAAGTGATAGACGGACGGGTCGAAGTGCATGCGTGCACGCAAGCGCCAGTGATGGATGTCGAAGCGCTTGAACTGATCCTAGGAATGGACAGATCGCAAATCCGTGTCGTCCCAACAGCTGTCGGCGGGGGCTTTGGGTCCAAGCTGGACTTGTCTGTGCAACCCTATTTGGCGCTGGCGGCCCTCAAGACCGGGCAAAAGGTGCGCTTGTGTTACACCCGCACTGAATCGATGCAAAGCACGACAAAACGGCACCCCTCGGACATCACGTTGCGGATCGGAGCAGATCGCCAAGGCAAGATTACCGGTTTTGCGTTTAAGGGCGACTTTGACACGGGTGCCTATGCCAGTTGGGGGCCGACTGTGGCCAACCGCGTCCCCGTTCATGCTTCTGGTCCTTATGTGATCAAAGATTACCGGGCGGAATCGACCGGCGTTCATACAAACAATCCGCCCGCCGGTGCATTCCGCGGCTTTGGCGTGCCCCAATCTGCTATTGCGCAAGAAAGCCTTCTGGATGAACTGGCTGAAAAGCTGGGAATGGATGCCTTGGACTTTCGCCTTGCGAACGCCTTGGAAAACGGGGTGCCCACAGTCTGTGGGCAGGTTTTTGAACAAGGCGTGGGCATCAAACCCTGCCTGACTGCCTTGCGTGATGCCTGGGCCTCAGAACGCGCCGGTGCCGAAGCCTTCAACGCCACATCTCACACCCTAAAGCGTGGCGTTGGCATTGCTTCGGCGTGGTACGGGTGTGGCAATACCTCGATGTCCAATCCATCGACCATCAAGGCCGGGATCACAGCAAAGGGGCGCATCGTCCTGCATCAAGGCGCGATCGACATCGGGCAAGGGTCAAACACCGTCATCAGCCAGATTTTTGCGACGGCTTTGGGTGTTTCCATCCAAAACATAACGCGCATTGGCGGCGATACAGATGTGACGCCGGACGCGGGCAAAACTTCGGCTTCGCGCCAAACATTTATCTCTGGCAACGCGGCGCGCCTAACGGGCGAGGCCTTGCGCAAAGGCATTCTGGAACGGTTGAACGTAGCGCAAGATGCGGTGCTGACAGTGGAGAACGGGAAAATTGTATCTTGCGATGCGGGTGGGCGGCATGTTCTTGATCTAACATCACTTACAGCGGACGCCGACGGCTTTGTGCTGCGCGCCGAAGAAACCTATGATCCGCCGACCCTGCCGCTGGATGCGAATGGCCAAGGCAGCCCTTACGCACAGTTCGGCTATGCCGCGCAATTGGCTGTGGTCGAAGTTGACACCGCGCTTGGCACAGTGCGCCCAATCAAGTTTGTCGCCGCCCACGATGTAGGCCATGCCGTCAATCCGATGATGGTCGAAGGGCAGGTGCATGGCGGCATCGCCCAAGGGCTTGGCCTTGCCTTGATGGAAGAATACCTTCCAGGCCACACCGAGAACCTGCATGACTACCTTATTCCGACCATGGGCGACATTCCCCCGATTGAAACGATCATTATAGAAGAACCTGATGCGCACGGCCCATATGGGGCCAAAGGTTTGGGTGAACACGTCTTGATCCCGACGGCGCCTGCGTTTCTTAATGCCATCAAACACGCAACCGGTGTGCGCATCTTTCAAGTGCCCGCAACCCCTCACCGCGTCCGTGCGGCGATCCTGAAAGGGTCAACATGAATTCGCCTGTCAAACCCGAAAAAATCCGCTGCGATGCATGTCCGGTTATGTGTTTTATTGCTGACGGCAAGTCTGGCGCGTGTGACCGTTATGCCAACCATGATGGCACATTGGTGCGGTTGGACCCTTTAACCATCATCGAAGGCACGGATCAAAAGCTGGTGCCTTTCATGGGCGATGGCAACGGAGAGGACTGGGACGGCGATATCATCAAAGGAGATCGCCCTTTTGTGACGGCTGTGGGTGCAGGCACCACCTATCCCGACTACAAACCGGCGCCGTTCATCGTCTCGCAAGAGATCGATGGCGTTGATATGGTCACCGTCGTGACCGAAGGCATTTTCAGCTACTGCGGTGTGAAGGTGAAAATCGACACGGACCGTCATATCGGTGAAGAACGCGATGTGGTCCGCGTGGACGGCGAACCAATTGGTCATGTGACCACCTCGGAATATGGATCAAAGATGCTGTCGCTTGGCGGGGTCGAACATCTGACAGGCGGCACCAAAAAAGAAGGTCGTATCACCTGCGACGCTTTGCTCAAGCTGTGCAATCGCGATGCGGTGACTTTGACTATCGAGGGCGATGACCACGAAACCGAAGTTGTTGTGCAAGCCGGCAAGTCACCCATCGTGAACGGTGTGACCGAAAATCTGATGCGGGTCGGATGTGGATCTGCCACCATCGGAATGTTCCCGATGCAATGGATCGGCCATGCCGACGAAGTCGTCGTTGTTGACGATCACATCACAGGGGTTTTGTCCGAACATGAAACCGGCAAGCAATTGGATGTCCCCCCCACTGGCATCAAAATCCTTGGTCGCCGTTCAACGCCCGGGCGGTACTTTCAGGTCGCCAATCCCGGGACAGGTTGGGGTGGCACAGACATCAATGATCCGCTGAAAATTCTTGGCCCCTTCAATCCCAAGATCGCTTGGGAAGGCTTGCGCTTGCTCATGGTGTCGACCACGGGCGAACAAGTGGCGTATTTCGAATTGGATGCGGATCTAACGCCGCAAAAGAAACCTATTCCTACAGTGTTGTCTGCCTCGGCAGAATTGATTGCTGAAAATTGCGAGCCTTCTGTGTGTTCCGTTCTTTTCATGGGCGGTGCCGGTGGGTCACTGCGCGCGGGTGTCACCGAAAACCCCGTACGCCTGACCCGTTCAGTTAAGGACGCGCTGACGCATGTGTCCTGTGGCGGGGCTCAGGTCTATGTTTGGCCGGGCGGTGGGATCACGGTGATGGTTGACGTATTAGACATGCCGACGCAATCATTTGGTTATGTGCCGACACCTGCCCTTGTGGCCCCAATCGAATTCACCTTGCGGGTTAGCGATTACAACGCGCTTGGCGGGCATATGAAACATCTGCAAAAGGTCTCGGATGTGGCGCGCGATGACACGCGGCGCGTGGCGCAAAACCCCAACACCCGCGATCCGATGTCGCGCGGCAATTACCGCTGGTCCAAGGAGGCCTAAGGAATGAGGCCGGTCGCCAAATTGCTGCCTTGTGGCCTGCGCTTGCATTTGCAGCACGGGCCGATTGACCTGATCATCGGCGCTGATGGCGACCGGACGAAAGCCTTTAATGCAGCGCAAGCGCGCTTTGCCACCGTGCTTGAGGAACTGGTACACGAGCTGAGTGCATTGCGCGCGCCCATGACCAAGGAAACCCCATCCCCGACCGGCCTTATCGCGCGCCGCATGCATGTGGCAACGATGCCCTTTTCCAGCCACTTTGTCACCCGCATGGCCGCTGTTGCTGGGGCTGTCGCAGACGAAGTTCTTGCAGCCATGATCGATGCTGCGGATTTGCACCGCGCCTACGTCAACAATGGCGGAGACATCGCGCTGCACTTGCGTGACGGTGCTCAGTTTACGACGGCCATGATGGCGCATACGGGTGATGTCCTGGGGCAGATCACGGTGACCGAAGCAGACCCGATCC
>NZ_JBDVGB010000045.1:0-42825 GCF_039940735.1 Tateyamaria sp.
GACCTTTGCATGTCTCCAGCGTTCTATTCTGCGTCGCTCTGTGATACTCAGTTGCTTATAAACGGCTCCCATGGCACGTTCTCCTCATTAGATAACCCATTGGTTTCTAATAGGAGTCGCACTTCAAGGTAGCGCCCGCCGATCCATATGCAAAATGTGCATAATCCACATTATGTTAAATTTTAGCATGTGGTTCTCACGTTCGTTACTAACCCAGAGTCAACTTGCTCGCAAAAACCGCAAAGAAATTTAATCTGAATATCCGCACACGGTTTTAACATTATAAACCAGTAAGTTAGATAACCAACCTCAACGAGATCGTCGTCACCCCAATGCATATCCTGAACCGCGCACAGTGCGCACAGGATCGCCGCCACCATTTCGCGTTAAGGCTTTGCGCAAACGTCCGATGTGAACGTCGACAGTGCGCGTATCCACATAAATGTCGCGCCCCCAAACGCGATCCAGCAACTGCTCGCGGCTCCAGACCCTGCCAGGTTTTTCCATAAATGTGCTTAGCAACCTGAACTCGGTTGGCCCAAGTTTCACATCGATTTGCCCGCGCATCACTTTGTGGGTTTCAGCATCTAAAACTATGTCATCAAATTCCAGCCGCTGGCCCACGGTGGATGGACGCACACGGCGCAATTGGCTGCGCACGCGCGCCATAAGTTCGATCACTGAATACGGCTTGACCACATAATCGTCAGCACCCGTTTCCAACCCACGCACCTTGTCGACCTCTTCAGAACGCGCAGACAGCATAATCACAGGAATACCGCGGGTTTCAGGCCTAATTTTGAGACGACGACAGACTTCAATGCCAGACAAGTTTGGCATCATCCAGTCCAACACAATGATGTCCGGCGCATCTTCGTCGACCAGCAAAAGAGCTTCTTCACCGTTTTCAGCACGGCTGACGATAAAGCCTTCTGCTTCAAGGTTATACGCCAGCACTTCGCGTTGTGCAGGTTCGTCTTCGACGACCAAAACACGGGGTTGATCGACAGACATAAGCGCGTGTCCTCTAAGCCTGAACCGATGTTTTATCGGCCTTGTTGCGCTCTTCGTCGGGCGTCGTGCCCGTGACAAGGTACACAACTTGTTCCGCAATCGACGTCACATGGTCACCCATACGTTCGATGTTCTTTGCGATGAAATGCAAGTGCATACAGGCCGTTATGTTGCGCGGGTCTTCCATCATAAAGGTCAGGAGTTCGCGAAATAAAGCATTGTACATCTGGTCCACGTCCGCATCGCGGTCGATCACGTCCTGTGCCAGTTCAGCGTCGCGATTAACATAAGCATCCAGCGCGTCTTTAAGCATGCGCTCGACCTCTTTGGCCATGCGTCGCAGCGTGGCCGCACTGTCATCGACCGGTGCCATTTGCGACAAAACGCCAGTGCGTTTGGCAAGGTTTTTTGCATAGTCTCCAATGCGTTCCAGGTTGGCGCTCACCTTGATCACAGACAATACAAGGCGCAAATCCACAGCGATCGGCGCGCGCAATGCAATGACGCGAGCCGCCTCTTCGTTGATATGTTCTTCGAGAGCGTCGATGGCTTTGTCTGCGTGGCGCACCTTTTCGGCACGCTCTTCGTCGCGGGTTTCAAGGCTGATTGCAGCCTCTTTGATTGCGTTTTCTACCAGTCCGCCCATTTTCATGATCTGTGCTTGGATCGCCTCAAGGTCGCGGTCAAAGGCCGATGCGATGTGTTGGTCTTGCATGAGGTGTCTCCTTAGCCGATCCGGCCAGTGATATAGCTTTCGGTGCGTGGGTCGATGGGGTTGGTAAAGATGGTGCCCGTTTCGCCGTATTCCACAAGGTTACCAAGGTGGAAAAACGCAGTTTTTTGGCTGACACACGCGGCTTGCTGCATCGAGTGCGTGACAATCACCACGGAATAGTTTTCGCGCAATTCGTCAATCAATTGCTCGACTTGAGCGGTGGCGATGGGGTCAAGCGCCGAGCAGGGTTCATCCATCAGCAACACTTCTGGTTCAGTGGCAACGGCACGCGCGATGCACAAGCGCTGTTGTTGCCCACCAGACAAGCCTGTGCCGGGCGCGTTCAGGCGATCTTTTACCTCGTCCCAGATGGCACCTCGACGCAAGGATTTTTCAACGATATCATCAAGATCGGCCTTGTTCTTGGCCAAACCATGAATGCGCGGACCATAGGCCACATTGTCATAAATCGACTTTGGGAATGGGTTTGGTTTTTGAAACACCATGCCAACTTTGGCACGCAACTGTACCGGATCGATCTTGGGGTCATAGATGTCTTGGCCGTCGATGCGGATGTCACCTGTGACACGGCAAACATCAATTGTGTCGTTCATCCTATTGATACAACGCAAGAAAGTCGACTTTCCGCAGCCTGACGGACCGATAAAGGCCGTCACGGTCTTGTCTTCGATTTCCACGCTCACGTCTTTGATGGCGTGGTTGTCGCCATAGTGGACTTGTACGTCCCTCGCAGCGATCTTGACGTCTTTGGTGCTCACGTCGTTCTCCAGAGTTCTCGTGTCATTCATCGGACTTGGCATCGATCTCGAACCTTACCAGCGGCGTTCAAAGCGGCGGCGCAGGACCACGGCGATCGCGTTCATTGTGATCAGGAATAGCAGCAAAATGATGATGCCACCCCATGCTTTTTCATAGAACCCCGGATCAGCTCGGCTGGCCCACGTATAGATTTGCGCAGGCATGGCCGAGTTAGCGTCCGTAAAGCCGGCCAACACACCTTCGGGGTATTCGCGCGCCACAAAGCCAACCATGCCGATCAGCAGCAAGGGCGCCGTTTCACCAAGGGCTTGGGCCAGGCCAATGATCGTCCCGGTCAAGATGCCCGGCATCGCCAAGGGCAGCACGTGATGGAACACCGATTGCATTTTGCTGGCCCCTACCCCCAATGCTGCGTCACGGATCGATGGCGGCACGGCAGCAAGGGATGCGCGGGTCGAGATGATAATCGTCGGCAACGTCATCAGCGTCAGCACAAGGCCACCAACAAGCGGTGCAGATTGCGGCAAGCCAGCAAATTGGATGAACACGGCAAGGCCCAAGATGCCAAACACAATCGACGGCACAGCCGCGAGGTTCGAAATGTTGACCTCGATCAAGTCTGTCCAACGGTTTTTCGGCGCGAATTCTTCCAGATAGATGGACGCCGCAACGCCGATTGGCAGCGACAAAAATAGCACCACAAACATCATAAAGAACGACCCGATGACAGACGCCCCAAGGCCCGCGCCACCGGGGTTGTCCACGCCTGAATCGGTGCCGGTGATAAAGTTCCAATTGAACGCACTGTGGATGATCCCGACCTCGTGCAACGCATCGACCAAATCAAGATCCGCAAGCATCAAGAACCGACTGTCGACCAACGTATCGCGTGTCACGCGGCCATTGAAATAACCATCGACGCGGGACGATGCCGCCAGTTCAAAGGACACAGGCGTGCCAACGCGATCAGGGTTCTCAAGAAAGAAGTTGCGGATCGTGCCGCCCGGCTTACCAACAAGGCGGTCTATGGCCTTTTTATCAAAGGCGACGTCTAGACCGCTGTCTTTCAATTGCCCTTCAAGGGCGGCGATGAATATCTTTTGATATTCGCCGGTCTTTAGCATCTTGGATTCAGCGGTATCGAACTGTTCTTGGGTCAGCGTGAATTCAATATCGAGCACCGTCTGCGTGAATGCAGGCAGGCCAGACCGCAAGATTGATGCAAACAAGAACACCAGAAACAGCAGCCCCACAGCGATCGCCGCCATGCCATAAAACCGAAACCGTTTTTCAACAGCATTGCGTTTGCGCGTATGCGCGTCTGTGGCAATCAGCCCAGATGTGGGCGCGGTTGCGGGGGTTTGTGAAATATCCGTCATCAGTCGTACTGCTCCCGGTATTTGCGCACGATATAAAGGGCAAAGACGTTCAGACACAGTGTCAGAACAAACAGCGTCATGCCCAAAGCAAAGGCAACCAGCGCCTCGGGAGAGGCGAAGTCAGCATCCCCCGTCAATTGGCTTACGATCTTGGCGGTGATGGTCGTCATTGCTTCAAACGGGTTCAGCGACAGGCGGGCCGCGGCCCCTGCCCCAAGAACCACGATCATGGTTTCGCCGATGGCGCGGCTGGCAGCCAAAAGGATCGCGCCCACAATGCCCGGCAAGGCGGCAGGCAAGATTACTTGGCGGATGGTCTCGGATTGCGTCGCACCCAGCCCATAAGACCCGTCGCGCAACGATTGTGGCACCGCATTAATGATATCGTCAGACAGCGAAGACACAAACGGGATCAACATGATGCCCATCACAAGGCCCGCCGTCATCACTGCTGTGCCGCCTGACATCCAGCCCAAGGTTTCTTTGCCAAACAGGCTGACCAGCAATGGCCCAACCGTCAGCAATGCAAACAGCCCGTAAACAATTGTCGGAATACCGGCGAGGATTTCAATCAGCGGTTTGGCAATACTACGCACGCGCGGGGTTGCGTATTCAGATAGGTAAATGGCCGAGAACAACCCAATAGGAACTGCGACCAAAAGCGCGATGATCGAAATATAGAACGTCCCCCACAACAGCGGCAGCACACCAAGGTCGGATGCCCCACCCCGGCCCGAAAAGCTTGGCGCCCAATTTGTGCCAAAGAAAAAGTCCTTGGCCGGGTACAGTTTGAAAAACTCTATGGTGTTGAATAGCAGTGCAAACACGATGCCGATGGTGGTCAGGATCGCAATCGAGGCTGCAAAAATCAAAAGCGCCAAAATACCGCGTTCAACCCTGTTGCGCGCGCGGAAATCTGCATGGGACTTGAAATAAGCATAAGCAGCTCCAACCACAGCGATCAACAATACAACCAACGCCATCAGCGTCGATCCTGTCGCATTGAGCGCGCGATACGACTGCGCCGCGCTCAAGACCTCGGGACCAACGTCTGCGCCAAGGGCCACACCAACTTCGCCCAGAACCTCGCGTACATTGTCGCTTGCCGCATCAAGTGCGTTGGCCTGCGCCCCTGTCATGGCGCCTTGGGCCACGGCTGTGTCCAAACCATCGGCAACCCGGCGCACGTCGCTCATCACCAGATCAAGCGAACTGCCTTGCGCCACAACACTGTCCGGCAACGCCCCCGATACGTGCGCGTTCACCATATATGGCTGCACCAGCAACCACACCGCTAAAATACCAAAGGCTGGAACAAGCGCCCAAATTGCAACGTGCGATCCGTAATAGCTGGGCAGTGAATGCAAGGCGCGACGATCGCCACCTGCACTGGCCAGCGCGCGACGTCGCCCAAGGACGTAACCAGCGGCGGCCAGCCCTAAAAGGATCAAAAGAAGCCAGGTGAACGGCATGGCAGGTCCAGTCATGTGAAATGGCAGATGCCCCAGCAGCGGGGCGTGATTTAAGGGTCGAGGATGGCGTCGACCGCCACCCTCAATATCATATCAACGGGGCGGCTTAGTTGCCGCTGCCCATCGGGGTTTCGTCGGCAATGACGGCTTGCGTCGCAGCAAGCTCTGGGTCGGACACAAGACCATAGGCGGCCAATGGGCCATCGGGGCCGGCCAATTCTTCGGCGGCAAAGAAGGATGCAAATTCCTTAAGGCCCGGGATCACGCCGATATGTGCTTTCTTGATGTAAAAGAACAAGGGGCGCGACACGGGGTATTCGCCCGTCGAAATAGTGTCGGTCGATGGGGTTACGCCGCCCATGGTTGCGACTTTTAGACTATCGGTGTTGTTCTCATAGAACGACAGACCAAAGATACCAACGCCATCGGGGTTTGAATCGATGCGGGCCAATGTCTCGGTGTAGTCGCCGTCAATGTCGACAGATACACCGTCTTGGCGCACATCGATACATGCATCTTCGGCGTCATGTTCGGACATGCCGGTCGCGATCATTGCATCATGCGCGCCCGTGGCTTCGCACCCTTCAAGCAGCACTTTGTCCTCGAACACTTCGCGCGTGCCGTGCTTGGTGCCGGGAATAAAGGCAACGATGTCGGTTGTTGGCAGATCGCCATTGAAATCGGCCCATTGGCTGTGCGGATTGTCGACGATAGCGCCATCCACAAGAACTTTGGCACCCAAGGCGTTAAAGATGTCAGCAGGCTGGAATGCGTCAAAGGCCGGGCCGTTGATTTGGCTGGCAAAGACGATGCCGTCATAACCGATACGCACTTCAATGATGTCGGTCACACCGGCATCGGCACAGGCGGCGATTTCATTGTCACGGATGGCGCGTGATGCATTGGCGATGTCGATGGTGTTTTCGCCTACGCCCTCACAAAAGCGCTTGAGGCCCGAGGACGAGCCACCCGATTCCACAACGGGCGTCGGGAAATCAAAGTTTTCGCCGAAAGCTTCGGCCACGATGGATGCATAAGGCAGTACGGTGGACGATCCAGCGATCTGAACTTGGTCACGTGCAGCGGCACTTGTCGCAGCAACCGCCGAAAGCGTCAAAGCCGAAGCGGCGAGTTTCACAAAGGACATGAATGTCTCCTGTTTGAACATTACAAAAGATCCCCCCATGGGAATCTCGTGGCCCTTCTACAGGCCCGTCACGATGCTTGTGTAACAGCTATGTAACAGTTCCATGACACGGGCCAAATTAATTAAAATTTTGTCAACTTTTTGCGGCCACAGGCAGGATGACAGTGAATGTCGCCCCCTGCCCCAACGTACTTTGCACTCGCAATCGTCCGCGATGTCGATTGACGATGTGTTTTACGATCGCAAGGCCCAAACCGGTCCCACCTAACGCTTTACTCCGATGATCATCAGCGCGGTAAAACCGTTCCGTCAAACGCGGCACATGGACGGGATCAATACCGGGACCATAGTCGATGATTTGCACCCGCGCACCAGCTGCGCGCAACGCTGTTTCACGCTCAGAAACCGTAAGGCGGATGGTAATCCGCCCCCCCGCGCCGCCATATTTGATCGCGTTTTCAATGAGGTTGGTGAAAACCTGTTTCAACTGATCTGCATCGCCGCGCACTGTCACAGGCCGTTCTGGAAAATCAGGCTCAAACGCCACACCTGCATCTTGCGCCATTTGGCGCAAGGTTCGAAACGTCGAATGGAGCACCTCGTTCAGCACAACAGTTTCAGTGGGACGCACCCGTTCGTCGCTTTCGACACGGTTCAACGACATGAGATCCCCGACAAGGCGGTTCATGCGCGCAGCCTCGTCCTGCATAATATCCAGAAACCGGACCAAGGCCGCTTTGTCATCGCGTGCAGGCCCGCGCAGGGTTTCGATAAATCCCATGAGGGCCGTCAACGGCGTGCGCATTTCATGACTAACATTAGCCACAAAATCACGACGCATCTGACTGGCCTGTTCGACCATCGTGACGTCTTCAAAGACCAGCAAGGCCGCAGTTTCGCTTTGCAACTGACTGCTTTCAATGGCCCTGCAACTGACGTTGAATGTGGTATCTTGCGCGCCATCATTGCTTAAATACCGCGTGGTGCGAGCCTGTCCGTCGCTCAACGTCGCCTCGATCGCATCCAGCAAGGCAGGTTGGCGCAGGATTGTCACATAATTACGCCCAAGCGCTTGGCCACCAATCAATGCCAACGCGTCAGGATTGGCCGCAACAATGTATTCTGAAGCATCGATAACAAGGGCAGGCAGCGGAATCGCGGACAGCAAGCCGTCAAGGATATCATCGCCCATGCCCTTGCCCCCATACTACGCGTCTGTTGCGGCCTGCACAGCATCGCCAAAGACAGCACACAGCGCATCCGGGTCCTCAAGACCGACCGAGACACGAAAGAACCCTTCGGACATACCAAGTTCGGCCCGTTTTTCAGCCGTCAAAGCGCGGTGCGACGACGATGCAGGGTGCGACAAGGTCGTGCCCACATCCCCCAACGTTGGCGCAAAACTTAGACCCTCAGCCGCGCGGGCCAGCGCATTGGCGGCGGTACGGCTGTCCTTCACCTCAAAGCTAACCATGTTGCAATAAGCACCTTTCAACAGCGCTTCGGCGCGCTTGTGATCGGGGTGATCGTGGCGTGCGGGGTAAATAACACGGCTGACGCCATCCAATTCCGCCAAGTGATCTGCCAAAATCGCAGCCGTCGATTGCGCGCGATCAAATCGAAGGTCGAACGACAGCATCCCACGTTCCGCCAACCAGCAATCAAAGGGGCTCGGCGACAGACCGGCGGTCACCGAAAACACACGCAAACGGTCGTTCAATGCCGCATCAGCGGCGGCAACATAGCCCAGCATTACATCAGAATGCCCCGCCAGCAGCTTGGTCACGGAATGGATGACAATGTCCGCGCCATGATCAAACGCTTTGAACGCGCGCGGCGTGGTGAACGTATTGTCGACCACCAAAAGCACGCCGGTTTCACGCGCAAAGGCCGACAGACCCAAGATATCAGCAACGCGCAGCGTCGGGTTGGATACGACCTCGACCAAAATCATCTTTGTGTTCGGACGAATGGCCGCGCGCACGGCATCGACATCACCGGGATCAACCATCGACGTTTCAATACCCAGACGCGGCAAATCCTCGGACATCATGCGCAAGGATCGTCCATAAAGCTGATTGCCGCCAATCACGTGATCCCCGGCTGACGTCAGCCCCAACAACACGGCCGACACTGCTGCCATGCCCGAGGACACAACAACGCCCATATGTGGCGCGCTTTCCATCGCATCAATCGTGCGGGCGACGACGTCGGCGTTCGGATGCCCCTCGCGGCTGTAAGTGTAGCCGTGCAAACCGCCCTCGTATTGCGCATCCAGCATGTCGGGCGTGTCGGATGCATATACCACCGATGGCGACAAAGGTGTCACAACAGGGCGCGACGCGCTTTCAGGCAGCGGCACAGGCCGCACGATCGAACCACGGTCATTTTTCATGTCTTAAACCTTTGTCATCTGGTCGCGAAAGCGGCGCATGTTGTCTTGGTAATGCAGCGCAGAGGCGCGCAACCCTTGGATCGCGGCGTCGTCCAGTTGCCGCACCACTTTGCCGGGCATGCCCATAACGAGCGACCCGTCAGGAATTTCCTTGCCTTCTGTGATCAACGCACCTGCCCCGATCAAGCAATTTTTGCCGATTTTAGCGCCATTGAGCACCGTCGCGCCCATGCCGATCAACGTATTATCGCCGATGGTGCAGCCGTGCAGCATCACCTTGTGCCCAATGGTGCAGCCTTTGCCGATGGTCAAAGGGAAACCCGCATCAATATGCATGACACAATTTTCCTGCACATTGCTGCCCCCGCCAATTAAAATAACCTCGTGATCTGCGCGGATTGTGCAGCCAAACCAAACGCTTGCAGCGCGTTCTAAAATCACTTTTCCGATCAGGTTGGCATCTGGTGCCACCCATGTGTCATCCGCAATTTGCGGGGCATCATCGCCCAATGCATAAAGGGTCATTTCGCTTCCTCAAACTGGGATTGCAGGGCGCGCACATGGTCCGTCAAATGAGGTTGCTGCAAGCGGCGCAAACGGGTGGCTTGGATGATCGTCTTTAGACGCGCTTCAGTTTGGTCCAAATCGTCGTTGACCAACACATAATCATATCCACCCCAGTGGCTGATTTCATCCCAGCTTTTCGACATGCGCCCTTTGATCGTTTCGGCATCGTCCTGCGCGCGGGTTTCTAGGCGGCGGCGCAGTTCAGGGATCGAGGGCGGCAATATAAAGATCGACAGCGTGTGCTGCCCGAGGGCCGAATTGGTGATCTGCTGCGCACCTTGCCAATCGATGTCGAACAAAACGTCGCGCCCATCTTCGATCGCGTTCTGCACAGGGCCTTTGGGTGAGCCATAGAAATTACCAAAGACGTGGGCGTGTTCCAGCATCTCGCTGTCGGCGACTTGCGTCTTGAAATCATCCTCAGCCATAAAATGATAATGTTCGCCGTCCACTTCGCCGGGGCGTGGGTTTCGCGTTGTGGCTGATACGGAAAATGCCAGGTCTGCGTCCCAAGCGCGCAAGCGGCCGGCCAATGTGCTTTTCCCTGCCCCCGAAGGAGAGGAAAGAATGATCAGCAGCCCGCGCCGCTTGGAAGTATCTGATGTCATTACTTATTCCACGTTCTGCACTTGCTCTCGCATTTGATCAATCAACGCCTTGAGCGCAAGCCCGACACGGGTGAGGTCCGTGTTTTGCGCCTTAGAACACAGCGTGTTGGCCTCTCGATTAAATTCTTGCATGAGGAAATCTAGCTTGCGCCCCACAGCGCCTGCGTCGGCCAACAAAGCACGCGCGGCGTCCACATGGCTGTGTAAGCGGTCAATTTCTTCGGTCACATCTGCTTTGACGGCCAGCAGGGCCAATTCTTGCGCTACCCGATCAGGATCAGCCCCATCAGTGTTGTCCAGCACACGGGCAAGGTTGCGTTTCAGCGTTGCTGCGACCTCTGACTTGCGGGCTTCGGCCAGATCGGCGGCCTCGTCCGTCAGGCGGGCGACCTGATCTAGCTGATCCATAAGAACACTGTGCAATGCAGCACCTTCGGACAGTCGCATGTCATCAAAGGCATCAATGATACTTGGCAATTCTGCAACCAAGGCAGCGCGCAACGGCGCGGGGTCGTCTTGCGCCACGCTTTGTTCCAAAACACCACGCATCACGGCAATATCGGTCGCGCGCGACGGGCCAAGCGACAGGCCCTGATCCATCGCCTCGGCCTCGATTTCGAGCAGCAATTGCACTGTGGCTTTCATTTGCGCGGTGTTCAGTGTGACAGCCGCGGTCGCATCTTCGCGCGACAACCGCAGCGACAAGGTGACATTCCCACGATGCGCGCGCGCCTGAAGCATTGGGCGCAACGCGGCCTCCAGCCCTTCGATCCAATCTGGAACGCGCAATCGCACATCCAGACCTTTCCCATTCACACTGCGTAAATCCCACGCCCAACGAAACGGATCCATTGATCCCGTCGCGGCCGCGAACCCGGTCATTGAGCGCAAAGCGCCCGTCTTTGTCTGTTTGCTCATGACGTTGCGTTTAGGCGCTCTGCCCCCCTCAGGCAAGCCAAAGTGGCCCCGCAGCCAAATGGCTATTGGTTAACCAACTGTTACGATTTCGCGCCCAAACAGGAACAAATTGCCCCATATTAGGTCCTGAAGTCGCACCACATCGACAAATTGTTTAATGAAGAGTGAACGAGAGATACCTATGATGGACAAATCAACCGGTAGCCCCCAGAGTATCATCAACATGACAGAATTTCGCGCAGAAGTTGGATATTCAGCAATTGCCCAGGTCGAGGCCTATTGGGAAAGCTTGCGCGGTACGCGCTTGATGCCAAAGCGATCCGAAATCGATCCGCGCGGAATTGAGAACGCGCTTGAAAACACTTTTATTCTAGAACGCATCGCTCCGGGCATGGCGCGCATTCGTATCGCGGGCAGCCACCTAAGCGATCTTATGGGGATGGAAGTGCGCGGTATGCCACTGACGTCGCTGATTACTCCGCCCTGTCGCCGTCAAATCAACGACCTATTGGAAGACGTTTGCCAGCGCCCTGCCACATGCGACGTCCGCCTAACGGCAGAAACCACCATCACCAAGCCGCATATGGATGCGCGCCTGCTGCTGTTGCCGCTGAAAAGTGACTTGGGCGATGTCAGCCGGATTTTAGGGTGTCTTGTCGCGCGTGGCGAAGTGGGCCACACGCCGCGTCGTTTTGATGTCGTCGGTGCCAAGATCCGGTCGATTACCGCGCCATCTACGGTTCCGGCCGCTCCGAAACCTACGCCGACAACTTATGATGCCCAAAAAGCGAACCGGGCAGATGGGGTTGCGGAACCTGCCAAGGTCTTTGAAGCACACACTCCACGCGCTGATGTGCCATATTTGCGCGTGGTCAAATCCGAAGACTGACGCGTTTAAGCGATCATAAATACAAAAGCGCGCGTCCCGTCTCCGGAACGCGCGCTTTTTTTCATAACAGCCTTATCAGCTCGCGGCGCGAAGACCCGCGCGCTGCGTGCGCAATTCGGACAATTCTTCCGCCACAAGGAAGGCCAGTTCCAAAGATTGGCTGGCATTCAGGCGTGGATCGCACGCAGTGTGGTAACGATCAGACAAGTTTTCATCTGTAACCGCGCGCACGCCGCCGGTGCATTCAGTCACATCTTGGCCTGTCATCTCAAAATGGACGCCGCCGGGAACAGTGCCTTCGGCATTGTGTACGCCAAAGAATTCACGCACCTCACGCAGCACCGATTCAAACGGACGCGTTTTGTAACCCGACGTGGATTTGATGGTGTTGCCGTGCATCGGATCGCAGACCCAAGTGACGTTCGCACCTTCTTCGCGCACTGTGTTGATCAAGCGCGGCAGATGTTCGCCTACGGACCCGGCGCCAAAGCGCGCGATCAACGTCAAACGGCCCGCTTCGTTTTCGGGGTTCAACGTGGCCATCAGGGCCTTAAGGTCATCAGACGTCATCGATGGCCCACACTTCAGACCAATCGGGTTTTGAACGCCGCTGGCAAAGTTTACATGCGCGCCGTCAGGTTGACGTGTGCGATCCCCGATCCAGATCATGTGACCGGACCCCGCCAGCCATTTGCCGGAAGTGGTATCAAGACGCGTCAGCGCCTCTTCGTACTCAAGCAACAACGATTCGTGGCTGGTGTAGAATTCGACGGTTGTGAATTCGTGGGTGGTGTCATGGTTGATGCCCGCCGCGGCCATGAAATCAATGCTGTCTTGGATGCGATTGGCGATCTCGACGTATTTCTGCGCTTCGCTGCCTTCTGCAAATCCCAGAGTCCAGGAATGCACTCGGTTCATGTCGGCAAAGCCACCCGTTGAAAAAGCGCGCAACAAGTTCAGCGTGGCCGCAGCCTGCGTGTAGGCTTGCAACATCTTTTTCGGATCAGGAATGCGCGCTTCGGGGGTGAAGGCCAGTTCGTTAATGATGTCACCACGGAAACTGGGCAACTCGACGCCATCGATGGTTTCTGTTGGCGCCGAACGCGGCTTGGCAAACTGGCCAGCCATGCGGCCCAATTTAACCACAGGCACTTTGGCGCCGTACGTCAGCACCATCGCCATTTGCAGCATCACCTTGAACGTGTCACGAATGCCGTCAGCGCTGAATTGATCAAAGGCCTCGGCGCAATCGCCACCTTGCAGCAAAAACGCATCCCCGCGCGAGGCATCGGCCAAGTGCTTTTTCAACGTGCGTGCTTCGCCTGCAAAAACCAAGGGCGGATACTCAGATAGCTGTGCCTCAACTGCGTTCAGGGCCGCAGCGTCAGTATAATCGGGCATCTGTATCCGGGGCTTTGCGCGCCAGTCAGATTTTGTCCAATTGCTCATCGTTTTTCTCCGCAAAAATTTATGTTGGCGCCATCGCCATGGCTTCATTCTATACAAAAGTCGATGCCAAGTGACCATATCCGAAATGCACCCTCTTGACGTGGGTTTTGCCCCATGCTCAAGGTGCTTGTCACGCATGAAAATGCAAGCCGTGCTTGGGTGCGGTTTTGCCTGTTTAGGATCGTCGCGATGTCCACCACGCGCCACGCTACACCGACCCATTCAACGGTTGAAAAACCAAGGCAGTTTGTCTTTGTTTTACTCGATAACTTTACGCTTTTGTGTTTCTCGGCTGCGTTAGAAAGCCTGCGCATTGCCAATCGCATGGCAGAACGCGAACTGTACAGTTGGCGTATTATTGGCGAGGGCGGTGACGTGGCCCATTGCTCGGCCGGTACGGGATTCAAGCTGGACGGCGATCTGGACGAAGTTGGCCGCGATGACATCATCATGTTGTGTGGCGGAATCAACGTACAGGCCGCAACCACAAAACGCCTGTTAAGCTGGCTGCGCCGCGAAGCACGCAAAGGCCCAAGCGTCGCGGGGTTGTGCACGGCCGCCTATTCGCTTGCCAAAGCAGGGTTGCTGGACGGCAAACGCGCCACCATCCATTGGGAAAATCAGGACAGTTTCACCGAAGACTTCCCCGAGGTCGAATTAACCAAGTCCGTCTTTGTGATTGATGAAAAGCGGCTGACAACGGCCGGGGGCACGTCTTCGATTGATTTGATGCTAAAGCTGATTGCGAACCACCACGGTGAACAATTGGCAAACTCGGTTGCAGATCAGTTGATCTATTCCTCCATCCGCACGGATCAGGATACGCAGCGTCTGTCGGTTCCGACCCGCATCGGCGTGCGTCACCCAAAGTTAAGCCAAGTCATTCAGATCATGGAACAAAACATCGAAGAACCAATCAGCCCTTCGATTTTGGCCAAAGACGTCGCCATGTCCACACGTCAGTTGGAACGGCTATTCCGCCGCTATCTGAACCGCTCGCCCAAGCGATATTATATGGAACTGCGGCTTCAAAAGGCGCGTAACCTATTGATGCAGACGGATATGAGCGTGATCAACGTGGCCTTGGCGTGCGGTTTTGCCAGCCCATCGCATTTTTCCAAATGCTACCGCGCGCATTACGACACCACGCCCTACCGCGAACGCGGTACTCACGCGGCGCGGCTTTCAATCTAACCCCCTGCCCCAAATTCGCCGCGCCGCGTTCCAACACTTGCCCAAAACATGTGTCAGTGGTCGTCGCCATGTCACGATTTTGTTCAGATATTACGCGCCATATGCGATTGTTCGAACTGATCCGCCAACAAAACCTTGTGGCGCTCAGACAAGATCAGGCTGTGGTGAAACCCGCGCAAATCGTTCCATCAGATCTTGACTGGTTTGTTGTCCAAGCCGTGCGTTCCCTAAACAATCAAGGCGTTTCCGTCTACAGAACCTAGGGCTTTGAAGTCAGCACGAGGCGCACGAGACTAAGCGTTGTTCTGCCATCGGCGACCATACGCAATCGTATTAACCTTCTTGCTTTTTTATTGAAAAGTAGGCACTCACAACAGTAACACCGCCGCTGCCACCGGCTTTTCTTTATTTGTTAAACAGTACGACGTTATTTGCTCATATGCCTTTACATAATCCAAACAATCCCAAACACGCGCGTGTTTTCGAAATATTGCGCCAAAATCAGATCGCCGGTGACGTGGCCGAAGCGCGGCGCAAATCTTGCCCCCCACCTGTCTCGTCTCAGCAACTAAAGGCGATTCAACGTGCCGCGATCAAATCGTTTGACCGTTCAATCGATGTCGGCACGAAACCCAGTCGCAACAACGAACTTTTCTGAACTGTCTGCGCGTGATGCAGGTGGTTTGACGTTCGCGACCTTGGTAAACCGTTGTTTCAGCAGCTTTTGCAAAGACCCTTCAGCCCCGCCAGCCAATGTCTTGGCAACAAAGGTTCCACCATCTTCGAGCACGTCAAAAGCGAAATAAGCCGCCGCTTCGCACAATGCGATGATGCGCAGGTGGTCGGTTTGCTTGTGCCCTGAACTTGACGCAGCCATGTCCGACATCACCACGTCAGCCTTGCCGCCCAGCAGTTCTTTGACCCGTACGTCAGCGTCGTCTTCCATAAAATCGATTTGGTGCAATTCGCAGCCCGCAATGGGTTCCATTTCTTGCAAGTCCACACCCAAAATAGTGCCCACAGCCTTACCCGAACGTTCGTTCAGCACATTGCACCGCTTGACCGCAACCTGACACCATCCTCCCGGAGCAGCCCCCAGATCAACGATCCGTGCACCCGGTACAAGAAACCGGAATTTATCATCCAGTTCTAAGATTTTGAACGCCGCCCGCCCGCGATAACCTTCGGATTGGGCCCGTTTCACATAGGGATCGTTCAACTGTCGTTGCAACCAGCGCGTTGACGACAACGTACGACCGCGTGCGGTTTTGACCTTAACCTTCAGGTCACGTTGCCCGCGTCCGGATGTGTTTTTACCTGTGGGGGTCTTGGCCACGTTACTCACCTCTTGTTCAAGTCGCACTCGATAACGTGCCTGCGCGCGCGCTTCAAGTGCACCGCGCGTGTATCATCATTGCGGCAGACTTAGACCCAAGCATTGTCTTCGGTCAGAACAGTTCACCCGCGACGCGGAGAAGACACCGCCCCCTTTGCGCGCACCGATTGTTCATCCAGCACGCCATCTGCGCTCATCTGTGCATAAAGTAAGCCCTCGCGCAGTCCACGATCTGCCACAGACAAGCGGTCCGTCGGCCAGCACCGCATGAGCGCTTGTAAGATCGCAGCACCGGACATGATCAACGTATGTCGGTCCGATCCGATGCGAGGGTCGGCACGGCGTCCCCCCGGCCCCATGCTTAAATACGATCGGATCACCGCGTCGATCTGCTGTGATGACATGCGCAGCCCATCAACCTTTGTGCGATCATATCGCTTAAGCCCCAGATGCGACGCCGCGACGGTTGTCACCGTGCCTGAGGTCCCAACGATCTGAAACCGTTCAGTCGGTTCAGTGGCATGATAGGGTGAAAAATCTGCTAAGTTCTCTTCAAAAAACCAGCTCATTAGGGCGAAACGCGCGGCGTCATCTTCGACGTCATTGAATTGTTCGCGCAACGTCGCAACCCCAAGCGGCACGCTAATCCAGTCAACCACCCGTGCTTCGGGTACATCGCTGATGGCGCGCACAAAACCGGAATGCAGACGCATGATGGCTTGTGGTCGATCCTTTTTCGCGACCTTTGCCAGATCAATCCACACCAGTTCGGTGGACCCGCCACCAATGTCGACCACCAACAGGTTTTCCGTCTTAGGGCTGACCAGCGGGGCACAGGAAATCACGGCCAAACGCGCTTCTTCTTCGGGTTCGATGATATCCAGACGCAGGCCTGTTTCGCGGTGAACCCGGTCGATGAAATCAACGGCATTGTCGGCCCGCCTGCAAGCCTCTGTCGCAACCAGGCGCATACGGCGCACTTTGTGACGCTTAAGCTTCTGCTGACAAATGCGCAGCGCCTGCACCGTGCGTGTCATTGACCCGCGCGATAGCTTGCCCGAGCGTTCCAGCCCCAGCCCCAATTGCACAGATTTAGAAAAGCTATCGACAACATGAAAGCCCGCGCCCCGCGGCTCGGCAATCAACATACGACAACTGTTCGTGCCCAGATCGAGCGCGGCATAAAGCTCGGGCGATCCAGGGGCACGCGGTACGGGCTGAGACCCCTGTGCAGGGCCCCGTTCATGTGTTGCGCCCGCACCTTGGGGACGCTTTGGCGCCATCTTTCGCGCCTTTCATATCGAGTTACCTCGACGATAGGTTGCCGCGCGGTGTGGCGCAAGTGGCTTGGCGTGATCAAGCGGACATAGAGACGTGTTTTGTGATGAAAGGATTTGAGAAATAGCCCTCAAGATGGCGGTATTCTTCTTCGAGCCGTGCGGCCAGCATGCGGTGGGTTTCTGGCGCGAGGTCATCCAACGTCAAAGGAGCGTCACTGGAATTAAAATGTGGAATCGTCACGGGCGCGTCGACATGTGCACTTAGGTCATCCCGTAGCTTGGAAATGTCCGACGTGCGATACACCCGGCTAAAGCGCCCAAGATCAGCGCCGGTAAAGACGGCCGTCTGCAAGGCTTGGTGTTTGACCGAGGATGACACCGCAATGTAGCCACACAGGTTTTGAAAAATAGTCCGGGTCGGGATCAGCCGTCAGGTTCACCCGCCCTCGTTTGATCTTGCGGCAATTGTGCAGTTTGCGTAGCCCAACAACCCGGTTGGTATAGACCCCAAGCAACCGCTTCAGCGGATCGCGCACAACCGTAAAGCGGAAATAATCCAGAACTTGATCCCAGCGATGCATTCGAAACCGTTGCGTCGGATAAATATTGTGTACTTGTTTTTGTTCTAACGTCATTGGATCAGTCGTGTCTTGCGTCGGATCAATTACCGCCAATGCGGCCTTTATTGACGAACATGCGGCCTTCGGGACAGCCATATAAGCGATCTTTTTGGAATTCAGCCGTACAACCATAGTTTATGACCGTCCTATTTCATTGTTATTATGATTTCTTTTCAATTTACCCCATTGCGCTTTTGCGCGAAGAGCGTGCGAAACGTTTTTCGCAGATTGTTGCGCTCAGGACGCACGTAATAGTTGTAAGTCGCAAGAGCCGCCGCATTTGTCGAAAACAAACCGCGGCGCGCGTCTGCGGTGCCCTATCAGGGATCAACAGCAATGGAGGAATCACATGCCTGACGTGACAATCGTCTACTGGCGCGACATCCCGGCCCAAGTGATTGTGGGCAAAGGGCGACGTGGTGCCAAACGGCAATTGGCCGAGCGCTTTGAACAAGCCATCGACCGCGCCGCCATGAAGGTCAACGCCAAGGATGCGGATGCCTATTTGGCCGAATGGCGCAAGGCTGCCCCCTACCCGGTTGATGGCGAACAAGGTGCTGTGGCCGAGGCCGAAGCCCTGCGTTTGGAAACCGAATACGATACGGCCCGCATCAAGGCGCTGATCGAAAATGAAGGTTGGGCCGAAGGCGCACAGTAATAGTTGGGCTGAAAGCTCACAACGATAGTCGGGCCGAAGGCCTACAGTAAGGTCTAGGCCGAATGCCCACGAAAATGCTTGGGCCGGTTTCAAACAATGATCAGCCCAACGCCCCCCCCTCAGGAGTTTATCCCATGGCACTGCTGAACTTCAAAAAAGACGACGGCCCGGTTCCCGGCAAGCTGTCAGCCGAGGTTGAGTCCTTTCTTGCAGGATTTTCCATCGAGATCATGCCACGCACCGCCGAAAAGGTCGCAGATTTCCGCGCTATCCTTCCTGCTGGGACTCGCGTCTATATCGCTCACATCGAAGGCACCCCGATCGAGGACATGGTGGCCACAGCCAAACGTCTCAATGCCGAAGGTTTCCCTGTGATGCCCCACTTCCCGGCGCGCATAATCAAGGACACAGCGACGCTCAATGATTGGATTGCCCGTTACCAAGGCGAAGCCAACGTAGATCAGGCCCTGTTACTGGCCGGCGGCGTCGATCAGCCTCATGGTGATTTTCACTCCTCTATGCAATTGCTCGAAACAGGGGCATTCGACAAAGCGGGTTTCAAAAATCTGCACGTCGCAGGCCACCCTGAGGGCAACAAAGACATCGATCCCGATGGAGGAGACAAGAACGTCGAAGACGCGCTCCGTTGGAAACAAGGTTTTTCAACGCGCACCGATGCCCGCATGGCAATCGCCACACAATTCGCGTTTGAAGCGGCCCCCGTCATTGCATGGGCTGATGCATTGAAAGACGCCGGGATCGATCTGCCCATCCACATCGGTATCGCGGGGCCGGCAAAGCTTCAGACCATGATCAAATTTGCGATTGCCTGTGGCGTCGGCCCATCCCTACGCGTACTCCAACGCCGCGCCAAGGACGTGACCAAGTTGCTGATGCCATTTGAACCCACCGATGTGATTTCGGATCTTGCGGCACACAAGGCCGCCCATCCCGACTTCAACATTGCCCAAGTGCATTTCTTTCCCTTGGGCGGTATCAAGACCAACGCCCATTGGGCCATTCAAAACGGCGGTTCCTCTGCCGTTCCTGTTTCTGCTTAAAAGGACCTTACCTGCCATGGTACGCACCATTGTCGAATCCAAAACCAAGACCGCCATCATAGGCTTCGACCAGCCGTTCTGCGTCATTGGCGAGCGCATTAACCCCACCGGGCGCAAGATCCTGAACGAAGAACTCGAGCGCGGCGATTTTTCCCGCGTCGAGGCAGATGCGCGCGCCCAAGTCGCGGCGGGTGCCGATATTCTTGATATCAATTCCGGCGCTGTCTTTTCCGGCAAAATGGCCGAAGACCCGCGTTATGCGGACAACAACTTTGTTGAACCGACCTTGATGAAAGAATTGGTCGAGCGCGTTCAGGCGATTGTCGATGCCCCATTGTGTATCGACAGTTCTGTTCCAGGCGCTTTGGAAAACGGGTTGGCTGCGGCCGAAGGGAGACCTTTGTTGAATTCAGTCACAGGCGAAGAAGAACGCCTCGAACTGGTTTTGCCCTTGGTCAAGAAATACAACGTGCCGGTTGTGGCGATTTCAAACGATGATACGGGTATTTCCGAAGACCCTGATGTGCGCTTTGCCGTTGCGAAAAAGATCGTTGAGCGCGCCGCCGATTTCGGCATTCCGGCGCACGACATCGTGGTCGATCCGCTGGTTATGCCGATTGGCGCAATGGGGACTGCAGGTTTGCAGGTCTTCACCCTTGTGCGCCGTTTGCGCGAAGAACTGGGCGTGAACACGACGTGCGGTGCCTCAAATATCTCGTTTGGATTGCCCAACCGGCACGGCATCAACAACGCGTTTTTGCCAATGGCGATGGGGGCCGGCATGACATCGGCGATTATGAACCCCATTGCGCTACCTGTAGGCGCCACCAAAATCGCTGAAAAGCGCGCGGCCGTGGCCGCAGCCGGCATCATGGTGCCCGAAGGCATGACAGACGAGGCGTTTGTCGAAATGTTTGGGCTTGGGTCCATCCTGCCCCGCGCAGGCAAGGAAATGGAGGCTATCCGGGCCGCCAACTTCCTGACAAACAATGATGAAGGCGGCGGCAATTGGATCAAATTCAACCGCCCCCCTGCAAAAGCGGGCGAAGAACGGCGCGGACGCGGCGGGCGCACAGGCGGTCGCCGCCGCGGCTGATCCACATAGATGGTTTTTGAATTTAACCACGCTGCTTTGCGGCGTGGGTTTTTTACGTCCAAAACAGGAAGAAAAAGTTCTGACCCAGAATTTGTGGCGGTAACGCAGTCTTAACAGACCGTACGCTAAACCGTTTCCGAAGAACGGAGGGTCATGTTGTGTTAAACTCATCCCGCGCAAAACAATTGACGCGCCAATGAACGACATCATCACATTGCAAGCCCGGCTCGACGGCGCCGCACTCAAGACGCTGTCGACTGATCTGACGCGGGCCTGCTCTGAAAGATCGGTTCGTATTGACGCAGGCGGTGTGACGCATCTGGGGGCTCTTGGCCTTCAACTTTTGCTCTCAGCGTCACGAACACTTCGCCGAGACGGCGGAACATTCGAATTTGTTGCAATAAGTGATCGCGCCTCGGATCAGCTTGCCAAGATGGGCCTAACGCCCGAAGCCGTATCGGGGGGCATGATATGAACCTTCAGGTGCTCGCCGTTGATGACAGCCGCACGATGCGGGATATGATCCGTTTCGCGTTAGAACCGGTTGGTTTCACGGTACATACAGCGGATGATGGGATCCACGGCGCCGAGGTCCTGTCGCAGATCGAACCGGACGTGATCATCACTGATATTAACATGCCGCGCATGGATGGATTTGGGTTCATTGATGCCGTGCGCGACCGCAGTGAACATCGATCGACCCCAATCTTGGTCCTCACAACCGAAGCTGCGCCAGAACTGAAAATGCGGGCGCGCGCAGCTGGTGCGACTGGCTGGATTGTTAAACCTTTTGACCCAATGAAACTGGTCAAAGCCCTTCAGATGGTCACAGGTTAGGACACGAAAATGTCGACACCTGATCCCATGGCCGAAATTCGCGCTTCCTTTTTTTTGGAATGCGAAGAACTTTTGGAAGCAATGCAGGATGGTCTGCAACAAATGGACGACGGCACATTCGACGAAGAGACCATTCACGTGGTCTTTCGCGCAGTGCATTCGATTAAAGGTGGTGCGGGTGCATTCGGACTTGAATCCCTTGTTCGGTTTGCTCATCGATATGAAAGTACTTTGGATACGGTCCGCAGCGGCTCGTTAGAGATTGATCCGACATTGATCAAATTGTTCTTTCGTGCAACCGATCAGGTGTCTGACCTCGTCCACGGCTATCGTGACGAAACAGAGGTGCCGCAGCTAAAAGGTGACGAGTTAATTGCCGAACTTGATAAGTATGTCGGCACAAACGATGACGAAGGAAACCGCCCAGAGATCGAATTTAAGCCGCTTGGCCTTACTCTTGATTTTGATGAAGAGGACGTTAGTGACCTCGCACAAGACCCTGTATTTCAAATTTATTTTGCGCCAAATGCAGAGATGTTTGAGAATGGGAACGACGTTTACCCAATTCTTGGGGCTTTGGCCGGGCTTGGCGAGTGCGTCATCACATGCGACACATCCAAACTTCCCGAGCTTGACAGACTGGCACCTGAAACGGCCTATTTGGCTTGGAACATCGAACTTTACGCTCAAGTCGACGAGGCGGAAATCTCTTCGATGTTCGAATTTGTTGAAGGCCTGTGCACGTTCACAATTACAAAATCAGGTAGGGACGATCTCTCGATTGAGGATGATTCACTACCAGCATTTGAAATGCCTGTACTTGACGCTCCCCCGCCATTTCAGAGCCCGTCAACAACGCCTCAAACTTTGTCACCGCAACTCAAGCAGGCACCTCAATCACCGAATGGTAAAGTTACGCCAGTTGTTCCGAAGGCGGTTGTCCGCGTCGATCTGGATCGCATCGAACGGTTGGTAAACCTTGTTGGCGAATTGGTGATCAATCAAGCAATGCTTGCTCAAAGTTTACAAGGCTCTGGTTTGTCTCCCCATTCCGACGCAATGAACGGGCTCGAAGAGTTTCAGCGCCTCACTCGCGACATTCAAGACGGCGTGATGATGATCCGTGCACAACCGGTCAAATCCCTGTTCCAAAGAATGTCGCGCATTGTACGTGAATCCTCTGCGGCCGTTAACAAAGACGTACGTCTGGTCACGGAAGGGGAAAACACCGAAGTCGACAAAACAGTAATTGAACGATTGGCCGACCCACTCACCCACATGATCCGCAACGCAGTTGACCATGGGTTGGAAAGAACGGGCGATCGATTGGACGCAGGGAAAAACGGTGAAGGCATTGTGCGTTTATCTGCGGCACATCGGTCTGGTCGCGTGGTCATTGAGGTATCGGACGATGGCGGCGGCATAGACCGACCCCGCGTTTTACAAATAGCCCTTGATAAAGGCCTGATCAGTGCGGATTCCACATTGTCAGATAACGAAATCGACAACCTATTATTCCTTCCTGGGTTTTCTACCGCCAGCGAAGTGTCTGATTTATCAGGGCGCGGTGTGGGTATGGATGTCGTGCGCACTTCCATCCATTCGTTGGGAGGACGCATTTCCATCACCTCAAAGCCCGGAATTGGAACAACTTTTTCAATTTCCCTTCCTTTAACCTTGGCAGTCTTGGACGGCATGGTTGTGGAGGTGGCCGGTGAGACACTCGTAATTCCGCTCAATACGGTGGCTGAAACACTAACAATCACGGTCTACAACTTGGCCAGCGTTCAGCCGGGTTTAGATGTGGTGCATATGCGCGGAGAATTCGTTCCACTTTACGATCTTGGGCAACAATTGGGGTACCGGGAGCAAAAGAAATGCTACCTCGATTCCGTCGCTTTGCTAATCTCACAAGAAGACGGACAACTTGGCGCATTAGTCGTGGATGAAATTCAAGACCAGCGCCAAGTGGTGATCAAAGGCCTTGATGATACGTTCTACCGAGCTCCTGGTATCGCTGCTGCGACAATCCTCGGTCATGGTCAAATCGCCCTCATCTTGGACCCCTCAGATATCATTGCTAGCGCTGTGGAAGCTCAATCAACAGCCCCATTTAAATTGGAAGCCTAAAATGTCCCAAGACCCGATACTTGACTTAGATCCAATTGAACTCTTGACCTTCAAGCTGACTGATCAAGAATATTCGCTCGACATTAACTGCGTCCGTGAAATTCGCGGATGGACCAAGGCCACGCCGATACCACACGCGCCTAGTTTCATGCGAGGCGTCGTAAACCTACGTGGTACAGTCCTTCCTGTCATGGATTTGGCGGAACGTTTGGGGTTTCCTTCACGGGCACACACTGACCGCAATGTCATCATTGTAGTTAAACAAGGTGACGCAATGATCGGGCTCTTAGTGGACGCGGTTTCTGATATTGTTGCGATCAACAAAAGCGATTTGCAAGCGCCTCCAGATGCGGTCACACACGGCGCGCGCGCCATCATCAAATCGCTTACTTTGATCGAGGAGCGAATGATACGCGTGCTCGATCTGTCTAACGTCGTTACCTTTGTTCAAAGTGACGCAGCCTGATGCGCGGCGAAGAAGCACAGGTTACGTTGAGCATGCCGGAATTTAACATCATCGCAGCGGTGGCATATCGTGAATTTGGCTTAAAAATAATACCCGAAAAAATGATGATGGTTCAGTCAAGGTTACGCCATAGGTTACGCGCGCTCAATTTGCCTGACTTCGACGCTTATTCTCGTATGCTGGACACACCTCAAGGCATTGATGAACGCCGTTTTTTGGTCTCGGCTTTGACAACGAACGTGTCACACTTTCACCGAGAGCCACATCATTTCGATTTACTTGTAAAAGCGCTGGCGCCGGAGTTAAAGCAGCGCATACAAGCCAAAGAACGCATCCGAATTTGGTCAGCCGGTTGTTCAAATGGTCAAGAACCATACTCGATTGCGATGCGGTTACTCCAGGTCGAACCAAACCTGACCCAGACGGATTTCAGAATTCTAGCCACTGATATTGACCCAAAAGTTATCTCCTTTGCAACGGAGGGAGCTTACGGTTCGCGATTATTGTCTGGCATTCCGGATAAAGATAGGAGGCGGTTTTTCAAAGAAAAACCCAACCATTCAATAGTATCCGATGAGCTTCGGAAATATGTAACTTTTCGCGAATTAAACCTATTGGCTACATGGCCAATGCGACATCAGTTTGATGCGATTTTTTGCCGAAATGTAGTGATCTACTTTGATGTAGAAACTCAGGAAAAACTCTGGCCGCGTTTTAACGCGTCGTTGGCTAAACGAGGTGTTTTTTTTCTAGGGCACTCAGAAAGGATCGCTCTACCGGGGAAATGTGGATTTAAATCAATCGGGCCAACGGCCTACGAAAAATGTGTCGCCGCAACTGGGATCCCGTCTACAAAAATTAGAGGACAGAATGGCACTTCGTGATCAAATCCGTATAATGGTGGTCGATGATATGTCGACCAGTCGTGGCATTATCAGCCAAACACTCGATGGTTTTGGAATTCGCCATGTATCGATGGCAGAGGATGGTGCGAGTGCTCTACAATTGCTTGCGAAAGCGCCTGTGCATCTGGTGATTTCTGACTACAACATGCCAAATATGGATGGATTGAAATTGCTACACAATTTGCGAGGAGGCGCGAAAACAAAAGGAATTGGCTTCATCCTCATTACAGGACGGGCAGAACAACAGATCATCGATTATGGGCGAAAGCTGGGGATGAACAACTATTTAAAGAAACCCTTTGAAACGCAAGATTTGCGTAAATGCATTGAAACCGTTGTAGGACCTTTGTAATGCACCTCGATTTAGAAACCGACCTTGATGACGCTGAAATCCTGGGAAAAATGGCGCACCACTTGCGAAAGCTCGCGGAGGAGGTTGCACAAGTGGCAAAAACGGTGTCGGACGTGACAGAAGGTATCGCAACCTTTCCTTCAAATGGAGCGATAACGCGTCTGCAGAAAATTGATAGTGTGCAACAGTCTCTCTGGGATCTGGCTCAATTGTCTGATGCTCTTGCTTGCAATGTACCAACACGGGCGACGGCACTTCAAAAGCTAAAACTTGCAGAAACACGCGCTTTATTGGTCAAGGACAGCGATGCGTTTTCGGCGTGTTCCGGGACAGTCGACCTTTTTTAATTCCGAGATTCTTCGCTGCCGCACCAGACACATCAAGACAGCCCCACTTCGTGTCCAGACTGCGCCGACGGTTCGATTTCCATCCAGCGAACATCTACGTCTGTCAGTTTCTGCATCACTCGGCCACTTGTCGGCCAAAACTTGAGATTACGGGCTTGATGTCCACCAAAAGATTGAGTGATCAACGGAATGCTTTCTTGGGCCAGAAAGTTCGTTATGAACGCAGTATTCTGCTCGCCGATATCCGACAAACCAGAGACCATCTGAGCCCCACCGAAAGCCTTGGCTTTCAAATTACTGCGCCTTGCCCCGAGCTTTAACAGCGCGTTGATCAAAACTTCCATTGTATTGATGCCGGAGCCGTTTTGAAGTGGGTTATCGGCCTGCGCCCGAGCGTGAAGAATATGGTTCATTCCACCAACGCCGGCAGATAAATCCCACAAGCAACAAGACACGCAAGAACCAAGCAACGTTGAGATGACTGTACTGCGATCATCGCCGGTTGCGTATTCCCCTTGGGTGATGTGTATCTGCTTCATGTTTTGACCCCACTTAGGTCTTTTACATTCAATCTAGCTAATAATATCGATGCGATTTCGTCGATCGGCGCTTCGACCTGAACGGCATTTAGCGAAAACGCAGCCCCTGGCATGCCATATACGACACAACTTTCTTTTGATTGCCCGATTGTACACGCACCATTACGCCGCAGGGCCAACATGCCGCGCGCACCGTCATCACCGAGACCCGTCAAAATTGCGGCACCTATTTGTGGTGCCCACGGAACGCCGGACGTGAATAACACATCAACAGATGGACAGTACAAATGACCATTGCGGCGTTTGACGTGTTTAATGTGCCATGACCCATTGCGCCAAAAAACACTGGTCTGCATGTCTTGCGATGGTGAAATATTAACGGTTCCTATCTCAAGTCGCATATCATCCCGTGCAAAGCCCACTTGGTGGACGCATGATTGATCCATTCTGTTAACGAATGTTCTTAGAAAGCCGTGCGGCATGTGCTGCGCTATCACGACAGGCGGTGAGTCCTTTGGCAGTTGTTCGAGAAAAGTCTCGATTGCCGGAACTCCGCCGGTGGAAGCGCCCACCATAATCAATTTGTCAGATACCCCTGATCTTTTCTCAATTGATGTGGGCGCGGCAGGCAATCGTCCCGTGGCCGCATCGACCAATGTTTGGCACAAATCGTGCATAATGGGCCCGGTTGGAAAACTAGGTTTTGCCATACATGCCGCCGCACCAAGTGACCTCGCCCGTTCGGCACCGATACTTTTGCCTTCGATCGCACCCGCGAGCATTACAACGGGCATCGGACGCAAACGCATCAAATGCGCCAAAAATTCAAGACCGTTGATTCCTGGCATTTCAATGTCGAGTGTCAGGACATCCGGGTTCGTTTGGTTGATAACGCTCCGTGCTTCTTCTGCGGTGCCTGCTGCGCCAACGATTTCAAGTCTGGAATCCTGTGAAATGACACTGCTCAGCCAGCGACGCATCGACATCGAGTCATCCACAATGACGACTTTATATGTGTGAGCCTCGACAAGATTTACCAACGTCCTATCCATCAGGTGATCAATGATTTGAGGTGGTGCCGCGCGTCATTGCACATCAACAAATGGCCATCCAATAATGACGCCTGTGAGCGTTAGAACAATTACAAATTTTCAAAATGTGCCATTGGTCGATCAAGCCCACTCACCCGCCTTATCTAAAAGATAGGCATACTTGTAGTCTTCATGAGTGAATGGGGCATTAATGCAAAAGCGAAACCAGGTTTTAAAGGTAGACTTGAGAGCGTGAACTTTTCGCCCTCAAACGGCCACTCATGAGGATTTTGGCCTACGAAAGAGACAGCGATGCAAATTTGACAACGACATTAACATAAACAAGTAACATATTGAATTACTTAAGAACACTTGAGCCTAATCTGCACCCATACGTACCAAACCACCCTTGATCACATGAGGGATGGTGCATTAGCTCATTGAACTCGGACGGCACCGAGTTGCAGGTCGTTAACCCCATCATAAAAACTTAGAATGTCGCCTGTGCCGACTTGCATTGTGACAACCCGTGACAGTGCATCCATCACCTGCGTTTCAAGCACTTGGATGTCAGGTGCGCAGGTCATTTTGGTTGCGATGACGTCGCGAAAGCGCACGAAACCCGGCCCTAAAATAGGCACGGCAGAAATCGTGTTACATCCCACAGACATCTCAACCCTGTCGGCCAAGAACATCATGCTTGCCCCCTTAGGGGCTGCGACATTAGCCACCTTCGTCAAGGACCAATTCCCTTGCAATTGAAGGGCCGGATCTGTGGCGCCTGCTGACATTGTGGACCTCGTTTGTTGTGGGGCATCAGGCGTACCTGCAGTTAAGACAGGTCTCGTGCAGGCGTGGGCGGGTTGCGCCAAGGCGGCCAAAACGGGCAGGATGCAACACGAAAAACGAAACATGAAACGCCTTAACATTAAAGAATTCAACTATGGCGCGGCCTTCAAATGCGGGTCAAGGGGCCAAAGGTAAGGATTTCCCCGCTTTGCAAAGTATAAAGGTCTCGGCTACGCTTTGCCATATTACACCGATGATTACCCGCTGCCGGACTATTTTTGAAGTCGTTTAAAACCGCCCATCCAGCTTTCATGATGTGCGAAAATGAAGGTCTTGCTCGTGTTTGTTGAGCACACGAAAGGAATACCGTCGTGAACCCGAGAATTGCAGACATCAAGTTGGCGCAAGCCACAATTGTAAAAATCACCGCGCAATACGACGTTCTGCGTGCCGAAGCTTTGCAAGACGGTATCATCGATGCAGCCGAGCAAACCGACCTAGATAACCTTTCGACGAAACTGGATCAGTTGCGCGATGTTGTAAGTGAACAAAGCGCCATTCTGCAACGTAATCGCGACATCTGGGATGCGTTGGCCGCTGCGCGCTCAGAGTTCGAAGACCGGATGGCGACATTGAAGGGTGCAAATTGGCCGGACATTGCCAAGATGGAACAGGCCTATGCCGTCATGGTCACTGCCGAAACCGATCAACGCTGGGCAGATGCCACCAAAGTGCTAGAGGCTGTGCGTGCAAAAATGGCCGCCAGCTATCAGTCTTATCTTGCCACTCAGCCCGCTGCGCCGGCGGGCGATCCCAGCACGGCGGCACCCGGAGTTAACGCCGACCAAGACAAATATGACGCCGCCAAAGCCGGTTATGCGCGGGCTATCACCGCGCTTGAACGTCACGCACAATCGGGTGATCCAACCATCGCCTCCCTTATTGTGACGATCAAAGCCAAGGCAACCTCGGCCGAGGCATCCGCAAGCAGCGCCGATTATGCCGCCGCATTTGCCCTTATTTCGCCCTTGGCTGCGGAATGCGCAGCCGTCGAAGACAAAGCCCATGACCTTGCGCATTTTAACGCGGTGCTTGGGCAACGGACCACGTTGGTCAACAACCCCGATCCAGCGGTCCTCACGACAGATCCGGCCATTGATGATCTAAAAACCGCCATTGATACGCTATTTACAAGCGCCCAAGCAGATGCAACTGCGGCGAAATATAGCGATGGCGTGGCCAAGCTTGACCAAATTCCGGCCCTGCATGAACGCCGCCGCGCACTGAATGAACGCCGCACCCGCTATTTGAACCGGCACGGCGACGTCACATGGTACATTGGCCAAATCAATCCCGCCCCGGCAACGGACCGCGCAGCGTTGCAAGCCACGATCAATCGGTTCACTGCTGAATTCACCGCCGCCGATTACACCAACACCAACGATTATGCGGGATCTGCAGCCAAGATGCAGCATCTCACCTCAGAATTTGCCACGATCTTTAATATTCTGACCGCAGCGGCAGATTACACCACCGCGCTGACTGCATTCGACGCGCAATTGGCGATCCTTGATCCCCATGCCGGACGCGTTGCCATCGAAGAGTTCTTTCAGGCGCGCAAAGCAGACCGCGCACAAGCCGTCACCGAAGCCGCCGCAACCAAATACCCCACCGCAGTGCAACTGCTGCAACGCACACAGGCCGGTGCGTGGGTCGCGCAAAAGGTGATCGCAGATGCCTATGTGGTCTATGACGGCAACCGCGCCACGGCGCGCACATTGATCACGACCATCGCCGCTTTGCCAGACACCGCCGATGCCATCGCGCAGGCCGAAACATTGATGACCCTCGCTGCGACGCAAGCCGTTGCCAAGAACATCACCGGCGCTGAGGCCAGCCTCGTCGAAGCCACCGCCCGCGCCAACGAGGCAAAAGCAGCATCCGACGCCCAAACCGCACTTGATGCGCAACATGACACCGGCGCACTAGACGGTGCTGCAAGTGATTTTCCAGCAGCGTTGGCCGTTTATGTCACGATGCGCGCGACTGTCGCGGGCCTTGATACCACCAACACGTTCGCCGCCGACCTGACCGCTGCGGATGTACCGGTAGATGCGGCAAAAATCGAAGCGACCAAAACCGCCCCCGACGCCACGATCTTACGGGCCAAGCTTGATGAAGGCATTGCGGCTTTGCAGGTGTTGCAGCCAAAAATTCTGGCTCAGGCGGGTTTTGCCACCCATTATGCCACGGCCCGCGCGCTGGTGGACACCACCCTGCCCCCGCTGAATGTTGACAACTGTATCCAGCCGGCAATCGATGCCTGCAAAACGCTGCTGACCGAGGCCGATACCCTTGCCAAAGCGCCCAGCTTTGATTTCGTCACCGCCGAGGCCAAGCTGCAAGAGGCCACAGCCCGTGGCCGTCAGGCAGAGATCAACGCAGGCCTGTATGCCGCCAATATTCAACCCGATATTGCAAACATCAATGGCGCTATTGCCTTGATCAACACCAGCAACGCCAATGTTCAAACGCTTTTGGTGGCGCGCATGACGCGGTTGACTGGTCTTTTAACCGACATTGCCACCGATATCACAAACGAAGATTTCAGTGCCGCAGACAGCAAAGGCAACGAAGGGACAGAAGTCGCCGCTGCAACCACGCAGGACAGACTACATGCGATGAAAATCGATGCAAATTACCCCGTTTGGGTGACTGCACGGATTGGTCAAATTCAAGGCGGTCAACCAGCCGTCGCAAATGCGCTGGCCGAAACAAACGGTCTGATCGCAGATCATCAAGCCTGTCTTGCAAGTGGCGCTTATGGCGCCGCGTGGAGCATCACGAACCAATTATATTGGTCGATCCAAGGTGGAATTGACGCGCTGACTTTGGCCGGGCCTTACAACACGGCACAGTCCAATGCACGTGCCGCTTTGGATGCTTTGACAGCCAAACGGTCCCCCGGCATCCAAGAAAAACTAACTGCCTTTGAAACCCGCTATACTGCCGCGGTCGCCCTAGGGGCCGAACCGCAATATGCCATCGCAACTCAACATATGAACGCCCTAACAACGGAAGCCAACGCCGTGTTGCCGCTGGCCGATGCCCACACGGCCTATGGCCCGGCCCAAGCGCATGCGCAACAACAGCTAACAGCTGCCGAAACCCACCCTCAACGCGCTGCCATCGAAACCGTTCTGGGCATGTTGCGCGACAAGTATAACGCCGCCGAAGCCATCGCAGCCGCTGATGATCCGGCACGGGCCAAAACAATGATGGAAAACGTCTCTGCCGGTGCGGATGAGGCGCTTGCCGAAGCCGATTTTGCACAGACCCGTGCCGACATTACCGGCGCTTTGGGTGAAAATGCATCTGATGCGGATGGACCAACGGCGCAGCAGATTGAAGCGACACAAACAGCCCTGACGGCACTCACCGGACGCAACAACTCCGATATTGCCACGCAGGAATTCACCGACGCCGAAACGGCGCTGACCACTGCTAAAGACAGCAGTGCCAGCCCCGCCGATCGAACGAATGCCTTACGCCAAGCCCTTGATTTAATTGCGGCCGCCGGTAATCTTATCAGCCAGAACCAACTGCTCGAAGCCGCGCTGGAAGACGCGCGTCAATCCATCGCGACGCACCGCAGCCATCCGCAGTCGGCCTATCTGGATACGGTGCTGAACGACGCCACGACCGAAATCGGCGTGATCTCTTCTCGGGCTGTTAATCTGGCCGCCCTGCCCGGCTGTTCTAACGATTTGACAGTGCTGGTGGCGCGTATGCGTGATGTTGGACCAAAACTTGATGCGCACGGCGAGTATGTCATTCTGCGCGCCAAACCCGAGGTTGAACCGCGCCTTGTCACGCTCGAAGAGCACGACCACGCCTACGCGATCCAAACCAATATCGACGCCATCCGGCGCAAACTGGCCGAAGCAACGCGCCTGTCCGAAGCATTGGATCCGATCCCCGCCGTTGCCCTGCTGAAAGAGGTCGAAACATTGGGCGCCAGCGCGCTCATGTTGGCCAATATGCGCGCGAATGTCCCGCCAACCCCGGCCGAAGTCACCGCAATCCTGAATGGTCCCGGTGGCGAAGCCGAACTTGACGCCATGATTGACGCATTGGAACCCGACGCACAACGCGCCGTGCTGTCCGTCGCCTTCGAAGCCCGTTTCGGCTGCACATTGCAAAACTTTCAAGGGATCGATGCCGCAGGAAATCCTGCCAACCCCATCGCAGCCGGCACCCAAGACGGCCCGGACATCCGGCGGTTTTACGAAATCATGTCAGACCTGCCCGATGTCGCCACGATCGAAAATGACAGCATGCGCGTCTTTACCGTCATCGAAAGTGGCGGTGGGTCATACTACAACGGCTCTGACAAGGATGTCGTGATGCGCGAAGGTGACGCTGCGTTGTCCAGCGCTTATGGGTTCGGTGTCGAAGGGCAAGTGGGGCAATTGGCCCCTGATTTTCAGCCCGCCAATGACGACCCGGTCAGCTTTTTCAGTTGGAACACATTGCACGAAGTGGGCCATGCCGTTGACGACCAACACGGGTTCATGCGGCGCAATCAAAGCAGCCCCGACTATGGAGGGTGGACCGAATACGGAGCAAATGTCGACCCAATCGCCACGGTTCTTGCGGGTCATTTCAATTATGACAAGCGCTATATCCAACAGGCGATGAACCGAAAACTGCCCACCGGGACGACTCCCGGCGAAGTCGCGCCCGGCGTACCGCAACCGCAAGGCGGCGCAAGTCCCGAAGACTGGGAAGGCCGCCGGGTCGCGTTTTCTGCGTGGCTTGCGCAGGTGCGCACATCTCGTAACCCGTGGTCCAGCAATTCCGGCGCACAACGCATTGCGATTGGGGGCATCGTCTATCAAGAAAGCTATGACGGATCATGGACCAGCTACCAGCTTGCCGCCCGGTCCAAAGGGATGACGGGCTATCAGTTCCGCGCACCCGGTGAATGGTTTTCTGAACTTTATGCCGCGTACCATTCGGGCAAACTTAAACCCACACACCCCGCCGCCGCATGGCTAGAAGCCCTTGACGGGCCGGAATAAGGATCGCCGCACATGTCCCTTTTTCACCCCATCACCGTAAAATGCCCCAAATGCGAGGCCGACGTAACGGTCAAAGCCGTTGGCAGCGTCAACGCAGATCGCCGCCCCGATTTCCGCGAGGCCATTCTTGATGATCGTTTTCAGGACACGACCTGTGGCGCTTGCGAACACAGCTTTCGTTTACAACCTGAATTCAACTATCTGGACGCAGGAAATGGCCAATGGATCGCGGCAATGCCTGGGCCAGACATGCCGCGATATCTCGAGATCGAAGACGTGGTGCGCGACTTGTTCGCCCAAAGCTACGGCCCCAAAGCCCCTAAAGCAGCACGCGATGTGGGCGATACGTTGTCCGTGCGTCTGACCTTTGGATGGCCTGCCGTCCGTGAAAAATTGCTGTGTGCCGCGCACGACCTTGATGACGTTGTGCTTGAGATGATGAAGCTTGATCTGCTGCGCAAACTGCCATCTTCCCCGATTGGGCCGGGGATCGAATTGCGCCTTGTGGCTGTGGTTGATGACACGCTTGCCTTATGTTGGATGCAGTCCACCCGCGAAGAGGTGTTGGAACAATTCACCTGCCCACGCGGTTGGTATGACACGATTTCAAGCAACCCCGATGCATGGGCTGCGGTGCACGCGCAGCTTAGCGACGGTGCATTTGTTGATATTCAAAAACTTTACATGGGCGCAGGTCGCGCCGCCGCCGAATAAGCCGCAAAGGAACAGCCCATGGCCAAAAAACCCACCCCAACCGAGCTTAAGCAACAAGGCGAAGAGCTTTCGAAACAGATTGCCGAAGTCCGTAAAAAAGACGTTAACTTTGCGATGGTATTGGGCAAGGACGCGCTTGTATTTCACACCGATCGCAAGAAAAACTGCGATGTTCTGTGGCGCACCGCCAAGAAAGAAGCCGGCGGCGCAAAAGGCGCCAAGGGCATTGCGTCAATGTCTGGCAAGGTGATGGTGCTCGACGTCGACGACCCCGATTCCGTTCCGGGCCCCCTGCTAAAGATGGCAAAAAAGCACTTTGCCGAACGCGGCGCGCCCATTCGCATCATGCTTAAGGGCGAAGAAGAACCCGCAGACGACGCCGATGACACGGCAGACGCAGCAGACGAAAAAACCAAAAAGGCGGCGGCGGTTCAGACGCCTGAACAAACCCCTAAATCTGCATCAGACGCACAAGACGATCCAAGTGACGAACAAACAAAAGCGCAGAAAAATGAAACCGCCGATGCCGACCGCGACGCCCGCATCGAAGCTTTACGCAAAAGCCTGATCCAAGACTTCAAAGCAATGCAAACTGACTTGAAACGCGCTTCTCAATCTCAGGACGCGGGTGTGAACAAAAAAGTGACGGGCCTTGCGCGCATTTTTATCGATCAGGTCAAAACGGATGTGAAAAAGGCCCATTCCGTCATGGGGTTGCTGCAAACCACCATCAACAGTGCCAAGGACAGCGGCCAACTGGGCGCCGATGACCCGGCCAAGCCAAATACCGCCAGCATCACGCGGCGCAAAAAGCTTGCTGCCCTCGAAAAAGGCGTGGACAAGCTGCTAGAGCGTTTGGGCTAGCCGCGATCCGCGTCGATCAAACGTTTGTAGGCCGCGCGCAATTGCGTAAACACGGGGCCTGCCACTCGGCCGCCAATATCGCGCCCGTCGATCTCAAACACCGGGGTTTGCGCGCCGAATGTGCCCGTTAAAAACGCCTCGTCCGCGCTGTAGGTGTCGACCAGTGAATAGTTGCGTTCAAAAACCGGGATGTCAGATGCACGGCACAGGTCGATCACTTTCTGGCGCGTGATCCCGTTCATGCAATAATCCCCGGTCGAAGTCCAAACCGCGCCCTTTTTGACGATGAAAAAGTTGCAAGCGTTGGTGGTGTTCACAAAACCAAACGGGTCCAGCATCAAGGCCTCGTCCGCACCGGCGCGGATCGCGTGGTTTAACGCAATGATACAGTTCAACTTGGAATGCGAATTTAACTTGGCATCCTGCGTCAAGGGCATCCCGCGATGATGCGGCACCGTGTGCAGACGAATGCCGCGGGTGATCACGCTGTTATCTGGTTTGGAATGTTCGGCAATAATCACCACCGTCGATCCAAACATACTAAGATGGGGATGTTGAAACGGCTTGGTCTTGCGCCCGCGCGTCACCATCAGCCGGATATGCACATCTGTCGTCATCTCGTTGGCGCGCAACGTGTCCCAAACCGCCTGTTTCAGCGCGGCCCTGTCCATGCCAATATCGATCTCGGTATAGGCCGAGGCCTCGAACAATCGGTCCAAATGATCATCAAAAAATGAGATGTGGCCATCATAAAGCCGCAATCCTTCCCAGATCCCGTCTCCAAGCATGAAACCACTGTCATACACAGACACAACTGCTTGATCACGCAGGACAATCTTGCCGTCGAGATAGATCAATATGTGATCGTTGCGTGTGTCGGCTGCGGCATCATGGGTCGAAACGTGGGCGTCGATCATCCGTGGCACTCCTTCGGGTTTTTTGTATGAATGCGACTGCCGTGGGCAGCGTCAAGCACAAAGGCTGGTGCATTGCGCCGGTGCCTGTCATCATTGCGCAATGACAGACCAAATCACCCTTGTTTCAAATGACTTGCGCGCCACAGTGTCGCCTCATGGCGCACGGTTGGAAACCTTGTCTTATCAAGGGTCTGCGTCACTTACTTTACACGCCGACCCCACGCGGCACCCCACATGGCGCGACGTCTATCCCGGTGCAATTGTCGGCCCTGTCGCAAACCGCGTGGCTGGCGGACGTGTGCCGCTTAACGATGTAATTCACCACATGCCTTGCAATGAAAACAGTATCACCGCGCTACACAGCGGACCTAATGGGCTGGACCAACAGATGTGGCAGGTCGTGCACCAAACCAGTAACGAAGTACATCTGTGTGCCCTTCTGCCACACGAAACCGGTGGCTTGCCCGGGACGCGCGCCATAAATGTGCATTATAAGGTCGAAGGTGCGACGCTGACCCTATCCATCACAGCTGTCACGGATGCCCCTACGCCGATCAACATCGCCCACCATCCCTATTGGCGCCTTGGCGATACGCGCGATCACCGTTTACAAATCCCAGCGACGCATTACCTGCCGGTGAACGGCGACAACATTCCCACAGGGCAAACCGCGCCCGTGGCCAATACGCCGTTCGACCACGGGCATCCCAAGCAACTTGATCCGTCTGTCGATCACAATTTCTGTATCAAAACCGCTGCAAGCAACGTCCCAACACGGCTGGCGACCCTGCATGGCAGCGACGGATTGGCCTTGCGGATCAACAGCACAGAACCCGGTTTACAAGTCTATGCCGGTGCACATATTCCGACGCTGCCGGGCACAGATATAGCGCCTTTTGCAGGAATCGCGCTGGAACCCCAAGGTTGGCCAGACGCGGTAAATCATCCTAATTTTCCGCCCATTTTATGTGCGCCAGGCCGCCCGTACCGCCAAATCACGCAATATTGCATAGGCCGTGACACATAATTGCCATATTTTGGACCTGCCCTTGGCACAAACGCGTGCTGAGATGATGCTACGCCGGAACATCGGCGATCGCAGCAGCAACAATGGAAGGTGAACGTTATGCCTAGTAAACCCACCACCCCAAGCCAAGCGCCTCAACCGCCAAAACAACCCAAACCACAGCCACAGTTCACGGACTACGCAAGCATCTAAATTGAACTGTGTTCGAGGATGACAGCCCCCGTTCGGCGCGCTAGACCATGCGACATGGGCACCCCTGTTTCCTCAATCCGCAATCTTGGTCCGATGATGGATGCCGCCTGTGCACAAGCAGGCATTCCTGACGCCGAGACATTGCATACCCTTGGCCCTGACGAGGCCTACGCCCGCCTGCTGCGCGCAGGCATCAAGCCCCACTTTATCGGGTATTATGTTCTTGTCATGGGATTGCAGGGCCGTCCGTGGAACGATTGCAAAGGCGAAGAAAAGAAAGCCTTGCGCGTTCGTTTTGACGCCATCAAGGCCGAGAGCTTTGACAGTGACCGCTCTGCATTCGAGCGCGCATTGAACGACATCGGCGTGATCGAAAAGAAAAAGTAATACTTTAAAGCAAAGCATTACCTGACTTTCTTTATGTAAAAAACGGCGCTCCCATCAAAGGAAGCGCCGCTAAACTACCGGGTTTGAAAAGGTGGCTTAACCAACCAGCTCAAGACCAGAGAAGAAGTACGCGATTTCAACCGCAGCCGTTTCAGGTGCGTCTGAACCGTGGACCGAATTTTCGCCCATGGATTCAGCAAATTCCGCACGGATAGTGCCAGCGGCCGCGTCGGCCGGGTTTGTTGCGCCCATGACTTCGCGATTTTTGGCAACGGCGCCTTCGCCTTCCAAAACCTGCGCGACGATCGGGGCAGACGCCATGAATTCGCACAGTTCGTCATAGAACGGACGCTCAGAGTGCACGGCATAGAACACGCCGGCTTGCTCTTTGGTCAGCTGAATGCGTTTTTGCGCAACGATGCGCAGGCCTGCTTCTTCGAATTTTGCGTTGATGGCACCGGTCAAGTTGCGGCGGGTGGCATCGGGTTTGATGATGGAAAAGGTACGCTCAAGCGCCATGGGATCACTCCTGTTTGCACGGCGGGATCGCCGCATTGAATTGAGCGCCGCCTAACACGGGACGAAAGGTTGGAAAAGTGGATTTTTGCATGTGGTTAAATTGATGCCTGTTTTACGCCCGCGTCATGCTTTGCCAAAATTCCCCTGCAAAATTGCACGAAATTGTCGGCAAATTCCCAGGTGGCACCCGTGATGGCCCACGCCAAGCAATAAGTCACCTACATCGCATTGACTCGCCCCGGCGACTGCTTCAGTCGTCCCGCCATGTTACGCATCAACGATATATCCTATTCCGTCGCCGGTCGCCCCCTGTTCGAGGCCACCAGTGCTGTCATCCCCGAGGGCCACAAAGTTGGCCTTGTCGGGCGCAATGGCACGGGCAAAACCACCCTATTCCGCCTAATCCGGGGCGAATTGTCACTGGAAGGTGGCAACATTTCCCTACCATCAGGCGCGCGCATCGGCGGAGTGGCCCAAGAAGTCCCAGCCTCGGCCACATCTTTGCTTGATACTGTATTGGCCGCTGATACTGAACGCGCCGCGCTTTTGGCCGACCAAAGCCAAGACCCCATTCGCATTGCCGAAATTCAAACCCGTCTTGCCGACATCGACGCCTGGAGCGCCGAAGCCCGCGCCGCCACGATCCTGAAGGGTCTTGGATTTGACGACGCCGAACAACTTCAACCTTGTTCCGATTTTTCGGGAGGCTGGCGCATGCGCGTCGCCCTTGCGGCTGTGTTGTTTTCACAACCTGATCTGTTGCTGCTTGATGAACCGACCAACTACCTCGATCTTGAAGGTGCGTTGTGGTTGGAAAGTTATCTGGCAAAATACCCACATACAGTTGTGATCATCAGCCACGACCGTGGTCTGTTGAACCGCGCTGTTGGCGCAATTTTGCACCTCGAAGACCGTAAGCTGACCTATTATTCCGGCCCCTACGATCAATTCGCGCGGCAACGCGCCGAACGGCTGGCTAACGCAGCGGCCATGGCGAAAAAACAAGACGCCCGTCGTGCCCACTTGCAATCTTATGTGGATCGGTTCCGCTATAAAGCCGACAAAGCGCGCCAAGCCCAATCCCGCCTGAAAGCGCTGTCAAAGATGACGCCAATCACCACCCCGCAAGAGGCTGGTTTAAAGCGCTTTGACTTCCCCAATCCCGAAGAACTCTCACCCCCCATCATCCACCTTGATGGGGCAAGTACGGGCTACGGCGACACAACTGTTCTGTCCAAACTGAACCTGCGCATCGACCAAGACGACCGCATCGCGCTGCTGGGCAAGAACGGTCAGGGTAAATCTACGCTGTCGAAGTTCTTATCCGACCGCCTGCCCGCGATGTCCGGTAAGTTCACCAAATCCAGCAAGCTGCGCATCGGCTATTTCGCGCAACACCAAGTGGACGAATTGTTCATCGACGAAACCCCGCTAGACCACTTACGCCGTGAACGGCCCACAGAAGGTCCTGCACGTTGGCGCGCGCGCCTGTCGGGATTTGGGCTGATGGCGGATCAGGCCGAAACAGTGGTGGGCAAACTCTCAGGTGGTCAAAAAGCGCGCCTGTCGTTGCTGCTCGCCACACTTGATGCGCCACACATGCTGATCCTCGATGAGCCAACCAACCACCTCGACATTGAATCCCGCGAAGCGCTGGTCGAAGCGCTCACGGCCTATACGGGCGCCGTAATCCTTGTCAGCCACGATATGCACTTGCTTGAACTGGTCGCGGACCGGCTTTGGCTGGTGTCAAATGGCACCGTTAAACCTTACGAAGAAGACCTCGAAGCGTACCGCAAAATGCTGCTGGCCGATGGCAAACCGACCAAGCCCGTGCAGGAAAAGCCGAAACCCAAAAAGCTGTCACGCGACGCTATCCTGACGCTCAAATCCGAAGCCCGCAAATCCGAAGCGCGCGTGGAAAAGTTGAACGATATGCGGGATAAACTGGCAAAAAAACTCGCGGATCCGGACCTTTACGAGGATGCCAAGATCGGTGAAATGGAAGTCTGGCAAAAGAAATACGCCGAAGTTATGGTTGCACTTGAACGCGCTGAAACACTCTGGATGAAAGACCTTGAAAAACTAGAAACCGCCCAAACCTCATAACTTTCTTTGGGTTTTAAATACCTCGGGGTTTGGGGCAGCGCCCCAACGGGTTCAAATTCATGATCGACACCGCATTTCTCATCACAGCCTTTGTCACCATGTTTGTGGTGATCGACCCCATTGGCCTCGCACCGTTGTTTGTGGCGCTGACACAAGGGGTGCCAGAACGCCAACGCCGCAACATTGCACTTCGCGCCTGTGCTATCGGCATGACCATCCTGATCGCCTTTGCCCTGTTCGGCGAATCCATTCTTGGCTTTATCGGCATTGGCATGCCCGCCTTTCGGATCGCTGGCGGCATCCTGTTGTTCCTGACAGCCCTTGATATGCTGTTTGAACGGCGCACCAAACGACGCGAAGATCAGGCGGACGAAGACGACTATGATGACCCATCTGTCTTTCCGCTGGCCATTCCACTGATTTCAGGGCCCGGCGCCATCGCGTCGGTCATTCTGCTCACCGGGCAAAAACCGGGGGTCGAAGGGCTGGCATTGGTGCTGGCGATCACGGCACTTGTGCTGGGTGTTTGCCTTGCTCTGTTTCTTGCTTCGGGACTGCTCGAACGCGCTTTGGGCAAAACTGGCATCACAGTCGTGACCCGCTTGCTTGGCATGTTATTGGCGGCCCTGTCCGTGCAATTTGTGCTAGACGGTTTAAACGATTTTGTATCGCTTTCCGGCTGACATGACCCACACGCGCCCTATAATCGCACCATGAGCAGCGACAACATTGCCCAATTGGCCTATCTCGGCGCCCTTGCCCTTGTGCTGGGGGGCGCGTTTTTGTTGTCGTCCAAGCTCAAACTGTCACAGACCCTGCAAATGGCCGCGATCTGGGCGCTGATTTTTATCGGCGCCATCGCAGTGGTCGGCCTGTGGGACGATCTTCAGGATGACCTGAACCCCAGTCAAACCCGCTTTGACGGGGACGGCACAATCGAAATCCCGCGCAGTCGGGATGGGCATTATTACCTCACCCTCGACATCAACGGGGCACCAATCGAATTCATCGTTGATACTGGCGCCAGTGAAATCGTACTGAATGCAAATGACGCCAAAACCGCCGGGCTTGCCCCCGAAGACCTTGTGTTTCTGGGCCGCGCCGCTACCGCAAACGGAGAAGTGCGCACAGCCCCTGTGCGCCTTGATACGGTCAGCATTGGGCCGCACACAGACACCAATGTGCGCGCTGTCGTCAATGACGGAGAGCTATGGCAGTCCCTGCTTGGTATGGGATATTTGCAAAATTGGGGTCGGATTGAAATCGCAGATGGCAAGATGCGCTTAAGCCGTTAAGCAGCTGGCGTTTCTGCTTTTTTCTCCCACTTGCCGCTTTCTTCGGACCAGTATTGCGCCGCTGCCCCGGCGTCTTTCAGCGCCTTCCATTGCCCGCGCGCCACGTCCAGCGCTTCGGGGTCATCACCGTCGAACAACACGCATACGCGGTCCAGTGCCGCGACCTCTTCGGCACTGACCTGTGCGCCATCGATGCTCATGACACAAGACGCGCCGTTGCCTGCCGCCCCCGTGGTCAAAAGCACCGGCTGATCCGCGTCATGCGCGCCACCGGCCACGCCGTGGGGCAAAAACGCATCGCTTTCGCCTGTCCACAACCGTTCATCCAGCCAGGCCAGCCGCCCTTCATCAACACCGCGCACCGCCACACGCCACCCGGCCTGCAAGGACTTGCCCAGCAGCATGGTCAGCGTTTCTTCCAAAGGGCGGCGCGTCAGGTGATAGAAATAGGCGGCACCCATGTTATTCGGCCTCGAAGTTGTCCGCCACAAGGCGGTTCAACGCCGCGACCCCCCAGCCAGTCGCCCCCGCAGGTGCCAACGCTGTGGGCGATTTGGTCAAGGCAACACCCGCAATATCAAGGTGAATCCATGGCGTCTCGTCCTTGACAAACCGCTTGAGGAATTGCGCCGCCGTCACGGACCCAGCCGCGCGACCACCTATGTTTTTCATATCCGCAATGCGCGACTTCAACAGATCATCATAGGCTTGACCCAAAGGCATGCGCCACGCGCCCTCGCCTTCAACCTCGGCCGCCTTGAGGAAAGATTTGCATAACGCATCGTCATTGGAAAACACGCCGGCATTTTCATGGCCCAAGCCAATGATAATCGCGCCCGTCAAGGTCGCTAAATCGATCATGCCGGCGGGTTTAAACCGCTCTTGCGCGTACCACATGACATCACACAACACCAAACGCCCCTCAGCATCGGTGTTGATGACCTCGACCGTGTCACCTTTCATCGACCGGATCACATCGCCGGGGCGCACCGCATTGCCAGACGGCATGTTTTCAACAAGCCCCACAAGACCGACCACATTGGCCTTTGCTTTGCGCAGCGCCAAGGCACGCATGGTGCCTGCGACAACGCCTGCGCCGCCCATATCCATGGTCATGTCTTCCATGCCAGCGCCAGGTTTCAGGCTGATGCCGCCGGTGTCAAAGACAACGCCTTTGCCCACGAGCGCCAGAGGGGCCGCATCTTTTTCGCCACCATTCCAGTGCATGACGACCACTTTTGACGGGCTGTCCGACCCTTGGCCGACACATAGCAATGTGCGCATGCCCAGCTTTTCCAACGCGTCCTCGTCCAGTACTTCGACCTCAAGGCCCAAGGATTTCATTTCAACCAGTCGGTCGGCAAATTCAGTGGTGGTCAACACGTTGGCCGGCTCATTAATCAGATCGCGCGTCATAAACGCGCCTTCGGCCACAGCCATCAAGGGGGCGGCTGCCGCGACAGCGGCGTCCACATCGGCACACATGACAATGACATCTGTTGCCGCATCTTTGTCCGCCGTCTTGTGATCCGAAAATTCGTAATCGCGCATGGCCAGACCAAAGCCCAATTCGGCCACCCGTTTGGTGGTATCAGCACACAGCAACAACGGCTTGCCCGCGCGAGCCTTGGTCAACGCGGCGCCTGCGCGGCGCGCCTCGGTGACGGTCGGGTTGCGCGGCAGACACAAAATATCATGCGCCTCGGCGGCCATGCCCACGGGCCAAGCCACGGATGTCACCTG
>NZ_JBDVGB010000046.1:0-6235 GCF_039940735.1 Tateyamaria sp.
CGCAGCCAGCGCACCCAGGCCATTCATCGCATAATGCCGCCCAACAGCGCCCACTTTGAACAGCAAGGGGGCGTCGTGGGCGGTAGCCTGCACCACTGTTGAATCTTGTTTCAGATCAGCGGATTTCAGAACAAAGTCAAAACCGTGTTCGCCAAAGCCAATGTCGCGGCGTTTGGCGTCGTGGGCCTTGGCCTGCAAAATCGCTGCGGTGGAACAGTCGTTGTTCAGGATCGCTGAACCGCCATATTCCAGCCCGTCGATGATCGACGCCTTTTCAACTGCGATCCCGGCGATATCGTCAAAGGCTTCCAAATGTGCCGCCGCAACGGTCGTGATCATCGCCACATGCGGGCGCGCCATTTTGGCCAGCGGAGCAATTTCACCCGGATGGTTCATGCCGATTTCGATCACGGCGTATTCGGTATCTGCGGGCATCCGCGCCAGCGTCAGCGGCACACCCCAATGGTTGTTGTAGCTGGCGACAGACGCATGGGTGCGCCCCTGATCGCCCAACATCGCGCGCAACATTTCCTTGGTCGAAGTTTTGCCAACCGATCCGGTGATCGCAACCACGCGGGCCTCGGTGCGGGCGCGGGCCGCAAGGCCAAGAGCCTCAAGACCTGCCAGTACATCTGGTACGATCAGCAAAGGTGCATCTTCGGCCACACCTTCGGGCACGTGAGTGACTAGGGCCGCCGCCGCGCCGCTTTCCAGCGCTTGAGCCACGAAGTCATGCCCGTCACGGGCGGCTTGCAAAGCGACAAACAAATCGCCTGCCTGCAAGGTGCGGGTGTCGATGGACACGCCTTGCGCAGTCCATTCGATGGTGGCGGTTCCGCCAGTTGCGGCCGCGGCCTCGGCGGACGTCCAAAGGGTCATGTCAGTCTTCCTTCTAGGGCCGCGACGGCCACGCTGGCGTGTTCCACATCATCAAAGGGCAACACATCATCGCCGACGATTTGGCCTGTTTCGTGCCCCTTGCCCGCGATCAACAACGCGTCGCCGGGGTTCAAAGCATCGACAGCGCGCAAGATCGCCTCGGCGCGGTCGCCAACTTCGATGGCTTGGGGGCAGCCCTCCATCACGGCGTTGCGGATGGTGGCCGGGTCTTCGGAGCGGGGATTGTCATCAGTCACAAACACAAGGTCTGCGTTTTGTGCCGCGGCCTGCCCCATCAACGGGCGCTTGCCTGCGTCGCGGTCGCCACCTGCGCCGATGACCGCAACCAATTTGCCCATCACATGCGGGCGCATGGCGGAAAGCGCTGTGGCAACAGCGTCAGGCGTGTGGGCGTAATCCACAAACACAGCCGCCCCGTTTTCGCGCGTTGCGGCCAACTGCATACGTCCACGTACAGTGCCCATATGCGGCAAAGTTTCAAAGACGCGCGCAGGGTCAGCCCCACAGGCGATCACCAGCCCACAGGCCAGCATCACATTGTCCGCTTGAAAGCCACCGATCAGCGGCAAACGCGCCGTATAGGCCCGCCCCTCGTAGTCAAAGCGCACATCTTGCCCTGTGCTGTCAAAACGTTGCCCTGACAGGTGCAGATCACCAGCATCACGCCCCACGGCCATCACCTGTTGGCCCCGCGCATGTGCAATGGCGGCCATATCGATGCCGCGTGCGTCGTCCATGTTGATCACCGCGATGCCGTCTTCGGGCAAGACGCGGGCGAACAGCGCAGCTTTGGCGTCGAAATAGGCCTCGAAGGTTTCGTGATAATCAAGGTGGTCTTGGGTGAAATTGGTAAACCCGGCGGCCTTCAGCGTCACACCGTCTAGACGACGTTGATCCAGACCGTGGCTTGAGGCCTCCATCGCCGCGTGGGTAATCCCAGCCGCTTGGGCATCGGCCAATGTGCGATGCAGCGTGATGGGTTCAGGTGTGGTGTGGGCCAGCGGGGCAGACCACGCCCCTTCGACCCCGGTGGTGCCAAGGTTGACCGCGGCCAGTTCCATTTCGATCCAGATTTGGCGCACAAAGGTCGATACAGATGTTTTGCCATTGGTCCCGGTAACCGCGATCATTGTACCGGGTTGCCCGCCAAACCAAAGGGCTGCGCTGCGCGACAGGGCCGCGCGCGGATCTTCCGTTATCACCACAGCAATGCCGTCAAGGTGGGCGGAGGCGATGTTGGCCCCTGCCCGATCGGTCAACACCGCCGTTGCCCCCATGCGCACGGCAGTTTCGATAAAGGTTGCGCCATGCACGCGGCTGCCCGGCATAGCGGCGAACAAATAGCCGTCTTTGACGATGCGGCTGTCGACAGCCAATCCTGTAATGGTCGGATTTGCGCCGCCTTGGGCGGTCAGGCCCAATGCGGACAGAGGTCGTGCCTGCTCACCCATGCTTTTTTGCCTTTTGGATCAGATGCCACCGACACGTTAAGGTACGGAGGGCACCGTCAGGCCCGTTGAGACCTTAGTTGCTGCTGGTCAGCGTTATATCAGCCAAATTGCGCGTTTCAACATCTGGACGCAAACCTAACAGCGGCGCGATGCGGGCGATCATCTCGGCCGCGATGGGAACGGCTGTCCAACCGGCTGTGCGACGGGGTTTGTCACCCGAGGTTTCAACCGGTTCATCAAGGGTAACGATCAGCACATATTTAGGGTCATTGGCCGGGAACAGGGTCGCAAAAGTGGCGATGACTTTGTCATTATAGTAACCACCTTTGGGTTTGGGTTTGTCCGCTGTTCCGGTTTTACCACCCACGGCATAGCCGGGGACTTCGCCCATGCTTGCAGTACCTTTGGTGACAACGGCGCGCAACATATCACGCGCAGCACTTGCCGCACCTGCACCCAAGACGCGCGGGCCATGACGGGGGCCGTCTTGTTTGATGATTGTAGGTTTGATGGCAAACCCACCATTCGCCAGCGCCGCATAACCCGCGGCCAAATGCATTGGCGATGAAGACAAGCCGTGACCATAGCTGATCGTCACCGCACTTAGGTCTGTCCAGCGTTTGGGCAACAAAGGCTTGCCACTGGCCGCTTCAAGAATTTCGAACGGTGTTGCCTCAAAAAAGCCAAGGGATTTCAGGAATTCTTGCTGACGTTTCACACCAATTTGCAGCGCCATACGCCCGGTGCCCCGGTTCGAAGACTTGACGATGATGTCGGACACGCTGAGCGCACCGTAATTTTTGTTTTGGAATTCACCGATAGGAAAGCCGCCAACCCGCATCGGGCCTTTGGTTTCGATGATGGTATTGGGCGAAACCAATCCCAAATCGACGGCTTGAGCCGCGGCAAAGATTTTGAAGGTCGAACCCAGTTCATAAACCCCCTGCACAGAGCGGTTGAACAGCGGGCTGTCAGACTGATCCCCCGTCAGTGCGACGCGCGGGCGATTGTTGGGATCAAAATCCGGCAATGACACAACCGAGACGACTTCGCCTGTGTGCACATCCATCAATACCGAAGTCGCGCCTTTGGCGTTCATGATCTTCATGCCACCATACAAGACGCGCTCACTTGCGGCCTGCACCGTCAAATCAAGCGATAGTTGCAAAGGGCGCTGACCGTTGGCCGGGTCGCGCAAATAGTCGTCAAAGTACTTTTCAACACCTGCGACACCGATCACCTCGGCTGCATGCACACCCTCTTTGCCAAAGGATGCGCCGCCCAAAACGTGCGCCGCCAGTGATCCATTAGGATAAAGGCGCATGTCGCGCGGCCCAAACAACAGGCCGGGGTCACCGATTTCATGTACGGCTTGTAATTGCTCGGGGCTGATTTTCTTACGAATCCACAGGAACTTACGCTTGCCGGTAAAGTCCTTTAGCAGGTCTTTTTCATCGAGCTCGGGGAAAATGGCGGCCAACTTTTGGGCCGCCCCTTCTTTGTCGATCATCAACGGGGGTTGGGCATAAAGCGCGTGGGTTTCGAAATTCGTTGCCAACAAGCGACCATTGCGATCCACAATGTCAGCGCGCGCCGCAGAAATGGCCGACCCTTGCGCGCTTGCACGGGGTTCCACCGGTTCGGACGAGGCGATGACGCCCATGCGCACGCCCACAACCATAAAGGCGCAGAAAAAGAACGCGCCCAAAACCAACAAACGCCCTTCGGCGCGTTGGCGGGCGGAATCGCGCATTTCTTCGTGGCGGACATGCAGGTTTTCGCGCTCGATGTCTTCGGGGCTTTGTCCGGCCAAACGGGCAGGAAGGATGCGGGCCAAGGGGCGCAAAGGCGTGCGGATCATGGCTGTTGCTCCTGATTGTCGAGGCTGCCGGACACGTCAACACCATTGGAGATGTCCAAGGGTTTAGGCACCGGAAGGCCGATTTCACCCACCTGCCCGAATTGTTCGGACCGGAACGGCAGCAGGCCAAGGCGATTAAAGTTGATATCGGCCAAATCAAGCAAACGATCAGGACGGTTCAGATAGGCCCATTCGGCCCGAAGCACGGCCAGGCGCGCATGCGCATTTCGGATGTCACGGTGCAATTTATCGGTCTGCGACAAGGACGCTTGCGTGGCATAGTTTTCACGGTAAGCCCAAAAGGCCAGCCCGATCACAGCCAGCGTTGTCAGCACATAAAGCACACTACGCATTTACTTCATCCCCTTGGTTTGCGGCATCCCGATGGATTTTGCGTCGATTGTTCCGGCGGGCGCGTCGGTGCGCACCCCAACGCGCAGCTTGGCCGAACGGCTGCGCGGGTTGGCGGCAAGCTCGGCTTCATCTGGTGCGATGGCTTTGCGGCTTTTCAGTTTGAACTGCGCCGCCTCTTGCACGGTTTCGGGGGCGTAGCGATTGGCGTTCGCCCCCCGCCCGCCACGCGCGGTCAAAAAGCGTTTGACCATCCGATCCTCGACCGAATGAAAGGTCACAACGGCCAGTTGCCCGCCCGGTTTCAACGCGCGTTCAGCGGCCATAAGCCCCTGATAAAGTTCGTCGTATTCATTGTTCACTGCAATGCGCAGCGCTTGAAAACTGCGCGTGGCGGGATGGCTTTGGCCCGGTTTGGGGCGTGGCAGGCATTTTTCGACGACACCCGCCAATTCCAACGTTGTGGTGATGGGGCGCGCGGCAAGGATCGCGCGCGCAATGCGTCGGCTGGCGCGTTCTTCGCCGTAGTGAAACAGGATATCGGCCAGCACGGTTTCGTCGGCATTGTTGACCAGATCCGCCGCAGTGGGGCCGTCTTGGGCCATACGCATATCAAGTGGGCCGTCGCGCATAAAAGAAAAGCCGCGCTCGGCCTGATCAAGCTGCATCGAACTGACCCCAAGGTCTAGAACCACGCCATCAAGGTCGGCGCCATATTCATCCAGCTTGGAAAACACACCATGTTGCAAGACCAGACGGTCGCCATAAGGGCCCGCCCATTCCGCAGCCATATCAAAGACCGCCGGGTCGCGATCAACGCCAATGACGCGCGCGGCCCCTGCATCAAGCAAATCGCGGGTATAGCCACCTGCGCCAAACGTCCCGTCCAACCACGTACCCTCAATAGGCGCGCAATGCGACAAGATCGCGTCGATCAAAACTGGTATATGTGGCCCCCCAGCCGTCATCTTAATCTAGCTCTCCGTCTAGATAGACGGATGGATCAATGTTGGGGTCAAACCCATCATCATCAAGGGCCGCGATGCTGGCATCATAGCCATCCGGGCTCCAGATTTCGAAGGTATCGCCGGAGGATACAAAACGCGCCATGCCATCAAGGCCAATCTTTTCGCGCAGTTTAGCAGGCAACACGATGCGGCCCGTGTCATCGACAACCGTTTCGATAGATTGCGCACTATATAGACGCTCCATCGCTTTGCGCTTGGCCGAACCGCGTGAGTGTTTGGAAATCTTGTCGTCGACCTCGTCCATGGCCTCGATTGTGAAGCCCTCAAGGTAGGTGCGCGTGTCGCCGCCGTATACGATGATCACCCGGGGCGGCAGGCCATCTGTCCAATCAGGGTCGCAAGATTCGATCACACGGCGAAAAGAGGCCGGGATAGACACCCTGCCCTTCGCGTCCACCTTGTGGTCGCTTTCGCCTCTGAACCTGCGTGCCACTGTTTGGCCTGCCCTTTTTCAACGTGCACTCTTGTGCGCCTGATATTTCGAACTCGCGCTTCTGTGCGCCTGGTAGTTAAGTGTTGCGCGGTGCGCTTTTTGCCCTGCCTGCGCTCTCGCGCTGAATTCTGTATCCCCTGCGGTTTTTGATGCCCCCATTCGGGGTGCTGAAATTAAAAACGGCGAGTTGATCTGCTGCCACTGATCAACT
>NZ_JBDVGB010000047.1:0-27081 GCF_039940735.1 Tateyamaria sp.
GTTGAACCAAGCGCGCCTAGATGCGCTGACCAGCGTACAGAACGGCAATCTGGTGTTTGATTTCGACAACGGCGACAGCCTGACGTTGAACGGGGTGACATCAACTGCGAGCTTGTTAGGCGATATCGAACTGATCTAAGGCAAGAAAGAAATAGGCTCTATTCTCATTAATAGAGCCTATTTCTACCAGTGTTTTTAGACAAAGACCAAATCCCCCGGCTGCATGTCAGCAGCCATGACGCCCTCTAGCAAAACGCTGCCATCGTCCCATTCCAACAACAGACCCGCTTTTGTATCCCGAACAGAAAGTTGTGCAGCCTCGACCTGAATTGTATCGGGGCCGTTGTTAAAATCGGTGACGATGCGATCACCCGATGTGTCCGCAAAAATAAAAACATCCGCGCCAGCGCCACCGCTCAACGTATCGTCTCCCGCACGGCTTTCCAGCGTGTCATTGCCCGCGCCGCCCTGCACAAAATCACGCCCAAATGCACCAATCTGCTCCGTATCGTTAAAACGATCATCACCATTGCCCAGATAGACCTTGTCCTGCCCTTTACCGCCCCAAACCACATCGTTGTCATCACCGCCAAAGATCGTGTCATTCTGATCGCCACCATACAAAGTATCATTGCCTTTGCGGCCAAGGATCAGGTCTTTCCCGCTACCCCCATCCAGAAATTCATCGCCCCCACCGCCTCGCACATGGTCGTAACCCGCACCGCCCCAAACCGTATCGCTCGCGGAAATGCCTGCCTGAGCATTGTCGAAAAACACATCATCCCCATTGCCCAGGAAAATCAGATCACGGCCATTGCCTCCCACAACCAGGTCATCTCCATCGCCACCGCGTAGCGTGTCAAAACCATTCCCTCCAAATAAACGGTCGTCTCCAGCCCCTCCCTCAAGACTGTCAAAACCAGCATGGCCTCGCACCACATCATCACCCGCACCCGCCATGACACTGTCATTGCCCGCATTCGCAAGAACGGTATCATTGCCATTGGTGCCGTCGCGACTGATATCATTGCCCTGACCCAACCGGATCCAGTCATCGCCGTTGCCCCCCATGACCTCGTCATCACCTTGGCCGCTGTGGATGCTGTCACGGCCGTCTCCACCTCGGATGGTGTCATTGCCTTCCAGACCGGTGATTTGATCGCCGCTCCCAAAACCAGAAATAACGTCTGGGTCAGACGTGCCGCCCAATACATCTGCCGCATCGCTGCCCATGATCTCGCTTGGGACCAACAACAACGTGCGATCCGCCCCGAACACGATACGTGCACTGACCTCAGCGACGCTCAACGTCTCGCCCCCCGAAGGGCGCACATCCAACACCTCACTGCGCCACGTAATACGTACCCCCGGACCGCTGGTCGTAATATTCAACTGCGACGTTCCATACAGAAACGGCAGATTTCCCAGATCAATCCAATCCTGCGTATAATCAAAATTCTGAATGCGATCATTCACACCGTCCGCAGACAGCACAAACAGGTCAGACCCCGCACCACCGTCCAGCGTGTCCTTGCCCGCGCCGTCCCGCAGGATGTCATCACCACCCTGCCCCTGAACATGATCATCGCCCACGCCGCCGATCAGAATGTCATCCCGCCCGGTGCCTGCCATCGTCCCTCCCTGCGCCAAGGCAAACCTCGTTTCACCTTGATCAGAGACTGAAAAGGTAAACTGGTTGATGCCCGCCTCACCCTGCGCCGCAGCAAAAACCTGAACTTCATCCCCCACCAACACCATCTCCAACGCCGAGACATTGGTCAGGTTGGTAGTGGTCTGATCCGCCAGCGATGACAAATGTTGCAACTGGCCACCCGGCATGATGACAAACAGACTCAACCCATCGTCGCCGCCCCCTGCAACCACATAGATCCGATCCTCGACATCGACCGTGGCCAATGCCTGCACTGTACCAAACCGCGTATTCAGCGTATCCAACACATGATCCACAGCGATCAGTTGACCATTGGCCGTCAACTCTAGCACACTCAGTGCGCCCATCTCGCCGTTGCTTGCAGCCGAGGCAACGATGACAAAATTCTGCCCCCCGGTTTCAATCATCTGAACCGCTGTGATGGTGTTCAGAATCCCCAACCCTTGTTGCGCGCCCATTGTGTCCCGCACGCTTAAGGCGCCCGTGGTCGCGTCAGCGGCATAGCTGGTCAAAGCCTGTTCACCACTGCTGGCGGCAATCACAAAATCCTGCCCGTTGATGCGCGTGCCCACCAGCTCGCCCAGATCACTGGCATGGGTGGTGGTGGTGTCTTCCACCACGCTGCGACGGTTCATGGCGCCGGTGCTTGTTACCTCGTAAACACCAATATTGGTGCCATTCTTGCCCGCCAAATAGACAAAGCCGGCATCAGACACGTAATGTGCTGCGATCCCATCGCCATTGGGCTGGTTTGCTGTAATGCCGGTGGCGTTCCCAATCTGACCGTTGGCGCCAATTTGATAGGCCAGATAGCCCGCAGCGCCCGGGTCGCTGACCAGCAAATAGTCTTGCCCACCAATCTGCGTTGCATCAATGCGCCCCGTAACCTCAAAGGACTGACCCGTGTTATAGTATTGACGATCCACTTCAGACAAAGCCCGACCGGCGCCAACGTCATAGCTTACCAGCCCGCCGTTGCCGCCTGTGCCCGCAAACAGCGTACCCGTAGACACATCATAATGCAGAGCACGGATATCCACATCCAAACGTTCGTCATTAAGCGTCACCCATGTCCGCAAAACCAACTCTTGCATCGCACTCACCATCCCACTTCACACTCAGGAACAATGAGCAATATTGATGTGGTAGAACGCCGGACGCAGACGAGGCTAAACCGTGACAAACAGTGTGAATTGGGGGTATTTTGTTAACACCATTACAGGCCAAAGGATCTATAAAACGCTGATATAATGCACTAAAAAACACAAAACATGCTGAATTTCGCGCCAAGGAAAACCTTAAAACTGCGTTTCAAAAAAGGCAGCAATCAGATCACCCACAAGGGTTTTAGGCTAGTAACGCCTGATGATATTCAATCGCTTCTTCCAGATCGTCGAAATACTCGACCTTACCATTCTCCAGCACAATTCCCGCATCACAAAACTGCCGGACCTGCCCCATCTCGTGACTGACCAGCACTGCGGATGACACCTTCATCCGCTCTCTGAAGATGGCCTTGCTTTTGCGTTTAAAGGCCGCATCCCCCACAGCCGTGACTTCGTCGACCAAATACGTGTCAAAGTGGATGCCCATTGATGTGCCAAATGTCAGACGCCCCCGCATGCCCTGTGAATAGCTGCGCACTGGCATGTGGAAATGTTTTCCCAACTCGGCAAAGTCCTCGACGAACGCGGTCAAAGCATCTGTATCCACCCCATAGACCCGCGCGATGAACCGGACGTTCTGTGCCCCCGTCAATTCGCGGTGAAACGAAGCCCCAAACCCCACCGGCCAGGACACCGATCCACTGCTGACCACCCGGCCTGTATCAGGTTTTTGTAGGCCCGAAATAATGTCCATCAATGTTGACTTGCCCGCCCCGTTGCGCCCCAACAACGCCAAGGACCGCCCACTGGGCAGTTCGATATCGACATTGTCGATCACCACTTTGCGGTGACCGCGCACCCAAAAGCTTTTGGATAGGTTTTCCAGTCGGATCACAGTCGCGTCTCCCTAACTGCGATCCCGAATGGAATAATAGACCAACGCCATGACAGACCACCCCAACATCAAAAACAACGCGATCAAACCGATCAGCACAAAGCGCTGCGGAAACTCGGACGCCTCGGCGAGCGTTGGTTTGATGTACGTGGCCAAATACCGGCTTTGGCGCGACGCATTAGAACGCGCCACATCAAGTGCTGTCAAAGACGCACGATAGGTTTCTTCGGCCACTTCCAGATCAACCGTCAGGCTTTCAAATTCAGCAATCAAAGATGGGTAATCTTCAACCAACGCCCCGACTTCGTCGCTGATGTTCGCAAACGCTGCGCGCTCTGCGGCAATGCGGTCGCGGATCACGTCGATCCGACGCTGCGCCTGAATCACGCGCAGGTCGGTTTCATTGGTCGTGGCCAGCAGCAGATCATGTTCGACTTGCGTCTCAGCCAATTGTTGCTGCAGGTTGTTCATCACGCCCATTCGACCCTGAATATCGGTTTCCGGGTCTACAATCTGGGTACGTGTGCGGAATCCTGTCAGACCCTCACGGGCCTCCTTCAGGCGCGCAATGGCAGCGTCGAAATCTTCGTTGGCATAGCGCGTCGCATCTGTGCGGGCCTGTGTGTTCAGATCGTTGACCCGACTCTGGCTCTTGTCGACGATCAACTCCGCAATGCGCGTCGCCATATCCGGATCAAAGGCCAGCACCTGCACATCAATCAAACCAGATCCCTCGTCAAAAGAAATCCGCACAACCCGTTCCCAATACCACAACAGATCTTCAATCGACGCATCCGGCCACAATGAAAACACCGGATCCGTATCCCAATATTGAGAGTAATGCGTCTTAAGATCGACATCCCCTTGAATGGCTTCGATGATCTCTTGGCTTTTGATAAACGCGTTCAGAACATTCCCATCCGAATTGGTGCTAGAGCCCGTGAACTGCGCCACGCTGCCCAAAATATCCGACGCACCACCAGATTCCTCGCCGCGCACCGTAAAGCCTGTGATCGAACTGTATTGGTCCTCTGCGATGGTCCACAGATAAAACCCAGCGCCCGCCAAAGGCAGTAAAACCAATATCAGAAACGAAAACAGCAACCCCCAGTGACGACGGCGCATCGTGGCAGGTTCAGCAATCGGACGCACCTGCACAACTGCTGGTTGTCGCGACCCACCACCACCGCCCTTGCCCGCAGACCCGCCCCTCTGAGGTTTGTTCTGAGCGTTATTTTTCTTGGGCCCTTGCCCCCCGCCTTGTCCGGCGCCCGCACGGTTTTGCGCAGCTTTGGCTTTGTTGGGTTGAACGGATTGATCCATCTGACCGGAGGAACCTTTTTCTTGATTTGTCAAAGCGTTGCCGCGATGCAATGCCATTTGATCTTCATGTGTTAATTCTTCATAGTCGGTGGATAGCCTACAGTCACGGGAAATAGCCCGATGCCGCCTTCTGATACGACATCTTCCTCCGATCCGCTCTCAAGCGCGCCTGTGGCCCCCCCACTGCGGCCAAAATTGCGCCGTTCGACGCTGCGCACTGTTGCCGCACTGATCCTGCGCGAAATGGCCACACGGTACGGTGCCAAACCAGGGGGATACGTCTGGGCCATCTTTGAACCGCTGGGCACGTTGTTCATACTGTCCCTGGCCTTTTCACTGTTGCTACGCAGCCCGTCCTTAGGCGAAAGCTTTATCCTGTTTTATGCCACGGGCTACCTACCTTTCAACCTGTTCAACGGGACCGCAGGCATGCTGACAGCCGCGATCGCGTTTTCGAAATCCTTGCTCAAGTACCCGGCTGTCGGGTGGATAGATGCCCTTCTTGCACGTTTCATCCTGAACGCACTGACGTTGCTACTGGTCAGTTATGTATTGCTGGTCGCCATCCTATGGTTCACGGGCACGCGCACCGTGATCGACATGCCCCCCGTGATTGGCGCCTTTGTCATGGCTATGGCGCTTGGCTTTGGCATCGGCACATTCAATTGCGCGATGCGCGGGTTGTTCCCAGTCTATGGCACAGTCTGGACAATACTGACCCGCCCCCTGTTGATCGCTTCTGCCGTAATTTACATCATGGAAGACCTGCCAAACGGGGCCCAGCAGGTTCTGTGGTACAACCCGCTCGTACATATCACGGGATTGGCGCGGAGCGGCTTCTATCCGGTCTATAACCCCGACTATATTAACCCCGCCTATGTGATGGCCTGGGCCCTGATCCCCATGGCCACGGGCCTATTGCTTTTGCGCAAGCACCACCTTGCCATTCTCAACCGCTGACAGCGCAAGAACATCGCCGTGAGTACGAGATGTATCGCTGCGAAACCCGTCCCATACAGCACGTGCCAACAGTCGATAGAACACGCGTTGTTCTCCGCGATGGCGTCGCCCCTTTAGCATCCACTTAGGCAGAATCAGCGCCATCAATGGCCAAAACATCCATCCCGCGGCGGCACGGTACAAAAACAGCAAATTGCGGTGGTAATAATAGACCTTCCACAACGGCTGAAATCGGCCATCCTGTACTGCAAAAGTCGCGCAATCATGCTCAAAACGGACGTGCGGGTGAAACACAAGCTGCCGCCCAGCCAATGACAGACCCAGCGTATAAAGCCCATCGTCGCCATAGACGAACAGCCCCGGATCAGGCAGATCCGCCGCCTCAACCGCCCTTTTAGAGACAAAAAATCCGACAAATGACGTGATATCGACCGGACAGGGCGCATCCCCTTCATAAACTTCGGGCTTTAGATGAAATCCGTTGCGTCCCCCAACGCGCAGCAGCGTGCGCACAAAAACCGACACATGCTGGAAAGGATTGCGCGATGGGCGGTTCATGTCGCAAATCGTGCCATCCGGGTAATACACGGCCGCCGCAACCCCATCCCAACCCTGCGCCTCGGGATCAAGGGCATGAAACGCCGCAAAAGCACCGGGGGCTGGGCGCCCATCATCATCCATCAGGACCAGCCAATCAGGGTCATGCGCGGCCAAAGCACGGGTCATGCCCCGCCCAAAGCCCCCGGCCCCGCCATCATTGCGCGCACTGGACAAAACATCGATGCGTGGGTCACTTTGCCCCGCAAGCCAAGCAGCCGTGCCATCAGTGCTGGCATTGTCGACCACCACCACAGCCGCCAGATCCGCAGGCCCGGCTTCAAGCAGACGGGCCACAGTGTCCTGCAACTTGTCGAGCCTGTTATATGTCACCACAACTGCAACAAGCCGCCGCACCGCGGCCGAAGACCCAGAACCACCCATGACGTACCTTACCTTATGAATTGCATGACAGGCAAAACTCACAGAACGCCAAGCATGTCAAACGACGCCCTCGCCAGACATTCCGCATTTGCACGCGATCACACGGATGTTAGACCTCTCTCAACGTACAAACAGCACCGGAGCAGCACCGCATGCACATAGAAAAGACCGCGCTGGATGGCGTCCTGATCCTGACCCCCACCAGGTTTGGGGATCGCCGCGGCTTCTTTTCTGAAAGCTGGAATCGCAAACGTATGGCACAGGCCGGCCTTGATATCGACTTTGTGCAGGACAATCACTCGGTTTCAGCACAGGTCGGCACGGTGCGCGGCCTGCATTTTCAGGCCCCTCCGCATGCTCAAGCCAAACTGGTGCGCTGCGGGCGCGGGGTGCTGTTTGATGTGGCGGTCGATATTCGGCGCGGCTCGCCCTCTTATGGCCAATGGATCGGCGAAGAGCTGAGCTTTGAAAATGGGCGTCAGCTTTTGATTCCAGCCGGCTTTGCCCATGGTTTTGTCACGCGCGCGCCCGACACTGAAATTTGCTATAAATGCGATGCCTATTATGCAGCAGACGCCGACGGGGCGATACGGTGGGACAGCTGCGACATCGACTGGGGTTTTGACGGAACACCGGTCTTGTCCGACAAGGACGCCGCTGCCCCTGCCCTGTCGGATTTCGACACTCCCTTTGTCTGGGAAGGGCCCGCATCATGAAACTGCTTGTCACCGGCGGGGCTGGTTTCATCGGATCAGCAGTGGTGCGCCAAGCCATTGCTGCCGGGCACAGCGTAGTAAATGTCGACGCCCTTACCTATGCCGCCTGCCTTGATAACGTGGCACAGGTCGCAGACGCCCCCGGTTATTCTTTTGAGCATGCAGATATCCGCGATAGCGCCGCCATGGATCGCGTGTTCGCAGCGCACACGCCTGATGCGGTCATGCACTTGGCTGCAGAGTCCCACGTAGATCGTTCGATTGACGGCCCCGGTGCCTTTTTAGAAACAAATATCATGGGGACCTATACCCTCCTGCAGGCGGCTCGCACCTACTGGAGCGCACGGGGTCGCCCTGATGCGTTCCGCTTTCACCACATATCAACGGACGAAGTGTTTGGCAGCCTCGGCCCCGACGGACAATTCACCGAAGACACCGCCTATGATCCCCGCTCGCCCTATTCAGCGTCCAAAGCGGCCAGCGACCATCTGGTGCGCGCCTGGGGCGAAACCTATGACCTGCCGGTGATCCTGACCAACTGTTCGAACAATTACGGCCCCTTCCATTTTCCAGAAAAGTTGGTGCCGGTGGTGATCCTGAACGCATTGGCAGGCGATGCGATCCCCGTCTACGGGCAAGGCGAAAACGTGCGTGATTGGCTGTTTGTCGAAGATCACGCAGACGCGCTTTTGACCGTGTTAGAAAAAGGCCAGCTGGGCCGATCCTATAATATCGGCGGAGAAAACGAGGCGCGTAATATTGATCTGGTGCACATGATCTGCGCCATCCTTGATCGTTTGCGCCCGCGCGATACGCCCCATGCAGATCTGATCACGTTTGTCGCCGATCGTCCCGGCCATGACCTGCGCTATGCGATCGACCCGACCCGCATGCAAACCGAACTCGGCTGGCGGCCCTCTGTGACCCTTGAACAGGGACTGGAACGTACTGTGCATTGGTACCTGGACAACGAAAGCTGGTGGCGCGCGCTGCAAAATCGCGATGGCGTCGGCAAACGCCTTGGTGCAGGCTAGATCACGGCGTGTGGCTGAAAGGGTAGGGACGGTATGAGTATTCTGGTTTTCGGGCAAACCGGTCAAGTGGCCTCCGAACTGCAAAGACAGGCCCCTGTTATCGCGCTTGGGCGGGCACAGGCGGACCTGAACAACCCGGCAGACTGCGCCGCCGCGATCCGCGTTCATGCCCCAAGCGCCGTCATCAATGCGGCAGCCTACACAGCCGTCGATAAGGCCGAGGAAGAACAGGCACTGGCCTACCAGATCAATGCCGCAGCGCCGGGCGCCATGGCACGCACCTGTGCCGATCTGGGCATTCCCTTTTTGCACGTCTCGACCGATTATGTATTTGCGGGCACCGGCACAAAGCCTTGGCAGCCAAATGATCCAACTGCCCCGTTGGGGGCCTATGGTGCGTCCAAACGCGCCGGAGAAGAGGCGGTGATCGCCGCCGGTGGCACCCATGCCATCCTGCGCACGTCTTGGGTATTTTCGGCCCACGGGGCAAATTTCGTCAAAACCATGCTACGCCTGTCTGAGACCCGCGACGCCCTGAACGTGGTTGCTGACCAGATCGGGGGACCGACACCTGCCGCTGACATTGCGGCCACGTTGCTGCACATGGCGCAGGCCATGATAGACGGGCAGGGCGGCGGGTTGTATCATTATGCCGGGGCACCTGACACCAGCTGGGCCTGTTTCGCGCGCGAAACATTTGCACAAGCCGGGCGAAAGATCACAGTGTCGGACATCCCAACAGCAGACTATCCCACACCCGCCGCGCGCCCGCTGAATTCTCGTATGAATTGCACCAAGTTAGAAACTGATTTCAACATTCCCCGCCCGGATTGGGCCGCGGGATTGCACCGCGTACTGAAGGACCTTGGACATGACTGATCGCAAAGGGATTATCCTTGCCGGAGGGTCGGGCACACGGCTGTATCCAATCACAATGGGCGTCTCTAAACAGCTGCTTCCGATCTATGACAAGCCTATGGTGTTCTATCCGCTTAGCGTGCTGATGCTGGCCGGCATTCGCGAGATCGCAATCATCACGACGCCACAGGATCAGGATCAGTTCCAGCGCCTGTTGGGGGACGGCAGTCAATGGGGACTGGATTTTACTTACATCGAACAGCCCAGCCCCGATGGGTTGGCGCAGGCCTATCTGTTGGCCGAAGGCTTTCTGAATGGCGCACCTTCGGCCATGGTGCTGGGGGACAATATCTTTTTTGGACATGGCTTGCCTGAACAATTGGCCACCGCAGATGCGCGCGAAACGGGGGGGACGGTATTTGGGTATCGTGTGGCTGATCCTGAACGCTATGGCGTGGTGGACTTTGCCGAGGATGGCAGCGTGCGCGCGATTGTTGAAAAGCCAACCAATCCTCCGTCTTCCTATGCGGTAACGGGCCTGTACTTTTTGGATAGTTCTGCCCCAGAGCGCGCGCGCAGCATTCGCCCTTCTGAGCGGGGCGAGTTCGAAATAACCACACTGTTAGAGACCTATTTGAGCGATGACGCTTTACATGTAGAACAGATGGGGCGCGGTTATGCTTGGCTTGATACAGGCACCCATGGGTCGTTACTGGATGCGGGCAATTTTGTGCGCACCCTCAGCGCACGGCAAGGGTTGCAAGTGGGATCCCCCGAAGAAATCGCCTTTGATTCAGGTTGGATCGATGCCGCACAATTGGCCGAACGGGCCAAGATCTTTGCCAAGACAGAATATGGCCGCTATCTAAGCGCACTCTTGAAATAATAGGCTCTAACCGTGCCCGTTCTCTTCCAACCAGCGTTGCAACGCTGCTTTGAATGCCGCATCCACGCCGGTGCCTGACAGGGTCACACGCCCGGCACCTTTGTCTTTTAGCTGCACGCCTTGGGGCAGGGCAGGGCCATCGGCGCGGGTGGCCGCTGCGGCACCATTGTCCGTCGCTCGGTCGCACAGCGCCATCAACCGGTCCTGTTCAAGTGCGACATTCGTCGGCGGCGTCTTAAGCCATTCATCGGCAATCACCTGCGCCAAACCGGGATGCGCACCAAGACCCTTGGCCAATTTCAATCCAGCCCGTTCGCCAAGCGCCTGCGGAAACCGCAAAGCGCCCCCAACGGCCCGCACGACCCCGACAAAGCTGCCAATCTTTGAACGCTTCGCCCGCGACGCTGTCGCGAACAGCGCCCGCAACGCGGTCTGGTCATCTTTGAACACACCCTGATCGACAGTTTCAGCCACCACGCGCGCACGTTCAAAGTAACTTAGCCCCACCCGGATTTCATTTTCCTCGATCATCGCCACATAGGCATCCGAGGCTTCGGTGATCGGGCGCAAGACCGCCAGCACCTGCGCAAACCGTGCATCACCCGTTTCTGAGTGCAGGGCCTGCAACGCCGTGCAACGCCGCCAGCCGGACAACAGACCGTAACGCCCCGTGCCAAGATCAACCACATCGATCGGGGTTTGTTGCCCTCGTGCGCTTAGACTCTGTTTCAGCGCTTTCATCTCTTCGTCGTCAATGGCAACCCGATCGCGGGTGATGTGATCTGTCTGGATTTGGTCCAGCGGTAAGGCCTCGATCATACGGCCTTCGGCGCGGGCACGGACAAGGGTGTCGCTGAGTTCTTCGAGGGCACTGGTCCGTGCGGTGTCTTGCGCCACGCCGGCAATCGGCGCGCGTTGGCGCAGCACATGATCCGGCACTTTGCCCACCGGGGCATCGATCATTCCGCCTTCGGGTAGGGCCAGCGGGGTCAGGCGTTTGCGTTTGGCCATAATCCAGTCTCCTGTTTTTGGGCGCCACACAAGACGCGGATATATTGCGATGTCGTCACTGTAGCGCACGGGCGGTTAAGGCCGATGTTTCGCGCGCGAAACATTAACCCGCAGCCTTTTCAGAGTCTGCATCGCGTTTCCAGCTGCCCACCAGCAACGCCTTGAAGGCCGCATAGGTAGCATCAAATGTTTCACGCCCACGGGCATAGGTCTCTCGGTTAAAATCGCGGTAATCAGCTTCGTAGATGCCGCGCACCTGTTCGCCGGCCTGTCCGATCAACGCAGTAAAGTCCTGCCTGTGCGGCGACAGGGCAGGGCCAAGATAGCTTTGCATGAGGGCGGCAAGCTCGGCCTGTTGCGTGGCGTCGTAGCGCGTGATGACCATGCGCACTGCATCCCATTCAAACCGCAACTCAGGCCGGCCCAGAGCACGCGCTGCTAGGTTTTCAGCATCCTCAATCGAGGAAAACGTCGCATGCAGCATGTCAAAAAACCGCCCCGTGCTGTCAAATTCCAAAAAGGACGCGCCCAGAGGTACCAACAGAATGTCAGCAGCCGAAAGACCGTTGATGGTAAGATACCCAAGGGCAGGGGGCGTATCGAGAAAGATGACGTCGTATTCGTCCAGCAGCCCATCCGCGTCCAGCGTGTCTGTCAGCGCATCCCATAGCTTCCAGCCACGCCCAGACATGCGCCAGACGGGTACTTGGAATTCGGCCCAATAAAGGTTCAGCTGGGCGCCGATCAGATCGATATTGGGCCAGTGGGTTTTTTGCACAAGGTCGGGCGCGCGAATAGTCAACGCTTCGGTCAGAGTGTCATCAAGGGGCAGGGGGGCTTCGCCTTGGGCTGCACGTCGTTGATTGTCAGCGCGTAAGTGTTCGGCATAGTGGCGGGCCATCAGCGGGAACACTGTGTTCCATTCGTCTTCGACTTTGCCGCCAAAGATCGATGTCATGGACCCTTGGCTGTCTAGATCGATCACCAGTACGCGGTAGCCATCAAGGGCCGCTGACATGGCCAGATGTGCCGCAGTCGATGTCTTACCTACGCCGCCTTTGAAGTTGGCAACGGCCACGATTTTGGCCTGCGCGCCGTCGGGTTTGTAGGGTAGGTATTCTTTGGACTTTGATCCTTCTTGGCCAAAATGCGCACGCAGGCGCAGCACCTCATCCAAGGTAAACCATTTTGCACCCGCATCCGTTTCTGAACGCCCCTGAGGCAAGTCAGGGTTTTGTTTGAGCACACGGCGGAAATGGCCCTGCGCGACCGGGATCAAGTAGCGACAGATTTCCCAAGTTGAAAATTGGCGCAAACGACGGCTATCATCATTTTGCAGGCCTTGGGTTTCTAGGTTCTGCCGCCCGGCAGCACAGGCTTGAGCAACGGCTTCGAACCGCTGTGTCGTGGTCGGATCACCCAAGCTGCGTTGTGCTTCTAAGGGGTCGATGTTCATATAAGGCGGGAGGGGGATGCTCCGGCTTTGTTTCATGTGCTCTGCCCTCATGTGCGTTGTTTTTGGCAGAATACGCAAAAACAACGCACATGAAACATAAATCGCATCTTCTTTCTGTTTTCTAAGCAAATTCCTTTGGTTTTTATGGGCAAATGCGGTGGTGTTGAGCGCTTGGGGCTTCTGATCTCAGTTATTTATCTGTTAATTGAATGTTAAGGATCTTGGGCTCTGAATAAATGGTTTTATATCAATAGTTTGCTTGTCTCATTTTCAATGTGGTGACTCTGAACCTCCGATAATGCGACTCTGAACCCACGCCCAAGTGACTCTGAACCCACGGTCATATCGCCCATGCTGCTAGACGCACCCTGTGGATATCTTTAGGGTCGGTGTCACTGAAACCCCGATCATGGAATCGGGGAAGATCGAGCAAAAATAACAAGCGACCAAGACGTCGCGACAGATGGACAGGACCTGTCATGGTCAAAAATGCGGTTGCAGGGGGGCTTTTGCCTGACCGATATCCCACAGCAGACTTTTTTGTTTGCGACTTCTTTGGTGCGGCACCAAAGGATGATCTGGGCACGATGGAGCATCCGATTTTTTCGCTTTCTACGCGGCCAGACAAACGTATCTTATCCTATGCCCATAACGATGCGCGGATCGAAGTTGTGCCCAGTGTGAAGGGGCGTGCGACGATCCATGACAAGGACATTCTGATTTATTGTGTCAGCCAATTGATGGCCGGGTTGAATGCGGGGCAGGCGGTAAGCCGTGTGCTGCATCTTAAGGCGCATGATCTGCTGGTGGCGACGAACCGTGACACCTCTGGTGACAGCTATCAGCGCTTGCGGGATGCGTTTGAACGTTTGGCAGGCACGCGCATCACCACCAACATCACCACCGGCGGGCTTGAGGCCACGCGCGGCTTTGGCCTGATCGAAAGTTGGGAGATCGTACGTCGTTCGCAGGCGGGGCGTATGATCAGCGTGACGGTGACCTTAAGCGAGTGGATTTTTCGTGCGGTGCTGGCCAAGTCGGTGCTGACATTAAGCCGGGATTATTTCCGCCTGCGCAAACCCCTAGAGCGGCGGGTGTATGAAGTGGCGCGCAAGCATTGCGGTCGCCAAGCGGAATGGAAGATCAGCATCGCCACCCTGCACAAGAAAGCGGGCAGTGCCGCCCCTGTGCGGGTGTTCCGTGCCGCCATCCGGCGCATGATTGCACAAGACCATTTGCCTGATTATGCCCTAAGTGAAGGTCCGGGGGATATTTTAATCGTGACCCGCCGGGCCGAAGTGATCCTGCCCGAGATGGCCGCGCCCAGCCCCAGCCCCGACGCACTTGAAGGCGCGCGCGCGCTGGCGCCAGGTGTCGATGTCTACGCATTGGTGGCGGAGTGGCAGGGGGTCTGGGTGGCTACGGGACGTCAACGCATTACAGATGCGGATCGGGCTTTTGTGGGGTGGGTGCGTAAACGGGCTGCACAGCCATGACACTGTCCACGCCGCCGCTGATTTCGCTTGTCGTGCCGGTTTACAATGTAGCCGAATATGTGGGCGATTGCATTGCATCGCTCAAGGCGCAGACTTTGACCGACTTCGAAGTGATCGTCATTGATGATGGGTCCACCGATGGCAGCGCGGATCAGTTGCGCCGTGCCATTGGGGATGACCCGCGCTTTCGTGTAATCCTTCAGCCTAATGCAGGGTTGTCGGGTGCGCGTAACACGGGCCTTGATCATGTCAGCGCCCCGGTCATCGGCTTTGTGGACAGTGATGACCGTGTGGCCCCGGATTATTTGTCTCAGATGTACACTGTGCTGGAGGACACCGGCGCGGACTGGGTCAGCTGTGGTATTTCCTTTTGCCCCAAGGGTGGTGAGGTTCGCACCCATACCGGTCTGCATGACGCTTGGGCGTTGGAAGACGGCGCCGCGCCCGAACGCCACGATCTGAGCAATTGGTGTGATGTGGTGCGCCATTTTCCTTCGGCGTGGAACAAGCTTTATCGCGCCAGCTTGATTGCCGGGCTGCGCTTTGATGTGGGCACGCTTTATGAGGACCACGCTTTTTTCTGGCAGGCGGCGGCGCGCACGGATCATTTGGTGCGGATCAATCACCCGCTTTATTTGCAGACCCAAGGGCGGGAAGGGCAAATCACGGCCGAGACGTCGGATGTCATTTTCCAACAGTTTGATGTGCTGGACCGGCTTGCGGGTTTGGCGAAAGGGCTTGATCGCCCGGGCCTTGATGCGGCTTTGCGCCGGATCGCCACGCGTTTGACTTTTGAACGCGGCGGACTGGTGCAAGACCGCGCCCGCCGCGCGCGTTTTGTGCGGCAGGCGCAAGATTGGATGGCGGCGCATGGTTTTGCGCCGGATTGTACGCTGTCTGTGCCGATCTGGTGGCAAGATCTGCTGACGGGCGCTGTGCCTGTCACGGTTGTTGTGCCCAGTGACGGGACCATGGCACCGTTGACAGAAACCCTATCAAGCCTTGCAGGGCAGACCCTATGTGAGGCCGAGATCCTGCTTGTGCCCGATGAAAGCCGTGCCATGGCCACAGCGCCAGAGCGTGCCGCGTTTTTTGCGGCGGCAGCTGTTCATCCCGGCGTGTCGGTTCTGAGCGGCGCGCAGGGTGTGCACGGCGCGCGCAACCGGGGGCTGGACATGGCCCGGGGGCGGTATGTTGTGTTTCTGGATGCTGGCGATCGGTTGCCTCCGCGGGCATTGGCCAATTGGGCGAGCCGGTTGAGTGTGGCGCAGGCTTCGGTTGGCTTTGGGGGCATGTATTTGGGTCCTGATGAAACCTTTCATTCAGGCCTACATCAGCGGGATGGAATCGCAGCTGTTCGGCTTGAGGATGAGGCCGGTTTTGTTCCGACCTTGGATGATGGGATAGAGGTGCATGGCCACCCGTCGGTTAAAATGTTCAACCGTGCCTTTTTACAACGCTACAGTTTGCAGTTTCCCAAAGGCGCATTGTCGAGCACGCTGTTTATGCTGGATGCTTTGGCCCAGTCCCAACGTGCGGTTTATTTGCCCTATTTCGGGGCTCGTATCGCCACCCGACCCGAGTGTCGCAAGCTGTGGCGCGGGCCCCTTACCGCTGAGGCGCTGTGGGAGGGTTTGATGGCGCAGGATACGATGCCGGGTCTGGCTGCGATGTCGCCTGCGCATAAGGCGCGTTTATGGGCGCGGATGATATGGGAAAAGATCAACTACGCCGATTTCCCGGATGTGCAGACGCGCGCGCAATTTGAAAAACAGGTGTTAGCCTTGTCTGCCCAAATGGACGCGTTGAATCAGGCACCGCTTGATCCCTTTATCGGCCCGCGAGTCCGGGGTTTGTTGGGGCTGAATGCGGGTTAGTGGATTGCGAAATTCGTGAATATTTTACATAACGTTGATTACAAGGTTAAGTGCATACCCTCGAAAACAGTCTCTAACCTATCAGTTTGCGCCGAATAGATCGCGGGTAAAGACCTTGTCGGACACATCCGCCAGTTCATCCGTTTCGCGGTTGGCCACGATCACATCAGCCATCGCCTTGAACGCGTCGAGGTCGCGCACCACTTCGGAGCCGAAGAAATCGGCGTCTTCAAGGGCGGGTTCATAGACGACCACTTGCACCCCTTTGGCCTTGATCCGCTTCATGATGCCTTGCACTGAACTTTGTCGGAAGTTGTCCGAGCCAGCCTTCATCACAAGACGGTAGATGCCGACGACTTTAGGGGCCTGTTTTAGGATCTGTTCCGCGACAAAATCCTTGCGGGTGCGGTTGGCCTCGACGATCGCGTGCATCAGGTTTTGCGGCACATCCGCATAGTTCGCCAACAGCTGTTTGGAATCTTTTGGCAGGCAATAACCGCCATAGCCAAAGGAAGGATTGTTGTAGTGATCGCCCACGCGTGGATCCATGCACACACCTTCGATAATCTGACGTGATTGCAGCCCGCTGGCCAACGCGTAACTGTCCAACTCGTTGAAATAAGCCACGCGCATTGCAAGAAAGGTGTTGGCAAAGAGCTTGATCGCTTCGGCTTCGGCAGCGCCGGTAAACAGGATCGGCACATCGCCGTCTTGGGCACCTTGCGCAAGCAGCGACGCGAATGTGTGGCCGCGTGGGCTGTCTTCGCCCACAATGATGCGCGAAGGATGCAGGTTGTCATGTAAAGCCCGCCCTTCACGCAGGAACTCGGGGCTGAAAATCACCTGTGTGGTGTTCATCTCGGCGCTGATGCGGTCGGTAAAGCCAACGGGGATTGTCGATTTGATCACAATGGTGGCGTCCGGGTTAATCGCGATGACTTGGGCGATCACGGCCTCGACGCTGGAGGTGTCAAAGAAGTTGGTCTGGGGGTCGTAATTGGTGGGCGTGGCGACAATGACAAATTCGGCATCCAGAAAGGCCGCCTTTGGGTCCAATGTGGCGGTCAGGTCCAGCGGTTTTTCGGCAAGGTACTGTTCAAGCTCGACATCGATGATCGGGCATTGACGGGCGTTCAACATTTCGACCCGTGATGCGTCCAGATCGATGGCGACAACTGTGTTGTGTTGCGCCAAAAGGACGGCATTTGACAGGCCAACATAGCCTATCCCGGCGACTGCAATTTTTGTCATGGCCCGCGTGTCTCCAGATGCTTGAGTGTTGAAAGATGCATAACGCGGGAGGGTTCGCTGGGCCATAGTCATTGTGTAGCGTACTATTGGCGCCTTATGGTGCTGAAATTGCAGGCGGCACCTTTGTTAATCCGTTACATTCGCGCATCCAAAGCAAGATTTTTGTGCAATTTTCAAAGTCTCGAACCCGGTTTCGGCAGAGGTGTTCCGCGATTGCCTGTAAAGGTCCATTGCATCCATATTCAAGTTTGTTCAAACAGCGCATAGTATTTTGGCATAGAATTTTGAGGAGACGGGTGTGCTGGCATTTAAGACGCAAGGCGGCGCAGAATTTGGGTTTGCCGTAGATTTTACAGAACACGCATTCGCCAATATGTCTTTTTTTGGAGCTGATCGCAAAAACATCCTGTTCCATATGTCGCTGCGCCAAACTACGGGTAAAGCTGCAGTGAACTTGCGTGCAGACGGGGTTTGGGGGGCTGAGATTCTGCATGATGTCAGCCTGGCACTCGTAGGCGACAAGGTTCTGATTAAGATTGATGACGCCCGTATTGTCGTATTTTTGAACGACTACGAGATTTGCGCTTTTGACGATGAGTTTCCGAATCTCGGCACCATTGAGTCTGTCAACTACAACGGCGGTATTACCCCTGCGAGCGTATTGATTGGCGGACCAGCCAATGAGGCGCGCATAGGCGAAGGCCAGTTGGCAATTGCTGGCTTTATGGATGTCGAAGGTTGGGGCGTCGATCCAGGTTTGCCCGATCAGGACGTTACAGTCATCGTGACAAACCTAGAAGAGCCAATACCGGTTACGCCTGTGGCCTATCCTGAGATTGCGCAACGATACCGTCAGTCCGACCCACACGTTGGCGTTTTTGCTAGCCTGCCTGGGCGCATCTGGGAAGGTGTCGAGGGTTCCGAAAAGCCGTTGCTGATTACTTTGTACTCGAATGGTATCCCGTGTGGGGATCCTTTGGAGCTGACGCGCAGTGTTCTGCTGCGACGTATCGAGGCACTTTGCGCGACTTCTGGGCCTTCAACATTCGATATGCTTTTGGCCGTTGAACACGTGCGCTTTGCCGATATCTTGGCTGAACTATCGGACGCGGCAAAGAGTGTTCTGATGGATGCCGCACAGCTGTATGGTGTGTCGGAATACTTGCTGCGCAATGATCTGGATACATCAGAAGCTGGCGCCGTGGAATTGGCCCCGGAACTCGAGGCAAAGGTGCACCCAAACCAAATGTTGCTGCGTACAGCGCAAAGCCGGTTTGGAATGCAAGTGGCGGCCAACACGCAAGACAAACCGCTTATCGAAATTCTGCAAAATGTGTTGAAAGATTTCCCTTTACCGCCACAGGTGGAAAAATCCCTGTTTTTGTCGCTCACCGAAGCATTCTGCACAGCGGACAGTTTTGAAGATTTGTACGCCTTTGTCCTCCCAAGGTTGTCTGAACCTTTCGCCCAAGAAAAAGAAGCCTGGCATAATTCCAGCATTCTACCGTTTCTGGTTATGGACAAGCGTTACAGCGACATGAAAGACCTGCTTTGGGCCCTTACGGAACCCGACGGGGGTTGGGTGGCGACACCCGCCGTTGCATGGGCGCTACAGTTCTCGTTGAAGGGCACTGATCTGAGGGCGAACGAAAAAACCATAGAAGAAATCGTCTATGTGTTCCAACAGTTCATCGAACGCCGATCAGGGCAGTATTGGGAATGCACCCCTTGCCAAGCGCTCACAGAAACGGCGGTGGTGCTGACGGTGAACGCAAGCCGGTTTGCCGACTACCTCAGAGACCAGATCCCGAATTTCGTATTGAAGAACTTTGGACTGTCGTCAACATTCTGGCGACTTTTGAACGAACGCGTTGCAACCGAAGGTTTCACGCCGCCGCCGCAAATGGTGCGTGCGGGTAAGAATTTCGAACGTCTTGCAAAAGCCAAGCCCGGCGATATCGAAACCATTACAGAGGCGCTGCGCCCGTTTCGTGACCTTGGGCATCGCGACACAACCAGATACATGCGTGAACTTGTGAACCCGGGCCTGCATGCGACTTCGGCCGCGCAGCTCGAAGATATGCTTTATGCCAACCCCAGCGACTATGACGATGCCGTTGTGCGTGCGGTTGCGGCACCCAACGCACCAGACGGTGCTGGCGCGCAAAACGTAACAGAGATCCGACACGCGGTTCAGCGGCTTTATACGAAAGTGCCGCGTTCGCCATATCTGGGCGTACAAGAGCGTTTGGGGCAATCATTGCCTGCCCTGATCCGGGGCACGGAAACGTCGCTTGGCATCACATTGCAGGATGTGATTTCCGATCTGACCCGCACATCTGTGCAACGCTCAAAATATATTGGTCTTGGGCTGACTTTGCGTATGATTCCGGCGTTGGAAGCACAGGGGAAAGACGACCTTGCCATGCGCATGCTATCGCATGTGGGCGAATTGCGGTCATCCGTCATTCCAACATCGCAACATCAGGACATGTTCAACAGTCCTGCTGTGCAATCCGCTTTGGCGGTACTGCATGCAATGGCGTCAGACAGTATGCCCCTTACGCGGTCGACCCTTAGTTTGTTTCCAAATGCCACGCCGGCCAAGATGGCACTCTCGGGCAATGGGGTGTCCAAACATGCGTTGGCACCTTTGTATAGCACACTTGTCGTTGTGTTTTCGTGCCGCCCCTTTTTGGACACCCGCGTCCAAGCCATGCGGGAAAGCTGGCTTGCGCAACTGGCAGATTACGGCGTTCCTTATGTTGTGGTTGTCGGGGATGGCGATGGCCAGAAGGACGGCGATGTTGTCTATCTTGATGCGCCCGACAGTTACGAAGGCCTGCCGCAAAAGACATTGGCCGCTATTGAGTGGGCGCTGAAGAATACCGACGCGACGCATATTTATAAAATCGACGATGACTGTGCCCTTGATCCGGCCACGTTCTTTGGCAACCTAAACTACCTTAAGCATGACTATTTCGGCAGGACCCTTCACCGCCATGTCGGTGGAATGAATCGGACCTGGCATTTTGAAAAGTCGGCCACCGAGCGAGGCACAAAGGAACTGGACAAATCCCCCGAGCCAACAACCTATTGTGATGGTGGGTCCGGCTATTTGCTAAGCCGCCGCACCATGCAGGCCGCCATCAACGCATCTCAAAAGCGCGAAGGGCAACAAATCATCCGCTCGTCGTTTATGGAAGACAAGCTTGTCGGCGATCTGTTGGCTTTGGAGGGGATCACCCCATCAAGCGAAGATTACCGCAGTTCTATACAACGCCGGACATATTCCGATGCGGTTCCGGTTTCGCTGTGGGAAAATAGTTTCCAACCCAGTCCGCTTAGCGGTGTGCATCTGGTACATCTAGACACACATAAGACCCAAGCCGAGGTGACAAAAGCATTCACAGAGCCGCGCCTTTGGCCGCGCAAGCTGTGGCCCACATATGCCAATATTTCCTTGGGCTTTAACACCAACCTACTTGAACTGGTCAGCCCAGAGGCCAAGCTGAAAAAGCTGAATGCGGAACCCGTGGCGGCTGTTGCCTGTATGCGCAACGAGATGTTCATGCTGCCCCACTTCCTTGCCCATTACCGCAAGCTGGGGGTCAAAGCCTTTTTGATTGCGGACAATTGTTCGGATGACGGAACGCTGGAATATCTTCTGGAACAACCCGATGTTGTGACGTTCTCTGCTGATACGAATTACGGAGAGTCAGAATACGGCGTTGCCTGGCAAATGACTTTGATCGCCAACCTTCGGGTCGGGCGCTGGTCCTTAATTGTGGACGCTGACGAGCTGTTGGTTTACCCAAATTGGAAACGAACCTCGTTACCCAAACTGCTGGAGGGCAAAACATTCAAAGACGTGGATGCCGCGCGGATCTATATGCTGGATATGTATCCGCAGGGTCCATTGAGTGAGGCGGATTTTGCCTCTGGGGATCCTTTCAAAGAAGCTGGTTTTGTGGATCAGACGCCCTTTTTGCGCGCAAATGTTGGGCGGGGTCCGTTTTCAAACAGCGACACTGTGACCAGCGCGTTGCGCCATCGTCTGCTGCCGTGGTCGCGCCCCGAACTGTTTGTGGCCCAAAAGTACGCCTTGTTGAAATACCAGCCTTGGATGCGCCCTTCGGCGGGGTTCCACTATGTGGGTGATATCAAACCAAGCGAGACCGAGCTGATCTTTGCCCACTTTAAATACACGGCCCAGTTCCGCCAAAAGGCACTGGACGAGGTCGCCCGTGGGCAGCATTTCAACAATGCCGAAGAATACCGCAAATATCTGGCTCTGATGTCAGAGGGGCGCGAAGTCATCTATGATGCGGACGTGTCCGTGCCTTGGGAAGACAGCGACCCCGTCAAGCGGATCATGTCAGGAAAATAACTACTCGCGCCGGGCTTTCGGGCCCGGCAGGGCGGTAGGATAATCGAATTCGGTGAAGTCGGCGGCGTAAAACTGCTGCACTCGGGTCACATCCGCGCGTTCCCATGTGACGTCATGTTGGAAGGATTGGCTGTTCATTTTGTGGGGCGTGATTTCGGGGACAGGTGCCCCGATCTTGTCCGCCACTTGTGCCAACATTGTCTCTAACCCGTCCTCAAGGCGGAACACTTCGACATCATTCCCGGTGAATTCCCACTGCGGGCGCATGTGATTATCAAGAACAAAGGGATCGCGTTTGACTTTGTTTAGTGACGTTTCAAGCCAATAGGGGAACTTTTGCACCGCCCCCCAGAACCCTTCCTGCTGTGCTTGGGCGCGCATGCGATACTCACTGGCAAGGCGTGCAAAGGGATTGCGCACGCTCATGAATGCATAGTCAAAAGACCCCGCCGCCAGCAGGGCTGTGATTTCTTTATATTGCAAATGTTGCGGGGTGCAGCGCAGGGCTGTGGGCTGTCCGATGGTGTGCAACTGCAGGGGCGCCAGCGTGCTCAGCCATGTTTCGATGCTAGTGCCGCCGGTCTTAGGCACATGGATGTAAAGGATGCGTTTGCCGTTCCAGTCGATAAGAGGCATCGGTAAAATAAATCCTTGTGACCAAAGCTGAAGGCCTCGGTATCAGTTGCGTCCCCCCGATAACAGGTCCGGATCATCCGAACGCGACCCTGAATGAGCCTGGCGCGGGGGTTGGGTTATTGATCATAGCCAAACGCTAGAAAATCGGCAGCGAAAATATGGCCGACGCGGCGACGCGTGTCTGGGGTGTCAAAGATAGCGCGGTCGCTTATCTGCTGGGTGTTGCGAGGTTTGGCTTCCAGTGCACCTTGTGGCGCCGGACGATCCAGACGTGCTGCGATGTTAGCAAAGAAGGTGGGCAGGTCTTCGCAACGCCCGATCAGGTCAGGGCAGAAAACGTCGGGCAAGATGTTTAACACCTGAGGGCGAAAATGACTGTCGACTGGCCGGGTGGCATGATGCGCTAGGTCTTGTTCCAGATAGGTCAGAAACCGTTCAAAGCCTTCGACAGTATAAGCGTGTTTGTCCCAATCAAACTGGGTCAAGGCACACATCCGAAGCCGTTCCGTCAGAAACCGATCGCTTTTCATGTCATGTGCGCGGCACAAATAGATAAAGCCCGAAAGCGCACGGGTAAAAGGATGCCGCACCGTCGTCAAACGCAAGGCGCGGGCAAGATAGCTACCAAAGTCCAATTCCGTCCCGCAATCACACACGCTTGAGAAAACGCGGGCCTTGTGCAGGCTGTGCCCGGCTTGGTCTTCGTTGATGGAATTTTCATCTCTGACAACGGCCTTCAGAGGGATTCCGAACGTCAAATGAAACAGAAAAAACAGCGTCGATGTGGTGCCAGTTTTCCCGTTTGGGCGAAAGCACCAAAGTCCCTGCGCATCCGTGAAGATATATCGCAGATATGTAATCGCCTCGGCTGGTTGTGCAAAGGTTTCAGGATGGGCCGCTTGGAACGATTTTACACGTGCCTTTGCCGCGGGCTGCGGCAGGACCTTTGTGTTAAAAACGGTCGGTTTTTGATCCATACTGCGTATCCTGCCGCGTTCTGATTAAAGCGGGGGTTTGACAAAGGCGGGCATGGCTGTGCCTGCATCCTGCGCCGCAAGAAACGCGTCGGCTGTGTCCATTGCCTCGCGGATGGTCACATCCATATCAAGGTAACGATAGGTGCCAAGGCGGCCGACAAACGTGACACCCGTCGTGTCTTCGGCCAGCTTGAGATAGTCACCCAACAGCGCTTTTTCTTTGACTTGACGGATCGGATAATAGGGGATGTCGTCGGGCGTGCAGGCGCGTGAAAATTCGCGGTAACACACCGTGCCTTCATGGTCTTCCCAAGGCGAGAAATGCTTGTGCTCGGTGATGCGCGTATAAGGCACGTCAACTTCGCCATAGTTCATGACCGCGCAGCCCTGATAGTCGCCCGTGGCCGAGAACTTTTCGAAGTCCAGCGTGCGATACCCAAGGCGGCCAAGCTGATAGTCGAAATAGCCATCAAGAGGCCCGGAATAGAACACGTGGTCATGGGCGTCGGCCATGGCGGGGTCAAACATGGTGTTCAGGGTTACGGTGATCGACGGGTGGTCAAGGATTGCGGCAATCATTGGGGTGTAGCCGTTTTCCGGCATGCCTTGAAAACGGTGGAAGAAATAGTTGTCGTCATAGTTGAAGCGCACGGGCAAGCGTTTCAGGATCGAGGCAGGCAATTCGCTGGGCTGCACGCCCCATTGCTTGATGGTGTAACCCTTAAAGAATGCATCATAGAGATCGGGGCCCACAAAGCGCAGGGCTTGTTCTTCGAAGGTTTGGGGGTCCGTGATAGTGCTGTCTGCGATGTCGTTCTGGATGAAATCACGCGCCTCGTCGGGGCGCATGGTTTTGCCATAGTACTGGTTGATGGTGTGCAGGTTGATGGGCAGGGAAAAGACCTGTTTCTGCGACGTGGTTTTGACCCGGTTTTTATACGGCATGAAGGTGGTGAAGCTGTTGACGTAATTCCAGACGTCTTCGTCATCGGTGTGAAAAATATGGGGGCCATAAACATGGACCATCACGCCAGTGTCGGCGTCACGTTCGGTGTGGCAATTGCCCCCGATATGGTCGCGGCCATCGATGATGGTGATCTGGTGACCGGCTTCGGCCAATGTACGCCCAATCACAGCGCCAGATAGACCTGCGCCAACAAGCAAAATGTTCATCTACAAACCCTTTCAATGTGTTGTGTTCTTGTGTCACCCCGCCTCGTTACTGGCAAGCTAACTCCTGTAGCGCCACCTTGGCCGGGCTGGTGGCTTTCCGCTAAGTTCGTAAGCCACATTGCTTTGGTCTAATATTTGCCAAACTTATCCACTATAAGTAGTGCCATGATGAAAGCGTACTTTGCAATTTGCGTCTGTGTGGGGGCGATGATGATGACTATTTCCGCTGCGCAAGCAAGCAACCCCGCACGTCAAATCATCCGCGTCGCCTGCCCCGTTTCAACCCCGGACGTGCCGCGTGCGCAGATGCAAAGCCTGTGCCTGCATATGGTGCAATCCTTGTCGCAACTTGCGCCGGGTGCCTATGACGGCCCCTGCCCCCAAAAAGGTCGGTGACATGTTGGTGCGTCTGGACATTCGGAATGGAACAATCGCGTTGTGGTGGCAAACTGGCCCGCAAAGCGTATTATATAACGGCCCCGCTCAGGACTTTGATCTCACTCTGTTGCAGGCTGGTCCCGCAGCACATCGCGCGGCCATGGATGACTTAGTCGCAGGAACAGGCGCAATGATTGCCGCACTACCAAAGTAAAACACCCCACGCGTCTTGACCCGCCGCAACAGTAAGAAGGACTGCCGCTATGTGTACGGTATGTATGATGACCCAAACGTTTGATCCTGCCCGCCATCCAAATGGAGATCCGGTGTTCAGCGCGATCACAGAAGGGTCGGATGCTGCCGAGACCACGAACACAGCATACACCATCTCTGTGGGCGATACATTCAACGGCACCATTAGCTCGATCAGCGATGAAGACTGGGTGCGCATTTCTCTCACCGAGGGAGAGACCTATTCGATCTCCTTGGACGGGCTGACGCTTTCTGATCCTCTTGTACGGATTTACGATGCATCGGGTCGCGAATTGGCCCGAAACGATGATGCCAATGAGTCGTTAGATTCCGAGCTGATATTCACCGCAAGCTCTAGCGGAACCTTTTACATCGAGGCAGATGCCTTTTCTTTCGAAACTGGAACCTACAGGTTGAGCGTGACCGAAACAGCCCCACCGGAACCGGCTGTTGAGGGGTCGTTGGATGACCTCGCGCTGCAACTGACCGAAGGATTTTGGGGCGGATCAGAACTTACATTTAACACCAGCACTTCAAACGAGATCACCGTGAACCTTGATGGGTTGACCGCGGCTGGCCAGCAGCTTGCCCGGTGGGCGATGGAAGCGTGGGAAATGGTGGTCGATCTCGACTTTGTCGAAGTTGCCAACGGTGAGATGATCACTATGGACGACGAAGATGGCGGTGCGTTCGCTTATGCGCCAAACACTGGGTCAACCAGTATCCTAGACGGTGATCGCACCACGGGGGTGGAATTGAACGTCGCGGAAAGTTGGCTGGACGACAACGGCACCACGCTTGATAGCTATTCTTTCCTGACCTATGTGCACGAAATTGGGCACGCCATTGGATTGGGTCATCAGGGCAATTACAACGGCAATGCATCCTATGGCCGCGACAACGCGTTTTTAAATGACAGTTGGCAGCTGTCTGTCATGTCCTACTTCAGCCAGACAGAGAACACCCATATTAATGCCGCCTTTGCTTATCCGGCCGGGGCGATGATGGCGGATATTCTTGCCGTTCAGAATCTCTATGGCGCGCCAGACGCCAATTCGGCTACTGCAGGCGCCACCACCTACGGCGAAGGGTCTAATCTGGGCAATTATCTGGACGAGGTGTTCGATTGGTTGGCCACAGGGGCAACATCCGCCAATCTGGATGGCAATCTGATGGCCTTTACGGTCTATGATCGCGATGGCGAAGACACGTTTGAGTTCGGATTCCTAACAAGTGCGGCCCGGCTGGACATGCGTGACGCGCAGCTTTCGGATTTGGCAGGGTTCAATGGCATTCTTGGAATCGCGCGCGGCACCTTGATCGAGAATGCAGTTCTAGGCACTGGCAATGACAGGGTGACAGGCAATGTTGCAGACAACATCATCACTGCAGGTGCAGGCAACGATAGCATTAACGGCAGCCAAGGCGCCGACATCCTTTTAGGGCAAAACGGCGCGGACCATCTGGATGGCGGTCTTGATGCAGACAGTGTTCTTGGTGGAAACGGCGATGACATGATCCTTGGCGGCAGCGGCTTTGACACGCTGCTCGGCGGCAATGGTGACGACACTGTGGTTGGGGGCAACGGTCGGGATTCCGTCTTTTTGGGCGGAGGCGATGACCTGTTTGTCGACAACACTCAAAGCGGCGCAAATGGCGCTGACACTGTTCTCGCCAATGCCGGCAACGATACCATTGACGGCGGTGCGGGCGATGACCGCTTTGAAGGACAAAACGGCAGTGACCTGCTGCT
>NZ_JBDVGB010000048.1:0-222281 GCF_039940735.1 Tateyamaria sp.
ACACAACGCTTGCGGCAATCGCGTTGGTGGCACTGGTGTTTGGTGCGATCAACCTGCCTTCCATCACGGTTTGGACGGTGATGGGCCAACAGATGGCGCGGGTGCTGACCAATCGCGCACGCTTGGTTGTGTTCAACTGGACGATGGGCGCACTGCTTGTTGTCTCGCTTTACCCCGTTGTCTTTCCCTAAATATTGCAAATATCACGCCCGCCAGCCATATAGCGTGAAACGCAATCGGAGACGGGCACATGACGCAATATCTGGAATTCGAAAAGCCACTGGCCGAAATCGAAGGCAAAGCCGAAGAACTCCGCGCGCTTGCCCGTCAGAACGAGGACATGGATGTCGCTGATGAAGCCGCCGCTTTGGATGGCAAAGCCGATGTTTTGTTGCAGGATCTCTATAAAAACCTGACGCCTTGGCGCAAATGCCAAGTCGCGCGCCACCCCGATCGCCCACATTGCAACGAATACATCGACACGCTTTTCACCGAATACACGCCGCTGGCCGGAGATCGCAACTTTGCCGACGATCATGCCGTCATGGGCGGGCTTGCGCGCTTTAACGACCAGCCCGTCATGGTCATTGGCCACGAAAAAGGCAGTGACACCAAATCGCGCATCGCACGCAATTTCGGCATGGCCCGGCCAGAAGGATACCGCAAAGCAATCCGATTGATGGACATAGCGCACCGCTTTAACTTACCGGTCATCACTTTGGTGGACACGCCGGGCGCGTACCCCGGCAAAGGTGCAGAAGAACGCGGGCAATCCGAAGCGATTGCCCGGTCCACTGAAAAGTGCCTACAAATCGGCGTGCCGATGGTTTCCGTCGTTATCGGCGAAGGCGGTTCTGGTGGAGCGGTGGCTTTTGCGACGACCAACCGCATCGCAATGCTGGAACATTCGGTTTATTCCGTGATCAGCCCCGAAGGCTGTGCTTCGATTCTTTGGAAAGATTCCGAAAAGATGCGCGAAGCCGCCGAGGCCCTGCGTCTTACGGCGCAAGATCTCAAGCAGCTTGGTGTCATTGACCGGATTATTCCCGAAGCTGTCGGCGGCGCGCACCGCGCCAAAGAAGCAACCATTGCGTCCGTTGGTAAAGCGATTTCAGGGATGTTGGCGGACCTTAGTTCCAAAGACGCTAAAGCCTTGATTGCAGATCGACGCGCTAAATTCATCGGTCTGGGTCAAAGCGGTCTTGCCGCCTAAGCACGACGCAACGGCGGTTTTTCTTCGACCGCGGTATCAAGGGTCATGCCGGGCAGTTCGAAAATGACTTCTGCGCCCGGCCTATCGGGCGGCGGCATCCATTGCATGCACCTACAATACGCCCGTATCTGAGAGATGCCTTGCGAGGTGTTTGCCATATGGGTCATGCGGCCCGCATTCTTTTTGATCGTCAGCGAACTTCGTAATCAGTGGCAACGCCCTTGGCCCACGCCGTGCATTGATGCCGATATTCGGCATAAGCCGCGCGCCCGCTAAAAATCACGTAGGCGGGCAGGACACGCAACTCATCTGATGGACGATCAATATACCGTAGCGTTGCGGCACTCAGGTGATGGTGATTTGGATGATTGTTGGCATCAGGTTTCAGCACAAAAACTGGTTGAGAAATGAAATTTCAGCTTGAAAAATTCTCGCTGCGTTTGGCGACCACTCATCAGTCGCGACGGGTCTAAACAGGCTTCGGGGTCCAGAGATTTTAGCGCGCCGCTAGCTTGCCAACATTCTCAGCCCTTGTGTGACGTCCGAGCGCACCGCAAGGCGCAGCCCCGGCTCGTCTCCGGCTCGTAATGCCGCGATGATCAAGCGATGGTAATGCGGCGGTTCGGTTCGACGCAAACGCCCATAGAGCGACCGCATGGTTGGCCCCATCTGTAGCCATACTGTTTCGGCCATCGCCAGCATAGCCGGCGCCTGAGCGCGCAAATAAAAGGTGCGGTGAAATTCCAGATTGGTCCGGATATAGCTGACCGCGTCGCGGTGCGCGACAGCTTCGGACACTGCTGAATTGATGGTTTGCAACCGTTCGATCAACGCCAAGTGCGCACGCGGCAAGGCGCGTGTGGCTAGCTCGACTTCGATCAAAGCGCGCAAGGCGGCCAATTCCTCGATCCGCTCGTTGGTCAATTCTGGCGTGGAGACACGTCCCGATTGCGACAGTGTCAACGCGCCCTCAGCCACCAGTCGACGCACCGCCTCGCGCGCCGGGGTCATGGACACCTCGTATTGCTTGCCGATGCCGCGCAATGTCAGTGCTGTGCCGGGGGGGATGTCGCCATGCATGATACGGGACCGCAAGCGGCGATAGACCTGATCATGAGCGGCGGTCGAGGCGTCTCGGGGGCGGGATAAAGGTTGCATGTTGATTTGTGATCACAAGTCTTGGCCGCGGTCAATCGCCAAAGCGATATCGGTGCAACGCGTTGCCATCACTGCGCAACCAATTGCGGGGGGCGTCATAGGGTCCATAAATTCGGCTGACTTCGGCCCAAAACGCGGGCGAATGGTTCATTTGCGCCAGATGGGCCACCTCGTGGGCCGCGACGTAATCCAAAACAGCCGGAGGCGCCATAATCAAGCGCCATGAATACATCAACTTACCGGCGCTGGAACACGACCCCCAACGCGACCGCGTGTCCCGAATACTGATCCCGCTATAGCTGCGCCCCAAAAGTGCTGCGTAATGATCGCTGGCCGCGGCCAATCGATCCCGCGCGCGCGCTTTTAAGAACCCCAATGCGCGGGCTGGTACGCGGGCCTCAGGGCCCGGCACAGCCAAAGCGTCGTCCTCTAGCTGCACGGCACGACCTTGGCCGCCTACAACTGTCCGTAAAACCCCGTCCACCGGCAAGGCAACATTCAACCCGACAGGCACTGTGCCTTCCCAAGCGGCAAGATGCTTGCAAATCCAGCCGTGCTTTTCTTGGGCAAAGGCCAAGGCCTCGCGTTCAGGGACGCGATTGGGCATGGTCAAAGTGACGCGGCCATCTAATTGCGAAATGCGCAATGTCATGCGGCGCGCACGCGCAGATTTGCGCAATGTCACAGTGATATCCGGATCCCCTTTAAGGACACGTTCACCCATCCCAAATCCCCCATCTCGCCATAAGGCTTTGACTCCGTGCCGACCTTATGGCACTTGCCCAGAATCGCCGCAATATAGACGGGCTGTTTGCGCTTTCGCGTATTGGCCCTCAGGATAGACAAGGATTACCGATGCCAAAGGAAGAATGGGGCACCAAACGCCTCTGCCCAACCACGGGTAAACGGTTTTACGACATGAACCGTTCGCCCATCGTCAGCCCCTATACGGGCGATGTGGTCGAAGTAGACAGCACCAAAACCCGCATGATCGCGGCTGACGCCGAAGACGCAGTCACAGCCAAGGCCAAGGCCGAGACGGCCTCGGATGACGAGGATCAAGTGGTTGATGATGATGACGTTGATGTGGATCTGGATGACGATCTGCTGGATGATGACGACGAGGACGAGGATACAGTTCCGCTCGAAGAAATCGCTGACGTCGCCACGCCCGAAGACGATAGCTAAATAAGACCAGCCGAACGGGTTCTTTTCGCTTGATCCCGTTCGGCAAAGCGCCTAATCAGCGGCGCATCGACTGGTAACAGTCGCCCAAGAGATTGGGGCATTAGCTCAGCTGGGAGAGCGCCTGCATGGCATGCAGGAGGTCAGCGGTTCGATCCCGCTATGCTCCACCATTCTCTTTTTTCCCAGCACAGATGTCGCGCGCTATCCTCAGGATAGGCGCTGACTTACGCAACGACTGACGCCGCAACGCTGAGTGCAACGGTTCGACCCAGCTATGTCCCACCATTCACCCTATTTCCCGGCTCAAACGTGACGTGATTCCTTACGATGGGCGGTCCGGCGCTCAGTGGTTCGATGCTGCTGGGCCGTTCGGGTAGGCGCTACATTGCTTTGAGAATGCGCACGCGTCGAGACTGCAACCAACCGGTCAAGCCAAGCAAGAAGAGGGCAGGGATGCAAATCAGTTCTTTTGGAAGTTGGTTTTCTAAGGCTTATGCGTTGGCAATTTGATTAGGTTCAACGCCGTGGTGGTCGAAGTTTAACCGCGTGTTGCCAAATTCAGATTCAAGGTTTGTCTCTTCAAATTGCTGCGCGTCCCCTTCTAAAATTGGAATAATGCCTGTCGCGTTAAAGCGCTTCTGCGTCTTCGTCGTCAGGCACGTCGAGTAGGACCGTATTGTTTTGAGACCTGAGGTGTATAAATCGGGGTCAACGATCAACACGCACGAGGGGCGCTCTGTTTCGTCCGAACTTAAGGTTTCTGCAAAGGCCGTGAGTTGAATATTTTCAACCACTGGCTGGAGTGCTGCATGCAGGTTGAACGGTGCTTAGAAATGCAAAAAGCCCCGCCGATTTCGGCGAGGCTTTTGTCTCTTTGGGGTAAGGGGGGAGGGCGCCCTGTCTTGCGCTCGCGCCGGTCTTACCGATCGCTTGCTGGGGTCGCCGGTGCGGCGCCCCGTGGTGCAAGCGCGAATTGGACCCGACGGTTTTCCGCCTCGCCCGAGGTTGTGCCCGACAGGTTAATGGGTCGTTCGGCGCCAAAGCCGCGTGGTTGCAACGCGGTGATTTCGAAGCCTTCTTTTTGCAACTGATCAATGATGGACTGTGCACGGAACCAGCTCAGTCTCATGTTTAGTTCTGGGTTGCCTTGGCGATCCGAATGGCCTTCGACGATGACTTTGACTTCGTCGCAGGTGGAAACGGCTGTGGCAATGTTACGAACGCGGGGCATGTCTGCGTCGATGGGTGCATCGCTGCCTACGGCAAAGCGTACGTTGGTGATTTTTACAAGTGTATCAAGGTAATCAACACAGCTTGGCACCCGGTAGCGGTGCGCGGCACCCAATCGCACGGGCGGGATGGAAGCGCTGGCGACACGGGTTTCGGGCTGAACCGGGGCCGGTGTCGGGGCTGCAACGGCGGCGACGACTTCGGGCGTGGCCGGTGCGGCTGCCGCTTGGGCGACGTCGGCTTCTAGAATGTTAACGTCCTGGCGGGTCACAACATCTGTCTCGACTTCGGCGTAAGACGGTTCATTCAGCTGCGTTGCAATCTCGCGCACTTGATCTGAGCGATTGGATTGCACGATCAACAGGGTAGTGGTGACCACCAAACCTGCGAACATGAACAAAAACGCCAGTCCTCCTACGGCCCAAACCCAAACTGGCATGGAACTGCTTTGTGATTGCGAAAATTCAGATTGCCGCGGCGCATGACCGCCGGGCGAATTCATGGTTAGTTTTGCCAATGTACTGTCCCCCAAAGACCAGACAAGTTGTCCAATATAGGGTCTGCGCCATAGCTCATTTTGTCGTCGACCCGCATATATGGCAGTAGCGGGGCCGTGACTGCCTACCCATAGTGGAGACAGAAACATATCGCGAATCATTACTCAATAGTCTCGAGGCGTGGTGATTCGTTTTTTTACCCATTTGATTCGTTTTTTTTCGAATCAGGGGGGGAGGACCGTGATTTTTCCGATGTTTTGTATCGGAAAGTCGGTCCTCGCCCGTTAATTTTCTGCAAAAAGCGCTGCATCCGTGCCAGGGCGTGGCGCAAGGTGGAATTGCACACGACGATTGAGCGCGTTTGCCTCTGGCGTCACGCGTGGATCAATTGGTTTGCGGGCCCCAAATCCAAGCGGTTCCAAAGCTTTTACGTCAAAGCCTTCGTCGCGTAGGTGGGTGATTACGGCGTCAGCACGAATCCAGCTTAGGTTCATGTTGTTCTGTTCTTCTCCGGTTAGGTCAGAATGGCCTTCGACGGCGACCATCACGGGTTCACAATCAGCAACAATGGTTGCGATGTGCCGTGCACCGGCCATGTCTTGAAGAAGAGGTTGGCGTGATCCGACCGCAAAACCGACGCGCACGGTTTGGATCAGTTCCTGTAGCTCGGCAACGCAGTCCGGTAGCTTAAATGTTTGTTCCAATGCAGTGACTTGTTGGGTGGCAATGGCGGCCTCTTGCAATGCGGCGTCAAAAGACCGTTGCGCCGTGGCGTTGGCCGCAGATTTGGGGAGCTCGGTGCCTGTTAGGTTTGCGATGCCTGCATTGCTACGGGTGACTTCGCTGGCGCGCGTTGGTGTTGAAGTCGTTCCGGGAACCTCCGAAGCTGCGGACACTTGTGCGGTTCTAGGTTCGGCAGCGCGCAGTTGCGCTTGATCTGCTGAGTGTTTGTTGGCCAGCAATATTGTAGTGCTAATCAATAGGCCGGTGAACATTAAAAGCAAAGCAACGCCGCCAATGATGCCAATTATCCGTGACCTGGATCGACCGTTAGAATTGTTTGAATTGTCGGTTGCAGACGTGTCGCTGCAATCACTTGTTAGGTTGCTCATGTGTCAGTCCCCCGAAAGACAATGCCAAAATAAGGCGTGCAGGGTGATTGCGGGACGAAATTTCAAAAAGTACGTGCTGCTTGTGGCTACACGGCACGCAATCACCAAATATTGATCTAACACAATCATAAAGTGTGGCGCATTTCAACAGTAACAAAATCGTGTGTGTGGTATCCAAGGCTGTTTCAGGCCATCGTGGCATGAATGGCGCGTTTTCTGTGCGGCCTTGCTCTTGTCTTGCACCTTGGGAGCTGAATGATTACTCCGCCACAAAGCCTGAGCGGAGCCGAAACGATGGATGATCTCAAAGCAAAGTACCTGACCCAGATCGCAGACGCGGCTGACGAGCCTGCGTTGGAGGCCATCCGCCTTGCTGCCGTAGGTAAAAAAGGCGAAGTCGCACTGAAAATGCGCGAGCTGGGACGCATGACCCCAGAAGAGCGTCAGGTCGCGGGACCGGCGCTGAATGCTCTCAAGGATGAAATCAACAGCGCGCTTGCGGCGAAAAAGTCCGCCCTTGGCGATGCGGCGCTGGATGAACGTCTGCGCAGTGAATGGTTGGATGTGACTTTGCCGTCGCGTCACCGCACGCAAGGCACGCTGCACCCGATTTCTCAAGTTAGCGAGGAAGTGACCGCTATTTTCTCTGAAATGGGTTTTTCTGTGGCTGAAGGGCCGCGCATCGATACCGATTGGTACAACTTTGATGCGTTGAATATTCCAGGCCACCACCCGGCGCGCGCCGAAATGGACACGTTCTATATGCACCGTGCAGAGGGTGACGATCGCCCCCCTCACGTGCTGCGCACCCATACTTCCCCTGTGCAAATTCGCAGCATGGAGGCTACAGGCGCTCCGACCCGCATCATTTGTCCCGGCGGTGTGTACCGTGCGGACTATGATCAGACCCACACGCCTATGTTTCATCAGGTCGAAGGTCTTGCCATCGACAAGGATATCTCGATGGCGAACCTTAAATGGGTTCTCGAAGAGTTCGTTAAATCCTATTTCGAAGTTGACGGCGTTGATCTGCGTTTCCGCGCATCCCACTTCCCGTTCACCGAACCATCGGCCGAAGTCGACATTCGCTGTTCTTGGGAAGGGGGCACGCTGAAAGTCGGCGAGGGCGATGACTGGCTTGAAATTCTTGGATCTGGCATGGTGCACCCCAAGGTGCTGCAAGCTGGCGGCATTGATCCAGAAGAATGGCAGGGCTTTGCCTTTGGTATGGGGATCGACCGTATCGCGATGCTGAAATACGGCATTCCCGATTTGCGCGCTTTCTTTGACAGTGACCTGCGTTGGTTGCGCCATTACGGGTTTTCGGCTTTGGATGTGCCGACGCTGCACGGTGGTCTGAGCAGGTAACCCCTCAAAAGGACATCGCCTGTGGACACCACATCGCCCGAAGCGTTGCAGTCCTTTCTGGATGAATTGAATGCGACGATGCGTGACCGGACCGAATGGGGTAAGGTCGCAGATTACATCCCTGAACTTGCGGATGTACCTGTTAAACAGTTCGCAATTTCCGTGGCGTTGCCGGATGGGCGGGTGTTGTCTGCGGGGCAAAATAAAACGCCTTTTTCCATTCAAAGCGTGTCCAAGGTGTTTACTTTGGCCTGTGTGTTGGGTCGCATCGGCGATCAACTTTGGAACCGGGTTGGCCGCGAACCGTCGGGTACGTCTTTTGATTCAATCGTTTTGCTTGAGCGTGAAGCAGGACGCCCGCGCAATCCATTCATCAATGCAGGCGCGTTGGTTACCACCGATGCGCTGCTTGAAGGGCGGATGCCACGCGACACGTTAACAGAGTTACTGGAATTCTTACGGGCAGCGGCCGAGGATGATGACATCCACATCGACAAATCGGTGGCTCAGTCTGAGAAATCTACGGGACATCGCAATGTGGCTTTGGCCCACTACCTTGCATCGTTTGGCAACCTGAAAAATTCCGCCGATCTTACCCTTGGCACTTATTTTCACCAATGTGCCATCGCGATGACCACAGATCAGCTTGCGCGGGCAGGGCGGATCTTTGCCCGGTTTCCCAATGCGCCGATGCAGTTGTCGCGGCAACAGGCGCGGCGCATCAATGCGTTGATGATGACGTGTGGGCATTACGATGGGTCGGGCGATTTTGCGTTTCGCGTTGGCTTGCCAGGGAAAAGTGGTGTGGGCGGTGGCATTCTGATCATCGCACCGGGCAAGGCGTCAATTGCGGTTTGGTCTCCGGGTTTGAACAATTACGGGAACTCTCAAGTGGGAACTGAGGCGGCCAATCATGTGGCGCGTTTCACGGGCTGGTCAGTATTCGAAGGGTGATCCCTTTTGACGGTTTCTTAGTTGAGCGCGGTAAAACAGCGCAATTGTGATAACCACGATAATTTGACGTGACACCGCCTGCGGGTGCCGTAATTTGCGATTTATGAAATATATAATTTGCCTGATGGCCCTGATTTGGGCCGCTCCTGCCGTCGCTATGGGGCCTTCCAAACGCGAATGCGTTTTGGATGTGCCGTGTGAGTTGGGGGATCGGTCCTACCACGTTAAAGAACCCGACGATTGGGATGGGACCAGCCCCATGCCAGTGGTTATCCATTTTCACGGTTGGCAACGTACAGGCGCATTGCCTGTCAAACACCAGCGGATTTCTGGTGCAACGCGGCGACGCGGTGTTTTGCTGATTGCGCCCAATGGTCAGCGTAAAACGTGGGATATGTGGTCGCCGGAAACCGATGACGTACAATTTGCGGCGGATGTTCTTGAGGATGTGATCAAGCGCTATCCGATCGATCCAGACAACATCTTTGTGTCGGGGTATTCTTATGGATCGATTATGGCGTGGCGTGTGGCCTGTGATCGCGGTGAAGAGATGAACATCCGTGCGCTATTGGGCATTTCCGGCATTGTGGGCAGTAATGACTGCGCACAAGCGCCGCAAGAAGTACGCCATGTGCACGGGCTAAAGGATAACGTGCTGGACTTTCCCTTTGGTCCCGGTGGCGACGAAACGGGACCGGTGGCGCTGTGGCGGTCCAAGATGGGCTGCGAAGAGCCAGCGAGCACGCCAGCAGAATGGTCAGCCGTCGAAATTTTGACGCTGACGCGACGTACTTGGGATTGCGCGGGCGACCAAAAAGTCAGCCTTGATGTTCATCCTGGCGGGCACTTCATTCCCCACGGGTGGATTGCAAGGCAACTGGATGAACTGTTGGATCGTCCGCCTGTGTACCCCTAAAGGCTGGCGCAGGACACCTGCGCCTTACCTGAGGCGGGGTAATTGTAAGGCGCAGGTGTCCTGCGCCATACTTGCACCTTGGCGCGATCTTTGCCATTGCAGTGCCACCGCGTATCCAAGGGCAATTGACCGATGAAATTCACGCTTTCCTGGCTGAAAGAGCACCTCGACACGACCGCAACTGTGGACGAGATCACGTATGCATTGACCGATCTTGGTCTTGAAGTGGAAGGCGTCGAAGATCGCGGTGCCAAGCTAGCCGATTTTACCATCGGCAAAGTCATCAGCGCTGAAAAGCACCCCGACGCGGATCGCTTGCGGGTTTGCCAAGTCGACACCGATGAAGGCACCAAACAGATCATTTGCGGCGCTCCAAACGCGCGCGAAGGGATCACCGTCGTCGTCGCCAAACCGGGCGTTTATGTGCCGGGCATCGACACCACCATCGGTGTGGGAAAAATCCGCGGTATCGAAAGCTTTGGCATGATGGCATCCGAACGCGAGATGGAGCTGTCGGACGAACATGACGGCATCATCGAACTGCCTTCGGGCGATGTCGGTGATCGGTTCGTTGACTGGTTGGCCCAAAACGATCCAGCGAAAGTGGATCCGGTGATTGAAATCGCCATCACGCCGAACCGACCTGATGCGCTCGGTGTACGTGGAATCGCGCGCGACTTGGCTGCGCGTGATTTGGGCGTTCTTCGCGCGTTGCCGGACACAAATTTGGATGGGGACTATCCTTCGCCCATCACCGTAGCGATTGACGAGGACACCTTGGACCAATGCCCCGTCTTCTTCGGCCGCCATATTCGTGGCGTTCAGAATGGGCCAAGCCCAGTGTGGCTACAAGATCGGTTGCGTGCCATTGGCCTGCGCCCAATTTCATTCCTTGTGGATGTCACCAACTACTTCACATTTGATTTAAATCGCCCTCTGCATGTCTTTGATGCGGACAAAATCGAAGGCGATTCTCTGCGGGTGCACCGCGCCGCGGGTGGCGAGACATTGATGGGTCTTGACGACAAAGAATACACGTTTGGCCCCGACATGACCCTTATTTCTGATGCAAACGGTGTGGAAAGCATCGCGGGCGTCATGGGTGGCGCTCGCAGTGGGTGTACGGCTGAAACCGTGAATGTCTTTGTCGAAGCCGCCTATTTTGATCCAGTGCGCACGGCCTATACTGGGCGTGCGCTTAAGATCAATTCGGATGCGCGTTATCGCTTTGAGCGCGGAATTGATCCCGCGTTTACGCCGCAGGGCCTCGACATGGCGTGCGAAATGATCGTCGAACATGCCGGTGGCGAAGTGTCGAGCCGCGTGCAGGTTGGTGAGGTGCCGCAGACGGCGCGCGCTTATCGGTTGAATGCTGCACGGGTGCAAAGCCTTGTGGGCATGGACATTCCCGAATCCGAGCAACGCCAGACGCTCACGGCGCTGGGCTTTCGCCTCGAAGGCGACATGGCCCATGTGCCCAGCTGGCGCCCTGATGTGATGGGCGAAGCTGACCTTGTCGAAGAAGTCGCGCGCATCGCGTCGCTGACAAAACTGCAAGGTCGTCCTTTGCCACGCATCAACGATGGTGTGCCAAAGGCGGTTATGACGCCGATGCAGCGGCGTGAACAGATCGCACGACGTACAACAGCTGCTTTGGGTTACAACGAATGTGTGACGTACAGCTTTATCGATCAGCCCTCGGCTGCGTTGTTCGGTGGCGGCGATGATGCAACACGGCTCGAGAACCCGATTTCGACGGACATGAGCCACATGCGCCCGGATCTGCTGCCGGGGCTGTTGCAAGCCGCGGCACGCAATCAAGCGCGTGGCCTCATGGATGTGTCGCTGTTCGAAGTTGGCCCAGCTTTTCATGGTGGGGAACCAGGGGAACAACATCTGCTGGTCTCTGGGCTGCTTGTGGGGCGCACTGGTCCAAAGGATGTTCAGGGTGAATCCCGTGGCGTTGATGTCTTTGACGTAAAGGTCGATGCAGAGGCGGTGCTTGCTGCGATGGGTGCGCCTGCGAAGGTGCAAATTTTGCGCGGTGCGGCGGGGTGGTGGCATCCGGGTCGTCACGGGATGATCTGTCTTGGCCCCAAAAAAGTGCTGGGTGTGTTTGGCGAACTGCATCCGCGCGTTCTTGATGCGATGGACATCAAAGGCCCGGCGATGGCCTTTACCTTGTGGCCCGCAGAAGTGCCGATGCCACGCAAAGCGGGCGCAAATCGCGGCGCTTTGAATGTCAGCGATTTGCAGGCGGTCGAACGTGATTTTGCCTTCGTGGTCGATGCAGAGGTCGAGGCGTTGACCTTGGTCAATGCCGCACAGGGTGCGGACAAAAGCTTGATCGAATCTGTTCGTGTTTTTGACGAGTTCATTGGCGGCAGCCTGGGCGAAGGTAAGAAATCGCTCGCGATCACTGTGCGGTTGCAACCGCGCGCGGCCACCTTGAAAGATGCGGATATCGAAGCCGTCGGCCTGAAGGTCGTCGAAAAAGTGACCAAAGCCACAGGCGGCACGCTGCGCGGCTAAAGGCGCGGACCTGCCCCTTGCCATTGCGTGTTAAAGGGGCAGGATGCATCCAACGCTTAATCTAAGGAGCATGCGCATGCTGACTGTTTATCTTTCTGGCGAAATTCATACCGACTGGCGTGAACAAATCATTGACGGTGCAAAAGAACTGGATGTGACGTTCAGCGGTCCTGTGACGGATCACGCGGCCAGCGACGATTGCGGTGTCGCTATTCTGGGGGCAGAGCAGGACAAGTTTTGGCATGACAACAAAGGCGCTAAGGTAAATGCAATCCGGACCCGTAAGGGGATTGCAGACGCGGATGTGGTCGTGGTGCGCTTTGGGGACCAGTACAAGCAATGGAACGCGGCATTTGACGCAGGTTATGCGGCGGCGCTGGGGAAATCTTTGATTGTTTTACATGGATCAGATCATGCGCATGCGCTGAAAGAAGTGGATGCAGCAGCATTGGCTGTGGCGCAAGAACCTGCGCAGGTGGTCGATATATTGCGATATGTCCTGACTGGCGCATTGCCCGGGTAACCGGAGACCAACACGGTCTCAGGCCTGTTTTCGACGCGAAAACAGCAACTCAGCTGGAAACTATGACAGTTTCCAGCCGGTCTGTGTGCCAGAGACCGTTTAAGCCACCGATGCCCGGTGGATAACGTCGATGTTTGACCCAAGTGCCGCCGCAAATTCTGCATCGGACATATCGCGTTGCAAACCTTGCGTCAGTGCGCGGCTGAAGCTGGCAATAATCTTGTGGTTCTGCGCCAAGCGCGCGCTTGCATCCGACATCGAATACCCACCTGACAACGCAACGACCCGCAGCACACGAGGGTGATCAGCCAGCGCATCATATATGCCGGGCACCTCTGGTAAGGTTACTTTCAACATGACGTCTTGCCCATCCTGCAACTTTTGCAACTGCGTTAGCAAAGCCGCCGCAAGCAACGTCTCTGCCTCCGCCTTTGATGTTGAATGGATGTCAATCTCCGGTTCAATGATCGGCACCATACCTTTGGCAATCACTTCATGTGCGATTTCAAATTGGTTGGCGACGATCTTTTCAATGCCATTCACATTGGCTGCGTTGATCACTGAACGCGCCTTGGTACCAAAAACCCCAAGCGCTTTGGCCTCAGCCAACATCGATCCAAGATTGGGAATGGGGTTTAGCAACTGCACACCATCCGTTTCGTCCTGAAGGCCTTTGTCAATTTTCAGAAATGGCACAATCCCGCGCTGCGCCCACAGATATTCAGGTACGGATTGGTCATCGATGTCCTCGTGCAACGTCTTTTCAAACAGGATCGCACCGATCACTTTGGCATTCGTGAAATCCGGTGCAGATATGATGCGCGCCCGCATCTTTTGAATCTCGGCAAACATAGCGGTTTCGTTTGGATAGTTGTTTGCATCCACGCCATACAGCGCCAAAGCTTTGGGCGTTGAGCCCCCTGACTGATCCAGCGCGGCGATAAACCCCGCCCCCTGTTTCATTTGGTCACGCATCTTTTTAAAATCGGGCATTGGGATCTCCGGCTTTATCAACATCTGTTGAAAACCCCTAACCCATTAAAACCGTTGGGTTAAACCCACTTGCGCAATGTTAGCGCTGCCGTTTGCGCAACCTTAGCCAAATACCGTCCTGTGCACGCACAGTCAGGTGCGCGACGGGCACGGGATTTCGTCCATTGACCGTCTCGACCTCAAAATCGCGGAGCAGTCGCGCCAGAATCAGCACGCCTTCGACCATGGCAAATCCTGCGCCGGTGCACACGCGCGCGCCGACTGAAAATGGAATATAGGCCTCGCGTTGACACGCCTTGCCGTTTTCGGTGTGCCACCGGGCCGGGTCGAAATCGTCTGGTTGGTCCCAAAGACGTTCGTGTCGATGCAGGTGCCACGGACTAAGCACCAGCTGGCAGCCTTTCGGAACATCGCGGTCACGGAAGTGTTCAGGGCAAGTGTTTTCGCGCACCATCATCGGCACAGGTGGATACAACCTCAGAGTTTCGCGAAAGACATCGCGGGTCACCGAAAGCTTCGAGATGACAGAGAAATCGCAGGTGCTGAGCGCCTGCGCTTCTGCTGCGACCTTGTCCTGCCAATCGGGATAGAGCGCCATAAGATACAAGGCCCATGCTAAGGCTGACGCGCTGGTTTCGTGTCCTGCCAGAAAGAAAATTGCAACCTGATCGATCATTTCTTCGGGCGCGAATTTTTCACCGGTCACGGGGTCTTGGGTTGTCATGATCTTGGTGGCCAGATCGTCCGGTGCAGTGCCTTTTGCGATTTCATCGGCGCGGGCTGCCACTAATTGTCCGATCAGATCGCGGATGCGCGCAGCACTGGCACGCGTGTCACGACGAAACAGGCGGGGCATCCATTTAGGCAGCGGGACAAAAGCGGCTAAATTCAAGATCGGCTGACTGCGTTGATAGATGCGGAATTCGTCGAACACGGCCGCGGCCAGTTCATTTTCGATGGGAATCGAGAACAATGTGCGAAAGATCACATCCGCGGCTGCATGGCTGGTTTGGGCCTCTATTTCGCTGACGCCTTCACGAAGTCGCCCGGCCGCTGCTTCGGAGGCGTCCCACATCGCCGGGAACGTTTCGCGCAAGCGTCCGCCTTCAAACGCGGGATCAATAATGCGACGCTGGCGTTTCCACGTTTCGCCATTGGTCAGAAACACCGAATTGCCCAGCAGCGGGCGCAGCCCTTCTCCGATGCGGTCGGATTTAGGGAAATCTTCGGGGCGGTCCTTTAACACAGTTTTCACCAGATCAGGCTGGTTCATCATGTAGCTGCGAAAGAACGGGGTGCGAAATTCGGCCATCCATGCGCGATAAAGTCGGGCGGGTTGCGCGGATAGAATGTCTTGGCGAAACAGCTGCATATAGCGCCAAAGCGAGACACGATCGGGGCGACTGGCGGGTTTTGGCGGCTTCATGGGCGGACCGAAGTGTATTTGGAAACGGCATGGTCGATGCGCGACTTACTAGGTGGTCGGTCTGCGTAACGCTCTGCCAATGTTTTTGGTCCGGCGGTGATCTGGAAGTAGTCGTAGTCAAGCGGCCGATCAAAGGCGCACAGATATTGGAAATGCAGCCGAAAGAACTTCCAGCGAAGTTCAGCCCAGCGTTCAGGGCTTAGGCTTTGAGTGAATTGCGCCGAAAAGACCAAAGGCCAGCGTTTCCCATCTGGGGCAACGCCCGAAACCGACACCGGATCACAAAGCGCAAAGGCGCAGCCATCGCCGGGTGCGGTGACGTCCACCCAAGTCAGTTCGTCCCGTGCCGACAAAAATTGCAGGTCGCCCCGAAGGCGGTGCGCGTCGGATAGGAATGACACCATTGGCACGACTTGCCCAAGAGACAAGAATGACAGCTTTGGCCCATCCGCGGGCACCCGGCCATCGCGGATCAGGTCCGACAGGATCGAGACGCCAAGATGCGCACCTGACGAATGGCCAACAACAAGAACTTCGTCCACGTCACTTTGTAATGCGGCCGCGATGGCATCTTGAAACGACTTCATGCGGGCCTCAAGTGGTGCCGGATTGGCACCGCGAGACGCCGCAGAATAGGCGTAATCATGCATGAGGTAATAGGCAAAGAACTTGCCGTCTTTGGCTTTGAACCATCGCAAAATAGCAACGAAGGCAGCAAGACCTATCGCGGCTCCGATCACCGCACCAACACCACCTGCAAGCCCATGCCCGACCGCAAACAGCGCGTACCACAATGCCAATGCGATCAATAATTGAGTTAGTAACATGCCCACAGGGTAAAGTGCTGCGATGACAGGCCCCTTTCGCAACCGCATCAGACGGCGCAAAGCGCCCGAGCCGATATAGATCCAAGCGGTGCGCAAAAGTTGCGCGTATGTGTCAACAATGGAGGCGTCCATACTGTCGCGAACAATGTCGGACCAGACAAGAACAGAGACATCGGCATGAACATCTGTCCCATCTATCCGCGCGTCGACCTTCCAGCCATAATGCGGTTTGGTTTCTCCTGGGTTTAACGTGATGTCATAACCAGAAATCGCCGCCTGATCGCGCCCCTCCTTGCGGTAAAGTTCGCGGTAGCGTCGGGGGTGAATAGGATCATAGCCGGGGATGTAGAACACCTGGCGGTTTTTTACGGATCGTGGATGCGCTCTGCTCATCTTTGCACCTCTGTTCAGAGATACTGTAACGCATGTGTTTATCCAAAGTAAGACGGAGACCGACGCGGTCTCCGGTTGTTTTCTGATGCAGAAAACAGGTGCGTCGCACGGGAAATTGCGTCGATATTCGCGGGGTCTGTGCTTAAGTGGCCTTAAGAGAAGGTGAAGCGATGAAATTTGACTACGTGATCATAGGCGGTGGGTCTGCGGGATGTGTGATGGCCGCAAGATTGAGTGAGGACGCTAATGTGTCTGTCTGTTTGATCGAGGCCGGGGGAACAGGGCGCGACATCTTTGTGCGCGCGCCGGCATTGGTGGCTGGCATGATCTCTGGCCGCCCCAAGATCAACAATTGGGCGTTTCACACTGAACCACAGGTCGGTTTGAACGGGCGGCGCGGGTTTCAGCCACGTGGACGTGCTTTGGGCGGGTCCAGCGCCATGAACGCAATGCTGTATGTACGTGGCCACCAATCTGATTACGATGAATGGGCTGATCTGGGGGCGGACGGGTGGCACTGGGATGCGGTGCTTCCCTATTTCAAACGCTCAGAAGGGAATGTCTGGGGCAATGACGATTTGCATGGCGGTGACGGCCCTTTGCAGGTTGCTGATCAATCAGAGCCGCGCGCAATCACCCACGCTTTTATAAAGGCCGGGGTGGCGGCGCAAATACCTGAACGCGCGGATTTCAATGGGCCGGATCAAGAGGGCATTGGTCTCTATCAGGTGACCCAAGCGCATTCCGGCCCGGCCAAGGGGGAGCGCTGTTCGGCGGCCGCCGCCTATTTGCCGGATGATGTCTTGCGGCGATCTAATCTGACCGTGATGACGCGCGCCATGGCGCAAAAAGTCGAGATGATGGATGGCCGCGCCATTGGTGTCCGCGTGCGTCACGCGGGGCGCATTAAATTTGTCGAAGCGGGGCGCGAGGTGATCCTTTCGGGCGGTGCGTTCGGATCGCCTCAGCTTTTGTTGTTGTCGGGGATCGGGCCACGCGACGAATTGGCTGCGCATGGGATCGATGTGGTTCACGAGTTGCCCGGCGTTGGGCAAAATTTGCAAGATCATTTGGATTATATCATCAGCTATCATTCCAAGCGGGATGACGTGGTTGGTCTGGGCCCGAAGGGGTTGGCCGATCTTGCCCGCGCTGGGCTGCGGTGGCGCAAAGATGGCACGGGTCTGTTCGCGTCGCCCTTTGCCGAAGGGGGCGCATTTCTTAAGTCTTCGCCTGATTTGGCGCGGCCAGACTTACAATTGCATTTCGTTGTGGGAATCGTCGATCAGCACATGCGCAAAATTCACACGCGCTTTGGATATTCCTGCCATGTTTGTGCCTTGCGCCCTGAAAGCCGCGGGCATGTGGGATTGCAATCATCTGATCCTGCTGCCCCGCCACGAATTGACCCGAACTATTTGGATGACCCGCGTGATTTGACTGCCTTAATGCGTGGGGCACGGGCGATGGAAGATATCCTTGATGCACCAGAGTTGGAGCCGTGGCGAGGCAAGAAGCTATATGGCCATGACGGAACGGATGCAGCACTTGAGGCCGATATTCGGGCGCGCTCAGATACGATTTATCATCCGGTTGGCACCTGTCGAATGGGGCAAGACGATATGGCTGTGACGGATCCCACGGGTCTTGTGCATGGGGTTGCGGGGCTGCGGGTGGTCGACGCCTCGCTTATGCCGCGCCTTCTTGGGGGCAACACCAATGCGCCTACGATTATGATGGCTGAAAAGATTTCAGATCAGATGCGTAGCACGACCTGAAGAACACCGCGCCGCGCGCTTTCGCAAACGCGCAGCGGGTGTCAAATTTTTGCCGGACTGAAAGTAGACTTAGGGACGCGGCGGGATGTTTTTGCCCTTCTCCACTGCGGGTCGCGCCATGAACCGATCAAGGTAGGCGACGAGGTTTTTGTGATCTTCCCAACCAATGGTTTCTTTCGCTTGATAAAAGTCGAGGGCATTGAGCCACGGTGCGATCGCGATGTCGGCGATGGAATAAGCACCTGTGATCCAGTCTTTGTCGGCGAGCTGTTTATCCAGCATGCCAAGCAAGCGTTTACCTTCGTCAATATAACGCTGTTGTGGGCGTTTATCCTCCCATTCGCTGCCTGCGAATTTCACGAAAAAGCCCAATTGCCCCAACATCGGGCCAAGTCCGCCCATTTGGAACATCACCCATTGAATCGTCCGCGCGCGGTCGCTGGCGGTGTCGCCTATAAGCATGCCGGATTTTTCCGCGAGATAAATTAAGATGGCTCCGGATTCAAATAACCCGACTGGCGTGCCGTCTGGACCGTTTGGGTCAATAATCGCCGGGATTTTGTTGTTTGGATTCAAAGACAGAAATTCCGGGCTTTTGACGTCTGCGTCAGAAAGGGTCACGAGGTGCGCCTCGTAAGGGATGTTCATTTCCTCGAGCGCGATGGACGCTTTAACCCCGTTGGGTGTCGGGTATGAAAACAACTGCAACACGTCCGGGTTCTGCGGTGTCCATTTGCGTGTGATCGGAAAAGCGCTGAGGTCGGCCATGTGGAATGTCTCCTGTTGGGTACGGCTAAGACATAGGGGAAAACTGACCGGAAAATACCCTTTCTGTTGTGTTTACATGTGTTAACTTGTGTTCGTAAGTGCACAAAAATCAACCAATAGTGCGCTAAGACCAACAAGGGACGAGAATATGCTAAACGAATTCAAAGACTTCATCGCCAAGGGCAATGTCATGGACATGGCCGTTGGTATCATTATCGGCGCGGCCTTCACAGCGATTGTTGCATCGCTTGTGGCTGATTTGATCAACCCGTTCATCGGTTTGTTCATGGGCGGCATCGATTTCACCAACATGTATTTCGTACTATCCGGCGAAGTTGCCGACGGTGCGTCGCTTGAAGCCGCGCGCGAAGCCGGTGCAGCCGTGTTCGCCTATGGTTCATTCATCATGGCCATCATCAACTTCCTGATCATCGCTTTTGTGGTCTTTATGCTGGTGCGCCAAGTCGCCAAGATCAAAGAAGCCGCTGCGAAAAAAGAGGAAGTTGTAGAAGAAGCACCCGCCGGCCCGACCGAGCTGGATATTCTGCTGCAAATCCGCGATTCTTTGGCCAAGTAAGCCGAAGATCGACTGAAGGATTGGGGCCGCGTTCGAAAGGACGCGGCCCTTTTTTGTTATACATTCATGGGTTTTGAACGGCCTAGCTGCATGAGTTCACCTTTTGAGGCTTTCAAACTGCACGCTTGCGCGACGTAATTTATACTGCAATGCTGTAATTATGAGCAGATTAAGAACTCTGATATCTAGCGCTCTGATCGTCATGGGATTGACTGGGGCGGCGCATGCGAATGATGATCTTGTCCTGGTGTTTGCCGGCTGCGCGGGCCGCATGTCCGCCGAGATGGAGCATGCTTGGCTTGTAAACGATGCCCGTGCCGATACATGGCAAACGCAACGCCAACGGTTTGTGAGCATTTTGCAGGCGATCATGCCGCGTGATCGTGCGCGCGAAACGTTAAGCCATCGTGTCGAGGCGAAATTGGCGCACTCGGCCATTTTGACGACTGCCAAATTTGGCACTGATCCGCGTCGTTCTCGTTTGGCGAAAAAGCAGGCGCGGATTCAGGTGCAATCTTGTCAGGCGATGTTGCTGGATGGGTGAGCAGGTGCAAAATTTGCAGGCAAACCGCTCAATCCCTACGCAATCAACCTAAAGTTAGCCTATAAATTAATCTAATTCGGTCGGGCTCATAACAATTCCCTAGTCGGGACTCGGCTTGCAGCACCCTGAACACGTTAATGCCGACGCGGTCCACTTGGGCCAATCAGTTGTGCGACAGTGTTAGACCTTGAAACCTGAACACCGCCGCACGCGCCAAAACGAAAAGCGCTAGGGTGATATGGGACCAAATGGTCCGTTTCGCAACGCCCTGGCGCCCTGCGCTAGAGGAAAAGAAATGACAAAGACCCTTCTTGGAACCACCGCTGCCCTGCTGCTGGCATCCGTGCTTCCTGCTGCCGCTCAAAACTGCCCGATTAAAGTGGGTGTTCTTCACTCACTGTCCGGCACGATGGCGATCTCCGAAACGACACTCAAAGACACAATGGAAATGCTGGTCGAACAGCAAAACGAAGCGGGCGGCCTTTTGGGTTGCGAGCTGGAAGCCGTTGTTGTTGATCCCGCGTCCGACTGGCCGCTGTTCGCAGAAAAAGCCCGCGAATTGCTGACGGTACACGACGTTGACGTGATCTTTGGCAACTGGACGTCCGTGTCGCGCAAATCTGTGCTGCCCGTGATCGAAGAATTGAACGGTCTGCTGTTCTACCCTGTACAATACGAAGGCGAAGAGTCCTCCAAAAACGTATTCTACACAGGTGCCGCCCCCAACCAACAGGCGATCCCGGCCACGGATTACTTCCTTGAGGAACTGGGTGTTGAAAAATTCGCGCTGCTGGGCACTGACTATGTGTATCCCCGTACCACGAACAACATCCTCGAAGCTTACCTTCAGGAAAAAGGCATCGCGTCTGACGATATCTTTGTAAACTACACCCCGTTTGGCCACTCTGATTGGTCCAAAATCGTCGCGGACGTTGTGGCATTGGGTGCAGACGGCAAAAAGGTCGGCGTGATTTCGACCATCAACGGCGACGCAAACGTTGGTTTCTATAAAGAACTCGCAGCGGCTGGCATTTCCGCTGACGACATCCCCGTCGTTGCGTTCTCGGTTGGCGAAGAAGAGTTGGCGGGTTTGGACACATCCAACTTGGTTGGTCACTTGGCAGCTTGGAACTATTTCCAATCAGCCGAATCCGATGCAAACGAAGCATGGGTTGAAGCATGGAAAGCCCGCATGGGCGAAGAGCGTGTAACCAACGACCCAATGGAAGCGCACTATATCGGATTCAACATGTGGCTTGCTGCGGCTGAGGCTGCCAAAACCACAGACGTGGATGACGTGCGCACAGCAATGTATGGTCAGGAATTTCCAAACCTGACAGGCGGTACAGCTGTGATGTTGCCAAACCACCACTTGGCCAAACCAGTTCTGATTGGTGAAATCCAAGCCGATGGTCAGTTTGACATCATCAGCCAAACCTCCGAAGTGCCGGGCGATGCGTGGACGGATTTCTTGCCTGAATCTGCGGTTCTCGTGTCGGATTGGAAAGAGCTGGGTTGTGGCATGTACAACACGACAACAAGCTCCTGCGTGCAGATCGAATCCAACTACTAAACTGACTTAAATTACGACTTTTCCAAGGGGCGGTTAGCCGCCCCTTGGTCATGTGAGGGTGGAATAAATGCAGCGACTACTGGCTTTTCTTGTGTGTTTAGGTCTGGCTTTGCCTGCCGCTGCACAAAACGCAGACGCACCTATTCAGCAAGTGTTGCAAGCCCACGGCGAACTGATCGCCAAGGCCTCGCGTCGCACCATCCAAACAGCCATCGATGGATTGACTGCCAGCGGTCTGCCCGCAGCCCAAAACGTGCTGCAACGTTGGCAAGACAAAGAGATGTGGCAGGACGAAGAAACCGGCCTGTTCGTCTTTGCAACAGAAATTGACCGTGACACCATTCACATTTTCGATGTGGCTGACGGCGCTGATCTGGGCGAAGTTCCAGACGATACGTACAAACAACTCAAACCCAACAGTGGCGTGCGCGGCTTGATCGCTGCGGGTCTTGTGCGCTTTCAGTTGACGGATCCGGACCCTGCTGTGCGACTGACGGCACTGAATGCCATTGCGCGCGATCCAGACGAAACGCATTTGCCTGCCCTGCGCGATGTACAAGCGGCTGAAGCGGACCAAGATTTGGTCGCTCAAATGACGCGGCTTGAGCGTCTGCTTACAGTTGAGTTTGGGTCAGACGAAGCCGAGAAAGTTCAGGCGATCAGTTATTTTAACGGCGATTTAGGTGTCGACGCGCGCGCGGTCCTGAACCCACTTGTCGCCACCCGCATTGAGGTCGGCGAAGCGATACCAATTGGCCCCGAAGTCGTTCGACCCGTCACTCCGGGTGATGACACACTGTCCAAAGAAGATGCTTACGACCTGTTGGTGCGCGCAGATCTTGCGCCCCCGCTTATCCCCCAAAGTGAGGTCCGCGAGGCACTTATTCGCAACATAGACGCAGGCATGGTTGCTGGCGTGCAGGTCGCAACCCTCGACACCGACCAAGCGCGCAATGCAGCTTTCGCCACTTTGGTCTCAGAAGGGCTGGCAGAACCCGCCGCCACGGCTCAAGACATCGACACAGCGCTCGCCGCCTATCAGTTTTTCGAGGTGTTCACCGGCCCTTCCCCTACAGTTGCGCGCGCCGCCCAAGAGGTGCTGACTGGTATCGAAACCTCTGTCGCATTGAACCAGACGGCAGACCTCGCGCTGGACGCGATCTCGCTTGCTTCGATCTATTTTCTCGCTGCGATCGGCCTTGCCATTACGTTCGGCGTCATGGGCGTGATCAACATGGCGCATGGCGAATTTATCATGATGGGGGCCTACACCGGGTATGTCGTGCAGCTGTTTGTGCCTGATCATACCTTGTCGATCCTTCTGGCAATCCCGTTGGCGTTCATGGTCACTTTTGCCGCCGGTGTCGCGATGGAGCGGCTGGTGATCCGCTGGCTGTATCACCGCCCACTTGAAACGCTTCTGGCGACTTTCGGGGTTTCCATTGCGTTGCAGCAACTGGCCAAAAACATCTTTGGCACCCAAGCGCGCCCCCTTACAGCACCCGGCTGGCTCGATGGGTCGATGGTAATCAACGACATCGTTTCGATCAGCTATATCCGCATCGCGATCCTGATCCTTGCCCTCATCTTCCTTACGCTGTTTCTCTTTGTGATGAACCGCACGCGCCTTGGCCTAGAAGTGCGCGCCGTGACACAAAACCCACGGATGGCCGCGTCGATGGGTATCAACCCGGATCGCATCAACATGCTGACCTTTGGCTTTGGTTCCGGGATTGCTGGCATCGCAGGGGTCGCCATCGGCCTTTATGCCAAAGTCACCTCTGAAATGGGGTCCGACTACATCGTACAATCCTTCATGACTGTGGTCGTGGGGGGCGTTGGCAACATCTGGGGCACGCTTTTGGGGGCGGCCATGGTCGGGTCGATGCAAAAGGGTATTGAATTCCTAAACCCGTCCAACACGCTGGCGGCACAAACCTACATGATCCTGTTCATCATCCTGTTCATCCAATTCCGCCCAAAAGGCATCATCGCCCTCAAGGGCCGCGCGGCGGAGGCATAAACAATGACGTCACTCAATCCATCTTCCCCTTCTTTGGGTTCCAAATACCTCGGGGGTGCGGGGGCTGGCCCCCGGTCCCACAGTTTCATCACACGCCACCCGTCGGTTCTGATCTTCATCGCAGCACTCGCGATTTTCACAATTGGTGTCACGATCCTAGCCGAAGGCTTTGGCATCGGCGTGATCTCTACCAGTTTTGTCAAAACACTGGGCAAAACGCTGTGCCTTTGCATGGTCGCGCTGGCGATGGACTTGGTGTGGGGCTATTGCGGGATCCTATCGCTTGGCCACATGGCGTTCTTCGGTATCGGCGGCTATGCCATTGGCATGTGGCTGATGTATGCGCGTACTGAACTCATTGTGGTACAAAGCCTCGCCGCAGCGCCACTGCCCCCCACATCAGGCGAAATATCTCAAGGAATCGCGACACAAATCTTCGGGGTGGTCGGGGCATCCGAATTCCCGCCCATCTGGGCCTTTGCCCATTCGCTGCCACTGCAACTTGCGGCTATCGTCATCGTACCGGGGCTGCTCGCACTGGTCTTTGGCTGGCTGGCCTTTCGCAGCCGGGTCACGGGCGTGTACCTGTCGATCCTGACACAAGCCATGACGTTGGCCTTATCGCTTTACCTATTCCAAAACGACAGTGGGCTGCGGGGCAACAACGGGCTGTCAGGCTTGCAAAATCTGCCGGGCCTCAGCGATACACCGCAATCAACCGTTTCCATCTGGTTTCTCTGGGCCTCGGCCCTCGCACTTGGTCTTGCGTACCTACTGTGTGCATGGATCGTATCGGGCAAATTCGGCTCGGTTATCCGTGCGATCCGCGATGACGAGGCACGGGTGCGCTTCCTTGGCTACTCGGTCGAAGCCTACAAGCTGACGATCTTTACCCTCACAGCTGTGATCGCCGCCGTCGCAGGCGCGCTTTATTACCCCCAAGCGGGCATCATCAACCCAGCTGAGATCGCACCCATCGCATCCATTTACCTTGCCGTTTGGGTTGCCATTGGTGGACGGGGGCGACTTTACGGCGCGGTCATCGGTGCGGCGTTCGTGTCTTTGGTGTCGACTTGGTTCACGGGCGGGCAGGCACCTGACATAAATCTTGGCTTTTATACGATCTCTTGGGTCGATTGGTGGACCGTTCTGCTTGGGCTGTCTTTCGTTGTCGTGACGTTGTTTGCGCCCAAAGGTATCGGCGGCTTGTTTGACATGTTGCCGAGCCCGAAACGTCACGGTGCCGACCTTGGCCCGGATGCAGGCAGTTTGCGCGAAAGTGAGGCCGACAAATGAGCACCCTTCTCGAAGTCTCAGGTGTGTCCAAAAGCTTTGACGGCTTTAAGGCCATTAACAATCTGTCCTTCCAGATCGGCGAACCCGAAATGCGCGCGGTGATCGGACCCAATGGCGCGGGCAAAACGACCTTTATGGACATTGTGACCGGGAAGACAAAACCAGACGAAGGTCATGTGGTTTTTGGAGAAAAATCCATGTCTTTGCTGCGCCTGAGCGAAAGCCAAATCGCGCAAGCAGGCATCGGACGAAAATTCCAGCGCCCAACAGTGTTCGAGGATCAATCGGTCGCTGACAACTTGATGATGGCCCTGAAAAAGAGCCGAAGCCCGTGGGCCGTGCTGCGCTTTCGCCCTGCTCAAGACGACTTTGAAGCCGTGGCCAAATTGGCCGGCGAGATTGGCCTAACCGACCAACTGGCCCGCAAATCTGGAGAATTGAGCCATGGTCAAAAACAATGGCTCGAAATCGGAATGCTGCTGGCGCAAGACCCCCGCCTATTGCTTGTCGATGAACCCGCTGCTGGCATGACGCCCGCCGAACGTGAACACACAACGGATATTTTGGTCGAAGCGGCCAAGACACGCGCCGTCGTGGTGGTTGAACATGACATGGAATTCGTGCGCCGTCTGAACTGCAAGGTGACGGTGTTGCACGAAGGTTCGGTGTTGGCCGAAGGTTCTCTTGACCATGTGACAGCCAATGAAAAAGTGATCGAGGTGTATCTTGGAAGATAACGTCCTGAACATTTCGGATCTGACGCTGCATTATGGCGGCAGTCAAATTCTGAACGGTGTCAATGTGACTGCCAAACGGGGCGAAGTCACCTGCGTGATGGGCACCAATGGTGTCGGCAAGACCAGCTTGCTTAAGGCGATCTCGGGGACGCATCCGCGTTCAGGCGGAACATACATGCTGGACGGTGCAGAAATTGGTCGCGCTTCGGCCCATGCGCTTGCCCAAAAAGGGGTGGCCTATGTGCCACAGGGCCGCGAAATTTTTCCCTTTCTGACGGTGAAAGAAAACCTTGAAACCGGCTTTGCCTGTTTGCCACGGGCAGAACGCACAGTGCCGTCTGAAATCTATGACCTGTTCCCGATCCTCAAGGAATTTCTGGCCCGCCGCGGCGGGGACCTTTCCGGCGGACAGCAACAACAGCTTGCAATCGCGCGTGCACTTGTGACCCGCCCAAAGCTGCTTTTGCTTGATGAACCGACCGAAGGTATCCAACCCAACATTATCCAACAGATCGGCCGTGTGATCTCGCAATTGCGGGCACGCGGCGATATGGCCATCGTTTTGGTCGAGCAATATTTCGATTTTGCCCGCGACCTTGGTGATCAGTTTCTGGTGTTGGAACGGGGCGCAGAAAAATTGCGAGGCCGCAGCGAAGAAATCGACCGCGACACGCTTTTGGCGGCTGTTTCCGTCTGATATTTCAGGTGTGTTGTGGGCCTAGGGCTAGGCGATCTGATGCGCTTTGCTCCAGACTTGCCGGATCGAGGTGATGCCGTCCAACGGCTTGAATCGAACCACATCGGCGCGTTTGCCGACCTCAAGCACACCCCGATCGGTTAGGCCGACGTGATTGGCAGGGGCCGCCGTTACTGTGGCTATTCCACGGGCCATGTCGCCCCATGTTTCACCCAATTGCACGGCTGACATCAAAAGCGCGGCAGGCACATAATCCGAAGACAGGATGTCTAACAAATCACGATCGGCCAAGTCACCGGCTGCGACATTGCCCGAATGTGATCCCCCGCGCACAAGGTTTGGCGCGCCCATAATGATTGCGATGTCATTGTCGCGGCAAGCTTGGGCCGCCTCAACCGTTGTCGGAAATTCTGCCATAGCAACGCCGTGGCGCGCCGAGGTCGCGACTTGGCCTGCGGTGGTGTCATCATGGCTGGCCAAGACAGCGCCAAGTGCTTTTCCAAAGGCCACTGCCGCGGCTTCGTGCGCGGCCCCGAACTGGGCTTGTAAATCTTGCAAATCGGCGATGTGCTTGGCGAAATCCGCAGCGCTCATGTTGTGTTTGCCCATCACATAGGCCTTCATCTTTTCGAGATCCCGAAATTGGCGCTGGCCCGGCGTGTGGTCCATAAGGCTGACGATGCCAATGCGGTCATCGCGCGTGAATTCAGCCAATTCTACCGGTAGGGTTTCGCTGCAGATTTCTGCGCGCAAGTGAAGGTAATGGCTGATCTTAAGCACACCTTGGGCGCGTAACGCCAAAAGCGCGTGTGACACTTCGCGTGCGTATTTGGCGTGTCGCGCCTTGCTGCTAGAGATTGATCCGACGCGCATCGCGTCAAAGACAGTCGTGATACCGCATCCCGCCAGTTCACGATCGTGCGCAAGAATGGCAGGCCCATGCGGCCAAGACACTTTCGGGCGGGGTGAAATGTGTCGTTCTAGATTGTCCGTGTGAAGTTCGATCAGGCCGGGGCACAGATAGTCGCCTTCGCAGTCCAATGCGCCAGTCGGAACAGCCGCCCCGGTGTCGATTGCCGCGATCTTGCCGTCGCGCAGGGACAGGCTGCCAATAATTACCTCGTCTTTTAGGATCAGCTTGGCGTTGGCGAGGGTTAAATCTTGTGTCATGTGCCTGTTATCTCGAACTGCAATTGGGCTGCGTCATGTTTACACGCTACGCGATTTATTACACGCCCGAACTGGGCACGCCGTTGGCCGATTTCGGCGCAGGGTGGCTGGGGTGGGACAGTGCAACCGGTGCGACTTGCCCGCATCCTGACATGGGTGGTTTGGATGTCGCCGCAGTGACGGCGACGCCGCGCAAATACGGGTTTCATGGCACGATCAAACCGCCGTTCCGTCTGGCTGAAGGCACCACAGCGCAGGGTTTGTCCGACGCCCTTACGGCCCTGTGCACCACGGTATGTCCGGTGCTTTTGGATGGGTTGGAATTGGCCCGATTGGGCCGCTTTCTGGCGCTTGTGCCTGTCGGCGATGCAAGCGCGCTGGGCACGTTGGCCGCGCGCTGCGTGCAAGACCTGGATGCTTTTCGCGCGCCAGCCACCGCAGCTGAGTTGGAAAAACGCCGCGCAAGCCGGTTGAACCCAGCCCAAGACGCGCATTTGCAACGCTGGGGATATCCTTACGTGTTGGATCAGTTCCGCTTTCATATGACGTTGACCGGGCGGCTTGGTGCTGAACCGTTCGCGCATGCCGAAGCTGCACTTGCGCAGCGGCTGAGCCCGCTTGATCTGTCGCCGCATCCAATAGCGGCGCTCACTTTGTTGGGCGAGGACGCGGACGGGCGATTTCACCAAATCCACCGATACGAACTGGCAGGATAGATCGCGCAGCCAGCTATCTGCGTGCTGCAACGTGATCATCTTGGATCATAGGACAATTCCAATCGGGTTCCCCCCGGTTCGCGAACCATAAAGTGTTCTTTCGGTCCTTTGCCGGAAAACTCGGGCGCAAATTCGATCACGACACCGGGCCAATCTGCGACCACTTTGAACAGTGACTGCAATTGCGCGGCCGACGCCACCTTGAGTGCTGTGTGGTGCAGGCCCGCATTGGCGTGCCGGTCAAAGGCGGTGTCTCCGCGTTGCTGCCATAACGTCAGCTTGGAATGACCGTCGGTAATATAGGCTGACGGATAGTCCGGGTTGCCGCCAAATTGCGTCCATCCCAAAGCTTGCGTGAAGAATGCAAGGCTGGCGTCAAGATCGGATACCGTCAGGCCAAGGTGATCGATTCCAAGTGTTTCGCTCATATTTTGCCTCTGAATTGGTGTGAAGTCCGCGTGGCATCCCGTCGTGCGTCAAGACACCTTGTGAAGTCGTACATTTAGTATGCAGCTAGATAAATGATGCGAGCAAGCACAACTCTTGTTCATGCACATGTTGGCATGAATCGCTTTGTGTTTGCGAGATGGGACAAGGTCGCGGTTCGTAGCAGACGCACCAAGGTCCATTTCCGCGAACCGTTCAAAAACCGTCCTTTTTGGAACCCTCAGGGCTCGAACCCATAACCTTGCCCCCTGCTGCAAATCACTCTCTTTGACGGGGCATTCACCATTTCAACTCAAAACGACCGCTCAACACGGATCAGGATGATTATATCAGGTTTATCCTCCGCACTCGCAAGGTCTTGTGGAAGCGTACGTAGTTTCTCGTTCCAGTGCCCAAGATAACGAACCTCCTCAAAAGTAGCGTTGATGTAGGGCGCTACAGCATTTGTGAAGGAATCACCAATAACCCATACAGTCTGCTCGGATAGTGGCGAGTTGTTTGTCACAACCTCGGCGCGTCCAAAGGGCGTTTTCGGTTGGTTCGGTAGAGGCTTGGTTTCCAGATCTGGCGCGCTGACCCATGCGATTTGCCAGCTGTCACCTGTGGTCACGGGGAAGCCCTCAATCTCTGAGATCGCGATTAAATCACCTGAGTGCGGCGCGCCGGTTTCGAAGGATACGTCAGGAGTGGGCCAGCCCATGCGGTTTGCTAAAACCGAGAAAGCCAGAAACGCTCCCTTATCGTTCCAGTGCGTGTCTGTTCTGTAATACAACAACCCAGCGCTTTCTTTGGTGCGCAGCAAGTCTTCGACTGGATCAACCACAGTCAGGTCTGCAATCGCGTCCAATCGCTCAGTGAAATATGTCACGTAACGCCGCTCAGAAGGCCCGATCTCACTGGAGAGATATTCCGGATAGAGCGTAGATTTATTGGGGCCAATCAACAATGCAACCGAAGTGTTTGCTGTTTCTGCGGCTTCAGCCAGGTTCGCGAAAAGATCTGCCTCCCGCTCAATGTTTGCCGGAGCGGGAGGAGAGGCAAGCTTCAGTTTCGCAACTGTGTCGTCGTATGCGTTCCCTAAAAACAGCCACCCTTCCTGACCCTGATACCATCTGGAAGATGAGCCATAAATGTGTTCAGCCGCCGGGCGTTTGACGGGGAGCTCTTCCAGCGTGTGCGACTCCGAGAAATCCGTTCGACTAATCAACAGTCCCGCCCCACCTACGAAAATCATCGCTCCCGTCAAGCCGACTATCTTTAGGCGAACGTTCCGGCGTCCAAATCGCAAAGGCTTTTCAACAAACCTGACCGTGAGCCAGGCAAGAAAAAACGCCAAAACTACCGCAATAATGCGTGTATCCCGATGCGGAAGTTCACCACCTTCGACAATCTGGAGAAACGACAAAATGGGCCAGTGCCAAAGATAAAGTGGATAGCTGATTAATCCAAACCAGACCGCAACCGGGTTCATCATAAAGACCCGATTGGACCACGCAGTTGCTCCTGCTGCCATGATAAGAATGGCACCGCAAACTGGAACTAAGGCCCAAGTGGACGGGAACGGCACGTTTGAGTTGATCCCTACGAAACCGTAGATCAGAAAGCACAGCCCGGCCAAAGCCATAGCATTTTCGCTAAAGGCTATCTGTCCACGCGCGAGCGACAATGGGATCATCCGCCCAATACATGTGTCGACGCGTAACTTGGCGCGATCTATTACATCGCATTTATACAGCATCAGCCAGGCAAGCACACTGCCGCTTAACATTTCCCAAAAGCGCCCGAAGGGCCAAAAGAAAGTCTCGGTCGGGTGCGACTCCACGAAGCGTAAATTGAAATAAAATGACGCCACTGCAACCAACGCCGTGACCCAGATAAGACTAAAACGCTGCCGCCATGCGAGCCATAGAACGATTGGCCAGACGAGATAAAACTGCTCCTCAACGGCCAGGCTCCACAAATGAAGCATGGGCTTTGTTTCTGCTGCGGTGTCGAAATATCCGCTTTCACCCACAAGAATGAAATTGACGATAAAGGCCGCACCACTGGCAACATGCTTTCCAAGTTGTTGAAATTCTTCTGATATCAGCGCGAACCAACCAAAAATGAGAGAGCTGGACATCACAAGAATGAGGGCCGGAAAAATCCGCCGGATGCGTCTTTGAAAGAAGTCGAGAAAAGAGAATTTGTCTTCGTCAAGGCTCGTAAAGATGTGGGCGGTGATCAGATAACCACTAATAACGAAAAAGACATCAACCCCTGTGAAGCCACCCGTTAGATGCGCAGGAAAGGCGTGATATGCAACGACCGAAAGTACAGCAAAGGCTCTCAGCCCATCTATTTCAGCCCTGTAAGAAGTTTTTGTAGATTCAATTGAAGGCAAGACGCTCTCCGTTCTCTTTTCCACAGTGAAAGTTTCGCGGCTTTCTACCGAGCCATTGGCTCGTTTAAGCCCCCTTATTGTTGTAAGTCGACAGGGCTTTTGCTATTCTATTTGCTTGTGTCATTTTTGAATCCGTAGTGATTAGATCTTCTAAATCGACAAGTGCGTTCCAAAAACCATGCTTTTGGGCAGACGCACAATTCATCCCGATTGACGCTGCCAAAAACCCTGTTCAAAACGCCAAGGCGTTGTTGAAGGTTTTTGGTAGCTCTGATGAATGACCAGTTATGGGATGCGCGGCATTTGGTAGTTTTGGTTCAGACCTGCGGTTCGCCGCCCTGCACCGTCTATGCTTTTCTGTTGAAGGAGTGGCCTAAGGTATTGCGACCTGTCCGACGCAATGGTGCGAAGGACCATCAATACTGAGTCCAAACTAAACGATGTAACGGCGCAGCCGGTGCCCGTCAGTTGGGGCCCGCAAGAGAGGCACGTTTTGAGGCTTGTTTCAGGTCGATGTGTTGGATGGTGCTGTGAGGGAGGATTGAACTCCCGACCTCGTCATTACCAATGACGCGCTCTACCACTGAGCTACCACAGCATTGTGGCGGGTGAGTAGCGACAATCGTCCGTCCGTGCAACCCCATTCTGGACGCGTACGCCCACCTAAGATAGAGAGACACCATGGCAGCAAAATCACCCCCCCGACCCAAAGCTAACGCAGACCGCGATGCGCGGTTGAAACAAGCGCTCAAAGCAAACCTTGCACGGCGTAAAACGCAGGCGCAGGCCCGCGGGGATGTGGACAACAAACAAGTCAAGGCGACGGAGCAGGACGATGGATAGTATTGTGGTACAAGGCGGTGGTCCGCTGAATGGGCAAATCCCGATTGCGGGGGCCAAAAACGCGTGCCTTGCGTTGATGCCGGCGACGTTACTGAGTGACGAACCGCTGACGCTAACCAACGCACCGCGTCTGAGCGACATTCGCACGATGACGCAGCTGTTGGAGTCTTTGGGGGCCGAAATTACCTCGATGCAGGACGGCCAAGTGCAGGTCATGTCGTGCCACGGTGCGATCAACACCCGCGCCGAATATGACATCGTGCGCAAAATGCGTGCCTCTAACCTTGTTCTGGGCCCGCTTTTGGCCCGCGAAGGCCACGCCGAGGTGTCCTTGCCTGGCGGTTGCGCCATTGGCGCGCGTCCGATGGACATCCACACCGATGGGCTAGCCAAAATGGGTGCAGAGATCGACCTGCGCGACGGCTACCTGCACGCCAAAGCTGATGGCGGTAAATTGAAGGGCGCTGTCATTGATTTCCCTTTTGCCTCAGTTGGGGCAACTGAAAATATCATGATGGCCGCGACGCTGGCCAAAGGCACGACCGTGATCAACAATGCCGCGCGAGAGCCTGAGATCGTCGATCTGGCTGATTGCCTGCGCGCCATGGGGGCGCAAATTGACGGCGACGGCACGTCGACCATCACTATTCAGGGCGTCGACCGCCTGCACGCCGCCACCCACCGGGTCGTGACCGATCGGATCGAACTGGGCACTTATATGCTGGCCCCCGCGATCTGTGGTGGCGAAGTCGAATTGCTGGGCGGGCGCATGGATTTGGTTGGTGCGTTCTGCGAAAAACTTGATGCCGCAGGCGTCAGCGTCGAAGAAACGCCCGCAGGTTTGAAAGTGTCACGCAAAAGCGGGCGCATCCAAGCCATTGATGTAACCACCGAACCCTTCCCCGGCTTCCCCACCGATTTGCAGGCGCAAATGATGGCGCTGCTGTGCACCGCCGAAGGCACGTCCGTGCTTGAAGAGAAGATCTTTGAGAACCGGTTTATGCACGCGCCTGAATTGATCCGCATGGGGGCAAACATCGAAGTTCACGGCGGAACGGCCACGGTCAAAGGTGTGTCCAAGTTGAAAGGTGCACCTGTGATGGCGACTGACTTGCGGGCATCTGTCAGCTTGATCCTTGCGGGCCTCGCGGCCGAGGGCGAAACGCGGGTTGCGCGGGTGTACCACCTTGATCGCGGATATGAACAAGTGGTGCGCAAATTCTCGGGCGTTGGTGCGCAAATCGAACGGGTACAGGGCGAATGAGCGACGACGCCAAATTCGAAGACGGGCGCGAGGCACCGTTGAACCTTGGCGTGTTGGACGCCGAGGATTTGCAGGTGGTGTCTTCGCTGACCCAAGACGGGGTCTTTCCGATCACCGAAATGACCTATGCGCGTGGGCAACGCCGTTTTGCTTTGCTGATCAATCGGTTCCGCTGGGAAGACGAAGGGCAGGGGCGTCACGCGCCCGAACGGGTGCAATCTGTTCTGGCCTTTGATCTGGTGCAGAACGTGGCGACCAACGGCATTGATCGCAGCGACAAAGACATGATCCTGTCGTTGCTGTCCGTCGGTTTTGAACCGGGCGAAGACGGGGCAGGCGATATCCTACTGACATTGGCAGGTGACGGCGCGATCCGTCTGAGCGTTGAGGCAATCGAAGCCACGCTTAAGGATGTAACGCGCCCCTATGTCGCGCCATCAAAATCCGCCCCTCGTCACGATGACTGATACGTCTGTGCCGCCGCCTGCATCATCAGTGTATGTGCGGGCGGCGACGCCTGACGACGTAGATATCTGGCGCGCGCTTCGGTTGGACGGCATTGAACGGCACCCGCAGGCTTTTATCCTGACAACCGACGAGGCGAAGTCTGTTCCGATTGAACGGGACGCGCAAAGCCTTGAGGGCGGGCATCGGTTTCTTGCCTTTCTTGGTGACACACCTGTCGGCTTGGCAGGACTTAACCGCTTGGGCATTTCACGTGCGCGGCATAGGGCCGAAATCGGGCCGTTGTACGTCATTCCGGGAGCGCGCGGAAAAGGTGTTGCTGATGGTCTGATCTCTGCAATCGAAGGTGCTGCCGATGCCGCGGGTATTTGGCAATTGGAACTGTCGGTATTTTGCGAAAACCAGCCCGCTATTGCGCTTTATGAACGCCATGGGTTTGCCGTGATGGGCAAGATACCCAATGCGATCCTTGGTGCGTTGGGCCCTGAGGATGATTTGATCATGGTGCGCACGTTGACCACGTGACGCGGTAGCCTTGAGAACCCCACTTTGTCCCGCTATGTCCCAGCGTGAACGGAGAAACGCCCATGCCACAATTCCTTGATCACAGCGACGCAGATTTTGAGGCGCGCTTTGCGGCCCTTTTGGATGCCAAGCGCGAGGATAGCCCGGATGTGGATGTCGTCGTTGCAGATATTATTGCGGATGTACGCGCGCGCGGCGATGCGGCGGTCATTGAACTGACCGAGCGGTTTGACCGGATCGCATTGACACCAGAAACTCTGCGGATCACTTCAGCCGAGGTCGACGCCGCGATTGCCCAAGTGAGCGCCAAAGATCGCGCCGCACTGGAATTGGCCGCAACGCGGATCGGGGATTATCACACGCGCCAAATGCCAGACGACGCGCGCTGGACTGATGATGCCGGTGCGACGCTTGGTTGGCGTTGGACACCCGTTTCAGCGGCCGGGCTTTATGTGCCGGGAGGGCTGGCCAGCTACCCTTCTTCGGTTTTGATGAACGCGGTGCCTGCCAAGGTCGCGGGGGTAGAGCGCTTGGCCATCACGGTGCCGACGCCAGATGGGGTATTGAACCCGCTGGTTTTACTGGCAGCAAAAATCGCAGGCGTGGACGAGATTTACCGCATTGGCGGCGCGCAAGCGATTGCAGCATTGGCCTATGGCACCGACACGATTGCGCCCGTCGACAAGATCACCGGGCCGGGCAACGCCTTTGTCGCGGCGGCGAAACGTCGGGTCTTTGGCAAGGTCGGTATCGACATGATCGCCGGGCCGTCGGAAATTCTGGTCATTGCGGATGGGGATAATGACCCCGATTGGATCGCTCTTGATTTGCTAAGTCAGGCCGAACACGATGAAAGCGCGCAATCGCTTTTGATCACCACGGATGCCGACTTTGGCCGCGCTGTGGCTGCGGCCGTCGACAAACGGTTGGAAACGTTGGAACGCCGCGCCATCGCGGGTGCCAGTTGGCGCGATTTTGGCGCGATTATTACAGTGCCTTCGCTGGAAATCGCCGCGCAGCTGTCGGATCGCATTGCGCCAGAACACCTAGAACTTTGTGTGGCCGACCCTAATGGGCTGTCTGAACAGATCGCTCACGCAGGTGCTATTTTCCTTGGGCAATGGACGCCAGAGGCCATCGGCGATTACATCGGCGGGCCCAACCACGTGTTGCCCACAGCGCGTTCGGCCCGGTTTTCGTCGGGCCTGTCGGTGATGGATTTTGTCAAACGCACGACTTTGGCGCAAATGACCCCCGAAGCCTTGCGCGCGATTGGGCCCAGTGCGGAACGGCTGGCCGCGTCAGAAAGCCTTGAGGCACATGGGCTTTCAGTCACAGCACGTTTGCGCAAATTAAACGGGTAAAACTGGCCAAACACCTAAGGCGGCTCTGAAATTTTGTTGGTCACACCGGATCTGTTTTGATTTTGGGTTTCATGAAACTTCGCGCTGCCATTGTGTTGTTGGCGGGGCTTGCGTAAGCACTTTGCATCACGCCCCGTAACCAAGACGACTGCCCATGACCCGCATTTCACACATAACGCTCGACGACGCCAACCTGCCCCCGCCTACGCCCGAAATCGAGCAAGAGCGGAAAGTGGCCATGTTTGACCTGCTTGAGGACAACACATTTGTGCTGCCCGCGCGTGAAGGACGTGAAGTACCAGCTGGCCCCTATCACCTTACGCTGTCGATCCGCGACAAACGGCTGATTTTTGACCTAGAGACGGACAATGCAGAAAAGGCGGCTGAATTCCATCTGTCCCTTGGTCCGTTCCGTCAGGTGGTCAAAGATTACTTTCAAATTTGCGAAAGCTATTTCGACGCGGTCAAGAAACTGCCGCCCAGCCAGATCGAAACCATCGATATGGCGCGGCGCGGTATTCACAACGAAGGCAGTCGGGTGCTGCAAGAAAGGCTAACCGGCAAGGCGGAGATCGACACAGACACAGCGCGCCGGTTGTTCACCTTGATTTGTGTTTTGCATTTTGGTGGATGAATGACACATCCCTTGCCGCAGTCGGTTCTATTTTGCTGCGATCATAATGCGGTACGCTCCCCCATGGCCGAAGGCATCATGAAGAAATTCTATGGCCAAGGCACCTACGTGCAATCTGTCGGCGTCCAGAACGATATGGAGATCGACGGCTTTTCCATCGCAGTCTGTCACGAATTGGGCGTTGAACTCAGCCGCCATCGTTCGCGCAGCTTTGACGAAATGGAAGAGTGGGGCGAAGACCTGTCGTCTTTTGATCTGGTTGTGGCCTTGTCTCCGGCCAGTCAGGCCCGTGCAATGGAATTGACGCGGTTCTACCACCTTGAGGTCGAATTCTGGCCAACCCTTGATCCCACAGGCTTAGGCGAAACACGCGAGGCAAAGCTGGAAAGCTACCGCGCGACCCGAGACCAGATTATCACCCGTTTGACCGATCGCTGGGGCGCGGCACAGGGAAACACCTAATAGACGTGGCGACTGGCTCGCCGCTGCACGTCTGATTGCATGAATTGTAAAGGCTTAGCCGCAGACACGCGCGGCTTGGTCGCCAAACGCTTTCCAACGCAGCCAAAACCGTTCATCCGCAGGGCGATCTGACGTGCGTGTCACCTGCGCCTGATGCGGGTTTTTAAAGAACGCGGCCCCGCGTCGTTGTTCACCTGCGGACAGCGATTGGTTGGCAACGGATTGCACGCACCCACACCGAGACCGGTTGGCCTGCTTGCGATCAGATTGCACGCATCCCTGGAAAATCGGGCCTGTGGCGAATTGCGAAATCGGCGCGCGCGCGGCACTTGTCACGGCATTGCGGTTGCCACTGGAACAGGCCGCAAGTGTGAATGCGGCGACCGTCGCCACGGTAATCAACGAAAGCTTCATGTACGTACCCTTGCCTTGCCTGCTGCGGGTTTGCCCGCTTTGTTGGAAGATAGTATGCCGGATTTGCGCGGCAAGGGCAATTCACGAAGCAGACATGCCCGCTCGGGTCGTGCAAAGCCATGCGCGAAGGCGGCGTCATAAATACGCGCGACATTAGAAAGAGGAACCAAAGCGCGGAATCAAGGCCACAGGCCGCCGCGCCATCACCAGACCGCCCCCCGGTCTGGCGATTGGGTGCCGCTTGGGCACAGCTTTGATGTTGGAGGCACTTGGCTGGTATAAAGTACTGCCGCACACAAGTCCGGACGCCAACCCGCGGCCTGTCGATGGCGCGGCTTATCCCACTTTGACCGCTCTTAAACTGTTCCACCGCTCAGCAAATTGGAAACAAACTCCACCAAATTCTGCGCTCGCATTCCAATTTTAATGCTGGACATAAATCCAGACCCTTCGGCCTTTTTGGCCCGTTCAGAAAGACTGATCTTGCCCGCGCGGTTCCCACTCTGTTTCAAAGCCTCCGCAGTCGCATCCGGGCTATCACCTTCACGGGTCGTTTCTGCCGCCAACTCAAACTCAGCATCAAGCCGACCAGTTGCTCCCTCGCGCATATCCTCGATCAGAGCTGCACCACGCAAACGCTCAACGTCTTCCAATTCGCGCAATCGTTGCCGCACACGTGCATCGACAGCATCCGCGACGTCGGGGTGATCGGCGCGAAGTTGCAAAGCCGTTTCGTCCAACGTGCGAACAAGGACATCCAAAGCGTCATCATCGCCAAACTTACCTGAGTCCAAACCAGACCGGATCAACGCGCCGGCCTGCCGCAGGAATTGTTCAAGTGCATTTGGATCATCTAGACAGTTTTCTAAAGCATGGCGCAAAATCTTTGCGGCGGTGCTCATGGAATCCAAATCGCAAACATTGCTGTCTATGGCGAGGTCCATCGCAAATTGAACCCGATTCGCAACGCTGTCGATCAGCTTGGTAGGTTCGGCAATGGTTCCTCGTACGTCATATTCACCAGTAACCGTTTCGAAGACCTCTTCGATCTGAGGTAGCGCTTCCGTCAGTCGTCGTGCCTCAATCCCCCGAATCTCCTCAGCAACCGCTGCCAACCCTTTGTCCCAAACGTCATCGTCAATTTTGGCCACCGTTGTCGCCAAATCCCAATCGATGAATGTGCCGTCCCACATCTGTTCGTACCAACTGCGGAAAAAATCCCAATCGGGTTTTTTGCTCAAATCGGTCAGAAACATTGTGTGCTGTATTTGGGCGCTATCAGGTACATCTACCCCGGCCCAAAGTGCGTTGGCGTTCAAGTCGGTTTCGACATTCTCGCTGTCCCATGCTGTGGCGGCTTTGGCAAAATAGCCGGTGGAGCTGATGGAATGGGCGACGGACAAAGCGGCCCGGCCGACGGACTTGGCCGAACGAGCGGAATAGACAGCGGAAAAGCCCGAATGGGCGGAAGGCACGGGCTCGACGGGGGAGAGGGTGGAAAGGGTGGTGTGGGCGGCGGAATTGGCGGAACGGGTGGCCTCGTTTAACCAACCCACATCTGCGGTTCGTCCCATGCCGCGAACCGCAGATGTGAGCGTACATCTCAATGCAGTCAAGACTAGGGATTCTGCACCCTCCCCCTCATATCGGCCAAGATTCGCTGCCACCCGCAACGCGGCGCGGCTGGCCATTGTGCTGCGTACCTCGGGGGTTTGACGTTCAAACCACACTTCAGCCGCGTTAACGTCGCTAAAATCGACCTCAGCCACGCCCTTGCACCCCGTAAAATCGCATCCCCATTGACCACCCTCAAAAACACCTACATATCCCAAGCATGACACCACTTTCTCACATCCGCAATTTCTCCATCGTGGCGCACATTGACCACGGGAAATCCACGCTTGCTGATCGCTTGATCCAGTCGACCAACACGGTCTCTGAACGGGACATGAAGGCGCAGCTGCTTGACAGCATGGATATCGAACGCGAACGCGGCATCACCATCAAAGCCCAGACCGTTCGCATCAATTACCAAGCCGTGAATGGCGAGGAATACGTGCTGAACCTGATCGACACCCCCGGTCACGTCGATTTCGCCTATGAGGTGTCCCGCTCCATGCGCGCCGTCGAAGGCTCGCTTTTGGTGGTCGACAGCTCGCAAGGGGTCGAGGCGCAGACGCTGGCCAACGTGTATCACGCCATTGATGCGGATCACGAGATTGTCCCGATCCTGAACAAGATCGACCTGCCTGCCGCCGATTGCGACCGCGTGGCGGAACAGATCGAAGACGTGATTGGCATCGATGCCTCTGGCGCCATTCAGGTGTCTGCCAAGACGGGCCAAGGCATCACCGAAACCCTTGAGGCCATCGTAACGCACTTGCCCGCACCCACCGGCAATGAAGATGCGCCGCTGAAAGCGATGTTGGTGGATTCGTGGTACGACAGCTATCTGGGTGTGATCGTTTTGGTGCGCATCATCGATGGGCGTTTGAAAAAAGGCGAAAAGGTGCGTTTCCTGTCCAACGACACGGTGCACCATGTGGACCGCATCGGCGTGTTCCGCCCCGCGATGCAGGTGGTTGACAGCCTTGGGCCCGGTGAAATCGGATTTCTGACCGCTTCGATCAAACAAGTCCGCGACACCCGTGTGGGCGATACGATCACGCACGAACGCAAACAGGTCGAGGCATTGCCCGGCTTTAAACCTGCGCAGCCCGTGGTGTTCTGTGGCCTGTTCCCGGTGGACAGCAACCTGTTTGAGGACATGCGCGACGCCATCGACAAACTGGCGCTGAATGACGCGTCGTTTAGTTTTGAGATGGAAACGTCGGCCGCCCTTGGGTTTGGCTTTCGCTGTGGGTTCTTAGGGCTTTTGCACCTCGAAGTGATCCGCGACCGGATCGAACGCGAATATGACATCGATCTGATCACGACGGCGCCGTCCGTGGTCTATCACGTCTATGCGCGCGATGGGTCGATGACCGAATTGCACAACCCCGCAGACATGCCGGACCCGTCCACAATCGACCACGTCGAAGAACCACGCATCCGGGCGACGATCTTGGTGCCCGATGAATACTTGGGTGACGTGTTGAAACTGTGCCAAGAACGGCGCGGCATCCAAGAAGACCTAACCTATGCCGGGTCGCGCGCCATGACGGTTTATGACCTGCCGCTGAACGAGGTGGTGTTTGATTTCTATGATCGGCTGAAATCGGTGACCAAGGGCTATGCGTCGTTTGATTATCAACTGACGGGCTACCGCGAAGATAATCTGGTCAAAATGTCGATCCTTGTGAACGACGAACCTGTTGATGCGTTGTCGATGATGGTGCACCGCGACCGCGCCGAAATGCGGGGCCGCGCGATGGTCGAAAAGCTAAAAGACCTGATCCCGCGCCACATGTTCAAAATCCCGATCCAAGCGGCGATTGGCGGCAAGGTGATCGCCCGCGAAACATTGTCCGCGATGCGCAAAGACGTGACGGCGAAGTGCTACGGCGGGGATGCCACACGCAAACGCAAGCTGCTGGACAAGCAGAAGGCGGGTAAGAAAAAGATGCGCCAGTTTGGGAAGGTGGATATTCCGCAGGAAGCTTTCATAAGCGCTCTCAAAATGGATGGATGACGAGCCAGACATCTTAATGCCTAGCGGCGGCTCAATACATAAACTTGCGGAGTTTTCTGTCGATCTTCACGAGTTTCCAACTAGAGAAACGCTTCTAATCGGTGCCGATCACGTAGAGTTTTTGAGGCCAACCTGTCTTATTTTTCTTGCTAAATCTTGCAAGATGAGGACACGTGCGAAAGATGCCGAGAAGGTAGTTTATAAAGGCCTGAACAAACTTACGTATGCCAATAATTTGGGTTTTTCCGACGCGCTGTCGCTAGAGGGACGGCCTTATCCACAAGGCGCGTTTGGTGGGCACAACTATATTCCGATGAGTGTTTTATCGCGCACAAGCTTAGACGCGGACGCTCTGGAAGTGGGAGATGAACTGGGTGATGCCATAGAACGGCGTTGCGAAGATATAGCAAGGATTGTTTCGCAACATCAAAAGGCGCACTTAAGTGACATTCTCGCACGTTCTTTTTGTGAGATTTTCAGGAATTGCTTTGAACATGGTGGGTCTGAAAACGCGGTTTTTTGTGCTCAATATTGGCCACAATTAAATACGGTCGAGATTTGCATCGCTGATCGAGGTATGGGCGTCAAAGCCTCGTTAACCGAGAGCAAACATACAAAACCTGTCACAGATAGTGAAGCTCTTGGGTTCTCACTGATGCCGGGAGTTTCTTCTAAGGCATGGCGGCACAAAAAGAAAAAGGCGGCTCAAAAATCGGTTTGGGATAACGCTGGGTACGGTCTTTTTTTTGCTCATCAACTTTTCGGAAAATTAGGCCACTTCTACATAGCAAGTGGTAATTCGTCTTTATTTTTAGACAAAGATAAGTACAAGGAAATTCCTTGTGCGATTGAAGGTACTCTAGTCTCAATGCGAATGAGCCTTTCCGATGAAAGATCCATCACATAAGCTATTGAGAAAACTAGAATTTTGGCAGCAACGGTGAAAGAGAGACTTGGTGTAAAACGTTTGAGCTATCAGAGTGTTCAAGCTTTTTTGCGTTCTGGTGTCTAATCAAAGATCGATCAACGCTTGAACCGTCTCCACGGGGCGGGCGAATTGTTTCCTGCCCCACGGTTCGTGCGCGGTGTTCTGATCAAAAAACGTAGGGTGCGTGCTTGCACGCACCGCTCTTTCATCACACGCTCCATCGGTGCGTGAAATCACGCACCCTACATGATCCGTTCGGCGTTTCTCTTGAAACGGGCATCGCTATGTACACTTGAATACGCCCAATCCTCCGGCCTTTCCACAAACCCGTGCTTCACTGGATTGATCCAACAATAATGGATGTGCGCCCAATAGTCTGATTCATCACGTATGTGATGCTCCCAAAATCGGCGTTGCCAAATCCCGCGTTCATTCCGCGCGTCGTGGCTTTTTCGGGTTGGACCCTTCGGTAAACACCGCGAAAATCTGGATTTAATCAATCGCCACCGCGTGGAAAAATCCCGATCCCCAGCAGGCAATGTCCACACGCAATGCAAGTGATCTGGCATCACCACAAACGCATCGATCTCAAAGGGGCGCTCCGCCCGTGTCATCCGCACTGCGTCGCGCAGATCGTCGATGTGCTGGACCAACGTCCACCCTCCACGCCGCGCCAACGTGACGGTGAAAAAGACGCAAGCTCCGGTAACTTGAGGGCGGCGATAGTTTGGCATGCCCCGACCATGTATCATCCATGGTTAACACACTGCTAAACGCAAAACGCGCGACCCCGTCGGGCCGCGCGATTGTCTTAAAAACCTAGCTTCGGGCTTTTACTTATACCCAAACGCTTTGTTCGGCATCCAGTTCGGCGCCCCTTTGCCTGCGCGCATCAGCAGGCATGACGAACCCACCCGTTGGAAATAAGTGATGTCCACAGGATACCACCCAGCCTGAGGCACTTCGACCTGTACGGCGCGGGTTTCCTGACAGGATTGGCGTCCATCGAAATGGCCGACCTCTTGCCCGCCGATTTTTGCGTCCAAGCCATCATTGGTTAGAAAGTCGATCGTATACGTGCCGGCGCTATCGAACTTCACAAAGCCTGAAATGGCGGCCGCCACATGTCTTTCTTGCTTTGACGTCAGTGCTTTTTCGCCAGACGCGGTGTCGCGGTAATCCAGACCCTTGAGCGGTGTACCAGCCTTGGCGCTTTTCAGTGCGCGTCTGGCTTGGCTCAGACTTTTGACATCCTGCGGATATGCATATTTCACGGCCAACCCGGATTTCAGGCCCGATGGCTGAGGGCTCGCGGGTTTCAGTTTCAGCGGAGCGGCAAAAGAGGCACCCGCGATCATCAGCACTGCGGCGGCCAACGTAGCCGTCTTGAACAGTTTCATTCATTTACTCCCTATGACTGGTCACTTGATGTGACCTTGAATCACACGCAGCTTAGGGCGACCTTTGTAAGAATGACAACATCTTAACAAAAATCGTGAACTGACGTCCCCGTTAAGGTGCGCGGTAAAACAGGTAGCGTTCGGGATCGACCGTATCGGGCCCTTTGATCTGTTCGAACCCAACAAGCGGTTGCTGCGATAACACAAGCCCGCCCGACACCATCAGAGCGGCGATAAAGGGGCTAAGTGCTCCGCCTTCGGCCACGTCCAGTTCCTTTACCCCATGACCAAAGTCATAGTGCGCCAGTGCCATCTTGTGCCCGGCGTCGGCCAGTTTGGACAGCATGTCTTCGGCTTCGCCTTGCAAGAAATCATCCTTGGGGGGGATACAACTGGGATGTGGTTTCAGCACACGGTCGATCACCCAAATGCGCCGTCCGGTGATCTCTTGACGCAGGTGGTCATAGGTCCGCCCATTACCAAGGCCCATTTCCAGAACGTCCCCGTCAATGTCCTTGATCAGGTCGGCGGCCCAGTTGATGCCATCGATTTGCGCGGTCAAGCGACGGCGCATGGATTCAAGTCTGCTCATGTCGTTTTCTCCATGGTCCAAGGGGTGGCACCGCCGTCCAGCATCTCGGTGACAAAGGCGCTGGAAAAGTTCCAGATCGCGTCTGTGTGCACAAGGTGGTGGGTCAGCAGGCCGAAGGGCTCGGTTGGGTCTTGCACGCCTGTACGGCGCGGCTCAAGAAGTTGGGTCGCTTGTGCGATCAGGGCGGCCGGGTCCACAAGGTCGCGGGTGCCCTTCCACCAGATCGGGTCGATATGGGTGTTGATTTGGGCGAGACCGGGTGCCGCATTCGGGCTGGTCCGCGCGCCGAAGGTGGACAAGGCGGTATAGCCTTGGCCCGGCAAGGCAGCGGTGACCGCTGCGCTGATCCGGTTCCAAGGCGGGACAAACATGGTGCGCAATTCGGCCCCAAACAGTGATCGCATCTGGGCCAAGCCGCGCGCTGCATCCGTACTGGCGTTGGCGCGCTCTGTCAGGAATTCGTTTTTTTTGCCGACGCCGCCGCTGTGATCCATATGGGTCCAACCGTGTACCACTGGGATGATATGGCTTGTGTCTATGGCGTGAACAAGCGCGGGGTCGGTGTGCGCGGGAATAACCGCCAAATGGATGGGCAAACCAGTCTGCGATGAAAGGTGCGACAGCTGATCAAGCGCTGCGGTCGGAGCTATGGCATCGTCATCGCGCCACCAAAGGGGCACAGCGACCGCGTCGCGCCGACATGCGGAAAGGGCGGCGCGCAAAGGGGACCAATCAAGTGTCATTGCAACGACCTTCTGTGCAGGTCGCGCACGATTTCAACGGTCCGCGCGGCACCGTCCATGCCCGCTATGCGCGGTGGGCGTTTGTTGGCCGCCTGTACGTCAGCAATGGCGTCAACAAGGGACGTGCCTGACAGAGCATCTTGTCGCAATATTGCGATGCCGTTTTGGGTGCTCAGGGCCGCGGCACGCAGCCCCTGTTCGACTTCACCTCCGTCATCGAAGGGGACCAGAACGGCAGGCACCCCGGTTTGCAACACGTCCAGTGCCGTGTTGTAGCCGCACATGGATACCGACGTCGCGGTCTTTTCCAACAGGGCGCGGAAATCCGGGCGAGGCGCTTCGATGCGTACATGCGAGGGGGCCTTGGCGTTTAAAGCGATACGGCGGCTGTCTTCGCCGCTGACAAGCAATAACCACGGTATATCTGGCGCAAGGTTGGCGGCGTTGATGGCGGCCTCAAACACCTTGTCACCAACGGTGCCCCCGCCTGCGCTGACGACGATGCCACGGCGCATCGCGGGCGTTTCATCTGGCGGGGCGGGTGCAACAAACCCTGTATAATGAAGGCACGGCGCAAGGGCTGTCGACACGGGCCAGCTTAAGTCAAGCGGGACAACGTCGGCATCAGAATGCACCAGCACGCCGTCGTAAAAGTTGGTCACCATCTCGTCGGCATAGGCTGCCTTGGATGGTTTGCTGGGCGGTGCAAGTATGTCGCGGATCGAGGACAACACCAGCGGGCGCGGCGACATCGCGCGCGCGGCTTGCAACAGAGTGGCGAACTCTTCTTTTAAGATGCGACGGCCAAACGGGAACAGTTCGGTGATAAGAACATCTGGGGCGATGTCGATCAAAAGTTCCATCAGACGATCTTGGCGTTTTTGCAAATGCGCGGGGCCTGCTTGGGTCCCGTCTTTGCACAACAATGTGGTGAATTCGGTTCCGTTGGATTGCACCGGTGGTAGCTGATGCAGGTTCACGCCTGTGGTGTCAAAATGCGACACCGCACCGCCGCCACTGACGACGCTGACTTGGTCTCCGGCCTCGGCAAAGGCGCGCCCGATGGTTAGCGCCCGGGCCAGATGGCCGGTGCCAAGCAAATGGGTGACGACGATCATCACTTTCATGGTGTGCGCCTTTCCAGCCGCGCAGGGCTTGGATCTGATCGCCAATTGGTATCATCGATATGGATGATGAACAGCCGATTTCGTTTGATTTGAAACGGGGCGGGGCCTTCGAAATCCCAGCCTGTCGCAAGGCCCATCAAAACGCGCATCACACCGATATGGCAGACTGCCAAAGTGTCATGGGTTAACGCATTGGCCCACGGTTGCAGGCGCGCGCGTAGATCGCCGGGGCTTTCACCACCGGGCGGGCAATAGCCCCAGCCCCAGTCTTCGATGTCGCGAAAGGTGGAATCGGGATCGGCCTTCAGATCGATGCCATGTGCGCCTTCCCAATCGCCCCAATCCATTTCCATCAGGGCAGGTTCTGCCAGTGCTGTTTGCCCGGTGACAATCTGTGCGGTTTCCATTGCGCGGCTCAGCGGGCTTGCCACGACGTGGGCATGTTCCCAACTTTGCGGCAGGCGCAGATCGCCCAATTGCGCGCGCGCGTCGTCGTCCAACGGAATGTCGGTACGCCCTTGTATCCGCCCCGCCCGGTTCCACGCAGTATGGCCATGTCGCAATAAAGCAAGACGGATCATCACAGTGCCTCGATTGTGCGGGACAGGGTGGCAGAGGCCGCACCAAGCAGATGATGCTTGGCGATACGATCGCGGGCCTGCGCGCCGGTCGTTTGGGCGATTTCGGGGTCGCTAAGATGGACCACTTGCGCGGCCATACCAGAGGGGCCAAGATCTTGTTCAACCAAGGGGCAAAACACGACATCGCGCACGCCGGGGCGATCTTGGGCGACCACGGGAATGCCTGCGGCTTGCGCTTCTAGATAGGTCAATCCAAAGGCCTCGTTTACGCCGGGCCACAGCAACAGGCTGGCTTTGGCATAGTGTTCGGCCAACGTGTCTGATGTCAATGCGCCCAGAAAACTGACGCGTGCGCCAAAGGGGGCCATGAGCGATGCGACCTTGGACCGGGCGGCGCCGTCGCCTGCGATCTCAAGGTGCCAATCCAGCGATGTAGGCAAGGCGGCAAGCGTTTGTGCAATCAGCTGATAAGACGCCAGTTTGTCTCCGTGCCGGATCATTGCGACACTAAGCATTGGCCCAGCAAGGGTGCTTGCGGGGGGAAGGTCGGAGCGGGACAGAAAGGGCGGTAAGTGGCACAAAACCTGTCCATCAGGGGCATCGCGACGCAGCGTTTCCGCGTCACGTTGTGTCACATAGAAAATCGTATGGGCTGCATCACTCGCGGCTTCGGCGGCGGCGGCAAAACGCGCCCAAGGCCCGTCGAGACGCTTGCGCGCGCGTGTGCTTTCGACCTGAAAATACGGAATGCCAAGGGTGCGGGCCACGGCGGGCCCGATAAGGTCGGGGGCCTTGTAATAGTTGTGATAGGTCAACCATGCCCGCCAGCCCTTTGCCGCAGGCAAGGCGGTGATGCGGGCGATTTCGGCGGTGGCCTTTTGCATCAGTGCATCTTGCGCAGCCGTATCCCCGGCGCCATCATACAACCGCAAATCAGAGGCAACGGTGACCTCATAGCCCCCGACCTCAAGCGCTTGGATTAAGGCGCGCGCCAAGGCGCGATCGCCAGAGGGTGTCGGGTGGTCGGCGGGTTTCAACGGTGCGTAGAAGGCGACACTCATTCATCCATAACCGCACGCAACCTTTGCGCCAGATGGTCAATGCCAGGTTGCATGGTGAAATCAGCATAAAGCCGCGCGTGGGCGGCTTGGGCTAGGTCTGGACCCAATGTCGGCGTGTTGGCAATGCGCGCGATTTCGGCGGCCAGCACTTTGGGGTCGTCGTCGCACAGGATGCCATGCACGCCAGTGTCTATGAATTCGGGAATGGCCGATACGGGCGTGGAAAGGATCGGGAGCAATTGGCTCGCCGCCTCCATCAATACATTCGGCAGGCCGTCGCGGTCGCCATCTTCGGCGATCCGGCTGGGCAGTACAAACAAATCCGCAGCCCGCATGGCGGCGATCACTTCGGGCTGATCACAAGCGCCGCGCCACGTAATCCGATCTTGAATGCCACGATCTGTTGCGCGTGCCCGCATGGTCGCATCCAGTGCGCCGCCGCCGATGTGGGTCCAATGCCAATCGATGTCACTTGGCAAAAGCGCAAGTGCGTCGATCAGTCGGTCAAACCCCTTTTTCTCGACCAGACGACCCACGGACAGCAAGGCAAACGGATCACCGGGCGTACGTTCGGGCCTTTCGGGGGCTTCGGGAAAGCGATCAAGATCCAGCCCGTGGTAGACAAGGTCAACAGGGGTTGTGGTGGCGAGGGTGTTCAGATGGTCCGCGCCGAACGCAGTGCAGGTCGCACCAAAAGCTGCGCCAATGCTGGCGGTGTCCAGCTTTTCGCGCAGTTCCCAATCGGGAGATGTCCAGATGTCCTTGGCGTGGGCGGAAAACGTCCATGGAATGCCGCGAAGCCCAGCGGCATAGCGCGCAACGGATGATGGCGTATGCAAGAAATGGGCGTAAATCGCCTTTGTACCTGATGGCAATTCGCGGGCCATCACGCAAGCTTGCCCGAAACGGCGAACCCGGTTGCGGGTGCGGTCACGGAACAAGTCGCGTGTGAATTGGGCAAAGGTCTTTAGGAAGCCGGGGCGAACCAGGGCCGCGATGAATCCGCGTAGGACGCGCAAAGGTTCGTCGTGCAGGTATTCGGGCAAATAGCGCACGTTGGCGCGCAATTGATCGTGCAAAGGGTGGGTTTTGGTGTCTGTCGGGTGACGCAGTGACCAGATATCAAAGGTAATGCCTGCGCGTTCCAGCGCCACGAGTTCTTGGGCGATGAACGTTTCCGAAAGGCGCGGCCAGCCTTTGACGGCGACGGCAAGTCTTGGGGGGGCTGATGTCATTCGGCAGCGTCGCTTAATTGTGCGCCCATCAGACGCTGCGCCCGCTCAATCACCACATCCAAACCATCCAGAAGCCCATCAGCCCCGGCTTGCGAGGGGCGTTGTTGATGGGGCAGGCCGCGAATGGCGGCGATCATCGATTCTGTCGTTAACCCATCGCGGAATTCATCAAGATTGCGGACAAGGCCAAGTTCCTCGGCGCGGTTGGCGCGAATCCATTGTTCAAGGCGTGGTTTCGTGCGCGGGACGATCACCGCACGCTGATCAAACGACAGCACTTCGCAAAATGTGTTGTACCCGCCCATGCAAATCACACCTTGAGCGCCGGCAAACAAGGCCTCGATGCGGCTGTCAAAGCCAGTTGCTGTGACCCGCCCACCAAGGGCGGCCACGCGTGTTTCAAAAGCGTCTCGGGTGTCGCCGGACAAGAACGGACCATAGACCAGCACAGCTTGCGGCCCAAGGGTTGGATCCTGTTCATAAGCCTTAAGCACCAGATCAACCATTGCTTCACCGTCACCGCCGCCACCGGGGGTGACAAGGATGTAGGGGCGGTCGGGCACATCAGCCGGATCGATAATCGCGCGGCGTAAATAGCCCGTCCAAACGATGCGATCGCGCGCAGCTTGCGACAGGGGTAAGCCTTTGGTTGGGTCATAGACAGATTTAGGGCCATAGACCCACAATTCGTTATAAAAGCGCTCTGTGGCCTCTATCGCGCCTTTGCGGTCCCACTCGTTGGCAAGCACCTCTGGTTTGTCCAGCACATCGCGCAGACCTAGAATGATCTGCGTGCGCCCGGCTGCGTTTAGCTTTTCGAGGATGGGCAGCATTTCACCGCGAAACCCAGTGGGTTCTTTGTCGACGATCAACAGGTCCGGTTCGTAATGTGCGATGGTCGAATTTATCAAGCCTTCGCGCAGGGATGTCGTGGTTTCAAGATCCATTCCGGAGTTCTGGCTGATATAGGTGCCGTCAGCGAGCTTTTTGACGCCGGGCAGACGCACGTGATCGACGCCTGCAGGAAAGGTAAAGCGGCCTGCGACCGGGCTTCCTGTCAAAATAATCGCGGACCCGACAGTGCCGGATTGCGTCAATGCGGATGCAAGCGCGCGACTGCGGCGCAAATGGCCAAGGCCAAAGGTGTCGTGGCTGTAAAGTACGGCGCGCCGCGGGCGTTGCCCGACCTGGCTTCGTGTCGTTAATGCAGATGAGCCCATCGTCGTCGTCTTAGTCCCGTTCGTTCGGGCACTTTTTGGGCCAAGGCCGTCAAGTGTCCCTTTTGTTCGTGCCGCACGACACAAGTATTTGCAAAACGCGTCGCCATCCCATTGGTCCGTGTCCGGTTTCGGGCCATTGCCCCAGATCGAACCACCCCAGACTCGCTATGACATGGAATAGAACGTATTGCAAAAAAAGTCCGCTTCGTTTTGCAACGGGCACAAATTCAGCCCGACGGAGTTGCCAGCGCTTCGTCGCTCGCTTAGCTTCCAGCGGTGGCAAAGGAAAAAAGACTGTATGCGGACGAACACGATTTGGATGTTATTGGCGAGTGCACTGCTGTGGGTCGCCTGCCTCGTTCCTCAGCACAGTTATGCACAAGGGCTAACCAGTCTGGTGCCTTCGGGGGGCTCTGCGACGACAGACATTGATGACGTGCTACGCGCCGCTTCGGAAAATGGTGTCAGCGTCATTGTCATTGACAGCAACGGCACGGTCTTAAGTGAAATTGGTGACGCACCACCTCTCGAAGAGGCCGAAAAAAGCGGCCTAACGCTCATTAGCGTGCAAGATAGTGCTGCGGCCTTTCGCACGGCGTTGGTGACACGGTTTCTGCAACTGCCGTCAGCTTTCAGCGAGGTGCTTCAGATTTTGCGATCCAGCAGCCCGGACGGAACGATATTTGCCTATGTTAAGGTGCTGTTGCTCAGTTTGCTGCTGTTGGGTCTGGGCATTTTGTTTCAACACTACGTCTACGGCAAACACATGGCCAAACGCTTTGTGGTCGCGCGCATTCGCGAAAATCCACACGGCTATGCCGAAAAGATGCCTTTTCTCATCTTCCGGTTTTTTATGGGGGTGATTGGCATTTTGCTGTCGATTGCCGTGGCATACGTACTGGGTTCAATCTTCTTTGGCCCACTCAAAGACCCATCGTTGCAATTTACGGCTACACTGATCAACGTTGGCTATTTAAGTATACGCGTCGTGATCAACGTCTGGCGGATGATCGTGTCGCCGTTTCTTCCGCAGTATCGCATTCCAAAGCTGTCGAACGCTGACGCAAGGCGTCTTTTCCATTGGCTAAGTGCTGGCACAATACTGGGGATTTCAGCGTTTTTGTTTGGGCAGTGGATTCGTTCATTTGGGCTTAATCAGGACGTCTATGTCTTTCTGTTTTCGCTGTTGTCACTTGTGGTCATGCTGCAAAGCGTTGCGCTGGTGTTGTTCAACCGGCGCAGCGTAACGGCTGCGATTTTGAATGATGGGTCGGCCGGCCATGCCAGTTGGGTGCTCAGAACCCTATCGCGGGCCTGGGCACCGACCAGCATCTTGTTCTTTGTGTTTGCTTGGGGGAACCAAACCTATCACCTTGTGCTGGGCGCACTGAACGGCACGCCTTTGTTGTTGGGGGGGTGGGTGATCCTGACGACAATCATCGTGGTTTACGGGGTGCTAAATTATGTGATCGAACGCAGCTTTACCCGCGCCCGGCTGATCGAAGAACACAAACTAAAAATCGCTGAAAATTCAGAGGGCCTTGATCCTGAGCAGCTTCTGACGGCAAGCGGCGGGCTGACGTCGTTTCAGGCGTTGGCGCGGCGCGTTGCCGGGATTGTTGCTTTTGTTGCTGGCGTTTATGCCTTCATCAGAATGTGGAGCCCGGAATCCGGGATCGTTGCTGATTCATTCGCCAACCAGTTTCTAAGCGTGGCCATCGTCCTGTTTTTGGGCAATATCTCGTATTACGCGTTCCGGATTTGGATCGACCAGAAAATTGCCGAAGAACAAGGCGACATGGAAGACGGCGAATTGGGCGACGAAGGTGGCGGCACGAGTGCGTCGCGCTTGGCGACTCTGTTGCCACTGTTCCGAAATTTCATCCTGATCGTGATCGTGGTGATCATCGCGTTGATCACTTTGATGGAAATGGGCGTCAACGTGGCCCCCCTGTTCGCGGGTGCTGGTATCATTGGTGTCGCGGTCGGTTTTGGCAGCCAAAGCCTTGTGCGCGACATCTTTTCCGGCGCGTTTTTCTTGTTCGATGACGCTTTCCGACGCGGTGAATACATCGACGTGGGCGGGGTCAAAGGGACGGTCGAAAAAATCAGCGTGCGATCTTTTCAATTGCGTCACCACCTTGGTGCGCTGCACACGATGCCTTTTGGTGAAATTCAGGTGCTCACCAACTATTCGCGTGACTGGGTCATTATGAAGCTGCCGTTGCGTGTGACGTATGACACCGACGTCGAAAAAGTGCGCAAGATGATCAAAAACCTTGGCGTTGCTTTGTTGGATGATCCAGTGATTGGCGACAACTTTATTCAGCCGCTGAAATCCCAAGGCGTTATTGAAATGCAAGACAGCGCCATGATCATCCGCGTCAAATTCATGACAAAGCCCGGAGATCAATGGCTTGTCCGTAAAAAAGTCTACGAAGAAATCCGTCAACTGTTTGAACTGAACGGCATCAAATTTGCCCACCGCGAGGTGACAGTGCGCCTTGCCGATGGCCAAAGAGCCGAAGATTTGAACGAGGAAGATCGCAAAGCCATCACCGCCGCCGCACAGGCATCGCTGGAAGAAGACCTGTTGGATGGCGAGGACGCGGACGGGGACGACCGATAAACCCCCTCGACAAGGGCCTCAGAAGGGCATAGGCGCGCAAGCTTGGCGACCGGCATCGGCCGGTTGCATGTTTTGTTAGGACCTGAACCCGTGATTACGCCTCTCCAGACCGCATTGACCGCCCGTGGCTATACCGATCTTACGCCGGTGCAACTTGCTGTAACCGACCCCGATTTGGTGGGCTCGGATTTGCTGGTGTCTGCACAAACCGGATCAGGCAAAACCGTAGGCTTTGGGATCGCGTTGGGACCGACATTGTTGGGCGACGAAGACCTGTTTCAAATGGCCGCCGCGCCGTTGGCCTTGGTCATCGCACCGACACGTGAATTGGCGTTACAGGTGAAACGCGAACTGGCGTGGCTGTACGCCGAAACGGGCGTCGTTATGGCATCCTGTGTTGGTGGCATGGACATGCGCGACGAAAAGCGCGCTCTTGCCCGCGGTGCGCATATTGTCGTGGCGACCCCCGGTCGTCTGCGTGACCACATCATGCGCAGTTCCATCAACCTGTCTGAAATTCGCGGCGTCGTGCTGGACGAAGCCGACGAGATGCTGGACCTCGGCTTTCGCGAAGACCTTGAATTCATCCTTGGCGAATGCCCCGATACCCGCCGCACCCTGATGTTTTCGGCCACGGTGCCAGCGCAAATTGCGCGACTGGCCAAGACTTATCAAAAAGACGCCGTGCGCGTTGCCACTACGTCGGGCGAAAAGCAGCACGCCGACATTACCTACCAAGCGATGAGCGTGGCAAATCATGATGCCGAAAACGCGATCATTAACATTTTGCGGTATCACGAAGCGCCCAATGCTATCGTGTTCTGTAACACGCGCGCCATGGTCAACCGCGTCACGACGCGTCTGTCAAATCGCGGTTTTCCGGTTGTGGCGCTGTCAGGCGAATTGACGCAATCCGAACGCACCAACGCATTGCAAGCCATGCGCGATGGGCGCGCGCGGGTTTGTGTCGCCACAGACGTGGCCGCACGTGGGATCGATTTGCCCAACCTTGATCTGGTGGTGCACGCCGAACTGCCGTCAAACCACGAAACCTTGTTGCACCGATCTGGCCGAACAGGTCGCGCTGGGCGCAAAGGCACAAGCGTGTTGATCGTCACAGCCAAAGTCCGTTCTAAAGCGTCACGTATCCTGAAAGGTGCGCAAGTCGACGCTGAATGGGTCGATGCCCCATCCGCAGGCGCCGTGCGCGCCCAAGACGAAGCCCGTCTGATGAGCGACCCGATGTGGACCGATCCCATCACCGAAAAAGAAACTGACATGGTCGCCAAGCTGGCCGCCGAGTTCAGCGCGGACCAACTTGCCGCCGCACTTCTGCGCATTCACGGATTGCGCCATACCTCGCCCGAACATCTGTCAGATGTGAAAGCTAAGGACAAAACTCCAAAGGTCCACGTTCCGTTTGGGCCAAGCACATGGTTTTCTGTCACCGGTGGGCGGGATCAGGGTGTCGAAGTGCGCCGCTTGTTGCCGATTGTGTGCAACGCAGGCGACATTACCAAAGACGACATTGGTGCGATCCGTATCGTGAACGACATGTCGTATGTTGAACTGAAAACCGAGGCCGTCGCAGGCTTTTTGAAAAACATTGGCGGGGCCATGCAGATCGAAGGCGGCGCCACCATGACGCAGCTTGACGGCGTGCCTGCGGCAGCCAGCCAGCCCAAACCGCGCTTTGATAGCAAGCCGGGCGGCAGACCCAAACGCGACTACGGCGATAAACCCAAGCGTGATTTCGCGGATAAACCCAAGCGGGCCTACGATGATCGCCCCAAGCGTGACTACGGCGATGCAGCCAAACCCGCCGGTAAACCGTCAAAGAAACGTGTCTGGGACAGTGATTCTGCGCCGGCACCCAAACCGCGCAATGATGCAGCACCCATCGATTGGAATGACACGTCGACACCGAAGCCGCGCAAGCCAAAGCCGGGTGCGAAGCCTGCGAATAAGTCGGGCAAAAAGCCATTCGCCAAAGCGCCCTCGACTATGGAAAAAGCGGTCAAAGACGGCAGCGTGACGACACCCAAAAAACCGCGTCACAAAGCGGCGCATGCTGGAAAACCGACAGGAGCCCCAAAATCGGGCGCGCCCAAGCAAGCCAAATATAACAGCAAGAAAAATCAGGCGCGCCGGGCTGCCGCTGCCCAAGGTGGCGGGCAGCCACCCAAACGATCGTCCTGATAAGCGGCGTTATTTCAGCTGATAGTGCGCGACTTTGTCTGCGTCCCATGTGATCCCAAGACCGGGACCACGTGCTGTGACGCAGCCATCGTGTAACGCGTAAGGCGCATCCATCAAGCCGCCGGCAATATCCAACCATTCCAGCAAATGCGCCTTTGGCGTGGCGGCCAATGCATGGGCTGAGGCCTCGATAAAAAGGTGGCTGCTGACGGGTACGGCGGCGGCTTCGGCCATTGCCGCAGCTCGGAACCAGCCAGAAAAACCGCCAATCTTGATCATGTCCGGCATCGCCAAATCGGTGGTTCCTGCCGCAAGCGCGCGTGCCGCATCCGCCGGATGCCACCAGTTTTCCCCGGACTGGATTGGTGTTGAAACGGCGGCGCGTACAGCAGATAATCCGGCGAAATCCTCGGCTGGAACGGGTTCTTCGACCCACGCCAGATTGATTCCTGCATCCTCAATGGCACGAATGCGCGCGATGGCTTCGGGTGCGTCAAAGGCTTGATTATAATCAAGCATCAAAGCGCGATCCGCCCCCATAATCGCACGAACAGCGCGCAAGGCTGCGACGTCTTCGGCCCTTGTGGGGAAACCAAGTTTGACTTTGATGGCTTGGAAACCGCGCGTCAGAGAGGCCTCGATAAGTGGTTCGTCCCGTCCCGGAACAAACACACCTTGGCTGTCATAGCAGGGTATTGGTCGCGGCGCGGCTCCAAATAGCGTGCAGACCGGCACGTCAAGCGCGCGGGCTTGCGCGTCCCAAAGCGCAAGGTCCAACCCCGCCAATGCCATACCGACGATGCCTTGGCGCCCAAGCAAACGAAACTGGGTTTCAGTGGCGCGGGTGACGTCATCGGGATTGGCCGAATGACCGATCAATGTGTCGCGCAGCCCATGTAAAAAGCTGACCAAAGGTTTCAGCGTCAGTGGCGTGTAGCCAAAGATATAGGCGGTGCCAGACACGCCTTCGTCCGTTTGCACGTCGACCAACACCAAAGGCGCAGCCGGGATCACCGCTTGCGCAGTGCTGATCGGCGTGGCCAAAGGGGCCATGACAGCGCGGGCCGAGATGTCCGCGATGCGCATTATGTGTAGGGATCCAAACTGTCGCGCAGGCCATCACCAAGGAAATTGAACGCCAGTACCACCACGATAATTGGTAGCATGGGGATCGCTGTCCACGGATAAATCTCAATACTGGCAAGGTTTTGCGCATCGTTGAGCATCACCCCCCACGACACAGCAGGGGCACGCAGACCAAGACCCAGAAAACTAAGGGCCGTTTCTCCCAAAATCATCGCGGGGATCGACAGGGTGGCGGACGCAATCAAGTGCGACATGAAGTTCGGCAACAAGTGGCGGCGGATTACTCGGCCCGGTTTGGCACCCATCATTTCGGCGGCTCTGACATATTCTTCCTCTCTCAACGAGAGGAACTTACTTCGGACAGCCCGCGCAAGCCCCGGCCAATCCAGTAAGCCAAGGATGACCGAGATGATGAAAAACACCGACACTGGTCCCCAATTCGACGGCACCGCCGCAGATAAGGCCAGCCATAAAGGTAACTCAGGGAGCGAGCGTAAAATTTCGATCGCACGGTTGACGACCCAATCGGTCGCGCCGCCAAAGTACCCTGCAATCGCGCCGAACCCGATGCCAAGGATGAAAGACACTGTGATCCCGATCAGACCCACTGTCAGCGACAGCTGCGCACCATAAGAAATGCGCGAAAACACGTCACGCCCCAGCCGGTCCGAGCCAAAGATGAACACGGTCGCACCTTCGGGGGCACAAAACAGGTGGGTTTCGGCGGGAATAATACCAAAGAGGTTGTATTGGGTTTTTTTGCAAAAGAACTGGAGCGGCATGGGCCGTGTTTTATCGGTGGTATAGCGCCATCGATAATTCTCAAGATCGGCGAACGCCTCGGTCGGGTAAACATAGGGGCCGATGAATTCGCCCTCGTGCCAAAACCGGATCGCTTGGGGTGGGTGATACAAGTACTCGGCGCTGCGTTCATTGGGCGTATAGGGCGAAAAGAAACCAGCAAATGGGATGGCCATATAGGCGAGAAACAAAAAGATGCCAGATACAAGGCCAAGCCGATGTTTCTTGAATTTGCGCCAGACGAGTACAAAGTTCGGCGCGTCCATGTCGGTGCGGTCTAGTGCAGACAGGTCGACATTGGGATCGTAAGGGGCGTCGTCGATGAATCGGCCGTCGGGAAGGGTGCTCATGGTATTGTTATCCTTCTCGTGCGCCATAGCGGATGCGCGGATCAAGCAGCACCAGCAAGAGGTCAGAAATCATCGTGCCGATAAGCGTCAGTAAGGCCACAAACATCAAAACAAAGGCGGCCAAGAATTGGTCCTGCGATTTTAATGCGGTCAAAAGTGCGGGCCCAATTGTTTGCAAGCCCAGCACCACAGACACCAAAACCGACCCCGACACCATCGCAGGCAGCAGGTTGCCGATATCAGCAACAAAGGGGTTAAAGGCCATGCGCAGCGGGTATTTTGTCAGCAGTTTGGAAGGGCCCAGACCTTTGGCCTTTGCTGTCTCGACATAAGGTTTACTGAGTTCATCCAGCATGTTGGCCCGCAGGCGTTGCATCATGCCCGCGGCCCCGGATGTGCCGATCACAAAGGTCGGAACGATCAGGTGAACCAAGATGGATTGCACCTTTGCCATCGACATCGGTTCGCCTTCAAAGCTGGGGTCCATCAGGCCCCCAATGGGTAGGCCTAGATATTTATGCCCGTAATAAAACAGCATCAAAGCCAGCAAAAAGTTAGGTGTCGCAAGGCCCAGATAACCGACAAAGGCCGTGGTATAATCAACCCAAGTGGCGGAGCGCGCCGCGGCCAAGACGCCCAAAGGCAGCGCGACCAGATAAACAAACAACACAGCCGCTAAATTCACCAGTACCGTCAACCACAGTGCGTCGCCAACAATGTCGGCCACGGGTGCGTCAAATTCAAAAGACCATCCAAAGTCACCCTGCAAAAGGCCGGAAAACCCGTTTGGGCCGGGGATCACACCAACCCAGATCAAATATTGCTGCCACAAGGGGCGATCCAGCGCATATTCGGTGCGCAAAAATTCTGCCTTGGCCACACCTTCGGCTTGGCCCGTGGCGCGCAGTTCAGCGATTTGGTTGGAAAGGTAATCACCCGGCGGCAGGTTGATGATGACAAAGACCAGTACTGACACCACGGCCAGAGTCAGCAACATCGTTAGAAACCGCCAGATTGCGTAACGTACGAACATCATTTGGAAACCTGCGCGATGACTTCTTCATCCTCTGCGAAAAAGAATTCGTCCACGCGGTGCACCCCGAAATGAGCACCCGGATCCCAGGCCCACAGGGCTTGTTCGGGCACGTTGCGTAGAAGGTCTGACACAACAACGGGTTGCGGCGCTTCTGACAGGATGCCGATGCCAAATTGCTGATCCGCATGAATCGCCAGCATCTCGCGCCAGATGTCAGATCGTTCGGCCTCCACCTCAGTTTCACGCCAGGTATCGCTTAAGTCCAACAAGCGTTGGGCTTCTGGGATGTCGATGGGTTCACCGGCCAGTCCATGTGTTTGGTGATATTGACCCCATTTGGGCCATGCAAAAAATACCTGATCGGTGGGCGCAAGATAGTCAGGCGGCGTGAATGCCTGCGGGATGCCGTTGTCCCATCCGAACCAAACGGCGGCCATTGTAACGCCGGAAAATACACGATTGCGCAGAATGTCACGGTCAAGGGGGCGCATGATCAGCTTTACGCCGATATCACGCCATGTGTCTGTGATGATCGCCAGCGCATTACCAACCTCCTGGCGTTCACCCGCGGTTTCGATCACAAATTCCATCGGTCGACCATCAGGAAGTAGGCGCACACCGGCTTTGTTACGCTCGGTTAGGCCCATTTCATCCAACATTTCGTTGGCCAATCCGGGGCTATAAATCGCCCATTCGGTCAGGTTTGTCGGGTCAAAAAACGGGCTTTGAGACAGGGCCGTCATGCCGCCCTCTCGGCCAAGGCCAAAATAGAGCGCACGGTTGATCATGCGCCGGTCGATTGACAGCGACAAAGCACGCCGAAAGCGGGCGTCGCGGATCACCTTGTTCCAAACGGGGTCGGCAAAATTCAGGTTGGGATAAATCGCGATCTGACTTGCAGCACCATTGGACCACAAAAAGGTGCGATAGGGAGCGCCGTCAACTTCGCCTTTTTTCAGGATCGAAACATCGCGAAAATCAAGGCCGCGCGCCTGCAAGTCGGCCTCGCCTGCGTTTGACTTGGCTGCGACAAGACCCGAACCGACGATATTCATCTCAACCACATCAATGTAGGGCAGTTGCGTTCCGCGCGCGTCAACGCGGTGGAAATAGGGATTGCGCACAAACAACTGGCGCGAATTGCCGCTGACGCTGGCGGGCATCCAAGGTTGCAACGTGGGCAACGATGGATTGTCGAATTGGTACATGTTGTCCAATTTATTGTGCAGCGGCGCCCATCCTCGAACGCGCTTGCTGTCGATCATTTCCTCCATCTCGTCCACTGTGTTGAAATCCACATGGAACTGTTTGAGGTAATGTGACGGGCGAAAGATAAATGGCGGAGACGCCTGCGCAAGTTGTTGTAAAAACGTCGGGTTTGCGTGCGGAAAGGATACCACTACGGTATGTTCATCCGGGAACGTCATGTCGCCAACGTCATTGCCGACGCGCATCACTTGGGGTGGGCCATTGGGGCTGAGTTCAGTATTTTGGGCGACGTGATCCCACCAATATTGAAAGTCAGCTGACGTAAACGGCGCGCCGTCTGACCAACGATGGCCGGGACGAAGGTGTAGGGTGAAAATGCGCCCCTCTTCTACGTCATAGTCGCGCAGCACATCTGCCCGCAGCTTGTAGTTTTCGTCATAGCCGACAAGGCGGGCATAGCCATAGACAACCATCTGGCGCACGTCTTTTGACCGTGTGACCATGGTGCGTAAGGTGCCGCCTTGGGTGCCAAATTCGCGCCCCTTTGCGGCCAGATCGACGATGTATGGAACGTCGGGAACACGTTCGGGCGCTGCGTCCATGTCGCCTTTGGCGACCTCGGCCGCCCAAAATGGGCTTTCGGTAACGACTGTTTGGGCGAGCGCAGGCAAGGCCATCAGGCCAGCGCACGCAAGGGCTACGGCGTGTTTAAACATGGCAACGCACCTTATGTCCGGGTTCAACTTGGATAAGATCGGGGGCATCAAGCCCATCGAAACGAAATTCTTCGGCCCAACCGGTGGGTGATCCTGCGCCAAGGGCGACCTGCGCCAGATCGATCGGGCGGTTCATATCAGGTTCGGGTTGGGCTGCGATCAACGCCTTGGTGTAGGGGTGGCGGGGCGCATAAAACAGCGTATCGGGCGGGGCCTGCTCGACCACCATACCCTGACGCATCACGGCGACTTCATCAGCTATGCGCGCGACCACAGCCAGATCGTGGCTAATGAACAAATAACTTAACCCCATACCGTCACGAATACGTTCCAGCAGGGTCAAAATTTGTTCCTGAACGGACACATCCAAAGCCGAGGTGGGTTCGTCACAAACCAGCAACTCGGGATTAAGGGTCAATGCGCGCGCAATCGACAGGCGTTGGCGTTGGCCACCAGAAAACGCGTGCGGATAGCGCTTCAGCATGTCTGGTTTCAGACCGACCCATCGCAGCATCTCCGCTGCTTTGTCGCGACGTTCGGTACGGTTGCCGATACAGTGAATTTCCATCGGTTCGGTCAACGCTTCTTGGACGCGCATACGCGGTGATAGCGATGAATAGGGGTCTTGAAAAACCATCTGTGCTTGGCGCTGAAAGTCGATCTTTTGGGACCGCGTTAGGTCGTTAACGCAAACCGGATTCGAGTTGGAACCGGCGCGAAATAGAACCTCTGACCCCGCATCGGGGATTTCGGCACCAAGGGCGATGCGCGCGCACGTTGTCTTACCAGAGCCACTTTCGCCAACCACGGCCAAAGTCGTGCCACGTTGCAATTTAAGCGACACATCGCGGCAGGCATGGACCAACTTGTTTTCGCGCCATCCACCTGCGCGCACGGTATAGGTTTTGGACACGTTTTTAAGTTCAAGGATGAGATCATCATCCACTACAGGCGGCGAGGGTTCGGCCACTGTGGGGATCATAGGTGCGGCGGCAAACAGCTTTTGTGTGTAGCCATGCCCCGGCGCGCCCAGCACTGCTTTGGCAGGGCCGCTTTCCATCACATGGCCTTTGCTCATGACCACAACTTGATCGGCCATATTGGCAACGACGCCCAAATCATGCGTGACCAAGATCATCGCCATACCCGTGTCGCGTTGCAGATCTTTCATCAGGCCCAGAACCTGCGCCTGCGTGGTCACGTCAAGCGCGGTGGTGGGTTCGTCGGCAATCAGTAATTCGGGCTTGGCCACCATGGCCATCGCAATCATGGCCCGTTGACGCATGCCGCCGGACATTTCGAACGGATAGGCGCGAAAAGCACGTTCCGGATCAGCAAAACCTACACGTTCAAAGGTGGCCAGCACATCGCGTTTGGCGTTTGCGGCGCTCATGTCGCGGTGCAGGGTCAATACTTCGCTGACTTGGTTGCCAATGCGATGCAGCGGCGACAAAGACCGCATCGGTTCCTGAAAGATCATGGAAATGGCGTCGCCGCGCACGGCGCGAATCTGTTTCTGGCCGAGTTTAAGCAAATCAGCGCGCGACGCACCGGTGCCAAATTCAATTTCCCCGCTGCGCATTTGCGCAGCGCCTGGCAAAATGCGCAGGATCGACCGACAGCTTAGGGTCTTGCCAGATCCACTTTCGCCCACAAGCGCCAGCGTTTCACCGGCATTCACGGCAAAATTCACCCCTGCCACCACTGGCGGCGCCGATCCAAAGCCGATCGACAGGTTTTTTACGCTTAGCAGGGGGGGCATATACCGTCCTTTGTTGCATTTTTTGCCAAAGATCAGTCAAACCGATTCCGGCGCATAGGTCCATAGACGACAGTTATGTCGCAAAAGTTGCTACACTTTCGTTACAAAGTGCCCCATCTAGAGGAAAAGCCAAAGGAATTTTGTCGATGACCCAAAGCCGTCTTGATCTTTTTGTGGACCGTATGGTGTCACAACGTGCCTGTTTGGACCATGCTGCACGTGAAATCGCCGACCTGCCGGGGCCGGTCTTTGAACTGGGCCTTGGCAACGGGCGCACCTATCATCACATGCGTCACATTTTATCTGATCGTGATATTTTCGTGTTCGAACGGGCTGTTGCCTCGCATCCTGATAGCACGCCGCCCGAAGACATGGTCCTGCTGGGGGATGTGTATGATACGTTGCCAGCTGCGTTCACGCGGTTTGGGGCGACGGCGGCGCTGATCCATGCTGACCTCGGTGGGCACAATGCAAAAAAGAATGATCTTTTCGCACGCAATATCTCACCCGTTGTCGCGCCGCTGTTGGCAGTTGGCGGGTTGATGGTCGCATCAGATCGGATGTATTTTGATGATCTTGTCGAGCAACCATTGCCAGACGGCGCCGTAGAGGGGCGTTGCTTTATTTACCGTCGCGAAGCGTGATGGGATATCGCGTTCGCCTTGGAAGGGCTTGCCCTTTTGTGAACGTGTCTTAGGCTGATGGGCGCGCGGGAAGGGCAGGACCCTTGCCGCCCCAACCATCAGCGGAGACCCCATGAGCGACAAGATTGCCTATTCCCGCCACGGCGACATCGCTGTTCTAAGCGTGCGCAACCCACCTGTTAACGCATTAAGTCAAGCGGTCAGGCAGGGCCTGTGGGACGGGATGGATCGTGCCGAAGCTGACACGGGCGTACGCGCTGTGCTGATCGTAGGCGAAGGGCGGGCCTTTTTTGCCGGCGCTGACATCACCGAATTTGGCAAGCCGCCATTGGACCCGTTCCTGCCTGAGCTGATCAACCGGATCGAAGCCTCGCCCCTTTTGGTCGTGGCCTCGATGCATGGCGTATCGCTTGGCGGCGGACTTGAGGTGGCGCTGGGCTGTCATTATCGCATTGCAGTACCGTCGGCCCGCGTCGGCCTGCCCGAAGTGCACCTTGGGCTGTTGCCCGGTGCCGGTGGCACCCAACGGTTGCCGCGTTTGACAGGGGTCGAGGCTGCCTTGGATGTGATGACCACAGGTCGACAAATTGGCGCGGCACAGGCGCATAAGATCGGTATCGTAGATGTGGTGCAGGACGGTGACCCGACGCAGAACGGTATTGCCTATGCCGAAAAACTGGTGGCAGAGGATGCGCCGCGTCGCCCCGTGAGCGAGATGCCCTTGCCAACCCCCATCGATTGGGATGCCGCTTTTGATGCCACCTTGACCCGCTCGAAAGGACAGATTTCGCCAGCTTGGTGCGTGCGCGCGGTGCAGGCAGCCTATGATGGTGATTTTGCGGCGGGGCTCAAGGCGGAACGTCAGATCTTTTTCGACCTTATGCAAACCGACCAGCGCAAAGGCATGATTCACGCCTTTTTTTCGGAACGGGCAGTGGGCAATCTGCCCGAACTCAAAGGTGTTGAACCGCGCAGCATCGCTCATGTCGGCGTGATTGGGGGGGGCACGATGGGCGCGGGGATTGCGACAGCAGCCCTGCTTGCAGGTCTGCGCGTGCATCTTTTGGAAATGACGCCAGAGGCAGGCGAGGCCGCACATGGTCGCATCGCGGGTAATCTGGCTGGCGCATTAAAGCGTGGTAAAATCAACGCCGATCAGCACTCTACGATGCTGGATCAAGCGTTGCAGGTCGTCACCAACTATGATGCGCTGTCTGATGTTGATCTGGTGATCGAGGCGGTGTTCGAAGAGATGGCTGTCAAAAAGGCGGTCTTTGCTGAACTCGACCGTGTATGTAAACCGGGTGCGATATTGGCGTCCAATACGTCTTACCTTAATATCAACGAAATCGCTGCAAGCACGTCGCGGCCCGGTGATGTGTTGGGTCTGCACTTCTTTTCGCCAGCCCATGTGATGAAACTGCTTGAAGTTGTTGTAGCTGACCAAACGGCACCGGATGTTGCCGCAACAGGCTTTGCTTTGGGCAAAGCGTTGGGCAAAATTTCAGTTCGGGCCGGTGTGTGCGATGGGTTCATCGGCAACCGTATTCTATCAACCTACCGCACATGCGCGGATCATATGATCCTTGATGGCGCATCCCCGTTCGAAATTGATGCCGCACTTGAGGCGTTTGGATTTGCCATGGGACCATTTGCGGTTGCGGACCTTGCAGGCCTTGATATCGGTTGGGCCGGACGCAAACGTAAACGCGCCGAAGGGCTGGACCCACGGGCGCGCGACGTCACTTACGCTGACAAACTGTGCGAAGCTGGGCACTTTGGCCAGAAAACGGGCAAGGGATATTACGATTACGCAGGCGGCCCAAAGGCGCGGGTTCCGAACCCCGACGTGTTGGCATTGATCGAAACCGAACGCGCCGCCCAAGGCATTACGCCGCGCACGTTCACCGCAGACGAAATCACCCGCCGCTATATGGCGGCGATGGTGAATGAGGCCGCCAAAGTCGTGGGCGAAGGCATCGCGCGCCGCCCGCTCGACGTCGATATGACACTGCTGTTCGGTTACGGGTTCCCTCGCTATCGGGGTGGACCGCTGAAATGGGCGGATATCGACGGGCTTACGGGCCTGCTTTCTGATATCAGAGGCTATGCACAAACTGATCCCTATTTCTGGGCACCAGCGCCGTTGCTTTGTCAGCTGGTGGCTGACGGGCAGACCTTTGATGATGCTAATAAAAAGGGCTGACAGATGGACCTGAAATATTCCCGGGAAGAGTTAGTATTTCAAGACGAGCTGCGTGATTTTTTACGCTCAGAACTACCTGCCGAGATTGCCGAAAAAGTGCGCATGGGGCGCGATTTGGACAAGGACGACATGGAACGGTGGCACGCCATTCTGAATGCGCGCGGCTGGTTGGCACAGAACTGGCCGAAAGCCTTTGGCGGTGCGGAATGGAGCGCGGTACAGCGTCATATTTACGACGTCGAAGCTGCCGCGCACGGCGCCCCGCGCATCGTGCCATTTGGTCTGTCGATGCTGGGGCCGGTGCTGCAAAAATTTGGATCAACAGAACAGCAGGACCACTGGTTACCACGCATTCTGGACGGGTCGGATTGGTGGTGTCAGGGCTATTCTGAACCGGGTGCCGGGTCGGATCTTGCATCGTTGAAATGCAAAGCCGAGCGTGATGGCGATCACTATGTCGTCAATGGGCAAAAGACATGGACGACGCTGGGCCAACACGCCAACATGATTTTTTGCCTTGTCCGTACGGATGCGTCGGTAAAGCAGCAAGAAGGCATTTCGTTCTTGTTGATCGACATGGAAACACCGGGTGTCGAAGTGCGCCCGATCATTCTGTTGGATGGATGTCACGAGGTGAACGAAGTTTGGTTCACGGATGTGAAGGTGCCCGTCTCCAACCTTGTCGGCGAGGAAAACAAAGGCTGGACCTATGCCAAATATTTGCTGACCCACGAGCGCACGGGCCTTGGTGGGGTGGGCGCTAGTCAGGCGGCATTGGCTGCCGTCAAACGTCTGGCAAGGGCCGAAAATCACAACGGCAAACCGCTTTTGCAAAATCCACATTTTGCGGCACGCGTGGCACAGGTGGAAATCGATATGCTAGCGATGGCGACGTCTAATTTGCGCATCGTTTCGCAGGCTGCCGCAGGTGGAGCGCCGGGTTTAGAGGCGTCGATGCTTAAGGTGAAGGGCTCGATACTGCGTCAGGAAATTAATGATTTAGCGCGACGTGCGGCGGGGCCTTACGCGATGCCCTTCGCCTCTGAAGCGGTTGACGGTGCCAATGATGTGATCCCTGATCCCAATCAGGCAGGTCCCGTCGCTGCGCAATATTTTAACAACCGGAAATTGTCGATCTTCGGAGGATCCAACGAAATCCAACGCGGTATTATCGCCAAAGTCACCATGAGCGGAGGCGCGTAACTGTGGACTTTAACCTCACCGATGAACGCCAAATGCTGCAAGACACGTTGCGCCGTTATTTGCGTGAAAAGTACACGACAAACATACGCAACGGTATCCTTGACTCCGAAGCGGGATTTTCGCCTGAAATTTGGTCCGATCTGGCCGAACTGGGCGTTCTGGGCGCGCTGTTCACCGAAGACCAAGGCGGCTTTGGCGGCGCTGGGTTCGACATTGCCGTTGTCTTTGAAGAACTGGGGCGGGCAGGTGTTGTTGAACCTGTTCTTGACTCCGCACTCTTGGCGGGCCGTTTGCTGGCAGCTGCGGGCAAAACAGAAATGGTCGAAGACGTCATTTCAGGCGCTATACATCTGGCCGTGGCGCATGGCGAACCGGGTGGGCGGTATGACGTTGATTACGTGCATACGCGGGCGAGTGGCGGCGCATTGACGGGTCGCAAAGCGCTCGTGATGAACGGCGAAGCGGCTGATCATTTGATCGTTTCTGCCCGCGACGGCGACACCATCGCTTTTTATCTTTTGGCGCGTGGCGCGCCGGGCCTTATCATCCAAGGTTACCCACTGCTGGCGGGGGGGCGTGCGGGCGAAGTTACACTGGACAACACCCCGGCTAGCCCGCTGGGTTTGACGTTGAAGGATTATGAGGACGCAACCGCGCTTGCCGTTGTTGCCATCAACGCTGAAACGCTGGGGGCGATGGAAACGGCAACTGGATTGACCAAAGAATACCTTATGACGCGGCAACAGTTCGGGCGACCCATCGGCACGTTTCAGGCGCTTGCACACCGTATGTCGGACATGTTGATCGAAATGGAACAGGCCCGCAGTGCCGTCATCAACGTGGCGGGAAATGTCGATGCCGCAAATCGTGATCTGCACGTGTCCGCCAGTAAAAACCTGATCGGGCGTATTGGCCGCCTTGTGGCCGAAGAGGCGATCCAAATGCATGGGGGTATTGCCATGACCCAAGAATATGAACTGGCCCATATCGCCAAACGCATTACCATGGCCGACCACCGCTTTGGCGATACGGATTACCATTTGGAGCGTTACATTGCCCTCTCAACCAACTGAAAAACCCGGCATCATTCAGGACGAAACTGGCGCGCAAACCTTGCTTGGGTATGTGGTTGATATCTCGGCAGGTGACGGAACGGCCCGTTGCCATCTTGATATCGGTGCACAGCATTCCAATCGCCACGGCGGTCTGCATGGTGGCATCATGTCCTGTATGCTTGATAACGCGATGGGTTTTGCGGCGTCACTGACGGGGGACGCGGCGGGCGACATAAAATTCATGACGATTTCGATGACCACGCAATATCTTGCACCCGCACGTGGCGGCCGGGTCACGGCATCAGGCAGCATCGCGGGCGGTGGGCGGTCTTTGGTCTTTGCAGAAGGCGAACTGACGGACGAGAACGGCACGGTGCTGGCCACTTCGACGGGTGTATATAAACGGGTTAAGCCGTGAATGCGGACCGGGTTGGCGCAGTGCCCGCCCAATCTGTTTATGATCTGTTGTCGCACCAGGCGGCTGTTCGGCCCGAGGCATGCGCACTAGAAGATGCGACAGGTGCGGTATGGTCCTATCGCGATCTTGATGCGGCGGCTCGCGCTTTGGCGCAGGCTTTTAAGGACAACGGCGTAGGGCCGGGCGACCGCGTTGTTTGTGTGTCGGAAAATTGTGCAGCTGGTGCGGCGGCTTTGTTCGCGACATGGGTTATTGGGGCCGTGATTGTCCCTGTAAATGCGCGCCAAACGCCTGCCGAGATTGACAAGATCGTCTCGCATGCTGCCCCGTCCTTGATCCTTTTTACGTCACAAGTTTCCCCGGATGCCGCGCAGCATGCCGAACGTTTGGGGGCCGCGACGCTTGTCGGGCTTTGGGGGCTCTTGGACTTTGTTGCGCTGGAACACGAAAGTTCGCCCAGTGCTGCGGGCGTGGCGGTTATCCTTTACACCACGGGCACCACGGGCGACCCCAAAGGTGTCATGTTGACCCATGGGAACGTGTCCTTTGGCGGTGCGACTTCGGCCAAGTATCGGGGGATGACACCGGGCGATTTGATCTATGGCGTGTTGCCTGCGACCCATGTGTTTGGGCTGAGTTCAATTATCGTGGCCTCGGTATTCGCAGGCGCAACGGTACGTTTGATCCCGCGCTTTGAGGTGGACGCCGTATTTGAGGGTTTGCACCGTGGGATTACCTTGTTTTCTGGTGTGCCTCAAATGCATGCGCTGTTGATGGCCCATGCCCGCAAGCTTGGGCTAAAGGTGCTGGGCTCAGATACGTTGCGTTTTGTTTCTTCGGGTGCTGCGCCGCTTGATCCGACATGGAAGCGTAAGGCTGAGACGTTTTATGGCGTGGCCGTTCAGAATGGGTATGGCCTGACGGAAAGTACCGCTGGGGTGGCAGCGACACACAACGCATTGGGCGATCCGGACACGTCTGTCGGGCCTGCTTTGTTGGGTGTCGAGATTGCGATTGACGCCGCTGGGCCTGACGGCGTGGGCGAAGTGCTGACGCGCGGACCGCATGTGATGAAAGGGTATTTTCGCAATCTCCAAGCCACGTCTGATGTTCTTGGGGTGGATGGGTGGCTGAAAACGGGCGACTTGGGGCGCATTGATGATCAGGGCCGTTTGCATATCGTCGGGCGTCTTAAAGAGCTGATTATCCATGGTGGTTTTAACGTTTATCCGCCAGAGGTTGAGGCAGCGTTAAGTGATCATCCAGATGTCGTGCAGGCAGCGGTGATTGGACGGCGAAATGGCAGTGATGAAGACGTGTTGGCCTTTGTACAACCCGCTGTTGGGTCGACGCTTGATGAGGCAATCTTGCACGCATTCGTATCGAGGCGACTGGTGGGGTACAAACGCCCCGCCGTATATGTGTTTGCAAGTTCCTTACCGGCAGCGCCGACGGGTAAAATCCTGAAGCATAAACTGATCTCGACGTTTTTCGACGAACTTAACTAGGACGGAGTGCGACACGCACTCCGGTCGTTTTCTGTGTCAGAGACCGATTAAGTCCAGACACCAAGTGCGGCTTCTCTAATGGCTCGGATATTGTTGCCATAGGGTGCAGGATCATCGACTGATCCTCCGCGGAACACAGCAGAGCCAGCCACCAACACATCTGCGCCCGCTTGTGCCACGAGCGGTGCTGTTTTTGGATCAACGCCACCATCGATTTCGATGTGCACGGGGCGATCACCAATCATATCGCGCAGTGTTTTGATCTTGGTCGTCATGTCGATAAATTTTTGCCCGCCAAAGCCGGGATTCACGGTCATCACACAGACAAGATCAACCATATCCATGACTTCGGCTACTGCACTGGCGGGTGTCCCTGGGTTCAGCGCAACACCTGCTTTCATACCAGCACCTTTGATGGCCTGAAGGGTGCGGTGAATGTGCGGCCCGGCCTCAACATGGGCCGTCAACACGTCGGCCCCCGCGTCGGCAAAGGCGTCAATAAAGGGATCAACCGGTGCGATCATCAAATGCACATCCATCACCCCTTTGATGTGGGGGCGAATGGCGGCGCAGGTGGCTGGGCCGAAGGTGATGTTGGGCACGAAATGGCCATCCATTACGTCCACATGAATCCAATCCGCCCCCTGCGCTTCAACAGCTGCGCATTCGGCCCCGAAATTGGCAAAGTCGGCTGCAAGGATAGATGGGGCGATCTTGATCGAACGGTCAAAGGGCATATGAAGGCTCCTGTCGAGTTTCGCCCATCTATAGCGGCCGTTCATCGCCTCGGAAAGTGCGCACGCTGTCCTATTTTTTTATTGTAATGCCGACGCCGGGGCGGGGTGTTGTTCTTTCTGGATAAGGAACGCCGACGGAGAAGACTGACAATAAAGGTATGTTTAATTTGACATTCAAATTAATGGGGGCGATTGTGACCGTCAGGGAGGATTGCAATGTTTCTGGGGCTTGATCTCGGCACCTCGGGTGTCAAGGCGTTGCTTGTGGATGGCGAAGGCTGTGCCATTGGCAGTGCTGATGCGTCCTATGATGTTTCCAACCCTGCGCAGGGTTGGAGCGAGCAAGATCCATCCGATTGGGTCGCCGGGGTTAAGGCGACGCTGAGCGCATTGAAATCTGCACATCCGAAGGCCTTTGACGCAGTGCAGGGGCTGGCGCTGTCTGGACACATGCACGGTGCCGTTCTGGTCGATGCTGCAGGTGACGTTTTGCGGCCCTGTATCTTATGGAACGATACGCGCAGTCATGTGCAAGCCGCCACGATGGACAGCGATCCGCGCGCGCGCGCCATCAGCGGAAACATCGTGTTTCCCGGCTTTACCGCACCCAAACTGGCGTGGGTTGCGGAAAACGAACCTGACGTTTTTGCGCGTGTTTCGCGCGTCATGCTGCCAAAGGATTACGTCGTCTGGTGGCTGACAGGACGCTTTGCGACGGAGATGTCTGATGGGGCTGGTACCGCGTGGCTGGATGTGGGCGGGCGAGCGTGGTCGGATGAGCTTTTGGGGCTGGGCGGGATGGACGCCGCACAAATGCCGGACCTTCTGGAAGGCACCGATGTGGTTGGCCAAGTGCAGCCTGCGCGTGCAGACCTTGGCCTGCCAAAAACCTGCAAAGTCATCGCCGGGGGTGCGGATAATGCCGTGGCCGCCTGCGGTGTTGGCGCGCTTAGCGAAGGACAAGGGTTTGTATCGCTTGGCACCTCTGGCGTCGTTTTGACGGGGCGCGACAGCTATGCGCCATTGGCCGACAGCGCTGTTCACACGTTTTGCCATGCCGTTCCGGGGCGCTGGTATCAGATGGGCGTTGTGTTGGCTGCAACAGACAGCCTGAATTGGCTGTCCAAGATCACGGGACAAAGCGCTAAGGCCCTTTCTAGCGCTTTGGGCGACACGTTGGCTGCGCCGAGCGCGGTTAAATTCTATCCCTATCTGTCGGGCGAACGCACCCCTCACAACGATGCGGCCGTTCGCGGCAGCTTTACCGGTTTGGACGTGGCCACTGATGCATCGACACTGACGAGTGCGGTTATGGCCGGGGTTGCCTTTGCGTTGCGCGACAGCTTTGAGGCGATCAAAGCAACAGGCGCGACCTTTGAAACGGCCCTTGCTATTGGTGGCGGCAGCCAATCCGACTATTGGACAGAAATGCTCGCCACCGTCCTGAATATCCCGCTTGAACGCCCAGATGAAAGCGCCTTTGGGGCCGCTCTTGGTGCTGCTCGGATTGCGATGTGCGGGGTCACCCGTGCTAACCCGACGGAGGTCATGACAAAACCGCCGGTCGCCAACATTATTCACCCGCAAACGAACCTCGTGCAGGCCTACGAAGACGCTTACGCGGGCTTCGCAAGCGCCTATCCAACATTGAAAGCCATGCCATGACCACCGGATTTTTCGACGCCGTGCCGCCCGCCAAATTTGAAGGCCCAGATAGCACCAATCCGATGGCCTTTCGCCACTATAACCCGGACGAAAAAGTCATGGGCAAACGGATGGAAGACCACCTGCGCTTTGCTGTCGCCTATTGGCATTCCTTCGCATGGGAAGGCGGCGATCCGTTCGGCGGGCCAACGCTGCAACGCCCGTGGCACCCGCAAGACGACATGGGCCGCGCCAAAATGAAAGCGGATGTGGCCTTTGAAATGTTTGAACGGCTCGGTGCGCCCTATTTCTGCTGGCACGATGCAGATGTGCGACCCGAAGGCGAAAACTTGCGCGAAAGCATCTCGCGTCTGGACGAGATCACCGACTATTTCTTGTCCAAGATGGAAGGCAAAAACGTCGGCTGCCTGTGGGGCACCGCCAACATGTTCAGCCATCGCCGTTGGATGTCCGGCGCGTCGACCAACCCTGACCCCGACGTGTTCGCCTATGCCGCGGCCACTGTAAAATCTTGCATTGATGCCACGCATAAATTGGGCGGCGAAAACTATGTGTTATGGGGGGGGCGCGAGGGTTACGAAACCCTGCTGAACACCAACTTGGGACGTGAGTTGGACCATATGGGCGCGTTCCTCAACATGGTGGTCGAATACAAGCACAAGATCGGGTTCAAAGGGCAAATCTTGGTCGAACCCAAGCCTCAAGAACCCTCCAAACACCAATACGACTTTGACGCAGCGACCAGTATTGGATTTCTGCGCAAATACGGGCTGGAAAACGAGGTAAAGCTGAACCTCGAACAAGGTCACGCCATCCTTGCGGGCCACAGTTTTGAACACGAAATCGCCGTGGCGACAGCTGATGGGATGCTTGGGTCGATCGACATGAATCGCAACGATTACCAATCCGGCTGGGACACCGACCAATTCCCCAACAACGTGCCCGAAGTCGCGCTGTGCTATTACCACATCCTTAAGGCGGGCGGGCTTGGGTCTGGAGGCACGAATTTCGACGCCAAACTGCGCCGTCAAAGCTTGGATGCCGAGGATTTGATAGCCGCCCACGTCGGCGGCATGGACATCTGCGCGCGCGGCCTAAAAGCTGCGGCTGCCATGATCCAAGATGGTGGATTGGAAGATGCATTAAAAGAACGTTACGCCGGATGGGACCGGAAAGAGGCCCAAGCCATGTTGAAAAGCGATCTCGACACCATCTCACAACACGTTTTGGGCCACACGATCGAACCTACACCGCGCTCAGGGCGTCAGGAAATTCTGGAAAACTATGTTTCGCGCTTCGTCTAAGGCACTTGCATTTGGCCTGATCGCGGGGCCCCTTTGGGCGGGTGATCTGCCTTATGATGAACCTATCTTTCCAGACCATCCCAGTGCGCAAATCGAATTGGGTCAGTTGCTGTTCTACGATCCCATCTTGTCTGGTTCAAAAACCGTCAGCTGTGCCACCTGCCACCACCCGAAACACGCCACAGGGGATGGTGTGTCGCTTGGATTGGGGGACGGTGGTGCAGGCCTTGGACCGGACCGTAAGGTGGTCGCAGACAACATCCCCGAACAACGCATCCCACGCAACGCACCACCCCTGTTCAATCTCGGCGCCACTGAATTCACGGTGTTTTTCCATGACGGACGGCTGGAACAAGACGCTTCGCGCCCTTCGGGTATAAGAACGCCATTGGGTGCGGAAATGGAATACGGCTTTGCCTCAGCCCTTTCTGCGCAATCCATGTTTCCCGTCTTGTCCGCGGATGAAATGGCTGGGCACTACGCAGAAAACGATGTCGCCCAAGCGGTGCGCCAAGGATTGCTGACAGGGCAGGGCGGCGCGTGGGATATCTTGTCCAAACGCATCGAAGGTATTCCAGTCTACCGCACAGGCTTTGATGCGGTCATTGGCCCCAAAGACATCGCATTCACCGACATTTCAGATGCGCTCGCCGCGTTCCTCGATTTCGAATGGCGCGGAGTGGCAAGCCCGTTCGATCTTTATCTCAGAAACGGCACAGAAATGGAGCCCGCCGCCATGCGCGGTATGGACCTGTTTTATGGCCAAGCGGCTTGCGCCGATTGCCATGCGGGGCGCTTTCAAACCGACCACAAATTCCACGCCATTGCGATGCCTCAGATCGGGCCGGGCAAGGCCGCAAGGTTTGAATCGCACGCCCAAGACACAGGCCGCATGCGCGTGACAGGTAATCCAAAGGACGCCTACGCCTTTCGTACGCCGCCCTTGCGCAATATCGCGCAAACCGGTCCGTACGGTCATACCGGCGCGTTCGCCACATTAGAGGGCGTCGTGCGGCATCACCTCGATCCTGTCGCCTCACTCTACGACTACGACATCAGCCAAGCACTGCTGCCCGGGCTCAAAGCCGATGATCTGCGGGTTCTCAATGACGCGGACGAAGTTGAAGCCATCGCGATGGCAAACACGCTGCAATCTCAAACCCTGACGGATGCTGAGGTCACAGATATCCTTGCTTTCTTGGGCGAGCTAACAGACCCGCAAAGCGTTCGCGGCGCACTTGGTATTCCTGCGTCTGTCCCAAGCGGCTTGCCGATAGACCGTTAAGGATCGCGGTGCTGTCATCTTTGGGTTAAAAATACCTTGGGGGCGTCCGAAGGACGGGGGCAAAGCCCCCTATGAAATGTGATCGCCGCCAAACGTCGGTTTTTAATACGCCAACAACCCTACTCGCCAACAACCAACACTTGGTCCACACCCACGGTGCGCCATTCTGACCATGCAGCATGCGGCCAACGGACACGGACCCGCGCAGTGTCAGCATCGCCCAACCCAAAGTGTTGCGGGCCCGAAACACCGCCAGCATGACCGCCGCCAACAGTGACTTCACGGGCCTGAATTGAAGAACCATCATCCACTTCGATCCACGCGCCCACACCTTGCGCATTAACGCCAGACCGCTCCAACGCAACGGCAAGCCAATGTCCGGTTTGGGCACTTGTATTCTGCCAAACTTCCAAAGGTGCACGGCGATTGACAACCGCCAAATCCAGCAATCCGTCAGCATTAAAATCGACCAATGCCGCCCCGCGCGCGCGGTGGACCGAAGCAATACCTGCAATATCTCCGGCCTCCGAAAAAGTTCCATCTTGTTGGGATATCAACAAGTTATTTGGGTCTTCCATCGCATTTCCGGGCATTTGTTGGACATTGCCCTTGGCAATAAATACATCATCGCGCCCATCGTTGGTTACGTCGCCAAACGCGATGTGCCACCCGGTCGAAGGTCGGCCGTCATCCCCCAAATAAGGCCGTTGTGCCGCTGTTCCCATCGCAAAAGGCACGTCGGTAAAACTCGGCTTTGCACCTGTGCGGCGCATTAAACGCTGATCGCCCATTGAACTCAAAAACACCTCGTCGCGCCCATCGCGGTCAAGATCACGCGTGGCAATACCCATACCCCACAGCATGTGACGCGCCCAACCGTCGCGTTCTGTGAACAGTCGGGGTGTGGCGTCCATCGCCCAAAGTTGCTCTTGCCCGTCTCGGACATAGTAATGGCGATCATTGGACACCCGCAGATCTGCACTGCCGGTACGAGACCAATCCGTAAACAGAATGGACAAGGCGCAATGTCCGGGGGCAAGCGTGGTTTGGTTATAGCCGGATGGCGAAGGTCGCCATAAGGCGTTGGTATCACAAGCTTCAAATGGCCCCTCTGGATCCGCGCGATCCACATAGTGGCCAAACGCAAAGGTGGGTAAATCTTGACCTGCTTCCCAAGTGGCAGAGAAAGCCGTGGACCAATGATCACCCGTACCAAAAGGCACAGGAGCAAAGTCGCAATTTCCCTTGCCCTTCAGTAAGCGATCTGGGCCGACGCGGAGCACGACCAAATCCATTTGCCCGTCATTGTCGAAATCCAATGGATAAACACCCGTGGTCGCGACCAAATCCAATGCTTCAGGCGTCGCATCTTCAAAGGAGACTGTGCCATGCGGCACAGAAGTGTTGCGCAGTAAAATGGGAGGGTTAGATCCACCAGCGGCCACCAAATCAGGGCGGGTATCGCCGTTACAATCCAACACGGCCAACCCGCCACCAACAAAGTGTTCCCAGCCGCCGTCATAGACATGGTTGGGCACATCCAGGGGTGTGAATTGCGGGGTGTCTGCTAAGGCGGCGCCGCTTAGAAAAAGGCAAACCGCGCTTGCAACGCAGTCCCCGCCGCGCCTCGCGCGGCGGCCTCGGCCTACGTCAGATTTTTTGAAAAATCTGCGCACTGCATCAAACATCGTCCAAGGCCTCCACCGCTGTATCTTGCACAAACTCCAGTGCATAGGCCGCCGCGCCTCGGGCCCACATTAGCGTGTCCCAACGGTGAACAACCACATCTGGCGCAGGCTTGTCGATCTCGACAATGCTTTTGCGCATCTGTTCGATGACGGCATCTGAATAAACGTGGTCAAAAGACATCTGTGGGCCAGCAAGAATAACCAATTCAGGGTCAAAAATGTTGACCAGATTTGCAAGGCCCATTGCAAACATCTTACCCGCGCGCTCCAGCACTGTACGTGCCGTATGATCGCCTGCTTTGGCGGCCGCCAGCACGGCCATTATAGCATCTGCCGTCGATTCAGTTTGGGTCACAGTGCCGACGCTAGCCGCCTCGCGTACCAGCGCGTAATCCGAGGCATATGCTTCCAGACAACCGCGCTGTCCGCATCGGCACAACGCCCCGTCGAGCTGTACTTTGGTATGACCAAACTCAGCGCCACACCCGCGCGCGCCGCGGTACAAGCGCCCCCCCAATACCATACCCATGCCGACACCGCTTTCGATCGTGATAACGATGAAATCCGAATGATCCTTACCGATGCCAAAGGTCAGTTCCGCCAAAGCCACCAGATTGGCATCGTTGTCGACATAAGCCGGAATGCCCAGACGCTGGCCCAATACGTCCCCCAAGGCGACGTTGCGTTGATCTAGCGAGGGCGACCAATACACAATGCCATCGCCGACATCGACAACGCCCGCAAGCCCAACACCGACACCAGAGACCTCTGACAACGCATATCCCGCTTTGTCTGCCAAGGCGTTCAGGCCTACTGCAATTTCTTCGGCAAGCGCCTGCGCGCTTAAACGGTTTGTTGGCATCATGTGGTCTGCGTTGGCAACATCGCGCCCTTCGAAATCCATTAAGACCATCGAAATCCGCCTGTCGGCGACCTTCAGGCCTGCAATCAAATGCGCCCGCCCAACGACTTTTAGGTCGATGCGGGGGCGGCCGCGCGCGCTTTCATCGCCGCGCGAATCGCGGGGGACTTCTTCGATCAATCCGCCGCGCAAAAGTTCGGCCGTCACGGACGTCACTGTGGCGCGACTGATTCCCGTACGTTCTGCCAAATCTATGCGAGGTAGAGGCCCGTTTTGCGAAATTTCACGCAGTAGCAGCCGCCTACTTTCTACCTTTTGATGACCGAACGCCATGAAATTGTTCTCTTTTCTTTTCTTGTTCGTGCCAAATCTACAGAACTCTCATGCAATATGATGACGCTTTTTATGGAGGCTGTCCAATTTAATTTGCTTTTCGAATTTAATCCGGTATCAATAGTTTACCCAGCCGCGAACGCACGATGGTTGGACATAGTCTTTGGGAGGACACCAAATGAAACGACGTACGATTATCGCCGCCCTCGCGGCGACCACAATGCTGACCGGTGCGGCATTTGCAGACGGCCATGCCAAAACCGTTGGCGTCAGCTGGTCCGATTTTCAGGAAGAGCGTTGGAAAACAGACGAAGCCGCGATTGTTGGCGCGCTGGATGCAGCAGGCGCGACATATTTGTCGGCGGATGCGCAGTCTTCGGCCACCAAGCAGTTGGCAGATGTTGAAAGCCTGATCACACAAGGCGTCGATGCGCTGATCATTTTGGCCCAAGACGGCAGCGCGATTGGCCCAGCCTTGGACGCAGCCGAAGCGGCTGGCATTCCAGTCATCGGCTATGACCGCTTGATCGAAGACCCGCGTGCCTTTTACCTAACATTCGATAACGTCGAAGTGGGTCGCATGCAGGCACAAGCCGTGTTCGCCAAGCAGCCCAAAGGCAACTATGTCATGATCAAGGGCTCGCCGACCGACCCGAACTCTGACTTCCTGCGTGGTGGTCAACAAGAAGTGCTGCAAGCGGCCATCGATGCCGGCGACATCACCATCGTTGGCGAATCTTATACTGACGGCTGGCAGCCCTCAAACGCGCAGCGCAACATGGAACAGATCCTGACGCAGGCCAACAACGAGGTCGACGCGGTTATCTCTTCCAACGACGGCATGGCCGGCGGTGTTGTGGCGGCTTTGGCCTCGCAAGGCATGGACGGTATCCCCGTTTCTGGCCAAGACGGTGACCACGCAGCGCTGAACCGCGTTGCCCTTGGCACACAGACTGTTTCGGTTTGGAAAGACAGCCGTGAACTGGGTCGCAACGCGGGCGAGATCGCAGTTGCGCTGGCCGGTGGCACAGCTCTGGACGCGATCGAAGGCTCTGCCACGTTCACTTCCCCCGGCGGCGTTGCTGTCAGCTCGATGTTGCTGGCACCTTTGCCAATCACCCAAGACAAGTTGAACCTTGTTGTGGATGCGGGCTGGATCGAAAAAGACGTGCTTTGCCAGGGTGTGTCTGGCCTCGCTGTTTGCGAGTGATCTGATCTGAACGACTTTGGCCCCATCCGCTGCACGCGGGTGGGGCTTTTTTGATCGACGGTCCGGATGCGGATCGAGGGGAAGGGGAATCTCATGTCCAACGGACTGGGGAAACTAATCAAGACATTGCAGATCGACACGCGCTTGCTGGGCATGGTTGGTGCCTTTGTACTGATCGCTGTGGTCTTTAATTTCGCGACGGGCGGGACATTCCTGACACCGCGCAACCTGTTTACGTTGACCTTGCAGACTGCATCGGTCGCAGTGATGGCGACGGGCATGGTGTTTGTTATCGTCACCCGTAATATCGATCTGTCGATTGGATCGCTTTTGGGCGTCATCGGGATGATCATGGGGTTATTGCAGGCGCAAATCCTGCCGGACATCGTGGGCTTTGGAAGCCCGTCGATCTGGATCATCACTTTGATCGCGGGCGTCGTTCTGGGCGCTGCGATTGGTGGTTTTCAGGGTTGGTTGATCGGCTATCTAGCGATCCCGTCCTTTATCGTTACGCTGGGTGGCCTGCTGATCTGGCGCGGCGGTGCATGGTGGGTGTCCAAGGGCACAACCATTTCGCCGCTTGATCCAACATTTGTTAAGTTGGGCGGGGCCACGGGCACCATCGGAGTCACGGCAAGTTGGATGCTGGCCATTGTCGGTTCTGCCTTGACGGTTTGGTTTCTGGTCAACACGCGGCGCAAGCACATCAGTCATAATTTTGCGGTTAAACCTCTTTGGGCGGAATTCGCACTTGGCGCGATCCTTGTTGGCGCAATTTGTGGGATCACTGCGATTATGAACGCGTATCTGGTGCCATCGCGCATCTTGGAACGTCGTTTTGCCGCTGAAGGGTTGGAAATGCCCGAAGGTTATACCGAAGCCTACGGCTTTCCCATCTCGGTTCTAATTGTGTTGGCGGTGGCCATCGTGATGACTGTGGTGGCCAAGAAAACGCGCTTTGGACGCTATATCTTTGCGATGGGTGGCAACCCGGATGCAGCAGAACTGTCAGGTATCAACACGCGCCTTTTAACGGTCAAAGTGTTCGCATTGATGGGCGCGCTTACGGCCATCGCGGGTGTGATCGCGTCGGCCCGATTGGGGTCTGCAGGCAGTTCGCTGGGTGAATTGGACGAACTGCGCGTGATTGCGGCGGCTGTCATTGGCGGCACCGCTTTGGCGGGCGGGGTGGGGACCATTTATGGTGCCATCCTTGGCGCGTTGATCATGCAGGCGCTGGTGTCTGGCATGGGCATGGTGGGCGTAGATTCACCACTGCAAAACATGATCGTCGGGGGCGTGCTGATCTTTGCCGTCTGGGTCGACATTGTGTATCGCCGCAAAACGGGAGACAGCTGATGACTACGCCACTTCTGGAAATGCGCAACATCTCGATCAACTTTGGCGGGATCAAAGCGGTGGACGATGTGACCATCGACGTCATGCCGGGCGAAGTTGTGGGCCTGTTAGGCCACAACGGGGCCGGTAAATCCACGCTGATCAAAATCTTGGCCGGGGCCTATCAAAAAGACAGCGGAGAAATCTATGTCGACGGCAACAAGGTTGAAATCAACAACCCTCGCGATGCCCGTGATCTGAACATCGAAACGATCTATCAGACATTGGCTTTGTCCGACAATCTGGATGCCGCCAGTAACTTGTTTCTGGGGCGAGAGATCACGACGCCTTTTGGGTTGGTGGACGACACCAAGATGGAGGCCGAAAGCCGCAAAATCATGGCGCGCCTCAACCCTAACTTCAAACGTTTCTCTGAACCGGTGCGGTCATTGTCTGGTGGGCAACGACAATCGGTGGCGATTGCGCGGGCCGTTTACTTCAATGCTCGTATTTTGATTATGGATGAACCCACAGCAGCCCTAGGCGTGCACGAAACGGCGATGGTTGCGGACTTGATCAAAGAATTGAAGACACAGGGGCTTGGCATTTTCCTCATCAGCCACGATACGCGCGAGATGATGGATTTGTGCGACAGGGTATCTGTGATGAAGAACGGCCAGTTAATCGGCACAGAAAAGGTCGAAGACGTGACCGAAGATGATGTGTTGTCGATGATCATCATGGGTAAGAAACCGGGTGCGCCTGACAATGCGTGACAACGCGTCATTGCTGCACCTTGTGGCTGACGTGGGCGGCACCAATTGCCGCCTTGCGCTGGCAGATAGCGATGGGGTGCGCGCTGACACAGTGCGCCGGTTTCGCAATGACGACTATGCCGGGTTTGCTGAACTTGCGCGTAGTTATATCGCGGATCAACCGTCTTTAACCTCTGCCGCCGTGGCCATCGCAGGCCCGGTGGGCAAGGGCGAAGGGCGGTTGACCAACCGTGATTGGCATTTTGATGCCAAAGGTTTGGCTGAAACGCTTTCGCTGAACCATGTGAACCTGCTTAACGATCTTGAGGCCTTGGGCCATGCCATTTGCGTCTTACCAGATGCCTCGTTGGCGCATCTGTCGGGCACGCCGACATTGGATGAACCGCAGGCGATGGTTGTTGGCCTTGGCACTGGGTTCAATGTGGCGCTGACGCACCGACCATCGGGTGTGGTGTTTTCAGCGGAAATGGGCCACGCGCGTTTGCCCCATGCCGTTGAAACGATTATGGCTGACGCCTTGGGCAAGGAACAGGCGTTTGAAACGGTTGAACATCTGTTTTCGGGGGGCGGTCTGGCGAGATTGCACAGCATCCGCACCGGGCAAACGCTTGCTCCTCAGGATGTTGAAGCATCAGATGGCGGCCCTGAAACCCTGGCCATTGCGGCACGTGCTTTGGGCGCTTTGGTGCGCGAGGTGGCGTACCTTTACCTGCCAGAGGGCGGTATTTATTTCAACGGCAGCTTTGCGCGGACGCTGTTCAGCGGCGATACGTCAGCGCTGGCCCTTGCGCCTTTGTTGAGCGAGACCGGGTTTGATGGCCGCATGGCGCGCATTCCGACCTATCTGTTGACCGACGACGCCTCTGCCTTGCAAGGGTGCGCGCGTTACTTATCGATGGCGCGGTCCTAAAGCCGCGATGCGATATCTGTAATCGCGTCAAAGGCCGTGTGAAAATCCCGTTCTTCGCAATCAAATTGCCCTGCCGTAAAGCGGATGACTTTTTGGCCGTCGATCAGGGTTTGAGTTAAGTAAATCCGCCCATCATCGTTGATCGCATCGACCAGAGTTTGAGTTTCTTCATCGGAGGCGCCCGCGACCTTAAAAGTCCAAAGCGACAGGATCGGGTTGGTCACAATCTCAAAGCCGGGATGCCCGCGCAGTTGTTCGCAAAGCGCTTGGGACCATGTCACGTGGTTGCGGATACGGGTGCGCAGCCCCTCCATCCCGTAATGGCGCATCAAGAACCACAGCTTGAGCGCGCGGAACCGCCGCCCCAAAGGGATCGACCATTCGGAATAGTCGGTGATGTCCTCGGCCGCGTGCGTTTTTAGGTACTCGGGCCGAATGGCGAGGGTTTGACGCAATTGATCCGGGTCGCGCAGGAAATGAGCGGCGCAATCAAACTGTGCCCCCAACCATTTGTGCGGATTAAAGACGATGCTGTCGAAATGTTCCGCACCGGCCCAAAGGGGGCGGAATTCGGGGCAGATCATTGCTGTGCCGGCCCAAGCCGCGTCTAGATGCATATAAAGATTGTGGGCCTTTGCGATGCGTGCAACGGCCTTTAAATCATCGCAAGCGCCCATGCCTGTTGCCCCCGTCGCGGCGATGATACCTGCAGGAACACGACCAGCGGTTTTGTCTTTGCGAATGGCGGCCTCAAGTTCGACCGGGTCCATGTGGCGCAGATCACCTGTGGTGGGGATTTTAACCAGATTGTCCTGCCCAATGCCGGCAACCCAGATGGCGCGATCGATAGAACTGTGGACCTGATCCGAGCAGTAGATGCGCAGTTGAGGTTGGCCGTGCAGCCCTTCGATGTTGCCACGGAACGCAAGCGCGCGTTCACGCATCGTTAAAACTGCTGCAAGGGTGGCAGACGACGCGCTGTCTTGGATGACACCTTGATAGATTTCCGGTAGGCCCAAAGCATGGCGCAACCAGTCCATCATCCGCGTTTCCATTTCGGTCGCTGCGGGAGAGGTCTGCCAAAGCATACATTGCGGGGCGATGATCGAGGCTAAGAATTCGGCCAAGATTGATGCCGGAGCGGCGTTCGAGTTGAAATAGGCAAAGAAGCGGGGATGCTGCCAATGGGTGATGCCGGGCATCACGATGGTTTCGAAATCGGCCATGATGGCGGACAGGTCAATGCCGTCTTCGGGGGGTGTTGCACCCAGTTGTGCCGCAATTTCACCGGGCGCGGTTTGGGCACGCACAGGGCGTTCTCGTAACGTCTTGTGATAGTTGGCCCCCCAATCTGCGGTATCCTTGGCGTGTTTGGCAAATTCATCCCAGCTCATGCGGGTCCTTTCCAGAGAGGCGCATCAGGATGCGCCTTACGTTTCGCATCATGAGGATGCGTTTCTAGGTAAGGCGGAGGTTCCTCCGCCCCGCTTAGGGTGCCACGATTGGTTGCGCCTTGAGAAGGGGGGCTTGGGTTGGGACGTCATCAAACATGCTGCCTTCTTCAAACCAACTGCGCGGTGCGGGGGCGCCCCACAAGGTCTGGCGTTGCGGGTCTTTGAGGTCCCACTTGATGGGTTCGTGGTCGGGGTCAACCGTCTGGTAGTCCGAGCAATAGATCTCTACCCGGTGTCCATCAGGGTCGCGCACATATAGGAAAAACGCGTTTGAAATACCGTGTCGCCCAGGACCTCGTTCGATGTTTTCGCGGTAGCCTGTCGTGCTCATCAGATCGAGCAAGTCGATGATATTGAGCGGGGTTGGCACCCAAAAGGCGGAATGATGTAGGCGTGGTCCTGTGCCGTTGGTAAAGGCGATGTCATGCACGCCCCCTTTGCGGTGCATCCATGCCGCCCATGTTTTGCCGGTCTCAGCGTCTGAGGTGTATTCGGTCGTGCGGAACCCCATTTGAGTATAGAAAGCGACCGCCCCGTCTACATCCGATGAGAACAAGTTGAAGTGATCGATCCGCAGCGGTTTAACCCCGCGATAAAGTGCGTATTTCTGTGCAATGCTCGGGAGCCGTTCCATTTTGGCGTAGAATTCTAGCGGCACGCCCCACGGGTCTTGGGTTTGTAGCACACGCCCCATGAAAGGCCGGGTGGTCCACGCGATTGGCAGGCCTTGTTGGGAAAACCAGTCTGCTGCTTTGTCCAGATCAGGATCATCGAACACCTTGAAGCCCAAGCGGGCCACATTGGCGCTGTCGCTTTGGGACAGGATGATTGAGTGGTGCCCTCGTTCTTCCATGGCGCGCAGGTAGATCGTGCCTGCGTCCTCTTGAGTGACCTGTAGGCCCAATGTGTCAACGTAGAATGCGCGGGATTCCGCAAGGTTGGTGACCCGGTATTCCACATGGCTGAGCCGCACGATGTTGAAGGGCGGGTAGAGCACTGGAGGGGGTATTGCCATAATCCGGTCCTGTCATAATGTGCGGCTGCGCCGCGTTGTATTTGGCTTGAATGAGGGGCTGTCTGCCCCTCAAACTCCCCGAAGGTATTTTACACCCAAAGAGGGGTTATATCCCAAGTTTTGGAATTTTTGGATCAGCTGTGGCAATGCCGATATGTTTCTGATCCATATAAAATTCAAAACTCCAGTCGCCGCCGTCGCGCCCGATGCCGCTGGCTTTCATACCGCCGAACGGGGTTGGCAAGTGGCGCACATTGGCCGAGTTGACCCAGATCATCCCGGCCTCTAGCCCGTCTGTAATCCGCATGGCGCGCGTGACATCGGAAGTCCAGACATACCCGGTTAACCCGTAAGGCGTGTCATTGGCGATGCTGAGGGCTTCGTCTTCGGTGGTGAAGCGGATGGATGTCAGCACGGGGCCAAAGATTTCGTCTTGCGCGATTTTCATGTCGTTGGTGGCGTTGGTGAACAGGGTTGGGGCGACGTATTGCCCAACTTCGCTCACGCGGGTTCCACCAGCTGCGATTGTTGCGCCTTCGGTGCGGGCTGTGTCGAAACTGGCCATGACTTTTGCGTGATGCACGGGGTGGATCAGGGGCCCGACTTCGGTCTTGGGGTCAAGCGGGTGGCCGACTTTGATTGCTTTGGCGCGGGCTGCGAGTTTGGCTTCGAAGTCGTCGGCGATGGTATCTTGGATCAAAAGCCGAGAAGAGGACGTGCACCGTTCGCCGTTGAGTGAGTAGATCATAAAGATTGTTGCATCGAGTGCGGCGTCCTGATCCGCGTCGTCAAACACAATCACCGGATTTTTGCCGCCGAGTTCAAAGTGCACCCTTTTTAGAGTTGGTGCGGCCTGCGCCATGATCGCAGAGCCGGTTGCGGACTCTCCGACAAAGGCGATGGCGCGGATGGCGGGATGTTCTGTCAGCGCTTTGCCTGCTTCTTCGCCTATTCCGTTGACGAGGTTCCAAACACCCGCTGGCAGGCCCGCATTTTCGGCAATTTCCATCAGAATGCGGGCTGTCCATGGGCTAAATTCGGCGGGTTTGTGCACGACTGTGCAGCCCGCAGCCAGTGCCGGTGCAATCTTCCATGTGGACAGCATAAATGGCGTATTCCATGGCGTGATGATCCCAACGGGTCCAAGCGGTACACGCGTTGTGATGTTCATCAAGCTGGGTGAGGGCAGGGATTGCCCGTCACGCGCAGAAGGGGCGCGATCAGCGAAGAAGCGGAAGTTGGCGGCACCGCGTAGGGCTGCCTTGGACATAAAGCGCAAGGCTTGACCCGTGTCCCAGCATTCGCATAGCGCGATTTCTTCGGCGCGTGCTTCGATGCCGTCAGCGATGGCGTTCAGGATGGCACGCCGCTGGGTTGCCGGGGTGTCACGCCAATCGGGAAACGCGTCCAGTGCTGCGCGCGCCGCTGCGTCCACGTCAGCCCCGTCGCTGCGCGCAACGCGGGCGATCTGGCTGTCGTCCACAGGGGATATCGTGTCAAACCACGCGCCTGAAACCGCAGGAACGGCTTGTCCCGCGATATGGTTAAGGATGCCTGTCTTGCCGACTTTGGCCAAGTGGGGGGCAAGGCTTTCGATGTTACGCTCAAGATCGGTCATGGGCATCCTGCTTTCTTGATGGGTTCATTAAATGAACCAGTGGCTGCAAAAATATATTGTAAGCTGAAACGAGGTGCGTCAAGCTGTACCTCATGTCGACGATTGCAAAAGCCTTCGAACTTCTTGAGCTTTTTACCGACGCGCGCCCGCGGTTGGGACTGTCGGATGTGCAGCGCTTGACTGCTCGCGACAAGGCAACGCTGCATCGCCATTTGGTCGCCTTAGAGAAAATTGGGTTTTTGGAGCAAGATTCAGAAACGCGCGCCTACTGCCTTGGCCCGACCTTGACCCGACTTGCAGGAATGCGCGCGCGCACGGTGCCCGAGGTCGAGATGGTGCGCACAGTTGTCGATGCCCTGAGCCGTGAAGCTGGCGAATTGGTGCATATCAGCCGCCTTCGGGGTTTTGATCTTGTCGATGTCTATCACGCCGAACATCACAGTCATCCGGTGCGCGTTAGCTTTGATGCTTATGGGTTGCCGCCTTTGTTTGCGACGGCGTCGGGCAAGGCGTTTTTGGCGTTTTCACCGGCCTCGAAACTGATTGAGGCCTTGGATGTGCCGCGCACATGGGTGACGCCAGAGAACCCTCCGGACAAGACTGCGCTTCGGGCCGAACTTGATGCCATTGCGCGATGTGGCTATGCGCGCAGCCGCGATACGTTGCGCACGGGCGTGTCGTCTGTGGCCATTCCGCTATTTGACGCTAATCATGTTGTCGTTGCCACCGGCGCGATTGCGTTTCCTACGGGGCGCGGTGGGGTGGATGCAGAACAACGCCTTGCCGGTTTGTTGATGGCTGCCGGGGCCAAGATGTCGCGTGCTTTGGGCGGTGATGTGCCGCGCAATGTGCAGGACATTTGGACGATGAGCCGCGAAAAGGCCGCGTTGTGAAAACTGCGGCTTTGATATGCGCGATGGGCCGCATGTCTGGCAACATGTTGGCCTCGTGAAAAGCCGCGTTTCCCCCCCAACACTGACAAGCGTGATGCGACATGCACCGATGCGATCAAAATCACGGGGGCGTGAATTTGCCAGCCGCAACAGTGTGGCAAAGCGCGAAACTGTTGAGGATGTGAATGAGGCTCGGTGGCGATGGCGCTTAATCTTGTCGTTATGTGCGGTAGGGTTCGTGCTGTTAGCCCTTGTGATCTTGATCATTTAGGCAGGATGGAAAAACTGCACACTGCCCGGCGATTTGGTTCGTTTTTGGTCAGTTCAATTTCAACTGAAAACGTCTGAAGGGCAAATTGCCCCCTGTTCTCGAAAAGTAGTCGGCGAATTTGGGACCCAAGTGCATGTTGCAAGAATTGGCTTCGCGTATCACTAAGCTTAAGGCCACATCCGCGCTCACATGGACACGATTTGGTTTTATCTGCAGGGCAATCTACTGACCCAACGCCATAATCTAAAGAGGATCAAATGACCCAACGCACCCGAGTTCTGTTTTGTGATTTGTTGAACCTTCCGCGTGGCAAATTTGTGCCCATGGATGCGGCGGCAAGGGGCAAAGTCAGTTTTGCACGCGGGGTGTTTGGCACCACGTTTGATCGCAATCTGATCCCTGTGCCGGGGGCCGGCGTGTTTGATGGTATCCCGGATATGGAGCTGATGTTGGACGACGCCCGCCATCCAGATTGGCAGCAAGATTGCGAAATTGCGCTGGGCACCCTGCATGCCGACGGCGCGCCTTTTGGCCTGTGCGCGCGGGGGCGGCTACAGACGGCAGTTGCGGCTTGGCAGGCGCGTGGATTGTCGCCCAAAGTCGGGCTGGAAATGGAGGCCTATGTTTTTGAGCAGGACGATGATGGCGTCTGGATTCCTTATGATACACCCGGTGCATTTGTGTACGGCACTGGGCCGCAAAATGATCCCGATAGGTTGATGAACGCACTGTGGGCAACGGCAACGGATGCCGGTTTGCGGATCGAGTCGATGAACGGGGAATATGACAACGGTCAGTTCGAACTGACCTTGGCTTTTGATGATGCCGTGGCGGCCTGTGATGCTGCGTTTCTGTTCAAAACGATGGCGCGGGAAGTGGCCGCTGATATGGGACTGTTGCTGACGTTTCTGCCCAAGCCGATCCCGGATCGGGGTGGGTCGGGTTTGCACGTGAATTTTAGTTTTGCGGATGAAAGTGGGACCAACGTGATAGCGCCGGATGGGGTGCTTTCGGACGTGGCCAAGGGGTGCATGGCTGGGCTGATCCATCACCATGAAGGGCTGGCGGGGCTGTTGGCGATGACAGTAAATAGTTACGATCGCCTTGGGCCTGCGTCGATGGCGGGATATTGGGCGAATTGGGCCGAGGATCACCGATTGGTGACAACGCGAACCTGTATCGCTTCGCCGAACTCAGCGCGGTTGGAACATCGAACGGCGGATTGCGCGACCAACCCCTATCTGGCGGTGACAGCTGTCTTGCAGGCGGCGCTTTTGGGTGTTGAAAACGGCTATGAGTTGCCTGGGGCCGAAGACCTTGATGGCTTGGAAAACACCCGCGCCACGCGACATGTGCCAACGACGCTGGACCGCTCGATGCAAGCCTTGGAGAAAGACAAGGCCTTGCAGAAAGCCGTCGGCAAAGACATCTGCGACGCAGTAGTCTTTTTGAAACAAGACGAATGGAAACGGCTTAAGGGCAGGTCCGGGGATGAAATCCGCGATTTTTACCTGCCCTTTGTGTAAGATGTAAGGTGCGCATTTTGCGCAACTCGCCTTAGTCGAGTTCGTTCGCCCACGGTGGATTTGCGCCTGCACGTGATACGGTGATTGCGGCCGTGCGTGCTGCAAGGGTTAGCATGTCGCGCAAGGTTTCTTCGGGCAACGTGGCAAGCCCCTCGGGCTTTAGCGCATCAGCCGCACGCAACGCCGTCAAACATCCAGCATTAAAGGTATCGCCTGCGCCGACTGTGTCAACAACCGTGGCCTTTGCTGCGGGGACGTGCAGGTGGCGGCCACCTTGCAGATAGGCCGTGGCCCCTTCGCTGCCCTCGGTCAGTAGAAACATTTTTGGGCCCTTGGCTAGGATCGCTTGGGCTTTGTCTGCCAACGACGCGTCGCCGGGTTCAATCCAGTTCAGATCGTCGTCAGACAGCTTGATGATATCGGCCCGCCCGATAAGCGCGTTCAATCGCGCGCGATACCCACCGTGGTCCGACACAAAGCTGGGGCGAATGTTGGGGTCAGCCATGACCAAACGCCGTTCGGGCTGGGCAATTGCAAGGGTAAGCAAGCTATCGGCCACAGGCGGGTTGCACAAAGAGATACCGCCAAAGAAGATCGCCTCGATGTCGGATGGAACCGGGTCGATGTCGTCTGGGTTGATTTCGCGGGTCGCAGTGCCTTCGTCATAGAAGGTATAGGTCGCCTGCCCTTGGTCCAGATGGACAAAAGCCAACGTGGTATTTCGCGCGCTGCGCACAACATGTGCGGTCGACACATCGCTGGCCGTCATATGTGCTGCAATCATCGCGCCAAACGGGTCCGAAGACAGGCCAGTGATCAATCCCGTAGGCACGCCAAGGCGTCCAAGGGCCACAGCCGTGTTCAGCACAGCCCCTCCGACATGGGGGACATAAGCCCCGTCCGCATCCGGGATCATGTCGATCAGCGCTTCTCCGCAACACAAGATCATGTTGGTGTCTCCGTCCATGTGACGTCAGCCGGGGCCGACTTGGTTAGTACCGTGGTGATATTCGGTACGTCGTTGGTGTCAATCCATGCTTGCGCATCTGGCTTGTCATGTTCGACCCATCGTGCCTTTAAGCGCTCTATCAGCAACTCCATTGGCGGTTTTAACGCAATGGAAAAGCTCCATAGATCAAGTAGCCGCGTCCAAGGCTCTTGTTGCAGCAGTAAATAGTTGCCTTCGACAATGACGGTTGTGCACTTTGCGGGCACGCGGCCCGCACCTGCGATGGCAATTTCGCGGTTTCGGTCGAATATAGGGTAAATGACTGGATTAACAGATTGAAGTGCTGTGATTAGGCGAACAAAACCGTCAGCATCAAAGGTATGAGGCGCACCTTTACGATTCTGAGTGCCATCTAAATGAAGCAAACGATCGTCAAGGTGGTAGCCGTCCATCGGCACGACGAACGCGTCTTCGCCCTGTGCAGTAAGGCGTTTTGCCAAAGCCTCTGCCACAGTGCTTTTGCCGCTCGCTGGTGGGCCCGCAATGGCTACGATGCGTCTGTGCGGGGTAAGGGGCTGGGCTAGGATTTGCGCCGTTACGTCGTCTAAGGTCATATCACTCTCTATCTCTTCGGAACGGACGCTGTAATCGTTGCGCCTAGGGCATCGGGCAGGGGATGTTTCGTTGGTTTGATCACAGAGAAACGACGACCCAACCCGTGTACATGGATTCGATGCGCAATTTCAAACCTATGTGCCGCATTGAAATGGCGCGCATGTGGTCGAGTTTATCCAGAGCGGCGGGGTGATCTGTGATGGCAGAAATGTTGACCTTGAAGGCCACAACAGAAAATTCCGTTGAAATCGGCAGGATTTAGCCAAATTCGAGGCCCCGCCCGAGCAACAAGACACGGTGTATTAAGGCAGACGCAGACTTTTTAAAAAGTCTGTGTACAAATCCTCATTGAGGATTTGCGCCCGAAACTTAGGGCATCCAATATCGTGGGTCTACGGCTTGACCTGTGCGTGCGCTTTCCTGCGCTGCGATTCCAACTGCGACTGCGGCCCACCCATCATTAAGCGACACTTCAGCAACGCTTGTTTCGCCGCGCACCAATGCGACAAATTTCTGATGTTGATAGAATGTTGATCCGTTGTGGTCCCCTGCCTCAAGCAGTGTGGGGTCTACAGGAATGTCATGGGTTATCGGCCCTTGCGGTGCGCGGGGTGAGGTCACCAATTTGGCGACCGGAGCAGGGCCCAGATGCGTCGGCCAGAACCGTCCCGGACCGGGTACAAAGGCTTCGATCTTGCCTGTGGGACCAACGGCAGACAGTTCTTCTTGATAGGCGGCCCCTTCGGCGAACATGCACAATTCTAACATCGCCCGGGCGCCACCTTCGAAATCGACGATCACATAACCGCTGTCGATGATATCCGGCGTTTCCCCTTCGTAAGCTTCGCTTAGGTGGTTCACGGCCTGCGCAGCCGATGCCATAACGCGTATCGGTTCAGCGCCCAAAGTATGGCGCATCAGATCAAAGAAGTGGCAGCACTTTTCCACAAATGTCCCGCCCGTATAGCGGTTGAACCGGTTCCAATCCCCCACTTTTTCAAGAAACGGAAATCGGTGTTCGCGGATTGAAAATTGCTTGATCCCACCTGTTGCATCATCCGCACGATCCAAGAAATGAGAGATGACGGGCATATAACGATACTCCATCGCGACCCAAACAGGGGCCCGATAGGTGTCCCGGAAGGTGACCAGTTTTGCCACGTCGTCAGGATCGGTAAAGAGCGGCTTTTCCACCAGAATAGGCAGCGCGCGCGTGCCGGCAATATCTTGCAACTGTTCGACATGACGAAAGTTGGGGCTGACGATAAGCAGACAATCCAGATCTTCTACCGCCAGCAATGCAGCGACACTTTCGACCATCAAAGCGTCCGGTGCTAGGGATTGCGCCTTGGCTGCCATTTCGGCGTCAGGTTCGAAAATTGCAGCAACTTGGGTGTCGGGCAGCAGCGCGATATTGCGCAAATGCTCTTGCCCCATCATGCCGCATCCAATGATGCCGTATCTTACCTGTTGTGCCATGTGTGGCGTTCCTTATTTCAGTCGTTGGACGTAGACGGCGCGCGCAGGGTCAAACCATGTGCGCGAAAATTCAATCGCGTCGGGGCGATCGGCCCAACTAAGACGTTCGATAAAGCCCACGGCATCGCCTGGGCGCGGGGCGTAGTCATCGGGTGCCCAGTCGGGGACGGATGCCAAGCCAACGCGATCTTGGGCGCGTTGGATCCAAAGGCCCAAGGTTTTTCGATACGTGGCATACAGCGATTCGGACATTGTGCTTTCCTCGATCAAACCTGCATCCGCATCGAGCCAAATTTCCTCGACCGCTATAATTGTTTCATTGAGGCTGCGAAGACGGCGGATGCGTGTGGCCTGTGACGATGTGCCAAAAGCGGGCAAATCAGCAGGCTTGTCCATGTGATCTAGGCTTAGCACTTGGGCGCGCGGCAAGCCGCCGCCTTCCATCAGTTCTAGCCGAAACATCGCATAGACCGACCCTGTGTCGCCCCCAGCGCGCACATAGTTGCCCGACCCCTGAACCGCTTCGATCAACCCCTTTTCCCCCATATCCCGCAGCGCTTTGCGCAGGGTGCCTACAGACACGCCCAGCTCTACCGCCATCTCGCGTTCGGGGGGTAGGCGTTGGCCATCTATCAAGCGCCCTGACACGATGTCCCGCGTCAGAAGTTCGGCGATCTGCACATAGATCGGCAGCGCTTGGGGGGAGGGATGTGGTGACGTCACGCGATGTGCCAGGGCCAGTGGAAGTGAAAATTGATACATTATTGATCTACATCAATGACAGTGTTACGCAAGTATGAAGTTGCACCAATCGAAAGACCGCACATGACCGTTGTTCCGATCACGTCCCCTGATCTTGATGGTGCCGAAGTGTCGTGGTTTTCGGCGCTGTGTTCAGACGACTATCAGTTCCTTGGTGTGCCCGACGGCGATATGCGATCCAGCTGGGCGCATTGCAGCAACATCGTACGCGAGGCCGAGGCGCAGGGCTTTCGCAACGTTTTGTGCCCTTCGTCCTATCAGGTTGGGCAAGACACGTTGTCCTTTGTGGCGGGCTGTGCGCCGATTACTGACAAGATCAACATGCTGGCCGCAGTGCGCTGCGGAGAAATGCAACCGATCATGCTGGCCCGTACCATCGCGACGCTGGATCACATGCTAGAGGGGCGGTTGACGGTCAACATCATCAGCAGCGACTTTCCCGGCGAAAAGGCCGACAGTAATTTCCGTTACCAACGCTCGCGCGAAGTGGTCGAAATCCTGAAACAAGCGTGGACGCAGGATGAGATCAATTTCGAAGGCGACGTTTACAATTTTCAAGGTCTGACGACAGACCCCGTGCGCCCTTACCAAACGGGCGGCCCGCTTTTGTACTTTGGCGGCTACAGCCCTGCGGCCCTCGAACTTTGTGGGCAACACTGTGACGTCTACCTTATGTGGCCCGAGCCCAAAGAGGCATTGGCAGGCCGCATGCGCGATGTGAATGCTGTGGCTGAAAAATACAATCGCACGCTGGATTATGGTCTGCGCGTCCACATGATTGTGCGCGATACTGAAGCCGAGGCGCGCGAATATGCCGACTACATCGTATCGAAACTTGATGATGAGTACGGACAGTTGATCCGTGATCGCGCGTTGGATTCCACGTCTTTGGGTGTGGCGCATCAGGCCAAAGCGCGCGAATTGGCAGACAAGTTCGGCTATGTTGAACCGGGTCTTTGGACAGGCGTGGGTCGTGCACGCTCTGGCTGCGGAGCGGCTTTGGTTGGGTCCACCGATCAAGTCTTGTCCAAGATCGAAGAATACCAGAAGATGGGTATCCGGGCCTTTATCTTTTCGGGATATCCGCACATTGACGAGGCAAAGCACTTTGGGTCGCGCGTCATGCCGCACTTGAAAACCTGTTCTTTGCCCCATGCTTATGGACGGGTGCCGACCGGCGCGCCCGCAACACCCCTTTCGCTAGGAGAGCGCCACTAATGGATCGCGTCCAACTATCTGACAGCACAAATTTTTCCCGTATCGTCTATGGCATGTGGCGTATCGGTGACGACACCGACACATCCGCCAAACACGTGCAGGCCAAAATTCACGCCTGCCTTGATCAGGGCATCACAACCTTTGATCAGGCCGACATCTATGGCGGATATGTTGCCGAGGCGATCTTGGGTGAGGCTTTGAAGGCCGACACATCCTTGCGTGGACGCATGGAAATCGTGACCAAATGCGATATCGTCGCCCCGGCGGGCCGCTATGCCGCGGCACCTGTCAAATACTACGACACCAGCCGTGCGCACATCCTGCAATCGGTTGAAAACTCGCTGACAGATATGGCGATTGACCATATTGATCTGCTGCTGATCCACCGCCCCGACCCGTTCATGGATCACCATGAAACCGGCGCCGCGCTGGACGAAGTGGTAAAATCCGGCAAAGTGGGCGCCGTAGGTGTATCGAATTTCCGGCCCTATGACTGGGACTTGCTGCAATCGGCGATGAAAACACCGATGATCACCAACCAGATCGAAATCAGCCTTGGGCAGATTGACCCCTTTAGCAACGGTGATTTGGCTTTCCACCAACGACACGGGCATCACCTGATGGCGTGGTCCCCTTTGGGTGGGGGCGGCTTGATGTCGGGCAGTGACAAGCTGCATGCGGTCATGGATGAATTGGCCGAGACACATAACGTGGACCGCGCCGCCGTTGCTGTCGCCTTTTTGCTGGCGCACCCGGCGGGCATTTTGCCAGTGATGGGCACCAACAATCTGGACCGGATTAAACGGATCAGCGACGCGATGCGCGTCAACCTGGATCGCCCCACATGGTTCCGTCTGTACGAAGCAGCACTTGGGCACGAGGTGGCGTGATGAGCCTGCAAGACCCGATCCAACCTACGGTGTTTTCGCCCGACGAGAGCACAAGCCGCCAGTTGCGCGACGCCTTTGGAAAGTTCGCCACAGGCATCACCGTGATCACGGCGCATAGTGCGGATGGCCCGGTTTCTATTGTTGCCAACAGCTTTGCGTCAGTGTCGCTGGATCCAGCACTTGTGTTGTGGTCAGTCGATCGCACGTCACGTCGCTTTCCTTATTTTGAGGCAGCGGATCACTACGCGATCCACGTTTTGGCGGCTGAACAACAAGACCTGTGCACGCAGGTATCGCGGGATGTGCACGCGCTGGGCGCAGTGGCGCATACATTGAATGCGGACGGCGTGCCCCTGATTGATCATTGCCTTGCGCGATTTGAATGCCGCAGGGTGGCTGCACATGATGCAGGTGATCACATCATTATCGTGGGCCAAGTGCAGCGCACCGAAATGCGCGATGGCGCGCCGTTGACGTTTTATGGCGGACAAATCGGCCCGATTGGCTAGGCTTTCGGGACGACCCCGGCCACGACGCAGATAAGCGTCGGGCCGATAACAAAAAGGGAGGGGGCCCATATGGGGCTTTTGCTGACGGTGCTTGCACCTATCAGTGTTGTGAATGCTCTCGTGCTCAAGATTGGGCGCGGCATTGGCATTGCCGCCATTGCCATCATGGTGGCTGCAATTTTGATACAGGTTGTCGCGCGCTATGTGTTCAACAACGCCCTGCCTTGGCCGGATGAGGCTGCGCGGTTTTGCATGCTTTGGATGACGGGGTTGATGGCGCCCACTGCGTTTCGGCGCGGCGGGTTTGTGGCGCTTGATATGATCTCGGGGTTTATGTCAGCACGTGTGTCGGCTGTACTGTCGCTGATCCTGTTGCTGATATCGGCCCTGATTTTGGTCGTCGCGGTACAAATCGGCTGGGGCGAAGTCACCGGGTTCGGAGGCCGCTTTGCCACTGCATCCCTTTACCTGCCTACATTCGACGGTTGGTTTCGTATTCCGCGCAGCTGGATGATGCTGTCGCTGCTCGTCGGCGTCATCCTTTTGCTGGCCGTAAACATCGAACTGATCCTGCGCGGCATTGTGCAAATGCTAGGCGGCAAAGACCGCTTGCCTGTCATCGATATGGGCGAAATGGCGGGGGCTGAATAAATGTTGATCTGGTTCTTGCCCTTGTTTTTGTTATTCCTTTTGATCGGTCTGCCGGTGTTCTTTGGCCTGTTGGCCGCACCGGGTTTGCTGTTGTGGTTGAATGGACAGGAAAAAGACATCACGCTGCTTTATCGCAATGTTTACAACGGGATGGACAGCTTTCCGCTTATGGCGATCCCGTTCTTTATGCTTGCGGGCGAAATGATGAACAAAGGCGGCATCACCATCCGCCTTGTGCAGTTTTCCCAAGCACTGATGGGTCATTTGCGTGGCGGCTTGGCGCAAGTCAACGTGCTGTCGTCGATCCTGTTTGCTGGGCTGTCGGGATCGGCTGTGGCGGACACATCTGCACTGGGGTCCATGCTGATCCCGGCCATGGAAAAAGAAGGCTATACCCGCCGCTTTGCCGCTGCGATCACCGCGGCGAGTTCAGTGATCGGGCCGATTATCCCGCCTTCGGGCATTATGATTATCTATGCCTATGTGATGGGCGAAAGCGTTGCGGCCTTGTTCCTTGCGGGCATTGTGCCGGGGATCATGGTCGGTGTGGGGTTGATGGTGATGATCCGGCTGACTGCGGATCACTACGACCTACCTGCGGCCAAACGGGTTGAATTTGACGGGGTCGAACTGAAGCCGCTGGAAAAATGGGTGTCTTTTGTTTTGGTGCGCCTGAACATCGGTCTTTTGATCTGGGCCATTGTTCCCATCCCGGCCACATCTGCGCTGATGCAATGGGTAACCCTTGCCGGGGCCGTCGCCGTGGCTCACGCGCTGATGTTGGCGCTGCGCACCCAAGTTAGCGGGCAATTCCGCACCATCTGCAAACGCGCCATCGTGCCGTTGCAAACCCCAGTTCTGATCCTCGGCGGTATCCTTGGCGGGGTGTTCACCCCAACCGAGGCTGCCGCCGTTGCCGTGGCCTATGCGATGTTTGTAGCGTTCTTTGTGTTGCGCACCATGTCTTTGAAAGACCTTCCTAATATCCTGTCGCGCGCTGGGCTGACGTCGGCCATTGTGCTGCTGTTGGTGGGGGCTGCGATGGCGTTCAAGACAGTGGTGTCACTGTCATATGCGCCGCAAATCTTGGCCGACTACATCCTGACGTTGTCGGAAAATCCACTGATCCTGCTGTTTTTGATCAACCTGCTGCTGTTCGTCGTGGGCATGTTTTTGGATGCGGGTCCGGCGATTATCATCTTGGGTCCAATCCTTGCGCCGATCTTTACCGATCTGGGCGTCGACCCGATCCACTTTGCCATCATCATGAGCGTGAATCTGACTGTGGGGCTGGCAACGCCGCCCATGGGGCTTGTGCTGTTTGTGGCCGCAGCGGTCAGCCAAGAAAAGGTCGAAACCATCGCCAAAGCCATCTTGCCATTCCTCGCAGTCGAGGTGATCGTGATCTTTTTGATTACATATATCCCCGCGATTTCGATGACCATTCCCCGCCTGACGGGGTTCGCCAACTAAACGATTGAGTACCAATGGGAGGAACCTAAATTATGCTCAAGACAACCCTCAAGGCCCTTACGGCCGCCGCGCTGCTTGCAGGCAGCACCATGATGGCAAGTGCGCAGGATTTCACAATCCGGGCCACGGCCAACTCCAACGAAAACGACGAAGATTATGACGGTCTTGTTGTGTTCAAAAACTACGTCGAGGCAGCATCCAACGGTGCCATCGCTGTGGAATTGTTCATCGGCACCCAGCTGTGTTCAAACGGTGCGGAATGCCTGCAAGGCGTCGCGGATGGCAGCATTGATGTCTATATCTCGACCTCGGGGGGTGCGTCCGGCATTTTCCCATATGTGCAGGTGCTTGATCTGCCCTATTTGATGGCCGACGACCGTATCGCCGAACACGTACTGTCGGGCGATTTCACCCGCACCATGCGTGACATGGCGCTTGAGGATTCCGACAACTCGATCCGCCTGATGACCATCGGCAACACAGGTGGCTGGCGCAACTTTGCCAACACGCAACGCCGTGTGGCCGAGCCTGCCGATATGGACGGTCTGAAAATCCGCACCGTGGTCGCCGACCTGCCCCAAGAGTTGGTCAAAGCATTGGGCGCGTCCCCAACGCCGATCCCATGGCCTGAACTGTTCACATCGTTCCAGACGGGCGTTGTTGAAGGATCCAAGAACGGCATCACCGACATCATGGGCATGAAGTTCCCTGATGCGGGTCTGCAATATGTGACGCTGGATGGGCACGCCTACATGGGCGCGCTGTGGTGGATGAGCAATGAAAAGTTCACCGGGATGCCAGAAGACATGCGCCGCGTTGTGGTTGATGGGTTCTATGCCCTGCAACAGGCCACGTTCGCATCGCCCAAGCGCAAGTCGATTGCCGCTTACGAAGAGTTCGTCGCCGGTGGTGGTGATCTGTATGTGCCGACACCTACGCAAAAGGCGGCTTTCGCCGAAGCGTCCACACCGGTTTATGACTGGTTCAAAGACAACGTGGCCCGTGGTCCCGCGATCTTTGATGCGTTGACTTCGGCTGTGTCCGAGGCTGAGGCGGAAATTGGTGCCGCGCGCGATGCCGATTTGAACTAACCCAAGGCAGGCAACCGCCTGCATGTTTTAGAAAGGCCGTTCCTTTTTGGGGCGGCCTTTTTTGTTGTGTGTTCGCCTCTGTGCGAGGCCGTGCAATCAACGGCCTAAGCTAGGTGAATCTCTTAAGAAACTCCAATAACTATATTTTGTAGTTCCATTTCCAGCGAGATGGTTACCCTTGGGTCAATCAAAGCTGCCGGCCTCGCTGCGCTTCAGACATTGCGAACTCGTTGGTTGCCAATGAAGACAAGAAAGCAATTGTTTATGTCTAAACCTGACGAACTTTCTATTGGTCGGTTCGACAAATCCTTCCTCATTCACATGATCAAAGACTTTTTTATCGTTCTCATGGCTGTTTCAGCCCTTGAGTTCGCGTTGAAGGGGGCGAATGTTTATCGGGTATATTCCAGCGACGGCGAAAACCAGGCGCGCGTGGTCGCTGAAGAACTTGCCGAGAACGTGGTATCCATCATGTTAAACGAAGGCGGTCCAGTCGCGGCCCGCACGATCTATCCGATCCTGGACCAAAACTGGGAAGATCTGGGTTACGAAATTGGCATCGTGCCGTCCGAAGTTACGGTAACGTCAATCGAAGACGCGTTTGGCTATACTCCGGAAGGTGTTCCAATTTCACCTGTTCCGGACACGCGTCACAAGACTGCAATCGTCGAAATTGCGGCAAATTCATTCTGTCTCAGTTGCCACACAGATGCGGATGTGGGGGACGTGCTTGGGCATATTGTGGTGCGAAATTACTTGGCCCGTGATTTCCTTGTCTGGTGGGAAGACATCAAGGTCACTCTCGGCTTGGCGATCGGAAAGATCGTTTTGCATTCGTTTTTGCTGTTCTTGATCCTGCGAAGCCGAATGGAGCCTCTTTTGCGGCTGCGCGCTGTCGTAAGCAGTTTGTCCAAGGCTTACACCAATCTTAATCGGCGCGTTGAAGTTAAGACAGCCGATGAGTTTGGTGTCTTGGCCCGCGACCTGAATGTCTTTCTTGATCGCATTAGCCTGCTTGTTGATGAACTCGACTTGGTATTGCGTCGTGTGGTGTCCGTAAATGATGACATCATTCAGGTTCAGGTTTCGCTGCGTGATCAGATCGACACTGTCGTGTCAAAAAGCCGCTCATTGGAACGCGGCGCGATGCTGACTGCAAAAAGAGAACCGCGGCTATCATCTGAATGGTTCGATGCCATGCGAAAATCGATCGCAGAATTGGATGCGGCCATGGCGAGCGTCGAGGGTGCTCCTGAGGCTGGCTCACTCGTTGAAACGCTGCGTTCCGTTGTTGCAGGGGCAGAGGCGCAGATTGAGGGATCTGAACAGTTATACGGGGAATTGACGGTGTTGGGGGATGAGGCCGAGCAACTGAAGAATGGTATCGCCGAAATGACGCGCCTCGAAGAACGGATGAAGACGGTTATTGAAACCGGCAGCAAACTGGTCAGTAGGTTGCGCCCCACTCCGAACGCAAAAAGTAAGTAGTGGTGAAATGTAAGTCACAATGTAGACCCATCATAATTTAGGCTGACCGAAGTGTAGGTTAGTGCCAATATGGACCAGTTGGTTTTTCGCGTCGCTTAAGAGTCCGTCGATTGCTGCACGCAAAAAGATCGTCGCCGACGGTTTTAACATTTATGCGCCGACGCCAACACAAAATGCGAGCCGTCTTGGTGCGGACAGCCGTTTTTTATATGGCCAACAGTACTGCGCTTAAATCTGATGCACCTGAACGCGCGTTTGCCTCCGGCGTGACAGATCAGCCTCGGGATTGGAATATTCCGGGGCTAGCCGAAATTGGATGCTTGATGCTGATGGTTTGGCTGTTTAAGCGTGCGTTTCTACGTCCCACGCACTTTTGCGTGAATTTTGGGGGTCAAGGTGAGAAAGCTACTTGTGCTGTTGTTTCTTGCGGCGGTCTCATTTGGGTCGTCGGTTCTGGCGCAACAAACTGATATCTCGATTTCGACGGTCACGCGCGAGCCATTTTCGATGGAACGCGAGGGTGAGCACGTCGGATTTAGTATCGAACTGTTCCAAGAGCTTGCCAAACGGTTGGATCTGACGGCGACGTTTGTTCGCACGGACAGCTTTGGTGAGATGTTGGCGGCTGTCGAAACGGGGGCTGTGGACGGCGCGATTGCCAATATCTCGATCACGGCCGCGCGCGAAACGGTCATGGATTTCACCCAGCCGATTTTTGACAGCGGCTTGCAAATTATGGTTCCGTTTGGCGGGAAAAGGTCTTCGATTTTTTCTGCATTGCTGACGTGGGATATCTTTTTTGCGTTGGCGATTGCAATACTGCTGCTTTTTGGTGGCGGCATGCTGATGTGGGTGTTCGAACGCAACGTGTCGGATTACTTTCGTCGCCCCGCCAAAGATGCGGCTTTCCCTGCGTTTTGGTGGGCGTTGAATTTGGTGGTTAATGGGGGGTTCGAAGAACGCATGCCGCAATCGCGGGCTGGGCGCGGGTTTGCGGTGCTTTTAGTCGTATCATCCCTTTTTGTGGTGTCCGTCTTTGTGGCGACAATCACAGCGGCAATGACGGTTAATGCGTTGAAAAATGAAATCACTTCATTGTCGGATCTTGAAGGCAAGCGCGTCGGCACAATCGGCGGGTCAACCGCTTCTACGTTTTTGCTGAACAGAGACATAAATTTCATTGAGCTCGACAATCTCGAAGAGATGTATCGTGTTTTTGAAGCCGGCGACTTGGACGCGGTCGTTTTCGACAAACCAATCCTTGATTACTATGTCACGACGCGTGGACAGAAAACGGGGCGCATGCTGGACCCCATTTTTAAACCCGAGAACTATAGCATCGCGTTGCCCACTGACAGTTCGTTGCTTGAGCCGCTTAATCAGACTTTGCTGCGCCTGCGCGAGGATGGGACATACGATAGCCTGCGTGCAAAGTGGTTTGGGGTGGGGCGCTAAGTCATTAAAATCCCGTTTTCCAAGGGATTTTCCGGTTGGTGCCTGCCTTGATTGCCGTGTGATGGAGCGTATTGTAAATTTTGGCAGTTCTATCTTCCATTGGATAGGGCAGACTGCCAAACTCAGCGAAATGGATACATCCACACCTTGTAATCAGCGACCAGAATATGCGCCCGATCAATCTCTTCTTTCGTCATTTTCTTGACCACTTCCTCAAGCGAGATGGCCGCGTCCGGGTCGCCGCCGATGGCGGACAACGTGTACCACATGTAAGCGCGCACAAGGTCGCGGGCGGGCATGCCGCGTCCGACTTCGTAATACCAGCCGATGCCGCTTTGCGCGCCCGGGTGCCCCTTCAACGAAGCGCGCAGATACCATTCAAAAGCACGCTCGTCGTCGCGTTCAACCCCAAGGCCAAGCGCGTAAAGGACACCGATCAATTCTTCGGCCTCGGCGTTGCCGGATCGCGCGGCGGGCCACAATGCATCATAGGCGGCGGTATATTCACCCGCCTCCATCAAATCGCGGGCCTCTTCCATTTCGGCCCAGGCGGGCAGGGCCAGAAACGCCAAGGCTATGGCAAGTTTGCGCATGTTGTCCTCCTTGCCGCGACACCGGCTTTTGCCACCGATTTACCGCGTTCGTTGACCATGGATGATTTCATTCCTGTCGATCTGGCACAAGCTAAACTGGGTCAATTGCTGTTTTACGATCGCATTCTGTCGGGCAATCAAAATATCGCCTGTTCAACCTGTCACCACCCTGATCTTGGCACCGCCGATGGGCTAAGCCTTGGGATCGGAGAGGGCGGTGTGGGCCTTGGCCCTGAACGCACGCCGGGCACGGGCGATGATCGTATTCGCAAACGCATCCCGCGCAATGCGCCGGGGCTGTGGAACCTTGGCGCGCGTGATTTGTCGGTGATGTTTCATGACGGGCGGCTGATGGCTCAAGACACCTACGAGAACGGTTTTAACTCGCCCGCGCAGGAATGGTTGCCCGACGGCCTTGATAATCTGTTGGCCGCGCAATCCATCTTTCCGCTGGTTGCACAATTTGAAATGGCGGGTAATCCGCGCGAAAACGAAGTGGCAGGGGCCGTGCACAATCGCATTGATTACGCATGGCCAATCCTGACCGACCGCGTGCGCCATATCCCCGCCTATGCCAAAATGTTCACGCAGGCCTTCCCGCACATTCAATCCGCATCTGACATCACAATTGCGGATATCGCCAACAGCCTTAGCGCCTTTATGGTCCATGAATGGACCAGCTTTGATAGCCCCTTTGACGCCTATCTTGCTGGCGAAACGAGGGCCCTGACACCGCAACAACAGGACGGTATGGCGCTGTTTTACGGCAAGGCAGACTGTGCGAGCTGTCACAGTGGCTCACTGCTAAGCGATCACGGCTTTCATGCAATTGGCCTGCCGCCCTTTGGGCCGGGGCGCACGCGGCCCTTTGATCCGATGGTGCGGGACGTGGGGCGGATGGGCAAAAGTGACCGCCTAGAAGATGCCTATGCGTTCCGAACGCCGATGTTGCGCAATGTCGCGCTGACTGCGCCCTATGGGCACAACGGGGCCTATCCGACGCTAGAGGGCATCGTGCGCCACCACTTAGATCCACGCAGCAGTTTTGATACGTGGATGCCAAAGATGGCGGCGTTGGTGTCTGTGCCGTGGCTGGAACAAGCGGACTTCATGGTCAGGCGCGATGCCCGCGAAATCACACGCCAGCGGGCGGCGATCACACTTGATCCAACGCCATTGCAGGATACAGAAGTCACCGCAATTGTTGATTTTCTGGGCGCGTTAACCGGTGAAACGGCGAAGGAGGGCAAGCTGGGTATTCCACCCAACGTGCCAAGTGGCCTGCCAATGGATGCACGCCCCAAACGTTGAATTGCCCGCCAAATTGGTCAGCCTCAGCAGCGGGCCTTAACGGCCTTTCCAGACGGGGTCGCGTTTTTCAGCAAAGGCACGCGCACCTTCCAACTGATCATCCGAACGATACAGTTTTTCCACAGAGGCCAACTGGCTTTTGGTAATGCGGTTCATGGCGTCTTGAAACTTTGCATCCTCAGCATCGCGCACGATTTCCTTGATCGCCGCATAAACCAACGGCGGACCAGAGGCGAGCAGGCGGGCCAAATCCCATGCACGATCCATCAAATCCGCGCCCGCAACGATCTCGTTCACCAAGCCCCAACGATGCGCTTCGTTGACATCAAACCACCGGCCAGTCAGCAGCAGTTCCATCGCGATGTGATAAGGAATGCGCTTGGGCAACTTGACCGACGCCGCATCCGCCACAGTGCCGGATCGTATTTCGGGCAAGGCAAAGCTGGCGTGATCTGCGGCCAGAATGATGTCGGCGCTCAGCGCCAGTTCCAGCCCACCACCACAGGCAATCCCGTTCACGGCGGCAATCACCGGTTTGTTCATGTCGCGTAGTTCTTGCAGGCCGCCAAAACCGCCCACACCATAGTTGCCATCCACGGCGTCCCCGTCCGCCGCCGCCTTAAGGTCCCAACCGGGGCAAAAGAATTTTTGTCCAGCCCCAGTCAGGATCGCGACCCGCAATTCGGGATCGTCACGGAAGGCCATAAACGCTTCGCCCATCACCACGCTGGTGGCGAGATCAATGGCATTTGCTTTGGGGCGGTCCAAAGTGATTTCAAGGATCGCACCTTCGCGTCGTGTTTTGATGGGGCTCATTTTGGGTCAGCTTTCTCTATCAGCGCATCCACTGCAACGGCCCGGGTGGGCGTGCACAAAAGCGGGTTGATCTCAATTTCGCTCAAGGTGTCGGCTTGGGCAAGGGCATAGGATTGCACGGCCATGACAGCATCGATGACGCTGGGCATATGCGCACCGGGCTTGCCGCGATATCCGTGTAACAGCGGCGCACAGGCCAGTGCGTTTAAGGCATAGGTCACGTCGTCTTTGGTGACAGGCAACAACAGCGAAACCGTGTCACGCAGCAGTTCGGTCAGCACGCCCCCTGCGCCAAGGGTCAGGATCAATCCGTGGGCGTCATCACGGGTGACACCGACCAGTAACTCAGCAACAGGGCCGTCGATCATTTCCTCGATCAACACGACCGGGGTGCTAACTTGCACGGCGGTCTGTGCGACGCCGTCCATCGACACATTCAAGCGCACCGCATCTGCGTCGGTTTTGTGAGCCAAGCCCACGCCCTTAATGGCAAAGGGCGGGGTCAGGTCCTGCGCGGCTAGGTACGCTTGATCCGCAGACGTGGTGAGATTGCGCGGTACATCCACACCATGCGCGTTCAAGGCCGCTTTGGCCTCAGCCTCACTTAGGGTGTGCGTGTCGGTGCTTAGCTCGGCGGGCAGGCATAGGGGCAAAGCATGGGGCACTGCCCCGTGACTTGCGGCCTCAATCGCGGCCAAAGCCTCGCCTAGGCCGCAAAAAGGAACAACGCCGCCGGCCATCAGCTGTTTGGCGATATCTTTTGGCATCAGCTCCGGCAAAGACGCAACAACGCCAAAGGGACGATCCGTTTGCGTGCGCACTGCTAACGCGGCATCTGTGGCACACACCCAGTCTTTTGCATCCGTTGCGGGATAGTCAATAATCGACAGGGTCATATCAATGCCCGGCCCCGTTATGGCACCCCACGCGCGCGCCATCGCGTCTCTGTCACGCCAGATATAGGTGTTGTAATCAAGTGGGTTGCTCAGGGCGACCATCGGGCCCAAAGCGGCGCGCAAATCGTGGGATTGGGTGTCGGTCAACGCAGGAAAGCTGATGCGCGTGTCGACAGCCATATCGGCAATCAGGCTCGCCTCGCCCCCCGAGCAGCTGATCGACGCGATCTTTGATCCCGCCAAAGGGCCTTGGACATGTAGCAGTTTCAGCGTTTCTAAAAAGTCGGGTAGGGTGCGCAGCCGTGCAATGCCAAGGCGCGCAAGTAAAGCATCAGCCCCGGCATCACTTCCGGCCAACGACGCAGTATGGGAAATGGTCGCACGCTGCGCCTGTTCGGATGCGCCGACCTTTAAGGCGACAAGCGGGATACCCCTTGCATGCGCCTTGGTGGCCAGCGCCTCCCAATCACGCAGATTTCCGAACCCTTCGATATGCAGACCAATTGCCGTCACCCGCGGATCATCCAACAGCGCCATGGCAATCTGCGCCTGAGACGTCTGCGCCATGTTCCCACAAGTCACCGTATAGGCGATGGGCAACCCGCGCTGCTGCATCGTAAGGTTGATGGCGATGTTTGAACTTTGCGTCAGGATGGCGACACCGCGATCAACCGACGCGCAGCCATGCTGATCCGGCCACAGCAACGCTCCATCCAGCGCATTGATAAAGCCGTAACAATTAGGGCCTAGGATCGGCATATTACCTGCCGCGCGGACCAGTTGTGCCTGAAGGTCCTGCGCCGCGGCATCCTCGGCACTCGCCTCGGAAAAGCCAGAGGCAAAACAAACGGCCCCGCCCGCATTGATACGCGCGAGTTGCGCCACAACATCGATCGTCGCATGACGGTTTACACCAATAAACACCGCATCCGGAGACCCCGGCAGGGCGTTGACAGACGGAAACGCCGTATATCCGCCCACAGTTGCAGCACGTGGATGGACAGGCCAAATCTGGCCGTCAAACCCCATCTTTTGGGTTTGCTCGATGACGGCCGCACACCAAGCGCCCCCCCCAATGACCGCAACGCTACGCGGTCTAAAAAGACGACTTAACCGTGCCACCAAAAACCACTCTTTGCCTTTCTTTGGGTCCCAAATACCTTGGGGAGCGCGAGGGGAAACCCCTCGCTCCTATCGGATGAGCCATGCTCATTCGAAACCATTTCAAGCACCCAAAGGCCGCAACAAGTCGCGACTGATTATGTGACGCTGAATTTCCGATGTGCCATCCCAGATGCGTTCTACCCGCGCATCGCGCCAGAACCGTTCAATTGGGAAATCATCCATCAATCCCATACCACCATAAATTTGCAAGGTCGCGTCAGTCACCCGCGCCAACGTCTCAGAGGCATAAAGCTTGGCGCTCGCGATCTCTCGATTGGCGGGCAGGCCTTGATCAAGCCGCCAGGCCGCCGCCAAAGTGAGCCAATCGGCGGCATCAATCTCGGTGATCATATCGGCAATCTGAAAGCCGACACCTTGAAACTTGCCGATGGGTTGGCCGAACTGCTTGCGTTCCGCCGCATAAGACAGCGCATAATCAAAGCAGCGGCGCGCGCGTCCGACGGAAAAGGCTGCAACCGTGATCCGCGTGGCATAAAGCCATTCGTTCATCACCGCAAAACCACCATCGACCTCGCCCAGCACCTGAGAATCCGGCAGGCGACAGTCATCAAAATCCAGAATGCAGTTTTTGTACCCCTTGTGGCTGACCGAATTATAACCGTCACGGACTTCAAAACCGGGCGTGCCGCGATCCACAAGAAAGGTGGTAATGCGTTTCTTTGGTCCTTTGGGCGTGTCATCAACGCCGGTGGCGATGAAAACGATAAAGAAATCGGCATGTTCCGCACCCGATATAAAATGCTTGGACCCGTTCACAACCCAATCTCCGCCATCGCGCACAGCACTGCATTTCATGCCGCGCACGTCTGATCCGGCGTCCGGTTCTGTCATTGCCAGTGCGTCCATGCGTTCGCCGCGAACGGCGGGCAGCAAATAGCGTTCGCGTTGTTCGGCATCACAAGCCATCAAAATGTTCTGAGGGCGGCCAAAGAAATGGGTCAGCGCCATCGATCCACGGCCTAGTTCTCGTTCGACCAGTGTGAAATCGACGTGGCTTAACCCAGCACCGCCAACCTCTTCGGGGAAGTTGCAGGCATAAAACCCTAGATCGATACACTTGCTTTTGATCGCTTCGCCCAATTCGGGCGGCACATGGCCTGTGCGTTCAACGTCTGCCTCGTGCGGATAGATTTCGTTTTCCACGAAACTGCGCACGGTCGACACGATCATTTCTTGTTCTTCGCTTAAACCAAACTGCATTCGTGGTCTCCTGCCTCGGGGCAATAATTGCGCTACACTGCCCCAATTCGATGCCGAGGTTTAGCTCTTAAACGCCAAAGTTTGGGGGAAACGCGACGCTGCGGAAAGGTTCGCCTTATTCGGCATCAAAAGGGGCGAAACTTTCGGCGCGGGACCGCTTCCAGCGCTCAAGATAGCCGTATTTGTCCGCTTCGCCGCGCAGCAGAAAACCGTCGGGCAAATAGGGGTGTACTTCTTCGCCTGTGACCATGTTGCAATCGCCTTCGCGCATCAACAAATGGTGCGGGCGGAAGTCATTGGGATGGCTTAACCCTGCAGCCCCAGTCATTTCGGCCAAGGCTTTGAGGGTGTTTTTGTGAAAACGATAGACGCGTTCTGCCTTGTCGGGCACCACCAATGCACGCGCGCGCAATGGGTCTTGGGTCGCCACGCCCACGGGGCAGTGATTGGTGTGGCAAGCCTGCGCCTGAATGCACCCAATGGCGAACATATAACCGCGCGCCGAGTTGGCCCAATCGGCACCTAGGGCCAGAATTTTTGCCATATTAAAGGACGACACGATTTTGCCCGATGCGCCGATTTTGAGCCGATCACGCAATCCTGCGCCGCGCAATGTGTTGTGCGCAAATGTCAGCCCTTCGATCAATGGCATGCCGACGTGATTGGCAAATTCTAGCGGAGCCGCCCCAGTGCCGCCCTCTTTGCCGTCGATGACGATAAAATCAGGTACGATGTCCGTTTCAAGCATGGCGCGCACGATGCACATGAATTCACGGCGGTGTCCGATACACAGCTTAAAACCAACGGGTTTGCCGCCGGAATGTTCGCGCAGCTTGCCGATGAATTGCATCAATTCGATGGGTGTCGAAAATTCGGGGTGGGCCGCAGGCGACACGCAATCGGCACCCATCGGAATGCCGCGCGCCTCTGCGATCTCGGGGGTGATTTTTGAGGCCGGCAATACGCCACCATGACCGGGCTTGGCCCCTTGGCTTAGTTTAAGTTCGATCATTTTGACTTGTGGGTTACTGGCCTGTTGCGAAAATTTCTCCGCATCAAATCGCCCCTCGGGCGTGCGGCAGCCGTAATAACCCGAACCCAGTTCCCAAATCAGATCGCCGCCGCCTTCGCGGTGATAGCGGCTGATGCTTCCTTCGCCTGTGTCATGGGCAAAGCCGCCTTTTTGCGCCCCCTTGTTCAGCGCAAGGATGGCATTGCCAGACAACGACCCAAAGCTCATGGCCGAAATGTTATAGATTGATGCGTCATAGGGGTGCTTGCAGTCGGGTCCACCGATGTGGACGCGAAAATCATGATCGGCGATTTGCTTAGGGGCAATCGAATGGGTGATCCATTCATAACCGGAATCGTAAACCCGTTTTTGGGTGCCAAATGGGCGCTTGTCCTCGACCCCTTTGGCGCGCTGATACACAAGCGAACGTTGGTCGCGCGAAAAGGGTTCTTCGTCCTGATCGGCTTCTAACAGGTATTGGCGGATCTCTGGGCGAATGCCTTCGAATAAAAATCGCAAGTGCCCCATGATCGGATAATTGCGCAGGATCGCATGATCAGGTTGCATGACGTCGTAGATACCAAGCGCTGTGAGCGCGGCAAAGATAACGACTGGAACACTCATCCAACCAGACCAGATTAGCCCGATCAATGACAAAACGGTCAAAGCGGCGGCAGCAAAAAGAAGGCTATAGCGGGTCATAAACGTATCCTCAGCGTCAGACGTCAATTGTTAGTTATCGGTCTAACGAGGGATCGGAAACTTTGAAAGACGAGGGTGGGAAGGGCCGAGGGCGTCAATCACGGCGTGATCGTCGCAACAGTGTCCATATGCGTCTGTCGGCCACAACTTTTGCGGTTGCGGCGACAACAAGGATGCTCAGACCAATTTTTGAAAAGGTGCCCATCGTGCCTTGGATCAATAGGGCATGCGCGACGGTGCCCGCCGCGACAATGCAAACCAGGGCCATGTGAACCAAACGCCATGTGCGCACGGGCATGTGTTTGCGCAATGCTGCCACAAGTGCTGCGGCAAAAACCGCCCACATGGCCAATACTCCCCAGATCGAAAACGGTGTCGGCGACGCAAGTAAAAGTGCGTCGATAACATCGGGCGGGCTTGTGATCCAAAGCGCGCCAACATGCACAATGACGGCCACGACAAGGGTTGCGCCGATTACGCGATGAAAACGGCGTGCGCGCATAGCGGACAGTGCGGGCAGGTGCCCCCCGGCCAGCAACGGTTGCACCAAAAGCAACGTCATCGCTAAAATACCTGCAAAGCCAGCAATGATATAGATCGGGTCGCGCCACGCGAGCTGCGGGCTAAGGGCCGCGGCGCCCAGCGGTATCGCAACGGCCAAAGCTAACGCGACCCAGATCAAAACTTTGAGCCAATAAGATAAGGGGCGCATGCGCACGTTATCAGGCTGGTTGCAAAACGAAATCCACGTTCAATGTTGTGTCATTCGGACTGTTCATAACAGGGCGCAAAAACACAGTTTGAAAATCCGCATCGTCATAGGCCAAATGCCCGTGTGCTTGACCAAACGCGGGTACAATCTGCGGCATTTCCAAACGGAATAGCCCGTCTTCGTCGGTCAGAGTTGCGCCGTGGCTTTGTGGGTCGCGTTCATGCCCTTCAGTCGTGTGGGCCCACATTTGAATGCGCTGGCCGGACAACGGCGCGCCATCATTGGCGCGACGCACTGATCCTGTCATCCAAAAACCACCGCCCCCGATTTTTTCGACAATGGGGGCGCCGGGGCGGTAGTTGTTGGACCCGCCGCGCATGGTTTGTGTGGGCGCAATGCCTTGGGCACGCGCGGGCAAGCGAAGGCCCGACATCCCAGTGAGTAAGGCCGCTCCGCCAGCTGCCAGGACGGTGCGTCGGGTGCGTAGTTTGTGCGTCATCTTGGTCTCCATTCTGACGTTCATTTGAGCCGCTACTCGCCTGTGATGAGTAACAGTTATAATCGTTTCCGTGTGGAAAAGTTGTTGCAACATTAGATAGGGGAATGTCGTAAAAAGTGTACCCAAAGCTTTGTGAAATGGGCCTGTGTGTATCCGCACGTGGATGAGACGGCTATTTAATGCGCATTGCGAATGGCTTGCTTTGGTTGGACGCACGTCGAAGAATCGGGTCCGGAGGTGACGTGATTTTTCGCAATATTTAATTTATTTTCATTTTATAGCAGAGGGTTGCTTCTATTTTGATGCCATTTTGAGGTGCGCACCTCAAAAATAAGTAGACGTGAGGTGCGTACCTCATCTAGCGTTGGTCTTGTCTGATTGACGATTCGGGGGCCGTAAGAGTTGCCGAATTCAAACTGGGAGGATTGAATATGAAAAATATGAAATTGGCATCGGTCAGTGCGCTCAGCATTGCCGCCGCGTCTTTCGCAAGCAGCGCTCAGGCCGAAGACCTGACTCTGTGTTGGGCTGCTTGGGACCCTGCAAATGCGCTGGTCGAACTCAGCAAAGAATTTGAAACGGCATCCGGCCATACGATGAGCTTTGAGTTCATCCCATGGCCCAATTTTGCCGACCGTATGCTGAACGAGCTGAATTCGGGCGGTAAATTGTGTGATCTGTTGATTGGTGACAGCCAATGGATCGGTGGCGGTGCGGAAAACGGCCACTACGTTAAATTGAACGACTTTTTTGATGCCGAAAGCATCAGCATGGACGATTTCGCCGAGGCGACAGTTTATGCCTATTCCACGTGGCCCAAGGGCACGCCAAACTATTATGCGCTGCCTGCCATGGGGGATGCCAACGGTTGGTTCTATCGCAAGGATTGGTTCGAGCGCGACGACATCAAGGCCGCCTTTAAAGAGGCAACAGGCCGTGATTTAGCAGAACCGAAATCGCAAAAAGAACTGTTAGAAATCGCACAGTTTTTCCAAGAACGCGAAATCGACGGCAAAACTGTTTACGGTGCATCAATCTTTACCGAGCGTGGCTCGGAAGGGATCACGATGGGCGTGACGTCGGCGTTGTATCCTTGGGGGTTCAAGTATGAGAACACGCCCGGGTCCTACGACATGGACGGGGCTGTGAATTCGGCAGAAGCGGTTGAAGCGCTGGAATTCTATAAAGAATTTTATGAAACAGCGACGCCTCCGGGCTACACCAACTCGTACATGGGTGAATCGTTGGATGCATTCAAATCAGGTCAGGTCGCGATGGCCATGAACTGGTTTGCATTCTTCCCGGGCCTTTATGCAGACCCAAATACAGGCGGCGACAAGATCGATTTCTTTGTGAACCCACCGCAAAATGTCGCGGGTTCCACTTTGGGCGGACAGGGCATTTCGGTTGTCTCTTATTCTGACAAGCAGGACGCAGCCCTTGAATACATCAAGTGGTTCGCTGACCCGGAAGTGCAGGCGAAATGGTGGTCCTTGGGTGGTTATTCGGCACACAATTCGGTGCTGAACGATCCCGGTTTCCCAGACAGCGCGCCATTTGCCGGTGACTTCATCGAAGCCATGGGTTCGGTGCAGGATTTCTGGCAAGAACCGGCCTATGCCGAACTGCTTTTGGCGATGCAAAAGCGCCTACATGACTATGTGGTTGCCGATCAAGGCACCGCACAAGAAGCCTTGGACAAGTTGGTCGAAGATTGGACCGAAGTGTTTGAGGACGAAGGCAAGCTTTAAGCCTTTTGGGGTGGGCGGATCGTCCACCCCGCATCCAACTTTTTCTGCAAGCCGTAGGGTGGGCGCTTTGCCGACCTCATTGGAAAGACGTGCCTGATGACTGACACCCCTGCCACCCGCGCCGCAACGGCCACACCGCCCAGCGTCGCGCGCAAGATCAGAGGTCTGAGTGACCGTGCCATTGCATGGATCTTTGTGGGGCCCACGATATTTTTGCTGCTGGCCATCAACATCTTTCCGCTGATTTGGACAATCCGGCTGTCGTTTACAAACTTCAAAGCCAATCGAAATCGCCCGATTGAATGGGTCGGGACACGCAACTACGAACGCATCCTGACCGACAGCGACATTTGGCTAAATATGCAGGCGACTGCGCATTTCCTGTTTTGGACGATTTTCTTCCAAGTGCTGATTGGGTTCACACTGGCTTATCTGATCAACAAGAAATTCAAGGGAAATGACCTGTGGACGACGATCATCGTGTTGCCGATGATGCTGTCCCCGGCTGTGGTTGGGAACTTTTGGAAGTTCCTCTATCAGCCGCAAATAGGCTTGTTCAATTACGTCGTTGGCTTTTTCACAGGCAAAGACCCATCGAGTTTCGAGATGCTGGGCAGTGTGAGCCTTGCGCCTTGGTCCATCGTGATTGTGGACACGTGGATGTGGACGCCGTTTGTGATGTTGATCTGCCTCGCGGGGCTGCGATCTATCCCCGACTATATCTATGAGGCGGCTGAGGTGGACCGTGCCAGTAAGCTACGGCAGTTCTTTACCATCACCATTCCGATGGTGTTGCCGTTCTTGATGCTTGCGGTGCTGTTCCGCGGCATCGAAAATTTCAAGATGTTTGATCTCGTGGTGCAACTGACCGGTGGCGGGCCGGGGTCTACGACCGAACTGACCTCGATCAACCTTAAACGCGAAGCGTTTGAGAAATGGCGCACGGGTTATGCGAGTGCCTATGCCATCATCCTCTTTGTCACGGTGTTCGGGCTTGCTTCGATCTACGTCAAAGCGCTGAACAAGGTGAAAGAACGATGACCACCACCGCACCCCAAAGTCTTGAAAAAGACTTTGTCCAAAAATATTTCGAAATATTTTTGCCCGCTGCAAAAGTCGGAGCCGGAACATGAGTAGTTATTCAGTCACTGAACCGTCCAAACGATCCAAATGGTTCGCAGGTACGTTGGTCATCCTTTATGCGCTGATCACCATGGTGCCGTTGGCTTGGATCATGCTGACAGGGTTCAAATCGCCCGCTGACGCGATCAGCTATCCGCCAAAGGTGCTGTTCGAACCAACGCTTGAAGGTTACGTTAACCTGTTCACCACGCGCACGCGACAGACGCCAGAATTCCTTGAGGCCAACCCACCGCAGACTTGGTACGAAGAGATCGTCCGCGAATATGACATGGTTATCGCGGGTCCTTCGAAATTCGGCGAACGGTTTTTGAACTCGGTAATCATCGGTTTCGGTTCAACTTTCTTATCGATCTTTTTGGGAACATTGGCGGCATACGCTTTCTCGCGTTTTAAGATTCCGCTCGCGGACGATTTGCTTTTCTTCATTCTTAGTACGCGCATGATGCCCCCCATTGCCGTCGCGATCCCGATTTTTCTGATGTACCGTCAGCTTGGTTTGTCGGACACCCACCTTGGCATGATCTTGCTTTATACTGGGGTGAACATCAGCCTCGCGGTTTGGCTGCTGAAGGGATTTATTGATGAAATCCCACTCGAGTACGAAGAAGCGGCGCTGATTGATGGCTACACGCGGTTTCAGGCTTTTTACAAAGTCGTGTTGCCGCAGGCCGCAACTGGTATCGCATCGACAGCCATCTTCTGCCTGATCTTTGCCTGGAATGAATATGCGTTCGCAGTGCTTTTGACGTCGGGCACGGCCCAGACGGCACCACCTTTCATCCCGACCATTATTGGTGTGGGCGGTCTGGATTGGCCTGCCGTTGCGGCGGGGGCCACCATCTTTTTGCTGCCGGTCATGATTTTCACCATCCTTTTGCGCAAGCATCTGTTGCGCGGGATCACCTTTGGGGCGGTGCGAAAATGATGGCATGTGAATTTGAGTATTTGATGAACAATGAAGGGGGCCGCCATGCGTGACTTTGTTGACGGGCTGATGCGTCTGCGACGTGGCCCGTGGGAGATGTTAGCGACCATTCTGATTGGTCTTGGCGTGTTCATGCTGATGCAGCCCTTTGTGCTGTGGCTTTACACCTATTCCTTCACTGTCACCCTTATCGGGACCGTGATGTTCATCATCGTTTCCCACTTCAAGGAATAACTGAATGGCACAAATTCAGATCAAGAATATCCGCAAGGATTTTGGCGACTTCAACGCCGTTAAGGAAAGTAGTTTTACCATCGAGGATGGTGAGTTCTTTATGCTGCTAGGTCCGTCGGGCTGCGGAAAGACCACCACTTTGCGTATGATTGCAGGGCTTGAATTGCCCACTTCGGGCGAGATTTACCTTGATGGCGAAGAGATCAGCCAGCTACCCCCGTCGAAACGCGACATTGCATTCGTGTTCCAGATGTTTGCGCTTTATCCACATTTGAACGTGGGCAAGAACCTAAGTTATCCGCTGGTTTCCCAAGGCATGCCACGCGCGCAGATCAAAGCCAAGGTGGATGAGGTGGCGCAGATCCTTGGCATTCAGGACATCTTGAAACGCCCCGTCGGTGGCTTGTCTGGCGGTGATCGCCAGCGCGTCGCTTTGGGGCGTGCCATCGTGCGTGATCCCAAGGCGTTTATGATGGACGAACCGCTGGGCGCACTAGATGCCGAATTTCGCGAACATATGTCCGAGGAATTACGCGCCCTGCATGATCGCATGAATGCGACGACCGTTTATGTCACACATGACCAGCTTGAAGCGATGCAGATGGGCGACAAGATTGTGGTGATGAACAATGCGGTCGTCGAACAGTTCGGCACGCCCCAGCAAATCTATGACACGCCCGCGACCATGTTTGTCGCTGACTTTATCGGGTCGCCATCGATGAATTTTCTGCATTTCGATGGCACGGTTGCGACAGGGGCCGACGCCGTTGACCTTAATGGTCAGGTGTTGGGCATTCCGCGCCAGATCGACGGGGCATCAGGCAAGTTGGTGTTTGGCGTACGTCCTGAACACATCACATTGTCCGACAGTGGTGCCTATCGCGGCGAAGTGCTGGCGACTGAGTATCTGGGCACCACCCAAATCATCACCCTTGCCACTCCAAATGGAGAGGTAAAGGCGCGTATCGATAGCGATCAGATTGCCAATGTGGGTGAAACGGTTGGGCTCAATTTCAAAGCACGCACGGTGACCTTGTTTGATGCTGCATCAGGGCAGGCCTTGCGTTCAGAGCTTAATGAAAAGGTGCTGGCCCATGGCTGAGGTGATCCTGAAAAACCTGACGAAATCCTTTGGCACAGACGTCGGCGTCGCAGACATGTCCATGACCATTCCTGATGGTGCTTTTGTTGTGCTGCTTGGCCCTACGGGGGCTGGTAAGACGACAACATTGCGGCTGATTTCAGGGCTGGAAAAGGCCGACGCGGGCGAGGTTTGGATCGGTGGGCGTAATGTCGGGGCCGAAACACCTGCGCAGCGGGATGTGGCGATGGTGTTTCAGCAGTATTCGCTTTATCCGCACCTCAGTGTACGCGACAATCTGGCCTTTCCGTTAAAGTCGCCGATCCTTAAAACTACGGCCGACGAAATCGAACGTAAAGTGGCCGAAGTTGCATCTGTTTTGCAAATCACTCACAAACTCGACAACAAAGCGACGGCCCTGTCGGGCGGAGAAATGCAACGGGTGTCCATTGGGCGCGCCCTTGTGCGGGATCCTTCGATTTATCTGATGGATGAACCGCTGTCGTCGCTGGACGCTAAGTTGCGCACCGACTTGAGGGTGGAACTTAAACGCATCCATGCCAGCCTTGGCGCGACCCTGCTTTATGTCACGCACGACCAGATTGAGGCGATGACGATGGCCACCCATGTGGGCGTTTTGAACGAAGGACACTTGGTGCAATACGGCACCCCACGTGAGATTTACGAGAATCCCAACAGCCTTTATGTGGCCTCGCGCCTTGGGTTGCCACGCATCAACATCCTGCCTGCTGATCTGTTTGGCGGCGGGCCTGACGGCACAACCCAAATCGGGCTGCGCCCAGAACATATTGCCCAAGGCGATGGGCAAGACGCGCAGATCAAGCGGGTTGAACATCTGGGCGATCAAACGCGCCTGCATCTTGATTTAAAGGGCCATGCGATCACCACGATTGCCAATCCTGAAACCAACTATACGCCCGGCGCACAGCTCAAAATCGCGCCCAAGAACCCCTTGTGCTTTGACGCGCAAGGCCAGCGGATTATCTGAGGAGGACACCCCATGAGCCAATTCATCAATGCTAAAGAAACGCTGGTTACTGACGCCGTTGACGGGATTTTGCAAACCTCGGGTGGGGCGCTGACGCGGCTGGATGGTTATCCTCATATCAAGGTGGTGTGCCGTGCGGATTGGGACAAATCCCGCGTTGCGCTGATCTCGGGCGGCGGATCGGGGCACGAACCGGCCCATGCGGGCTTTGTCGGTGCGGGTATGTTGACAGCGGCGGTGTGCGGCGAAGTCTTTGCGTCGCCCTCTGTTGATGCGGTGTTGGCGGGTATTTTGGCTGTGACGGGGTCGGCTGGTTGCTTGCTGATCGTCAAAAACTATACCGGTGATCGACTGAACTTTGGTCTTGCGGCTGAACGCGCGCGGGCCTTTGGGTTGAAGGTTGCGATGGTCGTCGTTGATGATGATATCGCATTGCCGCATCTACCCCAACCGCGCGGCGTGGCGGGCACGCTGTTTGTGCACAAGATTGCCGGCAATCTGGCAGAACAGGGCGCGGATTTGGACACAGTCAAGGCGGCGGCTGAACGCACGATCGCGGGCATGGCCTCCATCGGGATGTCGTTGGATACATGCACTGTACCGGGGTCGGTCAAGGAAGATCGCATTCCCATAGGCAAGGCAGAATTGGGCCTAGGTATTCACGGCGAGGCAGGCGTTGAACAGGTCGCTTTTCAGAATGCAAAAATGGCTATGGATGTGGTGCTCGACAAGCTGCGTTCTGAAATTGGTGACGGGCCGCATGTGGCGATCTTGAATAACCTTGGGGCCACGACCCCGCTTGAAATGGCTGTGCTGGCGTTTGAGTTGGCCAATTCCGACAAAGCGGCGCAGATCAAACATGTGATTGGGCCTGCGGCCTTGATGACCTCGTTGGACATGCACGGTTTTTCGGTGTCAGTGCTGCCTCTTGATGACAGCAACGCGGCACATTTGGCGGCCCCTGTGTCATTGGCGGCATGGCCGGGCATGAACGACATCGTACCTATCAAAACGCAACCTTTGCCGGATGGGTTAAGCCCGATCCAACCGATCCCTTCGGTAAATGCCAAGACGGCGGATGTTATTTCGCAATGTTGTGATCTGCTGGTGGCGGCAGAAAGCGACCTGAACACGCTTGATGCCAAATCGGGCGATGGCGATACAGGCAGCACATTGGCGACAGCCGCACGAGCCTTAAAAGGGGCGTTGGACCGTATGCCGCTGGCGGACCACACGCAATTGTTCCGCGCCGTCAGCACCGAACTTAGCCAAACGATGGGTGGCTCTTCTGGGGTGATCCTTGCGATCTTTTTTGGTGCGACGGGGGATGCCTGCGCCAATGGCAAACCAACATCCAAGGCCTTGATGGCGGGGCTGGACCGGATCAGTCAGGTGGGTGGTGCTCAAATCGGGGATCGCACGATGATCGATGCACTTGACCCGGCGTTGCGTGCATTGGGTGACGGGGTCGAAGCGGCGGCCTTGGCGGCGCGGGCCGGGGCCAACAAAACCGCCAACATGGGGCGTGCCAAGGCTGGGCGAGCCGCGTATGTGCCTGAGGCAAATCTAATTGGCCACAACGACCCCGGTGCAGAAGCAGTCGCGCTGCTGTTTGAGGGTCTGGCAAAAGTAATGTGAGGACGTCAAAAGGGCGCAATGAAGTACGAACAAAACACCACCACGACGCCTACGATCAACGACATTGCTCGTGTCGCTCAGGTCAGCCTTGCAACGGTTGATCGGGTACTAAACGCGCGCCCCGGTGTGCGCGAGGTGACGGTGAAAAAAGTTAACCAAGCGATTGCCGAACTTGGCTATGTGCGCGATACGGCGGCGGCCAATTTGGCGCGCGGGCGGGTCTATCATTTCACGTTCATTTTGCCGTCGACCAACAATGAATTTGTGTCGATGCTTGAGACACAGATCGACCAACTAAACCGAAACCTTCGTCACGAACGTACCAAGTTGTCCTTTCTACGTGTTGCGGCTTTTGACCCGATGGCGCTTGCGGCTGCGATAAAAAGCATCGACCCAAACCAAGTGGACGGTGTCGCTATTTTTGGCCCCGAAACCCCGTCGGTGCGCGATTCCGTTGCGCAATTAAAGGCGAATGGGGTCACGGTTGTGTCGCTTGTGGCTGATATTCCGAGCTCGGAACGCGACAACTATGTGGGGGTCGACAACGTAGCCGCCGGTCGTACGGCCGCGCAATTGTTGGGGCGGTTTTTGGGTGACAGACAAGGGAAAGTTCTGGTTCTGACGGGTTCCATGCTGGCGCGCGATCACCTTGAACGCCGCCTTGGCTTTGACGAAACGATGGCGCGGGACTTTCCGCATCTGGACATACTTGCTTCCCTTGAAGGGCGTGATGATCCGGACTTGATCCAGCAGCTTTTGCCCGAAGTATTTACGGACAATGCAGAAATCATAGGTATTTATTCATCGGCGGCCGGCAATGATGGATTGCTGCGCCACTTTGCGACCTATCCAAAATTGACGCGTCCCGTTGTTGTTGCACACGAACTGACGTCTTTGTCGCGCTCCGCGTTGGACGAGGGAATATTTGATGCGGTCATCAGCCAAGATGCCGGTCATTTGGTGCGCAGCGCTGTGCGGATCATGCGTGCAAACAGCGACAATATGCCAATCAATCTGGCGCAAGAACGCATCCGCATCGACATCTATTTAAAGGAAAATATGCCGCCATAACGCGGTTTCTGATTTGGGAGGATCAATTATGAAAACCATCAAAGGTCCGGCGCTGTTTCTGGCTCAGTTCGCAGGCGATGAAGCGCCGTTTAATTCGTGGGACAGCATTACGAAGTGGGCCGCTGATTGCGGGTATAAAGGCGTGCAAGTGCCCAGTTGGGATGCGCGCCTGTTCGATTTGGCCAAAGCGGCCGAAAGCAAAACCTATTGCGACGAATTCCAAGGACAGGCCGAGGCGAATGGCGTCGAGGTGACTGAACTTTCAACCCACCTGCAAGGCCAGTTGGTTGCCGTGCACCCGGCCTACGACACTGCCTTTGATGGCTTTGCGGACCCATCCGTGCATGGCGACCCTAAGGCCCGTCAGGAATGGGCCGTTGATCAGGTGATGAAAGCGATCAGCGCGTCCGCCAATATGGGGATCAAGAACCACGTGTCATTTTCGGGCGCGCTGGCGTGGCCTTACATCTATCCGTGGCCGCAACGCCCTGCGGGTTTGATCGAAACTGCCTTTGACGAGCTGGCTCGCCGCTGGCGCCCGATTTTGGATCACGCCGAGGACAATGACGTAAACATTTGTTATGAAATTCATCCGGGCGAAGACTTGCACGATGGCGTCACCTTTGAGATGTTCTTGGAACGTGTGGAAAATCATGCACGCTGCAACATGCTGTATGATCCGTCGCACTATGTGCTGCAATGTCTGGATTACCTCGACAACATTGACATCTACAAAGACCGCATCAAGATGTTCCACGTTAAGGATGCCGAGTTCAACCCAACGGGACGGCAAGGTGTCTATTCGGGGTATCAGCCGTGGGTGGACCGCGCGGGGCGGTTCCGGTCTTTGGGCGACGGGCAGGTTGATTTTGCCGCGATTTTTTCCAAAATGGCTGCCAATGACTTTGACGGTTGGGCCGTGGTGGAATGGGAATGTTGTTTGAAACACCCCGAGGACGGCGCGCGCGAGGGGGCGGCCTTTGTGTCGGATCACATCATCAGGGTTACCGAACGGGCGTTTGATGACTTTGCTGATGGTGGCACGGACGAGGCGGCAAATCGCAAGATACTGGGTATTGAATAGATACACCGGCGCGAGAGGCTGATCGCCCCTCCGGGGGGAGTTTGTTTTGCAAGATGAAGAGGGATCGACGTCCGTCGAAACCGAGTGAGGAACTGATGACACGAATTAGACTTGGTATGGTGGGCGGTGGCAACGACGCCTTTATTGGCGGCGTGCACCGAATTGCGGCGCGCATTGATGATCGTTTTGAGTTGGTTGCGGGGGCGTTGTCTTCGACCCCGGAAAAGGCGCAGGCCTCGGGGCAGGCGCTTAGGCTTGAACGGATTTATGATGACTTTAAGCAGATGGCGATCCGTGAGGCACGTTTGAAAAACGGGATCGAGGCGGTGTCGATTGTGACCCCAAACCATGTTCATTATGCCGCTGCTCGCGAGTTTTTGAAACGCGGCATTCATGTGATTTGTGACAAGCCGCTGACCTCGACTTTGGCAGATGCCAAAAAACTGGTGAAGGCTGCAGAGGCGTCGGACGCGTTGTTTGTGCTGACCCACAACTACACGGGTTATCCGATGGTGCGCCAAGCGCGCGAGATGATCGCGTCTGGTCAGATCGGCAACATTCGCGTGGTGCAAGTCGAATACCCACAGGACTGGCTGACGCAGGATGAAACGTTCAAGCAAGCCGAATGGCGCACTGATCCCGCCCGATCTGGGGCGGGTGGGTCTACTGGCGACATTGGCACCCATGCACACAACCTTGCCTGTTTTGTGACGGGCCTGCGTGTTGAAAGTCTGGCGGCTGATCTTGATGCTTTTGTGCCGGGCCGACAGGTCGATGACAACGGCCATGTAATGCTGCGCTTTGAAGGGGGTGCCAAGGGGATGCTTTGGTGTTCGCAGGTGGCTCCGGGTAATGAAAATGCTTTGCGTGTGCGTGTTTACGGCGACAAGGGCGGTTTGGAGTGGGCGCAAGAAGACCCCAATTACCTGTGGTACACGCCCTTTGGTGAACCCAAGCGTCTGATCACCCGCAATGGGTCAGGGGCAGGGGATGCCGCCGGGCGCGTCAGCCGTATTCCTCCAGGTCATCCTGAAGGGTATTTGGAGGGTTTCGCCAATATCTATACCGAGGCGGCGAATGCCATTGAGGCGCGGAGAGCAGGGACTGAGTCCGACAGTGCTGTTATGTACCCGACCATTCAGGATGGTTTGCGCGGTGTGCAATTCATTGATGCCTGTGTGCGGTCGTCCCAGCGCAATGCGGCTTGGGTCACACTTTAGCCCGCACGCTGCCGCCAACTTTCAGCGTAGGCCGCCAATGCAGGTTGGCTGCCAAGGGCTGTAAACTCTGCTGGAGGTTTGAGAGCATCAGACCCACCAAACAGCAGGGCCGCACCGATGCTTGTGCCTGTGACGGATGTGCTGTGCAGCACGGGGCGACCTGTGGCGGCGCGCAGCATATTTAGGAAATGGCGATTGCTTGAAAACGGTCCTTCGACAATCGTCGGGCCTTGTGCACCAGTCAGGCGCAGGCAGGTGTCGGTCATCATGGCTAGATAGTACGACACAGCGATGGCGCGCAGGCCTGACCCTTTGGGTGGGGCTGCGCCGTGCCATGCCATCTGCTGGCCTTGGAACGGGCCTGTGTCTGGGGCGACGGCGGGCAACAACATGAGGTCTTGATCCCGCACGGTCTGTGCATGGGTGTCATCGGCTGTAAAGTCACACCCATCCATGATCACCTCAAACTCACGCCCACCCATAAAACGGGCCGAGGGCACGCTGGCGCCAAGGGCATTCACATTGATCAAGGTGTCGCGCGTTTGATCCAATGTCACGGCGTTCCCGCCCATACTCATCACGATGACCCATGTTCCGGTCGACACCACCGAAAACGCGCCGCTTTGCGACAGCAGATGTGGATAAAGCGAGGCATTGGAATCGTGGATGCCGCAGACGATAGGGGTGTCTTGCGAAAGGCCCGTTGCGTCTGCAATCTGAGGCAAAAGTGTGCCCAAGATGTCGTTGGATTTGCGCACAGGAGCGATCTTGTCGCGGATGTCGAGGGCATCAACCAGACCAGATAGACAGGCAGAACGCGGCGCCCACAGATCGGTGTGACAGCCGATCGAGGTTACGTCGTTGGCGATCTCTCCCGTCAGGCGGTGGCCCCAATATTGCGGGTACCCAATGATATGGGCCGTGCGGGCGTGCAGGTCTGGATCGGTGGCGAATTGATAATGCAATTGCGCGCCAACATTCAGCCCATCCGCCAGACGCGGTGATCCGGTGACCTCAAAGGGCGGGCGGATCGCGTCGTATTGCGCGGTGAGAGTGTCCGGAATGGGGTGTTCATAGTCTAAGATTGGTGCCGCCAAGTCGCCATGGCGATCCAGTAACACAACACTTGCGCCATGGGTTGTGATCGAGATCGCATCCACCCTGTGATCGCGGTGAAAGGTTTTGAGCGCGTTCAGTAAAAAGACCCAGTGCCCTTCGGTGTCGAAATGCGGCCAAGGGGGGCCTTGCCGCACTATGTTGGGCCGGGTAAGCACAGCGATCTCGGTTAATGTCTCCAGATCGACCAGCGCCAGCTTGGCATTGGTCTTGCCGATATCAATAACGGCGATGTGGCGCAGCGCGGTCATGGCATGTGGAACAGGGGTGTCAGGGGCACTGCCACGGGGGAATTATCTGGGGCGGTTTCCATGATGTCACCCATATGCGCCCACCATTTTTGCATTACCGGATGATCTGGCAACGCGTCCATGCCGTGATTTTCGGTACGGATCAGAACGCCAATCAACAACAGGGTTTCGCGGTCCAAATGGATCGAATAATCGTTGACGCCAGCCTCGCGCAGCAGTGCGACCAGCTCGGGCCAAATGGCATCGTGGCGGCGTTTGTACTCTGCCTCCATCCCCGGATTAAGGCGCATGCGAAAAACATAACGTTCGCTCATTTTGCCCGCCTTGCCGCCAGCATCGCCCACAAGCGGGGCAGGGCGATCACCCCGATCAACAAGAGCCCAATAAAGATCGACATGACGATGCCGGGCACGTTCAACAGGCCCAGACCAAAGGTCACAAGGCCCATGACAAAGGCCGCAATCACCACGCCGGGGATCGAGCCCGAGCCGCCTAAAATGTTCACACCGCCAAGGACAACCATGGTGACGACTTCCAACTCCATCCCGGTCGCGATGCTGGGCCGGGTCGATCCAAGGCGAGAGGTCAGGCACACCGCAGCAACGCCCGACATCAACCCTGTCAACAAGAACAGGATGAATTTGACGCGCGCCACGCGAATGCCGCTGAACAATGCGCCCGTTGGGTTGTTGCCGATGGCATACACCGCGCGGCCAAAGTTGGTTTTGTGCAGCAACACGCCATAGATGAGGGCGATGACGACAAACAACAGCATCTCGACCGTGAACACCCAATAAATATAGCCCTGCCCGAACCATGCAAAATCGCTGGGATAGCCACGGAATGCATCATCGCCAAGGATGATAAAACTGATGCCGCGAAACAGGCTCATGGTGCCGATGGTCACCACAATCGATGGCAGGCCAAGAACGGTGACAAAGAACCCATTGAACGCACCGCACAGCAAGCCGACCAGCAATCCGATCAGCACTAATTCGGGCGTGCCTGCACCGTATTGCAGCGCCAAGCCCATGGCCGTGCTGGCAAGTGCAATGATCGACGCGACAGACAGATCAATTTCGCCCGAGATGATCAGCAGCGCCATAGCAAACGCGATCATCGCTTTTTCGGTAAAGTTAAACGTCGCGTCCGACAGGTTCCAAGCACTCAGGAAGTAAGGCGAGGCAAAGCTGTTGATCACAAAGATCGAAATGGCGACGGCCAGCAGCAACGCCTCCCAGCTTTTAAAGACGCGCGCCGTCCGGCTGTTAAGGCGGTCTGGAATATGGCGCGTGTCGCTCATTGGGTGTTCTCGGCAGATTTCAGGATGATGCGGCCCTTGGCGCGTCCGGATTTCGCGTTGAAGGCAACAGCGATCAGGATTGCGCTGCCTGAAATGGCCAACTGCCAGAAGGGTGAGATGTTGACGACCGGCAGCGCATTCTTGACCACGCCAAGGAACAATGCGCCCAGCACCGCGCCACCGACGGACCCGATGCCGCCAGCGATGGAAATGCCGCCGATGACACAGGCCGCCACGACCTCTAACTCAAATCCGCCGGCGATATCGACATAGGCCACGGCATAGCGCGCAACCCACAAATACCCCGTTAACCCGGCCAGCGCGCCGGACACCACAAAGGCCCAGAATTGCGTTTTGCCCACGTTGATCCCGGTATAAACGGCCGCATGGGGGTTGCCGCCCACGGCAAAAATAGACCGCCCAAAAGCGGTGCGTGCCATCATGATGCCAAAGATCAACACGGTGATGATCGCGATCCATGACAAGACAGGCAGACCCAGCAACACTGTGCGTGGAAAGCCTGTGAACGCGGGCGACATTTCGTGACTGTTTACCCATTTTCCGTTTGATAACAAAAAGATAATGCCGCGAAAGATGGTCATGGTGCCAAGGGTCACAACGATGGGCGGGATTTCTAGTTTCCAAACTAAGATGCCATTGATGGCGCCCATTGCAGCGCCCAGAACAAGGGCGACGGCAAGGATCACAGGGATTGGCAAGCCCGGCATCGCAAGGTTCAGCATCGCCACAGCCATGCCCGTCAACGCAAGGTTTGCCGCGACGGACAAATCAATGCAGCGGGTCAGAATGACAACCATCTGCCCCAAGGCCAAAATGACCAATGGGGCGGTGTCATTAAACACATTGGCAAGGTTTGAGGGCGCGACAAATCCCGAAAATCGAGAGGCCACAAGGATCAGCAGCACCAAAATGGCCGAGGCCAAAATCGTTTCACGCACAGGGACAAAACGCATCATGCGGCTGTTCCTTCTGCAATGCCTGCGGCATGGCGCACCAGTGTCTCCGGCGTCAATGCGTCGCCCTCCAGTTCAGTAGCGATGCGCCCATCGCGCATCACGATGACGCGGTCAGACATGCCGATGACCTCTGGGATTTCTGAACTGACCATGATGATCGAAAGACCTTGTGCCACGAGTTCGGCCATAAATTCATGCACAGCAGCCTTTGATCCGATGTCGATGCCCTTGGTTGGCTCGTCCAGAATAATGACTTGCGGCTTCGTCGCGAGCCATTTGGCGATGACCACCTTTTGTTGGTTGCCGCCAGACAGGTTGCCCACGTCTTGATCCAGTGACGCTGCCCGCAAGTCCAGACGCTCTGCATAGGTGCGCGCCAGTTTGAATTCCTCGGCCAGTTGCAAAAAACCTCGACGCGAGGTGCGCCCAACCGAGGGCAGCGTGATGTTTTGGAAAATCGGCAGACCGATGATGGCGCCTTGTTTTCCGCGATCTTCAGGAACGTAAACGATGCCGTTTTTCACTGCATCCGCAGGTGAACGGATGACGCTGATATTGCCATTGATGCGGCACACGCCTTTGGTCGGTTTGGTGATGCCAAACAATGCTTGCATGAATTCAGAGCGCCCCGCACCAACAAGGCCGTAAAACCCAAGGATTTCGCCCTTGTTCAGGGTGAAATTGATATCGGCAAACTCGGTGGGGTGATCATAGCCGACGACCTTAAGCGCCTCGGTACCGCTGAGGCGGGTGCGGTCAGGAAAAATTTGGTCAACGGCGCGGCCCACCATCATCGTGACCAGATCGTTTTCGGAAATGTCTTCGATCCGGCCATCGCCCACAAAAGCGCCGTCACGGAACACGGTATAGCGATCCGCGATGCGGAAAATTTCGTCGAACTTGTGGCTAATGAACAAGATTGCTTTGCCTTGGGCTTTCAGCGCTTCGACCAGCGCGTAAAGCTCCTCGATTTCTTTGTGAGAGAGGGCGGCTGTGGGTTCGTCCATGATCACAACGCGCGCATCAACCGACAAGGCGCGGGCGATGGCAACAAGGTGCTTGTTGGCGATGCCAAGGTCGCGCAGCGGCGTGTGCGGGCCAAAGGGGGCACCGATTTCGGCCAGCAGTTTGGCGGCGGATCGGTGCATTTGCCCCTTATCGATCAGGCCCCAACGGGTGCGCGGCGCGTGGCCGATAAAGATATTTTCTGCCACAGACAGCTCGTCAAACAACACGGTTTCTTGGTGAATGGCGGTTATGCCCGCACGGCTTGCGTCGTTGGGCGTGGCAAACGTTATTGGCGCGCCGTTTAGGCGAATTGTGCCGCCGTTGGGTTGGTAAATGCCAGTTAGGATTTTCACGGTGGTGGACTTGCCAGCCCCGTTCTCACCCACAAGCGCCGTCACTTGACCTGGGTAAAGGTCAAGCTTGACCCGATCGAGCGCTTTGACCCCAGGAAACGTCTTGGTGATCGCGTCCATGGATACAATGGGGGCATCGCCGATGGGCATGACGGGGGGCTCGTTTTTGTGTGTAAATAGAAAGGTGTTTGGCCCGATGCTAAACCACGCACCGGGCCAAACAAGGAAGAAGTTTTAGAAGATCGACTTGAACTGTTCGATGTTGCTTGCGTCATAAACAAACGGATCAGCCATCGCGCCTTCGTTGTTGTCATCCAGCGTCAGGGTGCCCATGCGGCCCATTGGGACTTCGGCACCGGGTGCGGCTTCGACGCCGTTTTGGCTGAGTTCAAAGGCCAGCATTGTCGCGGAATATCCCAGATCGATGGGGTTCCAGATCGCAAAGGACTGCGACGCACCTGACTCGATCGCACCCGCCATCTCGGATGGCAGGCCAAGGCCTGTCACGTTGACCTGACCCACTTTGCCAGCGTCCACAACAGCCTGCGCGGCCGCCACGATACCAACGGATGTTGGGGCAATGATGGCATCCAGATCAGGGTGGGATTGCATCAGGCCCGTCGCCTCGCGATAGGATTTATCGGCCAAATCATCGCCGTAAACGGTCGAAACAACTTCGATGCCGGGATAGTTGCCCATCACCTTGTTCATCTCTTCCATCCAAATGTTTTGGTTGGTCGATGTGGTGGTGGCCGACAGCAAGGCGACTTCACCGCCATCCGGCAGGTGATCTGCGGCCAGTTTGATGATCATGTTACCGATCAACGCGTTGGACGATGGGTTAAGGTGCAGTTGACGCCCTTCGGCGGCCACGCCGGAATCCCAGCTGATCACTGTAATGCCACGTTGCATGGCACGTTTAAGGGCCGGCACCAACGCGTCCGTGTCGTTGGCAGATACCGCAATCGCATCGACGTTTTGCGCGATCAACGAATTGATAACTTCGATCTGACCTTCGGCGGTGGTGTCCGTTGGACCGGTATAGATGATCTCGACGTTGCCAAGCTCGTCTGCGGCCTGCTCGGCACCTTCTGCGGCGGCTTCAAAAAAGCCAATGCCTAGCGCTTTGACGACCAACGCGATACGCACGTCCTCGGCAAAGGCAGGCGTGCCAAACATGGCACCGGCTAGCGCAAATGATGTTACCAGTTTCTTAAATACACTCATGGTTTCCTCCCTGGAGTGGTTTCGCTCAGGCTGGCAATGCGGCCACCCCGTCTTTTTGCGCAGCACCCGAAGGCACTACGATTAATGTCACGCCTGCTGCGTCAAGCATCGCCGCTGTGCGGTCTTCTATTTTGTCGTCGGTGATGATGGTGTCGATCCGATCCAGCGGGCACAGCACAAGGCTGGACCGATTGGCGAATTTGGAACTGTCGACCAAAACGATCAGTTCTTCGGCCTGACCGATCAATTTTTGTTCTGCTTGAACCAGCAGCGGATCCTGTTCCATCAGGCCTAGTGGGCCGATGCCTTGGGCCCCCATAAACATGCGTTTGGCATAGAAATTGCGGGTTACATCGTTATCGAATGGTGACAAAATGATGTTCTGTTCGCGGTAAATAATGCCACCCGACAACATCACCGTGTTTCGCGAATTTTTCAGCAAATGTTCGGCGATTGGAAATGAATTGGTGAACACTTGCATGCGGCGCGAAGCCAGCGGATGCACCATCTGAAACGTCGTGGTGCCGCCATTGATGATAATCGGCTCGCCATCTTGGCACAGCTCGACAGCGGCGGCAGCGATGGCCTGCTTTTCGCCGCTGTTCATGGTTTCGTTCACCGAAAAAGGCCGCCCGGCCAAGCCGACAAAGGGCGCTGTGGTTAGCGCCTCGGCGCCGCCACGCACGCGGCGCAATTGCTTGCGTTCATCCATGGTGTTGATGTCGCGTCGCACTGTCGCCTCAGAAGCGCCAGTCAATGCGCACAGGTCAATCACGGTCACAAGTGAGCGGTCTTGAACGGCGGATAGGATAACGCGGTGGCGGTCTTTTTCGTGCATGATTGTCCCCATGAATTGGTCGAGCGTGGAGTGAGTCGCGACATTATGTCAATCATTAATTATCATGTTCTGTCATTCTGCGCTGCGGCATGACAGCTTTTGATTGAAAATGATTGACTTGGGCTGGCGAGGCGCTCACGGTATCCCTAAAATGACTGCGCCCACGGAGACAAACATGACCACATCCTCAAGCCATCAACGCCTTGAAAACAAATGGGATGAGGCGCGCGCCAGCACTATGAGCGAGCCGGAAAAACTGTTGTACCGCTCGAACCTTTTGGGGTCTGATAAGAGAATCACAAATTACGGCGGCGGCAATACATCGGCCAAAGTCATGCAAGACGACCTGTTGACGGGTGACGTGGTCGAAGTGTTGTGGGTCAAAGGGTCGGGGGGCGATGTTGGGTCCATTAAGATGGATGGGTTTTCGACCCTCTACATGGACAAGTTGAACGCCCTGCGCGACCTGTATCGCGGCGTCGATTTTGAAGACGAAATGGTGGCCTATCTGCCTCATTGCACGTTCAACCTAAACCCGCGCGCAGCCTCGATTGATACGCCATTGCATGCTTATGTGCCCGCCAAACATGTTGATCACATGCACCCGGATGCGATCATTGCGATCGCCGCGGCCAAGGACAGCAAGGCGCTGACGCAGCAGATTTTTGGCGACCGTATCGGCTGGTTGCCATGGAAAAAACCGGGCTACGAACTTGGTCTGTGGCTGTCTGATTTCTGCGCGCAGAACCCGCAGGCGCAGGGCGTTGTGTTGGAAAGCCACGGGCTGTTCACATGGGCAGATGATGCGCAGGATTGTTACGCACTTTCGCTTGAGATCATCCAGACGGCGATGGATTGGTTCGCGGAACAAACAGCGGGCAAGGATACCTTTGGCGGTGCCGTGCATCAAAGCCTTGATGCCAACGCACGCCGCGCTGCTGCCGCACGATTGATGCCTGCCATCCGTGGCATGGTGTCAGAAAAACAGCACATGGTGGGTCATTTTACAGATGATGATGCCGTGTTGGAATTTGTGAATGCGCGCGACATGCCCCGCCTTGCTGCCCTTGGCACGTCGTGCCCCGACCATTTTCTGCGCACCAAAATTTGCCCATTGGTGGTGGATTTTGATCCTGCAAAGCCGGATATGGACGCCACACTTACGGGGTTAACGGCGGCCGTGGCTGCTTATCGCGAGGGATATGAGGCCTATTACAACCGCTGCAAACGCGATGACAGTCCGGCCATTCGTGATCCCAATGCGGTGGTCTATTTGATCCCCGGTGTGGGCATGATCACCTTTGCCAAGGACAAGGCGACCGCCCGTATCTCGGGCGAATTTTATGTCAACGCGATCAACGTTATGCGCGGGGCGGATGCCGTTTCTGAGTACCAAGGGCTGCCCGAACAAGAAGCCTTTGATATCGAATATTGGCTGCTTGAGGAGGCCAAGCTGCAACGCATGCCCGCGCCAAAATCCATGGCGGGCCGGGTGGCTTTGGTCACGGGTGGTGCCGGGGGCATTGGTGCGGCGACGGCCGAACGTTATTTGCGCGAAGGCGCCTGTGTGATGTTGGCGGACATCGATGATACTGCATTGGCCGAAACCGCTGGGCGCCTAAGTGCGCGTTTTTCTGCGGATGTGGTGCGTACCGTATCGATGGATGTCACGGACGAGGTCGCAGTCGCCGCAGCTTATGACCAGATCGCCGCAGAATTTGGTGGTATCGATATTCTTGTGTCCAACGCGGGCATCGCCAGTTCTGCACCGATCGAGGACACAACGCTTGAGCTGTGGAACAAGAACATGTCGATCCTGTCCACGGGTTATTTCCTTGTCAGCCGTGCGGCATTCAAGTTGTTTCGCGTGCAAGACATGGGCGGGGCCGTGGTTTTTGTTGCGTCGAAAAACGGGCTGGCCGCATCGCCCAATGCAGCGGCCTATTGCACGGCGAAAGCGTCTGAAATCCATCTGGCACGGTGCCTTGCGTTAGAAGGTGCGCCCATGGCGGTGCGCGTCAATGTGGTGAATCCTGATGCCGTGCTAAAGGGGTCAAAAATTTGGGAAGGCGAATGGCTGGAACAACGCGCTGACACCTATGGCACCGACAAAGACGGGCTTGAGGCGATGTACCGCGAGCGTTCAATGCTGAAACGTTCGGTTCTGCCCGAAGACATCGCCGAGGCGGCCTATTTTCTGGCCTCTGATCATTCGGCAAAATCCACAGGCAACATCATCAATGTCGATGCAGGCAATGTGCAGGCATTCACGCGATAAGGATTTAGACTTATGATCAAATCTGACGTCATCTCGGCCTCTAATGATGCGCGCGCCAAAGCGTTGCACGAGGATTATGCCGCACTGGGCGAACATTTGCACCGGCGCGGTATCGACATCGACACCATCAAGGCCAAGGTCGCATCTTACGGCGTTGCGGTGCCCAGTTGGGGTGTCGGCACCGGTGGCACGCGTTTTGCCCGCTTTCCCGGCGCAGGCGAGCCGCGCGACATTTTTGACAAGTTATCGGACTGCGGTGTGATCCAACAACTGACGCGGGCGACCCCGTCTGTGTCCTTGCACATCCCATGGGATGCGCAACCTGCAAGTGACTTGAACAGTAAGGCCGAAGAAGTCGGCCTGACCTTCGATGCGATGAATTCAAATACCTTTCAGGATCAAGACGGGCAGGCGCACAGCTATAAATTCGGCTCCCTTTCGCATACGGATGCGGCGACGCGAACCCAAGCGGTTGAACACAACATTGCTTGTATCGAACTGGGTCAACAGATCGGATCCAAGGCGTTGACGATTTGGGTCGGCGATGGGTCCAACTTTCCCGGCCAAACCAACTTTACCCGTCAATTTGAACGCTATTTAGAAGCCGCAGGCCAAGTCTATGCAAAACTGCCAAACGACTGGACGCTGCTGAGCGAACACAAGATGTACGAGCCTGCGTTTTATTCCACGGTCGTGCAGGATTGGGGCACCAACCTGCTGATTGCGCAACAATTGGGGCCGCAGGCCAAATGCCTTGTGGATCTGGGGCATCATGCGCCCAATGTGAACATCGAAATGATCGTGGCGCGGTTGACGCAATTCGGCAAACTGGGTGGCTTTCATTTCAACGACAGCAAATACGGCGACGATGATCTGGATACCGGCAGCATCGATCCCTACCGCCTGTTCCTTGTCTTCAATGAATTGGTGGAGGCCGAGGCAAACCCGGACTTCAACCCCATGCATATGCTGGATCAAAGCCACAACGTGACCGACCCGATTGAAAGCCTGATGGTGTCGGCCACCGAAGTGCAGCGCGCCTATGCCCAAGCATTGTTGGTGGATCGCGCGGCCCTTGAAGGGTTTCAAAACGACAATGATGCGTTGATGGCGACGACCCTGCTGAAGCAGGGGTTTCGCACGGATGTTGAACCTATTCTTGCCATGGCGCGGTTTGAAAACAGCGGTGCGATTGACCCGGTTATGACTTACCGGGCTTCGGGGTATCGCGCGCAAGTGGCGCAGGTGCGCCCTGCTGTAAGCGGCGCTGGGGGCGGTATCGTTTAAGGGCGGGTTCGGTTGTGCCGCGTCCTTTGTGCTGCTTAAACTAAACGCATCGCAAAAAAGGAAACGCGTCATGGCCAAATGGGAAACCCAAACCTGCAACGGCGCACCACATTGCAGGCATGAAAATGGTTTTGCCGAGTTTGACGGAAAATTTTATCTGTTTGGTGGGCGACGCATTCAACCAGTCGACGTCTTTGACCCCGCAACGCAAACGTGGACCCACGCGGCCCCACCCCCGATGGAAATCCACCACTTTCAGCCTGTGCGTGTGGGCGATGCCTTGTGGATGCTGGGCACCATGACGGGCGTGTTCCCGCGCGAAACGCCCTTGGCGAATGTCTATATCTATACGCCCGCCACAGATAGTTGGAGCGAGGGGCCGACCATCCCAAAAGATCGGCGGCGCGGCGCATCTGGATGCGTGATGCACAACGATGGCTGGATCTATGTGGTGGGCGGCATCGTGGATGGGCATCATGCGGACACGCAATGCTGGTTTGATCGGATCAACCCGGAAACGGGCGAATGGCAAATTCTTCCCGACGCCCCCAATAAACGCGATCACGCCCCGGCGGCGATTGTGGGCGACAAGCTGTATTTCTTTGGCGGGCGCGAAACGGGGCGGCACAACGGCACGGATTACAACGCGTTGTTTTTTGCGACGATTGGCGATGTTGATGTCTTCGATTTTGCCACCCAAACGTGGTCGGTGCATGTCGAACCTTTACCCATTGAAACGGCTGCGGGCGGCGTCGGGGTTTTGGGGTCTAAAATCCATTATGTCGGAGGAGAGGCCGGTCGGATGGAGGCCTTTACCGAGATGCAAGTTTTTGACACTGAACAAGGGCATTGGTCGATGGGACCGGCCCTTAATCGTGCGCGCCATGGCACCAATTGCTGCGTTTACGACGGCAAGTTGTGGATTGCGGCTGGCAGTGGCGCACGTGGCGGGGAACCCGAATTGACCAGCATTGAATGCATCAAGATCGACTGACGACCGCCACGGGCATAGCATTGTTAAACGCGTCATGGATCAAGCGTTAAGCGAAGCGCAATTCTACCGTGCCAAATGCGCCAAAATCTGCGTGAATATCTGTACCAGATGGGCACTCAATCGGGCGGATGAAAGAGCCAGACAGAATGACTTGCCCCGCTTCGATGGATTGGCCGTATTGGGCCATACGGCGCGCCAGCCATGCCACGCTTTGCGCCGGATCATTTAACACGCCCGCACCTAACCCTGTTTCTTCGACTTCGCCGTTGCGCGTTACGATTGCGCCGATCCATCGCAAGTCCACCGCGTCGGGTGCGTGGCGTTCACGGCCCAGAACGACGCCCGCATTGGCAGCGTTGTCGCTGATGGTATCAAGCACAGTGCGCGCGTTGCCCGTTTCTGGATCAACGCGTTGAATGCGCGTATCTAAGATTTCGATGCTGGGTGCGACATAGTCCGTGGCCGCCAAAACATCTTCGCGGGTGACTTGTGTGCCGCCAATGGGCGATTTCATGACAAAGGCAATTTCGGCCTCGATCCTTGGTTGGATAAAACGGCCCTTTGGGACAACCGCGCCGTGATCAAACGCCATGTCGTCAAACAGAATGCCACTGTCGGGAATGTCGATGCCAAGTGCGTTTTGCATCGCCTTGGAGGTCAGCCCAATTTTCCAACCGATGACCTGTCGCCCCGCTGCCAGTTTGGCGCGGTAAATCTCGGTCTGGATTTTGTAGGCATCATCCATTGTCATCTGTGGGTGGCGTTGCGTCAGCAGGCCAATTTGCACGCCAGTTGTTTCGGCGCTCAGCAACGCGGATGCCGCAGCAGCGTGATCCTGAGGGGTCATTGCGTCTCGTCCTCGACTGTGTTGCGCAAGGTTCCGATGCCGTTCACTTCGACTTCGACCACGTCGCCGGGTTTGAGGTATTGCGGCGGATCAAGGCGCGCGCCTGATCCAGTCGGCGTGCCGGTTACGATAATGTCGCCGGGCTGCAACGTCATGAAGGTCGAGATATATTCAATTTCGCGCCGGATCGGGTGCATCATGCGCGACAGGACATCGTCTTGGCGGATTTCCCCGTTTACGCGTGTGATGATACGGGCATCATCGATCTGTGCAGGGTCGGTGAACGGCACCAACCAAGGCCCCATGGATGCAGAGCTGTCCCAGTTTTTGCCTTGGGTCACGTTGAATTTTGCGTGGCGGACCCAATCGCGGATCGTGCCTTCGTTACAGATGGTGAGCGCGGCAACGTGATCGTATGCATTGGCTTGTGTGATACGGCGGCCGGGCTTTCCGATGACAATGGCGACTTCGCCTTCGTAATCCAATTGATGGCTTTCGGGGGGGCGGATCAACGGGCGGTCGTGGCCGGTGAACCCGCTGGCAAAGCGCGGGAACAGGGACATGAATTTGGGTTGTTCGCTGCCGTCTTTGTATTCAGCATTCCGTTCGGGAAAGTTCACGCCGACGCATAGGATGCGACGGGCATTGGGCATGACCATGTCATAGGTGAAGTCATGGTGTGTGATGGGTTTGTCTTTGGCGGCGGCGACCAATTGCTCGATCCCTTGAGCGGCCATTGCGTCAAAAAGCGTGGGCCATTGGGGGAAACTGTCATTTAGGGCGATCATGCCACTGTCGGTGACTGCGCCGTAAAAGCTTTGCCCTTGGGCGATGTAGGTTGCAAATCGCATCTGCGCCTCCTGTTTGACCAAGTGATCGCCTATTCAGTATGCGATGGCCATAGACGTAAGGCGCATAAATATGCGCCTTACCCGCCGTGATCCGCGCGTAGGACGTTCTTTTGCACCTTACCCATCGTATTGCGTGGCAACGCGTCGGACATGATATAGCGGCGCGGGTGTTTGAAACGTGCAAGGTTCGGTTCGACCAGCGCCGCGATGGCATCCGGGGTCAGGCTGGCATCTTCAAGCACGACGGCCGCCAGAACGCTTTCGCCAAAGTCTGCGTGCGGCACACCAAACACAGCGCTTTCCAGAACGCCGTCGATATCGTTGATGACGTCTTCGATTTCTTTGGGATAGATGTTGTAACCGCCCGAGATGATCAGGTCTTTTTGGCGTCCAACAATTGCGACACGCCCGTCCTCTGACATGACACCCAGATCACCCGTAATAAAAAACCCAGTGTCGCGCAGTTCTTCGGCGGTTTTTTCAGGCATGTTCCAATAGCCCTGAAACACGTTGTCGCCGCGCACTTCGATCATGCCAATATCGCCCGGTGCAACGGGGGTGCCATTGTCGGTGATCTGCACTTCGCAGCCGGGCAGGGCGTACCCGACAGTGCCCGCCAGCCGTTCGCCATCAAACGGGTTGGACGTGATCATATTGGTTTCCGTCATCCCGTAGCGTTCCAGAATGCGCTGGCCTGTGCGGTCTTCGAATGCGGTATGCGTTTCTGCCAGCAGCGGTGCAGAACCAGATACGAACAGGCGCATTTTTGCGACCAGATCGCGGGTCAGGCGGGCATCGCCGAGCAGGCGGGTGTAAAATGTCGGCACGCCCATCAGCATGGTCGAGGCAGGAATTTCAGACACAATCGTGTCCACGTCAAAGTTGGTCATAAACCGAACCTGAGCGCCCGCCAAAAGCGACGTGTTCATCGCGACGAATAGTCCATGGGTGTGAAAGATTGGTAAGGCATGGATCAGGCGATCCTTGTTTGTGATCTGCCACAGATCGGTCAGGCTTTGGGCATTGGACAACAGGTTTTTATGCGACAGCATCGCGCCTTTCGAACGCCCCGTGGTGCCCGAGGTGTAAAGCAATGCGGCAAGGTCATCGGGACCGCGCGGAACAGTCTGGAACGTGGTCGCCTGCGCATTGGCTTGCTGGGAAAGCGACCCGTTGCCGTCACCTGCCAATGTCAGAACAGGGATTTTGTCGCCGCAAAGGGCGGTCATCCCGGCCTCGTTGCGGATGTCACAGACGACCAAAGCGGGGGCGGCGTCTTCGATAAAGTATGACAGCTCACTTTGGGTATAGGCAGTGTTAAGCGGCAAATAGATCGCGCCGGCCTGAACCGCTGCACCATACAGCGCGATGGTGTCAGCCATTTTTGCGGCCTGCACCACGACGCGGTCGCCCGCAGCGACACCCGCTTGGGTCAAGACATGTGCCAGTTGTGCCACGCGCCCGGCAAAGTCAGCAAATGTCAGCGTGCTGCCATCATCAAGGGTCAGGAACGCGGCGTCGCTGTTCGCATGGGGGGCGATCAGGGCGTCATACAAAGTATTGGTCACGGTGTAGGTTCCTTGGGTTTGTTCGGTAGTGCGGTGGTCGATAAAGTGTGCGTAGGTTTGGTCGCGGCCACAATAGAACGCAACGCAAAATCCTCGTGGTGGGCTTGGGTGCGCGCCAGATCATACATGTAATTAACCATGGCGCCGCTGGACTGCGTTCGCCCATTTACGGACAAATCGGCATCTGCGTGGATGTCGTAGACCTCTGCGCCGTTGTTAAGATGAAAGCGTGCGACAGGGTCCAATGGCATGCCGTCGCCGCGCTTTGCAGCCAGCAAGTAGCGCGCGGCCATAATCCGCAGGTCTTGTGGGTCGGCGCTATGTTCGAGGATCGCGCTTGCGATGTGGCCGTATTCTTGGTCTTCGGTTTGGGTGGCCAGCCAGCGGTTCAGACCCGGAATGGGCGACAATGTCACAAAGCGTTCCAGCTGTGGAAAAGACATCGATAGTTCAGCCACCACTTGTTTGATCAAAAGATTGCCAAAGCTAATGCCGGTAAGCCCTTTTTGACAGTTCGAGATCGAATAGAACACGGCGGTTTTGGCGTCTTCGGCTTCAAGTGGGGTGCGTCCTTCGGACAACAGCTTGGTCACTGAGCCGGGTACGGCTTTGGTCAACGCGACTTCGACAAAGATCAGCGGCTCATCTGGCATGGCAGGGTGAAAGAACGCAAAGCAACGCCGATCGGGGGGGTACAAGCGGCGGCGTAAATCATCCAAGTCATTGATCTGATGTACGGCTTCATAGGCCACGATTTTGTCCAGAATTCGCGCGGGCGTATCCCAATTGATCGCTTTCAAAACCAGAAATCCGCGGTTGAACCAGCTGCGCAGCAAGTGCGTGAAATCGTGGTTGGTGCGCGCAAGTTCGGGATGTTCTTTCAGGATGCGCAACAAATCGACGCGCATGGCCACAAGGTCGGCCGTTGCACCAAGAGGCTGGTTCAAACGCCGCAACAGTTCCTGCCGTTTGGGTTCAGCGGTCGCTGAGAGTGCTTCAAAGGCGACCGGGCTTGGATCTTCTGCATAGGCGGCGGCAAGGACGGACAGGGCAGGGGCGTCGATGTCCAATTCGTCATTCAAAAACAGGAAAAACGCGACCTTGTCGTCATCTGAAAGTGTCCGATACCGTTTTAGCGCGGTTTCGGCCAAGGAAAGCCCTGAAACGTTGCCTTCGTTGGACAATAAGGCGCGGCATAGATCAAAAATGTCGCGGGTGTCATCCGTTCGGGGGATCGTTTCGCTTCGATCAAACAACGTGGACAGAATGTCCCCAAGAAAACGATTGCGCTGCACGGGTATTTCTCCATCTTTGCGAAGGAGGGTGTCATAATATCGATATTATTGCAAATACATAGTTTAAATCGGCAAAGCTACAGGTCGGTTAGCTGTGTTGTCAGATAGGCCCCTGTCAGGCGGTAGTGGCTTAACAACGCCTCGCAAGCAGTTTGCGCGTCGCGCTGGATCGCGGCCTCAAAAATGGTGTCATGTTCGGCGGGAATATTGCGGTTTTGGTAATTTTTACCGCCAGCGGCAAGATTTCGATACCGGATGTTCAAGTCATAAAGTTGGCTGCAATAGCGTTCCAACATGGGCGAATTTGCGTTGCTTAGCAGGGTCATGTGAAAGGACTTGTGCGCGTCTTCGAAGGTTTCTGTATCTGTCATCCGCTTCATGCGGTGATGGGACAGCACCAGACGTTCTTCCCAATCGGGCGTAGCTTTGGCGATGGATTGAAGCAGCGCCATCTCTTCGAGGGTGCAGCGTAACGACAGAATTTCATCGAAGTTGGCGATGCTGGCAGGTGCGGCACGAAATCCACGTTGATCAATGCGTTCCACCAACATATCCGAGGTCAAAAGGCTAAGCGCCTCGCGCACAGGCGACGCGCCGGTGTCCAAGAGGGTGCGCAGTTGTTCGATCTTTAGCTTTTGGCCCGCCGGCAATTCGCCAGTCAGGATCATCTGACGCAGCGCAATATAGGCGGCGCGTGTGGCTGAGGTTTCTCTACCGCTGCTGTCGTCTATCATGTTCATGCCGAAATCCTTTGGTCAGGTCAGTGTGACACCCTTGGTCGATAGTCCGACGGACAAAGACAGCGATCCTTCGTTTATCATCCAACGACGTAATACAAAACTGCGCGCGCCGGAACTGTGCATGGGGTCGGCTTCGGCAAGCTTGCGTGCGGATTCTAGGCTTTCCGCGCGGTAAATGATTAAGCCCATGCCTTGCATGTGGTCGCCCGTTTCATCCGACATTGGCCCCGCAAAAGCAAGCGCGCCTGCGCGTTCAAGTTCTGCCTGATAGGCAAGATGATCAGGCACAGCGGCCTTGACGTCGCCGGGGTCTTTGGCCGGCGTTGTCACCGCAGCATAAAGCTCAAGCGCCAAAGCGCCGCGTGATTTTGCATCTGATTTGTAGTCTGCCCAAGCCACCATGGTTGCGATCCCTGTCGTGTAAAAAATCGATATTAATTGACTTATGTCCATATTGTAGTCAGAAATGATTCAAATTTACAAGGATTCTGATCATGAAATATCTGGTGGGCGAGACGCCGAATGGCGCGGCGGTTTTTGCGGTCACGGGCGAAGAAGCCGTTAATCTTACGGCTTTGGACGCTGCGGTTGGCGCTGACCTGATGGCTTTGATCCTTGATCCGGCATTGGCCGAATCAGTGTCCGCCAAGATGGACGGTGCCCCGCGCGTTTCAGTGGCTTCGATCACGCCGGCACTGCCAGTCGCTGCGCCCGGCACCATCATTTGTTTGGGTCTGAACTATACGGATCACATCAAAGAAGGTGGGTACGAGATCCCCGATTACCCGGCCCTGTTCATGCGCGGCAAGAGTTCGATCATGGCCGCTGGTGCGCCACTTGTGCGCCCGACATGTTCGGAAAAACTGGATTACGAAGCGGAGCTGATGTTCATCGTTGGCAAAGGCGGGCGTCATATCTCTGAGGCCGACGCGCTTGATCATGTCTTTGGCTATACCGTATTCAACGACGGTTCTGTGCGCGATTATCAGCGTAAAACGCACCAATGGACGCCGGGCAAGAACTTTGACGACACTGGCGCGATTGGTCCCTTTGTAGTCACGCCAGACGAAGTGCCCGCAGGCGCTGCGGGCCTTAAAATCGAAAGCCGCGTGGGCAGCGAAATTCTGCAATCGTCAAACACGGGCAACATGATCTGGTCTGTTGCGCAAACCATTGCGACCATTTCGGAATATACAACTTTGGCCCCCGGCGATCTGATCGCGATGGGCACGCCCCCCGGTGTGGGCCACGCCAAAAAACCAAACCCACGTTGGTTGGTACCGGGTGAGGTGGTCGATATCGAAATCGAAGGGATCGGCATTTGTTCGAACCCGATTGTCGATGAAAAAGACCACGCGAAAGCGGTGGCCGCAGAATGAGTGCGCCAACAGGAACAGAGCTGGAAGCCTTGCGCGCTAAAGCGCAGGAAGACCATCGCGCATTGCGTAAACGTATTGGCCGCCTTTCGGATGATGCGATTGATCTGATCCTTCGTGATGCGCGTTCGCATTACGCATGGACAGACAAACCCATTCCCGACGGGATGCTCGAAGAAATTTACGACATCACGATCAATGGTGCGACGTCGATGAACACGCTGCCTGCGCGTTTCATTTTTGTGTCGTCCCCTGAGGGCAAGCAACGTCTTGCCAAGTCGCTCAAGCCACAGAACGTGTCGAAAATGATGGGCGCGCCTGTCACGGCCATCATCGCGCAAGATATGGAGTTCTGGAAAGAACTGCCGTTCTTGTTCCCGCACGAAGATCGGCGCCACATGTTTGATGGCAACGAAGCTTATTGCAAGGACACGGCTGATCGTAACGCCACTTTGCAAGGTGCGTATTTCATGATCGCGGCCCGTGCTGTCGGGTTAGATGTCGGTGCGATGTCTGGCTTTTCCAATGCCATCGTTGACGAAGAATTCTTTCAGGGCACCAGTCTGAAATCCAATTTCCTGTGCAATATTGGCTATGCGGATGAAACCGCTTTGTTCCAGAAACTGCCGCGTTTTGCGTTTGATCAAGCCTGTACTATCGTCTGAGAAGGGGAGCCAACAATGGCCGTAAAAATGAAAACTGTCGTAACGTACCGCGCCACTGCGGCCTGCCCGACACATGCGCGCACGGAAATTCCGGTACGTGATTTGAACGTGGTCATCGACGAACCGACGGAACGTGGCGGCACCAACCTTGGCCCCACCCCAACCGAAGCCGCGATGACGGCGTTGATTGCGTGTACCAACGTGATTGGCAATAAAAACGCGCATCGTTTGGGTATCGATTTGGGCGAAATCTCAATCGCGGCAGATTGCAAATTCGACCGACGCGGCGTTCTCATGGAGGAAGAGATCGACGTGCCGTTTCCCGCCATCACTTTGACGGTCAATTGCGTGACGCCCGCCAGCCAAGAAGACCTTGATCTTGTTGGGGCGGAAACGTCAAAATACTGCGCCATCGCTAAATTGTTCGAAGGTGCCGGCACCGACCTGACCGTCAATTGGGTAAAGGCCAACTAAATCAAATCAAAGGGCCGAATGGCCCGTTTTCTGGGAGGAAAAACAACATGATGAATTGGACGAAACGCGCATTTGCGGGTGCAGCCCTTGCGGCGATGACAGCATTCCCCGTTGCTGCAACCGAAACCATTTCGGCCGTCGTGATCGACGGTTATCCTGACCGCGCTTTGTGGGTCAAAGAGTTCACCAACTTCTTTATCCCCGAGGTCGACCGCCGTCTTGCCGAAACCGGCAATTACAAAATGGGTTGGCAGGAAAACTACGGTGGATCCATCGTGAAACCCAAAGGGGTGCTTGAGGGCGTCCAACTGGGTCTGGGCGATATCGGCATCGTCACCACGATCTTTCACTCGTCTAAATTGCCCAGCCAAGGTCTGTCTGCGGTGACGCCGTTTGTGTCTTCGGATGCGCGTGCCGTTGCTAAGGCGATTGACGAAATTGCCCGTGAATTCCCTGCGATGCAGAACGAATTTGCCGCCCAAAACCAAGTTTACTTGGCCACTGGCGTCGTACTGAACAGCTATCAGATGTTTTCGACCAAAGAAGTCAGCAGCATTGCTGATCTGGAAGGGTTTAAAATCGCCGGTGCGGGCCTGAACCTGCGCTATCTCGAAGGGATCAAGGATTCTGCTGGTGTGCGCGGCGGTCTGACGGATTTCTACAACATGCTGCAAACCGGTCTGGTGGATGCTGGCATGCTGTGGCCCGAAGCGGCAGCCACGTTCAAGATTTCCGAAGTGGCGCCTTACATGCTGCGTGCGGATCTTGGCGCGGTGAATTCCAAAACCATCACCGTGAACAAAGACTATTGGGACGGCCTGCCGGATGAGGTCAAAGAGGTGCTGCAACTTGTGGCCGTAGATTACCGCGACCACTTGGCCGGTATCGCTATGGATCGCGCGGCGGCGGCTGAAAAAGCTTATACCGACGCAGGCGGCACGATCATTGATGTCTCTGCCGAAGATCGCGCGGCGTGGGCCAATGCAATGCCTAACATTGCGTTGGAATGGGCCGGGACGTTGAACGACAAAGGCGAGCCGGGCTCTGACATGTTGGCGGCCTACCTTGGCAAGCTGGACGCAGGCGGTTTTGTCGGCGTGCGCGACTGGTCCAAACCCTAAAACCTTTAAGTAACCCGAGAAGGGCCAAGATTATGCTGAAGTCTGCACTGACTGGCCTCTCTCGGGTTGCCAATACCCTTGCGATCACAGCCAACGTTGCCGGGACATGTACGGTACTTGGGTTGGTGGTGATCCTGAACGTCGACGTGATTGCACGAAGTCTGTTCAACGCCCCGCTCAAGGGCACCTATGAAATTGTGCAATTGGCCGTCGTCATGATCGTGTTTTTGCAACTGGCTGATGTGGTTCGGGTGGACCGTTTGACACGCTCGGATGGGTTTTTGAACTTGCTGCATTACAAACGTCCCGGACTGACATCTAGCCTGCGGCGGATCATCAACGCGGTGTCTGCCATCTTTATGGGGTTGATCGCCTACATCATGTTTCCCGAGTTCATCAAAATGTGGGGGACAAATGACTTTTTTGGCGTGCCCGGTGTGTTCACCATTCCCTGGTGGCCGGTCAAACTGGTTATCGCTGCGGGCAGCGCGTTGGCCTGCCTGATCTTTGCGATCAAGGTGATCACCGCGCAGGACCGCCCACATCTTATCCGCACCCCCGAACATGACGAGACCAAAGCATGACTCCTATTGAAATTGGCCTAATTTCGGTCGTTGCCATCGTCTTTCTGATCTATGCGGGCGTTTATATTCCGATTGCGCTGGGCATGGTGTCTATCGTTTCGATCTGGATCATGCGTGACAACTTCACCCTGTCGCTGAACCTGCTCAAGATTGCGGTCGGCGACAGCGCTATGGTCTATAGTTTTGCCACCATTCCGCTGTTTACCTTTATGGGGCTCATTGTGTCCAAGGCCGGGTTGGGGCGGGATATATATGAAGTCATGACCATGCGGTTTCGCAAGGTCAAAGGTGGGATTGGCATGGCAACTGTCGGTGCGAATGCCGTGTTCGCCGCCGTTACAGGGTCATCCATCGCCTCAGCTTCGGTGTTCACTAAAGTTTCCGTGCCGCAAATGATCGCACAGGATTACAACCCGCGCTTTGCTGTTGGTGTTGTGGCCGGCAGTTCCGTTCTGGGCATGATCATTCCGCCATCTGCGATGTTGATTATCTATAGCTTTGTGTCTGAACAATCCGTTGGCGACATGTTCCTTGCGGGTGTCATTCCGGGCATCATGCTTGCCATCGCCTATGTGGCTGCGATCTGGTTCATGGGGCGCTTTACGCCGGGCTTTGTCGGTGGTCGGGCTGTGGCCGAAACCGAATGGATGTCACGCCGCGAAATTGCATCGAAAACCTTGCCGACTGTCGGCCTGATCACTATCGTTTTGGGTGGGATCTATACCGGCTGGATGACAGCCGTAGAAGCCGGGGCAACCGGGTCACTGGTCGCGTTGATCATCGCAATCGTGCGACGTTCCATGACGCTCAAGGGGTTTTGGGAGGCGCTGTTGGAAACCGGTCATATCACCGCCGCCATCCTGTTCTTGATCACTGCGGCATCGATTTACAGCCGGATGCTTGGCCTTGCAGGTCTGCCCAACCAATTGCAGGATTTGCTGGCGGGCAGTGATGCGACGTTCTGGACGATCATGCTGCTTTATGTGCTGTTGATGATCTTTTTGGGCACCATTTTGGACACGGCTTCGATCATTCTGATTGTTGTCCCGCTGTTCCTGCCGCTGGTCGAAGCGCTTGATATGTCGTTGATTTGGTTTGGGATCATCACCGTGGTCGGTGCCGAAATCGGGCTGCTGACGCCGCCCCTTGGGATATCGTGTTTTGTGATCAAATCGACGCTCAATGATGACAGCATATCGCTCAAGGATGTGTTCATGGGCGCGCTGCCCTTTGCCTTTGTGATGCTGATCATCCTGTTCATCCTGATCGAATTCCCGATCCTCAGCCTTGCTTTGCTTTAAGGACCTCGCCCATGCGTAACGTAACCAAAGACAACATCACCGACGTTTTCAAAGGCTACATGGCCAATGATATGGCGCCGCGCACGCGCGAGATCATGAGCGCCTTGGTGCAGCACCTGCATGATTTTGCGCGCGAAACAAATCTGACCCACGAAGAATGGCGCGACGGTATCGCGTTCCTGGAAGGCTGCGCTGCGATCGAAACCGAAGACCGACATGAATTTGTGCTGGCTTCGGATGTGTTGGGCTTGTCGTCACTGGTCGATATGCTGCATTCGCGTGATGATGCGACCTCGTCTTCGGTGCTTGGACCATTCCACGTGTCCGGCGCGCCTGCGTTGGCCGTTGGGGGCGATATGAAACGCGACTTTGGCGGGCCGATCCTGCTGGCCGAAGGGGTGATCCGCGACACCGATGGCAACCCGATTGCGGGTGCTGAAATCGACATTTGGCAGACCGCGCCCAACGGGCTTTACGCCAGTCAAGACGACGCACAAGATACGTTTTCGTTTCATGGGCTGATGACAGTCGGTGATGACGGGCGCTATGCATTCACGACGGTGAAACCTGTGGAATACACGGTGCCGTCAGATGGCCCTGTGGGTGATATTCTGCGGGCTTGCGGGCGGCATCCATGGCGGCCTTCGCACCTGCATTACATCGTCAAAGCACCGGGGTACCGTGACCTTGTGACCGAGATTTTCCCCGATGATGATCCATACCTTGATCAGGACACCGTGTTCGGTGTGCGAAAAGATTTGGTGATGACCTATCACGAAAAGCCCGCCTCGGAATTCCCGGATGGCATGGCGCTGTCGGGCAAGGTGGATGCGCCATTTTTGGCGGTCAAATTCGACGTGATCTTGGCAAAAGAATAGGCATGCGCCTTTCATTTGCGTGGGATCGAAGGCACCGTTTGGGCGGTGTCATATGAAGCCATGGACTGGGAGGTTATCCATGAAACATCTAAAGTATGCGGCCACGGTCGCGCTGGCATTTGCCGCATCACCGGTACTTGCTGCCAATTGTGTTGAGGTCACGATTACTGGGGTTCAGGGCGGCCCACCTGTGTTTCAGGGTCAAGCCGGGTCTGGCACTTTGGTCACCTACGGCACCGAAGAAAACAACTGCCGCGATGTGTTGATGCAGTTCGACACCGGGCGGGGCACCACACAACAACTGTCCAAAATCGGCGTGCCGGTTGGGCGTTTGTCAGCGGTGTTTTTGACGCACATGCACTCGGATCACGTCGAAGGGTTGCCCGACATCGCGCAACTGCGCTGGCATTTCAATTCCGCAGGTCCAAAGCTGCCTGTGGTGTGTTCGCAAGACGCCAAAAGCCCGGCGGGCCACACGCTGTCCTGCCAGAACTATGCAAACTATATCGGTGCTGCGATGATGAATTCGGGCGAGATCGCGCAGCGTCTGGCCGAGAACCCCAAACGTTTGGCGGGTGGCCCGGCAGAGCTGCTTGAGGTGGCGAATTTTGGCCCGAATGAGGGTGCGCAACAGGTCTGGTCATCGGGCGACGTCACGGTTTCGGCCGTCTTTTCGCGCCACGTGCCGGGGCATGCGTCTTACCGCGTTGATACACCGGCAGGCAGTGTTGTGATTGGCGGCGATGCGGGCAACGACAAACCCGCGCCACCGCGTGATGCGTCCACCTCTGCACAGGTCGAGTCTTTGGCCGAAGGTGCGGATGTCATTGTGCATTCCACCATTCACCCCGTTATGGGGCCGGATGGAGCAACAGGTTTCCCACCGCCCATTTTCTTCCGCCAAAGCACCGCGACCGATTTGGGTGCAATGGCCGAACGGGCAGGGGCGGGGCATCTGATGCTAACGCACTTGATCCCACCTGTGGGCGCGCCACGCCAAGGGCCGTTTAAACTGCCTGCACCTTTGACCAATGCCGATTACACCACCGCTGCAGCGGATGGCGGTTTCACGGGCAATGTGGTTGTCGGTGCTGATCTGGAAAAACTGCGTCTTGTTGCGAATTAAGTAAACACGCCCCCGCCGGCACATGTTGGCGGGGGCACTTTGATGGCCGAAATTTCAATGCTCGCGTGTTGCTCCGTTTTCCTAAGCGCTTCGGTCGGAAAACGGTCATTTCCCACACCAAATTCACCTCAGCCCTTGCCAAAAGCAAAAAATGCACCAAGCTTGGCGCAGAAAAATAACAACTATAGGGAGTTCTTTATGAAACCGACACTTGCATTGACAGTGGGGGCTTTGTTGCTGACCACTGCGGCGCCTTTGGCAGCTGAAACACTGCGCTGGGCGCGTTCAGGCGATGCGCTGACCCTTGACCCGCATTCCCAAAACGAAGGCCCGACGCACACCATTCGCCATCAGATGTATGAACCTCTGATCATCCGCGATGTGACCGGCGCGTTTGAACCTGCACTGGCCACCGATTGGGCGCCATCGGCTGACGATCCGAACGTATGGGTGTTTAACCTGCGCGAAGACGTAAAATTCCACGACGGCGCTGATTTCACTGCCGAAGACGTCGTGTTCAGCTTTGAACGCGCCAAGCAGCCCAATTCTGATATGAAAGAGCTGATTGGCTCGATCACCGAAGTTCGCGCCGTTGGCGATCTTTCGGTTGAGATTGTGACCGACGGGCCCAACCCGATCCTGCCAAGCAACCTGACCAACCTTTACATGATGGACAAAGGCTGGACCGAAGCGAACGACACTGTCGCTGTGCAAGATTTTGAGGGCGGCGAGATCACATATGCCACAACCCACGTGAACGGCACTGGCCCCTATACGCTGGTCAGCCGCGAACCAGACGTGAAAACCGTGATGGCGCGCAATGATGCCTATTGGGGCATTGATCAGTTCCCGATGGAAGTTACCGAAATCGTCTATACCCCGATTCAAAACGCTGCGACCCGTGTGGCTGCGATGCTGTCGGGCGAGGTTGATTTCCTACAAGATATGCCTGTCCAAGACCTTGAGCGCGTGAATGCTGTCGATGGTTTGGTCGTCAAACAAGCGCCGCAAAACCGAGTGATCTTTTTTGGGATGAACCAAGGCGCGGATGACATCGAAAGCGATAATGTCGATGGTAAGAACCCGCTGGCAGATGAGCGCGTGCGCCGTGCGATGTCGATGGCGATCAACCGTGATGCGATCCGTCAGGTTGTGATGCGTGGTCAATCCATACCTGCGGGCATGATCGCACCACCGTTCGTTAATGGCTGGACAGCCGAAATGGACGCTGAATCCTCAACTGATATCGAAGCGGCCAAGGCTTTGATGGCCGAAGCGGGTTACGCGGATGGGTTTTCGATCCGTCTGGATTGCCCGAATGATCGCTACATCAACGACGAAGGTATCTGTCAGGCCTCTGTTGGGATGTTGGGTCAAATCGGTGTTAACGTGAACCTTGATGCCAAGCCTAAGGCACAGCACTTTCCGCTGATCACCGACGGAAAGACCGATTTCTACATGCTGGGTTGGGGTGTTCCGACTTACGATTCCGAATACATCTTTAACTTCCTTGTACACGGTCGCGAGGCTGACATTGGGACGTGGAACGGCACGGGTTTTGACAATGATAACCTGGACGAGATGATCGGCTCGTTGGCCTCCAACACGGATCTGGATGCGCGTAATGCTGACATTGCGACCATCTGGCGGGTGATTCAGGACAATTCGCTGTATATTCCGATCCACCACCAAGTGTTGAACTGGGGTATGTCCGAAAAAGTTGGCATCGAAGTCGACGCCGAGGACCAGCCAAAGGTTAAATACTTCACCATGAAGTAACCAAAATCAGGGCGCGCCGGACCATCTGGCGCGCCCTTTTTATTTTAGCGCTGAACCAGATTTAGGACCGATGATGTTACGCACTTTCAGTTATGCCGCTCTTTTCGCCGCTCTTGCCCCTGTGCTTCACGCCGAGGAATTTACATGGGCGGTCACGACGGACCCCCAAACCATGGACCCACATGCAGTGAACTCTGCCCCGGTTCTGGGCTTTTTGAACAACGTCTACGAAGGTTTGGTACGGCGCGGGCAGGACATGGCGATTGAACCCGCTCTTGCCACAAGCTGGGAACCGATTGGCGCAGGTGAGGGATGGCGGTTTAAATTACGCGAGAGTGTGACCTTTCAGGATGGTGCGGCCTTTAGTGCTGAGGACGTGTTGTTTTCCTATCAACGCGCCTCAAGCGAAGAGGCAGACGTAAGCAGCTGGTTTGCGCCAGTGTCTGAGGTCGTTGTTGTCGACGACTTCACCGTCGATATCATGACTACCGCAACCAACCCGATCTTTCCCGACAGCATCGCTAACTGGATGATGATGGACAGCGGTTGGGCCGCCGCCAACGGGGCCGAACGCCCCAACAAAGATACGGGTAACTACGCCACGCTCAACGCCAATGGTACGGGCGCATTTGCTATCACCAATCGCGAACCGGGCTTGCGCACGGTTCTGGAACCGTTCGCTGGCTGGTGGGGCGAGGCGACCCACAACATCAGCCGTGCCGAGTTGACGCCGATCCAAAACCCGGCCACAGCACTGGCCGCTTTGCTGTCAGGCGATGTTGATTTCATCAACCCGGTACCGGTGCAGGACGTCGCGCGCTTGCAAAACGACCCAAGCGTCAAAGTCATCCAAGGCATCGAGGCGCGTGTGATTATGCTGGGCTTCCCGCACGAAGCGGATGCGCTGAAGTATTCGACTGAAACAACGGATGCGAACCCCTTTGCAGATCCGCGCGTGCGCCGGGCTGTGGCCATGGCGATCAACGTGCCTGCCATCCTGCAAACCACGATGCGCGGCAACGCCGAGGCGATCAACCAATTGGTCAGCCCTGCGATGCGCGGGTATTCGGCAGGCCTTGGCAATGATCCCGTCTATGACCCCGAAGCCGCCCGCGCTCTACTGGCCGAGGCAGGGTACGGTGAAGGTTTTTCCTTTGGCCTTAAGTGTCCCAACGACCGTTACCTGAATGACGAGGCCGTCTGTCAGGCCATCACAGGCATGCTGGCCCAAGTCGGCGTCCGCGCGACACTGGATGCGATGCCGGTACAAAACTACTGGCCCGAATTGCGCGCTGACAACTACGACATGTACTTGTTGGGCTGGTCACCGGGCACCTTTGACGCCGAACACCCCATTCGTTTTCTTGCCGCAACCCCAAACGAGGAAAAGCGTCTGGGCAGCTGGAACTTTGGCGGCTATTCCAACGCACGCGTGGACGAATTGCTGCCGATGATCCAATCCGAGATAGACGAGCCAAAACGCCAAGGAATGTTGGATGAAGCCGCGCAAATTCTACAGGATGACACGGCTTATGTGCCGATGTACGTGCAGCCGCTCGTTTGGGGCGCGCGCGCCAATATCGATCTGGTACAACGCCCGGATAACTTCTTTATCCTGCGTTGGGTGAGTGTTAATTAAGAACCTTCGGGGCGCGTATATCGCGCGCCCCGACCGTTCCTGAAAGTCTTATTCATGTTGGCCTTTATCCTGCGACGCGTGTTCCAAAGCGCCATTGTTCTGCTGGTTGTTGGGCTGGTGGCGTTTTCGATGTTCAACTTTGTCGGTGATCCCATCGACAACATGTTGGGCCAAGAACGCACCCAAGACGACATTGACCGTTTGCGTGCGCAACTGGGCCTCGATCGATCCTTTCCGGTGCAGTATTTCAAATTCCTGCAAGAGGCCGTTCAGGGTAATTTCGGCGTCAGTTTTCGCCAAGGGCGACCTGTGGCCGAAATTTTGCTGGAACGCGCGCCCGCCACCCTGGAATTGGCCGCTGTGTCCGGCATCCTTGCTATCGTTTTTGGCATCGCATTTGGCGTGTTCACAGCCATCAGACGCCGCGGGTTTGTTGCGAACTTTATCATGTCAGCCTCGCTTATTGGCGTATCACTGCCGACATTCCTGATCGGGATTTTGCTGATCTACATCTTTTCCGTCGAACTTGGATGGCTGCCCAGCTTTGGGCGCGGCGACACTGTCAAAATTGGCAGTTGGACGACGGGTTTGCTGACCGACACGGGCCGCAAAGCGTTGATTTTGCCATCGATCACACTGGGCCTGTTCCAGATGACGCTGATCATGCGCCTTGTGAGGTCCGAGATGCTGGAAGTGCTGCGCCAAGACTACATCCGGTTTGCCCGCGCCCGTGGCTTGAATGACCGCGCGATCTATTTTCGGCACGCGTTGAAAAATACCATGGTGCCCGTGATCACCGTGATTGGTCTGCAACTGGGCGCGATCATTGCGTTCGCGATCATCACTGAAACCGTATTCCAATGGCCCGGTGTCGGCTTGTTGTTCATCAACGCGGTGCAGTTCGTCGATATTCCGGTTATGGCCGCCTACCTTATGCTGATCTCGGTCATGTTTGTGGGCATCAACTTGATCGTCGACATCCTTTATTTCTTTATCGATCCGCGCTTGCGTGTTGATCGGGCAGGAGGACACTGATGACCGACAGTTCCGTTAAACCAGCCGAGCAGTCCCGCCTGCGCGTGTTTCTGGACGGCGATATCTTCTATATGTTCAAGACCTCGCCTGTGGCTGTGGTGTCCACAATTGTGGTTGTGTTTCTTGTGCTGTCCGCCGTGTTCGCGCCGTTGATCGCACCTACCAATCCCTTTGATCCGGCATCGCTGAATTTGATGAACGGATTTACCGCGCCGTTGGCGCCGAATGCGTTCACGGGCGAAAGCTTCTTGCTGGGCACTGATGATCAGGGGCGCGACGTGTTTTCCACGATCCTTTATGGCATGCGCGTATCGCTATTTGTGGGTGCGGCCGCCGTGCTGTTCGCCATGGTGCTGGGCATCACGCTGGGGCTGATTTCTGGTTATGTCGGTGGCTGGACAGAGACAATCATCATGCGCACTGCGGATGTGCAACTGACCTTTCCGTCGATTTTGGTCGCGATGCTGATCTTTGGTATCGCCAAGGGGATCACGCCGGTCGAATACCGCGATCAAATGGCGATCTGGGTGCTGATTTTGGCAATCGGGCTTAGCGACTGGGTGCAATTCGCACGCGTGGTGCGCGGCGCCACGATGGTCGAAAAACGCAAAGAATACGTCGAAGCTGCCCGCCTGATTGGCCGCAAACCCGGTTCGATCATGCTGCGCCACATCCTGCCCAACGTGCTGTCGCCTGTGCTGGTTATCGCAACGATTTCGCTGGCGCTGGCAATCATCGCCGAGGCAACGCTGAGCTTTCTAGGCGTCGGCGCACCCGCCACGCAGCCGTCTTTGGGCACATTGATCCGCATCGGCCAAGGCTTCCTGTTTTCCGGCGAATGGTGGATTTTGCTATTCCCTGCCGTGACGCTACTGGTGCTGGCACTCAGCGTGAACTTGCTGGGCGACTGGCTGCGCGATGCGCTGAATCCGAGGTTGCGGTGATGGTAAACGAATCAGAAAAAAATTTACGTGAAACACTGTTCATTAACGTCCAAGATATTGCGGATGGATCATTGCTGAAGATCGTAGGTAGTGATGCCGTTTCCAATTTTTGGGATGATTGGAGCGACCCTGCTGATTGGATAACCCCACCGCTTTTCACACCAGAAGACGTGAAATCATGCCGCGCCTTAATCGAGGCATTCAAAAATTTTAATGAACTCGGTCTGGAGAATACTACAGTTGCTGAAAACCTAATGAACTACCCAGAGTATCGAGCGGTCGAATCGAAAGCAAAAGTTGTTTTTAAAACAATGTCAGTTAGAGGGGCGAGACCCCTTGGACTAAGAAGTCTATGACCTCCCCCGTCCTCTCCATCCGCAACCTTTGCGTCGAAATCCCCAGCCGCCATGGCGTCGTAAAACCCGTGGACGGCGTCAGCTATGACATCCGCGCAGGCGAAATCCTTGGTGTTGTTGGTGAATCCGGTGCGGGGAAATCAATGGCTGGCAATGCGGTCATCGGCCTGTTGACCCCACCTGCCCATATCGCTGCCGGGGAAATTTGGCTCAATGGCAATCGAATCGACACCTTAAAGGGCGACGCGATGCGTAAATTGCGTGGCAAAGAAATCGGCATGGTCTTTCAAGACCCGCTGACCTCGCTTAACCCGCTGTTGAGCATTGGCGATCAGTTGACCGAAACCATGCTGACGCACCTTGATATCACCCGCGGCGAGGCGGAAAAACGCGCTGTGGCCGCGTTGGAGGAAGTCGGCATTCCGGGCGCTGCCGAACGCATCGATAGCTATCCGCACGAGTTTTCCGGCGGTATGCGCCAGCGGGTTGTGATCGCGCTGGCGCTTTGTGCTGAGCCGTCGCTGATCATCGCGGATGAACCGACCACCGCGCTTGATGTATCCGTGCAGGCGCAGATCATTGCGCTGCTCAAACGGTTGTGTCGGGATCGCGGTACTGCCGTCATGCTGATCACCCACGATATGGGCGTGATTGCCGAAGCTGCCGACCGGGTGGCCGTGATGTATGCTGGGCGGCTGGCCGAGCTTGGCAATGTGCGCGATGTGCTGACCAATCCGCGCCATCCGTATACGCATGGGCTGATGGCCTCGACCCCGCTGGCCTCGGCTGGCAAGGCACGGCTGCACCAAATCGAAGGGGCGATGCCCCGGTTGAATAAGGTGCCTGCTGGGTGTCCTTTCAATCCGCGTTGTGCCTATGCCGAGGATAAATGTCGCGTTGCCCCAAGTCCGCAGATCACGGATGGGGTTGCGGCCTGTTGGTTCCCGCTTGCGACAGAAAAGGTATCTTGATGTCCCTGATTTCTGTCGCCGCGTTGACGCGTGTCTTTGACGTTTCCAAACCATGGTTGAACCGCGTGATCGAACGCCGCCCAAAGGCATTGCTGACGGCCGTGTCGGATGTGGATTTTGAAGTCGAGGCACGCAGTACCTATGCGCTGGTTGGCGAAAGCGGGTCGGGTAAATCCACCATCGGGCGGATGCTGGTTGGGTTGCTCAAGCCAACTTCGGGCACCGTTGAAATCAACGGCGTGAATCTCGCATCCGAAAAAGATGCGGGTAAGGTCGACAAGGTCCGTTCGGACATTCAGATGATTTTTCAAGACCCGTTTGCGTCGCTTAATCCGCGTTGGCGGGTGCGCGATATTATCGTCGAACCCGTTGTGGCGCGGGGTGGCGATGCGACCGGCTTGGCCGAGAAGTTGCTAGAACAAGTGGGCCTGTCGGCCTTGGACGCGGGCAAGTTCCCACATGAGTTTTCGGGCGGTCAGCGTCAGCGGATTTGCATTGCGCGCGCCTTGTCGTCTGAGCCCAAGTTGATTGTGTGTGACGAGCCGACCTCGGCGTTGGATGTGTCTGTGCAGGCACAGGTTCTGAACCTGATGAGCGATCTTAAGGACAATTTTGGGCTCACTTACGTGCTAATCAGTCACGATCTGACGGTAGTGCAGCATATGGCCGATCGAATTGGCGTCCTGTATCTGGGCCGTCTTGTGGAGGAGGCCACGCCTGAAGATCTGTTCGCCAACACCAAACACCCCTACACAAAAATGCTGCTGGAAGCGGCGCCTCGTATGGACGGTTTTGGACGCGAAGCGGTTTTGCCTGAGGGCGAAATTCCGGACCCGATCAATCCGCCAACGGGCTGTGCCTTTCATCCGCGTTGCCCATTGGCAACCGATGTTTGCAAGGCGGAACGCCCCGTGATGCGCACGCTAAATGCGACACGGGTGGCATGCCATTTGGCCGAATAGGCCGGCACCGGACATGAAAAAAGGCCCCGTCGAAAGGGGCCCTTTAAGTTTCGTTAAGTTAGCTGGACCTTATAGGCCCCACTTAACGGCGGTATCTTGAAAGAAGCTTTGGGCTTTCTTCAGTTCGATCCAGCTGTTCACGTAGTTGATCCACACTTGATCCTGCTGTGGTAGAAGCATTGCGATGGGGGTCGGCGCACGTGCTGCGTCGACATCGATCAGGCGCAGGTTCGGGAATTTTTCCAGCAGTGTCGCACCTTCGATGTTGGAGGTGATGAAGACATCGGAACGCCCTGCCAACACTTCTTGGAAGCCACGTGCGGGGGCTTCGACGACTGTGATGTCGGCCTCAGGGAACCAGGTGCGCACGTTCTTTTCGAAGGTTGTGCCAAGCGTGGTCGATACTTTGACGTCACCGGAATTGATCGAATCCCAGCCGTCAAAGTTTGCGACCTTGTCATCGGTGGTAAAGGGGAAGATTTCGACAGAGATGTAGCTGTCGGAATAGCCAGCTGCCTTCAGACGTGCCGGGCTGATCGAAGCAGACCCTGTCATGTGATAGTTGCCCGCAACTACGCCGTTCACCAAAGTTTTCCAGTCGGTCGGGACAAATTCAACTTCGACCCCAAGATCGGTTGCCAATTGTGTCATGACGTCAATGTCATAGCCCACGTAGGAATTGGTAGCGGGGTCACGCACGGTCATTGGGTTCCAGTCGCCGGTGGTGCCGACTTTGAGAACGCCGCCCGACAGGATGTCGTTCAATGCGGACTGTGCCGTCGCGGCACCTGCTGCAAGGCCTGCTGCAAGGCCTGCTGCAAGGCCCAGCGCCAATCCGAATGTTTTAAATAGTTTCATCTTTTGTCTCCCGTAGGGTTTTTGCGCATCGAGTAACCCTGTTGGGTCTGTTCAACGCGCATTTCGCGTGGTTTTGTTTGAACTTCACGGATAGGAGATATCTAACTCATTTGAGAGGGGGGACAAGTATGCAAGACGCACCCGTCATCAGTATTCGTGCGGTGAATAAATGGTTTGGCGATTATCAGGCCCTCAAAAACATCGATCTCGAAGTGTCTTTGGGCGAACGCATTGTTGTGTGCGGTCCTTCTGGATCGGGGAAATCGACGCTGATCCGTTGTGTGAATGCGCTTGAAAACCACGATTCTGGTTCCATCGTCGTTGACGGCATCGAGATGGCCGACAAAAATGCAGCAGCGGCGATCAGTTCCGAAGTTGGCATGGTGTTTCAGCAGTTTAACTTGTTTCCGCATCTCAGCATCCTGCAAAACTTGACCCTTGGTCCAATGAAAGCGCGCGGCTTACCCCGTAAAGAGGCTGAGGAACGCGCGATGCGCTATCTTGAACGGGTGCGTATTCCCGAGCAGGCCCACAAACGGCCCAGCGAATTGTCCGGCGGGCAACAGCAGCGTGTCGCCATTGCGCGTTCGTTGTGTATGGAGCCCAAGATTATGCTGTTTGATGAACCAACTTCGGCGCTGGACCCCGAGATGATTTCCGAGGTGCTTGATGTAATTGTCGATCTGGCGCAGGACGGCATGACGATGATCGTTGTCACGCACGAAATGGGTTTTGCCCGGCGCGCGGCCAACCGTATGATTTTCATGGATCAAGGCGAGATCATCGAAACCGGCCCACCGGAGACGTTCTTTGAAGCGCCCAAAACCGAGCGCTGCCAGAAATTCCTTTCCCAGATTTTGCAACACTGAGGGGCATGTGATGAACCGACGTCTTGTGTTTTTGTTGGCTGCTTGTCTGGTGCTTGCGGGTTGCGGCGCCAGCGGCAATTGGGGTTGGTATGTGATTGACCCGCGCACAACGGGCGGGGCCAACAACATCAAATTCCTGTTGAACGGGTTTTGGGCCACGATCCTTTTGTCCGTAATCGCCGCTGCGATGTCGATGGTGATTGGCATGATTGTTGCCTTGCCGGGCATGTCGTCCAACCGTTGGCTGCGCTTGCCGTCTCGGATCTACATCGAATTTGTGCGCGCCATTCCGTTGCTACCCATGCTGTTTTGGGTGTTTTACGGATTGCCTGTGGTGCTGAAATCCATTGGCATCAGCGTCAGCATCGATGCGTTTTGGGGGGCAATCATCACGCTTGCTATTTCAGACAGCGCGTTCACAGCGGAAATCTATCGATCCGGCATCCAGTCCATCAACAAGGGGCAGACTGAAGCAGCCAAAACCGTTGGGCTGACCTACAGCCAGACCATGATCTATGTGATCTTGCCCCAAGCGATCAAACGTATCCTGCCGCCCTTGGCCAATCAATTCATCTATATCGTCAAGATGTCAGCCTTTGCTTCGGTCATTGGCATGCAAGAATTGACGCGCCGCGCTAATGAATTGGTGGTGACAGAATACCGCCCGCTTGAGATCTATTCACTGCTCATTCTGGAATACCTCGTGCTGGTGCTGATCATCAGTTTCTTTGTGCGCTGGCTGGAACGCAAAATGAAGGCGGATGAAAGCCGTTAAACCAATCAAAAAGGACATCTAAATGAACTGGACCACATTTTTGGCCGATACGATGGGCCGCATCGGCACGTTAAGCAAACAGGCACCGGGCATGTTTGATGGCTTCAACACAATGTCCCAAGCCGCCAAACGCAATGGCGCATTGGATGAAAAAACCAAAGAACTGATCGCCCTTGGCATCGCTGTGTCGACGCGCTGCGACAGTTGCATTGGTTTTCACGTCCAGTCCTTGGTGCGCCTTGGCACAACGCGCCAGGAACTGTGCGAAGCGCTTGAGATGATCGGGTATATGGGCGGTGGCCCCGCGATTGCTTACGGTGCAAAGGCGCTTGAGGCCTTCGACGAATTTTCTGCCGCTTAATTCGGCAACACCGGTTTAGTATTTTGGCCTATCACACGTTTTGGGCCCCAATGCCGTCATATCAAGCAAGGTGGGATAGATGCTGGCACCGATAAAAGACTGGGATGATGCCTTTGCGAATATGGCCCACATTGCGGGGTCAGACGCGTTGCCGGGTGTTTGGTTGGAAGGTGCTGCGCAATACCGCGCTGGCGTTTCTGTCGAAACTGACATTGCTTATGGTGATTCGCCGCGTGAAAAGTTGGACATCGTCTGGCCGGAAAACACCCCAAAGGGGTTGGCTGTTTTCATTCACGGTGGGTTCTGGTTGCGGTTGGACAAATCCTACTGGACACAGTTTGCCGAAGGTGCGCGTGCGCTTGGTTGGGCGGTTGCCTTACCCAGCTACACTCTGGCCCCAGAGGCGCGCATCAGCCGCATGACACAGCAAATGGGGGCAGCCGTCGCCCATGCGGCATCGCGGGTTAAGGGCCCGATTTGCCTGTCGGGGCATTCCGCAGGCGGGCATCTGGCAACCCGGCTGATGTGCCACGACAGCCCGCTTGACGCTGCCACCCGACAACGGATTGCGCGCACGATGTCCATCAGTGGGCTGCACGATCTGCGCCCTTTGATGCACACCAAAATGAACGAAGTCTTGCGTATCGATCCGGCCGAGGCTGTATCCGAAAGCCCCGTCTTGCAGACACCAGCAGCGGCGACGCCTCTGACGTGTTGGGTTGGCGGGGGTGAGCGGCCAGAATTTATCCGTCAAACTCAGATCATGGCGCAGATGTGGGAAGGGCTGGATGCACCAACCACCTGTGTCATCGACGCAAAGCACGATCATTTCACGGTCATTGAAGGCCTGAAAGATCCGAGCAGTCCAATTTGCCAAGCCTTCGTTGGTCTTTGATCAATATGGGTAGGCAAGCCGTGACGACAACAGACGACGCAACAAGGAAAGGAGACATGAGACATGCCAACACATGATCCAGAGGCCGACGGGGCCAAAATGTCCTTTGCCAAAGACATGTCCTATATCGATTACCTGTCACTGGACCCAATTCTTGGGGCGCAGAACCTGCAGTCGACGGCGCATGATGAAATGCTGTTCATTATCCAACATCAAACATCCGAACTGTGGATGCGCCTTGCGTTACACGAGCTGTCGAGCGCTCGAGATTTGCTTGCCAAGGGCGATTTTCAGCCCGTATTCAAAATGTTGACGCGCGTGTCGCGCATTTTCGAACAACTTAACACCGCGTGGGACGTTCTGCGGACAATGACGCCAAGCGAATACACCGAATTTCGTGATGACTTGGGCGCGTCTTCGGGCTTTCAGTCGCACCAATACCGTTTGATCGAATTCATTCTGGGTAACCGCAATCGCGCGATGATGAAGGTGCATGAACACCGCCCAGAATTACATCACATGCTGGGGCAAGAACTGGAAACCAAGTCGTTATACCACGTTGCGCTTGATCAGTTGGCGCAAGGGCTGGATATGGAATTTGATCAGGCGGTCTTTCGCATGGACGCCTCCCACCTTGCGGATGATGCCGTGATGCACGCATGGACAAAGGTCTATGAAAACCCACGCGAATACTGGTCGCTTTATGAACTGGCCGAAAAGCTTGTCGACCTTGAGGACTACTTTCGCCGCTGGCGCTTTAATCATGTCACGACGGTCGAACGGATTATCGGATTTAAGCGGGGCACGGGCGGCACATCAGGCGTGACATACCTGCGCCGAATGCTAGAGGTCGAACTTTTCCCAGAACTTTGGAACCTTCGAGGTCAGTTATGAACAGCACCAAAACAACATTGCCAGTTAAAGAGAAATTCATCTTGCCAGAGGGCATGATTTACTTGGATGGCAATTCGCTTGGCCCGTTGCCCAAGGGGGCCGCTGCGCGGGTGCAGACCATGATGACGGATGAATGGGGAGCGCATCTGATCAAGGGATGGAACGTCGATGACTGGATGGCGCAGCCCATGCGTGTCGGCAACCTTATTGGGCGGTTGATTGGTGCCCCCGATGCCAGTGTGACAATGGGCGATACCCTGTCGATCAAAGTGTATCAGGCCCTGTCCGCTGCGTTAAAAATGCGCCCTGATCGCAGGGTGATCCTGTCAGACAGCGGTAATTTCCCGTCTGATCTGTATATGGCTCAAGGATTGGTCCAACAGCTTGGGCAAGGGTACGAGTTGCGCATTGTCGCGCCCGAAGATGTTGTCGATGCGATGGACGACACTGTTGCTGTCGCAATGATCACCCAAGTCGATTACCGCAGCGGGCGTCTGCACGACATGGCCCAAGTGACGCAGGCCGCCCATGGGGCGGGTGCGGTCATGCTGTGGGATTTGGCGCATACAGCGGGGGCAATGCCGGTGGATGTCGCGGCTTCGAACTGCGAATTTGCGGTGGGCTGCACCTATAAATACCTCAATGGTGGTCCCGGTGCGCCTGCGTTTATCTATGCCCGCGCTGATGTGGCCGCGGACATGCAACCGGCACTGGCCGGCTGGCTGGGCCATGACGCACCGTTCGCCTTTGAATTGGATTACCGCCCCGCGCCGGGCATTGAGCGTATGCGTGTGGGCACGCCCCCAGTTTTACAATTGGCTGCCTTAGAAGAGGCGATGACCGTTTGGGAAGGCGTCGACATGGAGGATTTGCGTGCCGCATCCATCCGGTTGTCCGATCTGTTTATTGCAGGGGTGGAACGCGCGTGCCCAGAACTGACCCTTGTCAGCCCACGGGACGGTGCGATGCGTGGCAGCCAAGTTTCGTTTGCGTTTGAAAGCGGCTACGCCGCGATGCAAGCATTGATTGCGCGGGATGTCATTGGCGACTTTCGTGCGCCTAATATAATGCGTTTTGGCTTTACGCCGCTTTATATCAATGAAGATGATGTGGAGCGAGCTGTTGAAACCCTGTCGGATGTTATGACGAAGCGTTTATGGGATCAACCGCAATATCAACGAAAGTCTGCCGTGACTTAATAGCGTATTCGCCATGTGCCTGAAATTTCTTTTTGAAAGCGAATGACGAGCCATCAATTTGATTGTGCTAGGTGGTGGAGATTTCGATTTTTATTTTTAAAAAAGCACTATTTGATAAAGATCTTCGTTAATGAAATGTTAACACTCACAGCTTTACGTTGTTAACCTTTGGTGAGGCAATTTATTGCAGTGGGGACGTTCTGTTGAGCGAATTTAATAAAGGGTTTGATGTGGGTTCACCGGATGTGGGCGCCGCATTAAAACTGACAGGAAGAGAGTGTCTGGCGGAAATTTGCCGGACGGCAAAAGTCCTGTTTGGTGCACATACGGTAACGATTGGTTCTCTGCGGGTGGTAGAGGCCGAGCATTTGTTTTTTGAAGCCTTCAGCTCGGACGCCATAAATTTCGATACAACAGGTTTCCCGACACGCAATACGCCTTGCTTTGATGTTCTGCAAAAAGGTGAACCCATCGCCATTTTGGATAACGCCACGAAGCAGTATCCGGAAGCCGCCTTTCTAAGGAAATTGAAATCAAAGGCCTATGTCGGTTTCCCTCTGATCAATGCAAAAGGTTGTGAATTCGGAGTCTTGGCTTTGAAGTGGTCCGAAGCGATTGCTCCAACTCTTGTTGAAAATGTCAAAACGGCCATCGGCCCATATCTTCATCGTATTTCGGATGAATTACGCCGGGTCACGACATCGCATGCGATTGAAACCATGATCAGCCCCGTTGGTCCGTCTGCGATGCAGAACGACGAAATTTTTCGAATGATTGTGAAACAGGCCGTAGAACTGACGGGTGTCCAGGCGGTTGTTTTGGTGAAAAGTTGCGGCGATGGACCGTCGGTTTTCAAAATTCTCGCTGCATACAGCGAAGGAACGTCGCTGGAAAAATGGGTCGGTGAAGACTTACCCTACAACGGGTCTCCGTGTGGGAAAATGATCGAAAGTGATATGTTTTTCCAAGAAAGGGGCGTGCTTAACGATTTTCCACACCTTGAATTGCTTCGGAGTGTCTCTGCCGAAGCCTATTTGGGGTTTGGGTTTCGTGATAGTGCCGGGCAAACGATTGGTCACATCGCCTTTGTTCACGACCGCCCGATGTCATCGCGCGCATGCAAATGTCAGTTGATGCGCATGATTTCGTCAAGGGCCGGGCAAGAGCTGCAACGCTTTGACCTCGAACTAGAACGCAATTCGATGGACACGGCTTTGAGGGTGCGCAGTAAGCTTGAGAGCCTTGGTATCATGGCGGGTACAATTGCCCATGACTTCAACAATCAGCTAGCGGCGATGATCGGAAATACTGAGCTGGCCTTGATGGAAATGTCACCTCAGCATCCGTCGCAAGAATATCTGCGTGCGGCCGAAGAAAGCATGTGGCGCGCACGGGATGTGATCGGTGAGTTGATGGATTTTGCCGGCAATAATCCGTCGGCAGCGGCTGAACCAATCGCTCTTGGGGAAATCGTGTCCAGTGCCGTGAGCGAATTTATACCGGTTTTAGAAGGTGACGGAAACATACGCATCCAGATCGAAGGCAATTTCCCCAAGATCATGGGACGGCGTGTGCAGCTGATCCAAATTTTGTCGAACTTAATTGCCAATGCCTTGGATGCATCAAAGCCCGGAAAACACCCCGGGATCGAAATCAAGGCTGGAATGGCGAACTGTACGTCCATACGGCACGAAAAGTGTCTGACGGGGCATTGCGCTGAGTTTCCGGATCGGTGCGTTTTTCTTGAAGTCAGTGATAAAGGTCGGGGCATGGATAGCGCCACGGCAGAGCGCGTTTTTGACCCCTATTTTTCAACCAAGGGTGTAAGCCGGGGGCTGGGCTTGTCCAGCGTCCTTGGGTTGGCCAAGCGGCTTGGTATCGGTCTGACCTTTGAAAGCAAACCACATCGGGGCACTGTGTTCCGACTTTATTTCAGCAAACTGGCCGAAGACACGGCACTAGCTTTGGGCGAAACCACGCCTGAGCCAGAGCACGCTCTTCCTGCACCGCAGCGTAAGTCCATTCTTGTCGTGGACGACGAAAAGGACGTTCAGGATGTGGTTTTTAAGCTCATGAAAACTTTAGGCCACGAGGTTCACAGAGCATCTTCGGGCGAAGATGCGATTGAACTTGCGCGGACGATTCCTGCACTGGATTTGGCGATTGTCGATGTTGTTATGCCGGGGATGAACGGTGTTACGACAGTGTCCGAATTGCGAAGAATGAACCAGGGGTTGCCCGCTATTTTGGTCAGTGGTTTTAGCCAGCGAAACCTCTCGGAATCTCTTGTGCAGGATGATCGCACCAAATTTTTGGTCAAACCCTTTAGCATCAAGAACATTCGCGAAACCGTCACGGAATTGGTGCTTTAACGGGACCTCAACGTGCCGCGTGGGAAGTTGTGCGCGCAATGGGTAATCATATACATCTGAACTGTGACGTGTGGCCGAACGTTTTGGCGTTGGACATTGCGGTTTTCATTTGAGTTCAGGTCGCTGCTAAGTGTGATTGGCGCCCTAGTGCGGCACGCATTTGAAGCCAAGTGCGCGCACCATCACCGATGTTAGGGGACGCAGCTGGCGCACGATTATTTTATGCGTCTGGCAGGTCATTTCCGGCAACAATGGCACGTGGCGCAGTTGCATTTTGAGAGCCTTTGAAGCATGACAACGGCAAGACTTCAGCAAATAAACTCAAACTAAAAAGATCGGCACAGTTCCATGGCTAACAATGCAACGCCTGATATCATTTACACTAAAGTTGACGAAGCACCGCAGCTTGCCTCGGTGTCGCTCCTTCCTGTCATTCAGTCTTTTGCAAAGGCTGCAGGGGTCACGGTTGGGGTAAAAGATATCTCTTTGGCGGGACGCATCGTTGCGACGTTCCCCGAAGGTTTGACAGCCGAACAACGCCAATCGGATGACTTGGCCGAACTGGGTCAACTGGTGAAATCGCCGGACGCAAATGTCATTAAGCTTCCCAACATTTCTGCATCGGTGCCGCAACTCATGGCCGCCGTCAAAGAACTGCAAGACAAAGGCTATGCCATTCCGGACTATCCTGAGGATGTTTCAACAGAGGCGCAAAAAGCCATTCGCGCGCGTTTTGATGCCATCAAAGGGTCTGCGGTAAACCCGGTTTTGCGCGAAGGCAATTCGGATCGCCGCGCCGCAGTTGCAGTCAAGAATTACGCAATGTCCAACCCGCATTCGATGGGTGAATGGAAGTCTGACAGCAAGACAACCGTGTCGACGATGTCTGGCAACGATTTCTTTTCAAACGAAAAGTCGACCACAGTGACCGCTGGCCAAGCCGGTGACGCGCGGATCGAACTTGTTGCGGCTGACGGTGGTATCACCGTTTTGAAAGATGGCCTGTCATATGCTGCGGGCACTGTTGTTGACGCGACTTTCATGTCCGCGCGCGGGCTCGATAGCTTCTTGGCGGAACAAATTGCTGCGACAAAAGATCAGGGTGTTTTGTTCTCGCTCCACCTGAAAGCCACCATGATGAAGGTGTCTGACCCCATCGTCTTTGGTCATGCGGTCAAGGTGTTCCTGCAACCGGTCTTCGACACCTACGGTGAAAAATTTGCCGCGGCAGGCATCAGCCCGAATTCGGGGTTGGGCGCGTTGTTGGAACAGGTCGCAGAGCTGCCTGAAGGTGCCGAAATTCGCACCGCAATTGATGCGGTCATGGCAGATCGCCCGGCGCTGTATATGGTGAATTCGGACAAAGGCATCACCAACTTGCATGTCCCGTCCGACGTGATCATCGATGCGTCGATGCCCGCACTTATCCGCGCAGGCGGCAAAGGCTGGGGGCCAGATGGCAAAGCCGCCGACACGAACTGCGTGATTCCCGACAGCTCGTATGCGCCGGTTTACGAAGAATCAGTGTCCTACTTTAAAGAAACGGGCGCTCTTGATCCCAGCACGGCCGGCACTGTGCAGAACGTTGGCCTTATGGCCCAAAAGGCCGAAGAATACGGGTCTCACCCCACAACGTTTGAAGTTCCACACGCAGGCACTGTGCGCATCGTTCTTGCCAACGGCGACACGCCGCTTGAGCACGCGGTCGAGGCTGGCGATATCTGGCGCTCGGCGTCGACAAAGCAGGCCCCGATTGAAGATTGGGTGCAATTGGCAATCAGCCGTCAACGGGCTGAAGGCTGTCAGGCGATCTTTTGGCTGGACGCATCCCGCGCACATGATGCGGAGTTGTTGAAATACATCACGCCGCTTCTTGCCGACGCAGGCATGGCCGACAAGTTCCAGATCATGACACCGCGCGCCGCGACACGCTTGTCACTGGAAACGATCCGCGCGGGCAAGAATTCCATTGCCGTCACCGGCAACGTTTTGCGCGACTATCTGACGGACCTGTTCCCGATCCTTGAACTTGGCACCTCGGCCAAGATGCTGTCGATCGTCAAGTTGATGAATGGCGGTGGTTTGTTCGAAACCGGGGCAGGCGGGTCTGCGCCAAAACACGTTCAACAGTTGACCCAAGAAAACCACCTGCGTTGGGATTCACTTGGCGAATTTTGCGCCCTTGGTGAAAGCTTGAAATTCTTGGCCGAATCCAAGGAAAATCAAAGCGCACGGATCCTTGGGACTGCCGTTGAAAGCGCGACCCAAGGCGTGCTGGACCACGATAAGTCACCACGCCCTAAGGTCGGTCAAACGGACAACCGCAGCAGCCACTATTACTTTGCGCTGTATTGGGCACAGGCGTTGGCCGCACAGAACGAAGACGCAGATTTGAATGCCAAGTTCGCGCCTGTCGCCAAAGCGTTGGCCGAAAACGAAGCGGCCATTCTGGCGGAACTCACGTCAGCCGAAGGCAGCCCGGCGGACTTGGGCGGGTATTACCTGACGGATCAATGCAAAACTGAAAATGTGATGCGGGCATCCAAAACGCTTCAGGATATCCTCGCCACGCTCTGAAAATAGCGTGTCAGCGATGGCACCAAAAGACCCTGCATCTGACGAAACAGGTGCAGGGTCTTTGCATGTTTGGGGGCCGTCTAATCGGTCAACCTGTACCTAAATGACGGTCACGTCCAGAACGCCAAGGCCGTCGATGGTTAGGCGCATGACGTCCCCCTTTTCGACCGCAGCCACGCCCGACGGTGTGCCAGACATGATGACGTCGCCTGCCGCCAACTCAAAATACTCTGACAGGTATGAAATCATCTCGGGCACTTTCCAGATCATCTGGTTCAGGTTGGCCTCTTGGCGCACCTCGCCATTCACTTTCAGCTCTAACCGGCCGTGATCAGGGTGCCCAACCTTAGACACCGGGTGCAGCGGGCCACAGGGGCCAGACAACTCAAAAGCCTTACCGATTTCCCAAGGGCGGCCCATTTTCTTTTGAATGCCCTGAAGGTCACGACGCGTCATATCCAGCGACAATCCATAGCCAAATACGTGGTCAAGCGCGTCACCTACAGCAATATCTGTGCCGCCTGATTTCAACGCCACAAGCATCTCTGCCTCGTGATGCACGTCGCTTGATTTTGTAGGGTAAGGGAACGTCCCGGATGTATCGAGGTTGTCCGGATTCTTCTGGAAGAAAAACGGATCCTCGCGGTCCGGATCGTGCCCCATTTCAATCGCATGAGCCGCATAGTTACGCCCGATGCAATAGACACGGCGCACTGGGAATTGAGCCGTTGTTCCGGCCACGGGCAAGGCAACAACGGGGGGTGTTTCGATCACATACTCTGTCATGGGGCGCTCCGAATGTGCGGGATAGTTGAACCCAACCTAAGTAAGGGCGGGGGCCGGATCAATTGCAACCACAATGCACGTATCAGGATACCGGAACAGGCCCAAATGGTCGGCAATCACCGCAGCATTGCATTGGCTCACGCGGTTTTCGACGTCCTTAGCATAGTGCGCACAATCGCCACGACTGTGATGACAGTTAGCGTCCAGAAAAACCACGTGATTGGGCCTCTGAGCAGGATCATAGGATCGCTTCCTGACATCAGCATGGATTGGCGGAAATTGTCTTCTAGTAAGGGCCCCAGAATAAAGGCGATCAGAAACGGGGCGGCGGGCACTTGATAGCGTAACATCAAGTAACCGACCCACCCCATGGCGAACATAACGCCCACATCAAAGATGTTGTTGTTCACGGCAAAGACGCCATAGATGCACAAAACAAGGACGGTGGGCATTAAAATGCGTTTCGGCACATCTGCCACGAATTTGAATCCTCGGATGGCGACACTGCCCACAATGAACAAAAAGACCGAGCTGACAATCAGCCCGATGAACAGCCCATAGATAATATCGACGTTTAGAATAAACATCATCGGGCCGGGTTGAAGGCCATGAACCATAAACGCGCCAATGATGATGGCAGTGATCACATCGCCGGGAACCCCAAGCGCCAAAAGCGGGATCAACGTGGCACCCGCGACGCCGTTGTTGCCGGCCTCTGAGGCGGCAACGCCTTCGATTTCCCCTTTGCCAAAGTTGTCTTTGTTGGGCGATTTTCTACGGGCTTCGGAATAGCTTAGGAATGCGGAAGGTGCAGCGCCGATCCCCGGGATCGAGCCAAGAAAAACACCAATGAAACTCCCTCGGATGATCGATTTAAAGCTGCGGCGGTAATCTGCAAAGGTGACTTTTGATTTGCCCAGAGATTGCGCCTTGCCAAGGTGCGCCGTTGGGTTCCATGCCATTGCAATCACTTCAGGAATCGCAAAAAGACCGATCAGCACAGCAATGAAATTCAGCCCGCCCATCATGTTGGGGTCGCCGAACGTAAAGCGGTTGGTGCCATAGACCAGATCAAGCCCGACGGTCGCAAGCAAAAGCCCAAGCAGTGCCGACAGTGCACCGCGCAACAGGCTATCTCCGGACACGCCAGCGATGATGGTTAGCGAAAACAGAATAAGTGCAAAAAATTCAGGTGGGCCGAAATTCAGTGCAAAGGACGCCAGCCAACCCGCAAACAGAATAAGCGCTAAGTTCGACACAAGGTCCGCCGTGCAAGACGCCCAAAGCGCCATACCAAGCGCACGCCCTGCTTCACCTCGTTCGGCCATCGGATGCCCATCCAGAATCGTCGCCGACGACGCAGGGGTGCCGGGTGTTTTTATCAAGATCGCGGGAATTGAGCCGCCAAAAATGCCGCCCTTATAAACCCCTAACAACAGCAAAATACCTGTGATGGGCTGCATCGCGAAGGTGAAAGGCAAGGTTAGTGCGACGGCCATCGTCGCGGACAATCCGGGGATGGCGCCGCCGATGACACCGATGCAAATCCCTGCAAACAGGGCAAAAAACGCCTCAAACGACCAAACAAGGCTAAGCCCGGCCAGTATGCTGTCGGCAAAGCTCATGGCAACCTCACAAAATTACCCTGAGGGATGGCGACGCCGGCCACATGGGCGAAAAAGAGGTACAGTAAAAAGGGGATCATGACGGCGCATACAAGTGCGGTTTTGGGATGACGCGTGCGAAACAAAAAGGCCGTGATCCCAAAGACAACCATTGTTGTCCAAACCATGCCAAGCCGGGGCAGGGCGAACATTGTTATGATCATGATAACGCCCAGACTGAGGAGCCTGTACCAAGCTGCCCCATCCGTGGGATGCGTGTGTTCAACGGCTACCGTCGTGCCTGCTTGGCGCGCTGCCAGTAACAGCCCGATGCCCATCAACCCGGTCAGCACTGTCAGCACATAGGGCCAAAACGTTGGCGATAAAACGATATTTGAAACATTGCTTGGGGATGATACCCACATCGGAATTGCGACGAAGCCAAGAAACAAGGCTGCGACGCAAGCCCCCAACCCCAGCCGAAACTGAACTGTTTTTGGTGACATCAGATATTCCCTTAAAACGTCTGCGGCCACGCGTAGGGTGGCCGCAAAACATAAATGTCTTCAAACAAAAAGGCGTTAACCTTCGATACGCATGCCCAATTCATCAACCAGCGCGCGGAAGGTTTCGAACTGACCTTGGATGAATTCATTGGCTTCCACAGGCCCCATCAGTTGGATCACAGATCCACGGGCGGACATGGTTTCGTTGAACTTTGGATCTTGGGTCGCCGTGGCCATCCACGCGCCCCATTTTTCGGCCACATCATCAGGAAGATCATCGGGGCCTGCAATGCCCGTCCAACCAACCAATTGATTCAAAGCGTCTTTCCCTAGGTCATTCGCAGTTGGCGCATCAAAGCCAACAACCGGTTCTGCCGTTGTGACCAAAAGTGGGACCATTTGTTTGTTGGCCACAAAGCTCGCCAATGCGGATGAGTTCGTGCACAAAAACGTCGCGGTACCATTCAAAACTGCTGTGACCGCCGCGCCGCCGCCTTTTTGCGGGATGTGCGTGGCATCCGTTAATGGGTTCTCGACGCCGAATTCTTTCAGCACCATTGCGCTTGCCAAATGCGGCAAGGACCCAACGCCTGAAGACGAATAAGTGACGCCGCCTTCGGCAACTTTTGCGGTCAATTCTGCCATCGATGTGATGCCGGATGCCGGTGTCACGGCGCATGCCACTGGGTTGATTTCATAGACATTAACAAAACGAAAATCGTCCAATGCATAGGGCAACGTGGCCTTCATTGCCGGGTTCACTGAATGGGATCCGACACGCGCGAATAACATCGTGTAACCGTCACCCTTTGCGTTTTGAACTGCGACCGAACCTGTGGCACCCCCTGCGCCTGTGACGTTGGCCATGACCAATGGCTTGCCAACGGCTTCGCCAAGGGGTTCTGCGATGGTGCGCGCCGAGATATCAGTCGCACCGCCCGCGCCATAGGGAATGACCATGTTGATCGCGCGTTCTGGATACTCGGCCCAAGCCGCAGTCGTCGCAAGCATCGTTCCAAGCGCTATGGCACCCGCCAATTTTGTTCGGTTCATATTCTCTCTCCCATTGAATTCTATTATTTGAATTTGGCTTTTCGATATCGTATGAGTAAGGTTGTCTTTAGCATAGCCAAAAAAACTTACACCTCTGGAAAGGGTTGCTTTCCAAAAGGCCTCAAAATGACAATTCGTTTGCTTCGCACTTTGATCGCAGTCTCGGACTCGCGCACCTTTAGTGCGGCTGCGAAAGTGGTGCACGTGACGCACGCCGCCGTCAGTCAGCAAATGCAAACACTAGAGGCTGATTTGGGCATTGCTTTGTTTGATCGCAGTACCAGAACGCCTGAACTCACGCCCGTGGCGCATCAGATCATTGCAAAGGCGCGCATCATCGTCGCGGATTACGACAATCTTGTGCCGTCCGCGCTTGGGGACAGTGGCTTAAGTGGCGTCATCAGCCTTGGGGCTTTGCGCACGACCCTCACTGGGTTGACGCCACAAGCGATGGCGGAATTGAAATTAAACTACCCAGAACTTGGCCTTCATATCAGGCCAGGTCTTACTAGAACGTTGATTACAGAGGTCGAGCGGGGCAATTTGGATGCTGCGATCGTGACCAAACCGAACTTGATGCCTGACGGCGTTTTGTTTCGCGAGCTGACCCAAGAGCCGATGCAGTTGATCGCCGCCCCGGAAGAACCCGAAAACGATCCCATTCGGCTTTTGAAAACGAGGCCATTCATCCGCTTTAATCGAAGTGCCGTTCTTGGCATGGTGATCGAAAATTGGCTTTTGGCAAAGCGTATAAGAGTGTCGGAAACGATGGAGTTGGACAGCCCTGAGGCCATCGGCAGCATGGTTAACGCCAACTTAGGTGTTTCGATTGTTCCTGATCTTGCGGTTAAGGCGCCGGACGCTGCTGCTGTTAAATGCCTTCGTCTGGGGGCGGACGCACCGCACCGGACCCTTGGGTTGATCCATCAAGAAAGCCATATCAAAATGCAAGCCATCGATGAAATCTATGCGGTTTTGGCGGGGGTCATTGAACGGGCCACGTCTGAACGATCGGCGGCCAGCGGGTGATCACTGAATTTCATGTTTACCTTGCCTTGGGCGCGCTTGCGGGCGGGTTCGTAAACGGGTTGTCGGGCACAGGGACCGCGCTGTTTGCGCTTGGGTTTTATCTGGTTGTACTGGACCCGATCCAAGCGGTTGCGGTGGTCGCTTTTATGTCGGTCTTGGTTGGCTTGCAGGGGCTTTGGGTTGTGCGTGTCGAAATCAAATCCCAACCCACAAGGTTGCTTCGGTTTTTGATCCCGGGCCTTGTTGGCATACCGATTGGTCTGGCGCTTCTTGAACGGATCAATGAGGGGACATTGCGGATTGCCGTCGCCGCATTGCTGATCCTTTATGGGTGTTATTTTGGGTTTCGCGCGACACTGCCTGCCTTTTCGCGTCGCACACCGGTCATAGATTCCGTGGTTGGTTTGTTCGGGGGCATCCTTGGCGGTGCGGCGGCCGTATCTGGCGCGATACCAGCCATGTGGTTGTCGATCCGACCCTGGACAAAGTCGGAAACACGGGCCGTGCTACAACCCTTTAATGTCGTCATTCTAAGCACAACAATTTGCCTGCTGTTTTGGAAAGGGGCCTATGATGCGACGGCCCTTCTTGCCCTTGCTATCACGATACCGATCGGGTTGATCGCCGCGCAAATTGGCATCACCGTTTTCAAAAGACTGACCGACAACGCCTTTCGTCGGCTTCTTATTCTTTTGACGCTTATGATGGGCGTTGGCATCATGACCTCAGAAGTGTTTTGAGTGTCTGACACACTCAAAATTATACCGAACCCCAAAAGGAGTACCGCGGTGCTAAAGTTCTTTTACTCGAATGGATCGTCCGCAGTTGCGGCACATATCCTCTTGGAAGAGGTCGCAGCATCTTACGAGGCAATCGAGGTTTCAATTCCGAATGGCGACCATTTAGCCCCGGAATTTTTGCAGATAAACCCGAAGGGCCGGATTCCTGTGCTTGTGACGCCGCAATCCACCATCACTGAAAACCCCGCCATTCTTGAATATATCGCAGCGACACAGAAAGACGGCGCAACACTGCCCGAAGGCCACAACGCACAAGCACAGGCGCGATCTTTGGCCGCTTACCTGTGCGCGACGGCCCACGTGGCTTTTGCCCACAATCACCGTGGGCGCAGATGGGCGGAACAGGATGCTTCGGTTAAGGATATGCAGTCCAATGTGGCAAGAAACCTAACTGACTGCGCAGGTTTTCTAGAACAAGAAATCAACGAAGGGCCGTGGGCTTTGGGGCGGACCTATACCTATTGCGATCCGTATCTGTTCTTGATGGCGCGGTGGATGGCGGCGGTGGGCTTGTCGATCACAGCCTTTCCAAAGTTGTCCGCACATCACGATGCAATGTTGGCCCGAGCGTCGACCCAAAAGGTGTTGGGCATTCACGGTTTACGTTAGGCGTGACGTCGGTCGGAGCGGCGTACCCTTGCGCATATCAAATCACCTCATCCGTCCGGTCGTCCGTTTCGCCGTAACGTTTCAACGTCGCAGGTGTGGTGCCTTCGTAAACGCGAGCAACATTCTCGGCGATTTTTGCGTTTTCGCGTTCGAATAGGCAGTCGCCGTTCATATCAGACGCAACGATGAACGGTCCCATCTTGTTGCACTTCAACACCCACATGGCCTGCGCAATGCCAAGTTCTTCGTTCCAGTGCACCGCCTCGACGCTTTGCACCCCGCGCCCAAGCAACGCGCCGGTGCCATAGCCTACGGTCGAAAGGTAAACGGCCCCGTTGGGTACGAAATAGTCCTTGTAGTCCTTTGAGGTCATTCCGCCTTTGCCGACGATCAATTTGGCCCCGGTTTTGGCCATCCATTCGGGCAACCACTTGGCAAACCGGAACGAGGCGGTGGCCGTCACGGCGCCAATGTCAAAAGACCCATCCCCATTGATCCGCGCAGCAGGCGAGCAATGGAAGTTGGCGGCCGATTGACTGGGCAACTCCATTGGGATGTTGGCCTGTTCTTCGAGGGCGCGCATATAGACGCCTTCGCGCGCGGTATACATCAACCCGTCAAGGTAAACGATGTCACCCAAGCGCAGGTCTGCGATGGCTTCGGGCGTTGGGGTCGTTGACAGGCGGACTTCGCGGATGCTCATTCTGCGGCCTCCTGTACAGGGGTCCAATCGACGGTTTCACGGCGTTGATAGGGGGTGAACCAATCTGGATCGGTGCGGTATTCGACACGCCCATCGGCGTGGATACGTGCAACCGCCCGGCGCGATGACAAGCAAAACGCATGGACCGACATCGGCAACCCGCCGGTGTGGCAGTAGCCCACCTCGATGTTGCAATCGATAACCATGTTTTTGCCCACAAAACCCATCGCACCCATGCCGATGGAATTGCCTAGTTCTTTAAACTCGGCCTCCATTTCTGCAATCTTTGGATCGCTGTTCATGCTGCCAACGACACGCAAGGTCGACGCGCGTTTCCCAAGCGCCATGCAGGTGTCTTTCGATCCGCCAAGCCCGATGCCGATGATTGCAGGTTGGCAGGCAAGGCCGCGCTTGCCAAAGGCCATCAGACTATCAAGGTAGAACCGTTTGATCCCTTGGATGCCATCACTGGGGAACAGCATGCGGTAATCTGTCCCGAACAAGCCGCCTTTGTGAACCGTGATCAGATCGATCCAAGCGCCCTCCGGTTCGAACCCGTATTCGATCTCGGGTGCGCCGATCCCGACGTTGTTGTTGTGATCCGTGCGCCAAAGCGGATGCACCCGATTGGGGCGCAGCGGGACGCCATTGGTGGCGGTGGCCGTGGCCTGACGCAATGCCCCCTCAAGGGCGATCATGCCGCCCTCTACCTGTGCGTCATTACCCATTTTCACAAACCAACGCGGCACGCCGGTGTCACCGCACATCGCGCGGCGATCTTCCTTGGCGGCTTCGTAATTTTCCAACATCGCCTTCAAAACAAAGGACGATAGATCGCCATCTTCTGTTTTGGCGGCCTGTTGCAGCCCATCAAGGTAATCTTGCGGGATTTCGATGGCCGCCTTGTCCATCAAGATTTCGGCGGTGTTTTGGATAAGCTTTATCGGGATCATTGCGCTGCCACCAATGTTTCGGGTGCGCCCTGCGGCAAGACTGTCTCGCCCGGGCGCACAATCGTAAATTGAACGGGTTCATTTGTGACCTCGACCGCGCCGTCGTTCAAGCGGGCTACGGTAAAATCACTGTCTTTCATGGCACCGGGGTCTGGAAAGTCCTCTCGGAAATGGGCACCACGTGAATTTTCACGCGTGATGCCTGCCTTGGTGATGACCTCTGAGACATCGCACAGTGACCGCAGGTTCAGCCAATCGTGCCACGTGAGGTTAAAGGCCAAATTGCCGTCATCCACGCCGACATCCATCAAGGCATCTGACACTTCGGCGATGCCTGTAAGGCCGCGCTTCATGCCAGCCTCAGTGCGCATAACGCCGACCTCTTCCCACATCAGATCCTGCAACTGTTTGCGCAGGGGAAGGACAAGGTCAGGCTTGTGCTGAAGAGGATAGGTCGCGCGTTCATATTCAGCGGCCAAGACGGCCTCGTCCGGGTCGCGCAAGGCGGGCATCCTGCGGATGTCGGCGCCCATGGTGTCACCCGCAATCCCGCCATAGACGGTTGAGTTGGCAACCCCATTGCCGCCCAAACGGTTAGATCCATGCGCGCCGCCTGCGTCTTCGCCCGCAACATAAAGTCCTTCGAGCGCGGTGCGGGTGTCGACGTCGACGATGACGCCGCCCATAAAGTAATGCGCCGTTGGCACCACTTCGACTTTGCCCGCAGCAAGGTCAAACCCGCTGTCAGCGCAGCGATTGACCATGCCTTTGAATTTCTTGCGCACATTTTCGGGGCCAAGATGCGCCATCGAAACAAACACGCCCTCTTGTTCGGGGTTATTGTTCTTGCGCATCTCAGAATAGATGCCACGGCTGACCACATCGCGCGTGGCACGTTCGCCTTTGTCGTCGTAGTCAAACATAAATCGCCGGCCCGCGTGGCTGATCAACTGCCCACCGGCGCCGCGCAGTCCTTCTTCGAGGACGGTGCCGGTCATGCGGGTGTGATCGCCGGCCAACAGGCCCGTGGGGTGGAATTGCACCATTTCCATGTCACGCAATGATAGCCCCACCCGCAGCGCCATAGCGAGGCCATCCATCGTCTTGTCCCCGCTTGGCGTGTGGTATTTGTACATGCTTGGCCCGCCGCCCGTGCCCATTAAAACGGTCTTTGCGCGCACCAGCCGAAACTTGCCTGTCCGCATGTCGATCATCAAAACACCAGCCAAGGCGGTGCCATCTTTTGTCGGGATCAGGCCAACGGCGCGGTGTTCTTGCAGCTTTTCAACACCGCTTGCCAGCACCTTTTCCATCAAACGGTTGATGATTTCGATGCCCGTCAAATCGCCCTTATGAACAGTGCGATCCGCCGTCTGCCCAGCAAAGGCTTTTTGGTGCAATGACCCATCAGGGTTGCGGTCAAAGAAACACCCGACTTCGTTTTCCAATTCGCGGATGCGCACAACGGCCTGTTCGCACAACCGCCAGGCGATGTCTTGGTTGGGCAACCATTTGCCGCCATTGATCGTGTCCATGAAATGACGCTCGACCGTGTCGCCGCCGCCAAGAGCAACGTTGTAGCCGCCTTGCACCATGCGCGTGCACCCGGATTTGCCGATCAGCCCTTTGACCGCGATCGTGATCTTGGTGCCTTCGGGCGCGGATTGTTGCGCGTGTAGTGCGGCAAAAAGGCCGGCCCCGCCAGAGCCTAAAATCAGAATGTCAGTGTCGTGCCGTTCGATGTTCGCAATGCTCATATCAAATCGCCTTCAGAAAAAAGAGGCACGCAATCAGGAACGACGCGGCGGTCGCCACAGCGGCCAGCGTTTTTTGGGGCGGCGTCCAAGGAAGCCACTCTAGCGCCATAAGGCGCAGGCCGCCAAACATGTGCACCGCCAGTAAAAAGACCAGACCAAACTCGGCCAGCTTGACCATCCCTGTGTCCGTCAGTGCCAAGAACCCGTTCAGTCGGCCGGGATCCGTCATTGCAAGTGCGAGCACCCAAAAGTGCAACGGCAAAAACAACGCAAGGCCAAGCCCCGACAGCCTGTGCAGGATATAGGCCAGCCACAGGGGGTGCGCGCGCGATGTGATCCCTTGGGCCGTTTTCATGCGCCTAGCCCTGACGCAAAGGTCACGGCCCAAACGGCCCGCGTCCCAAGGGCGAACAAAGCAAGCCCAACACCCCACATAAACAGCTCAAGGGCGGCCCCCTTGAGCCCGCCCCATTCATAAGCGATGGCGCGCAGGCCAATCGCGCCGTGGACCGCCACGGCAACGACGAAGGTGCCGTAAAACACAAACCACAAAACGGACCCTTGGGTGCGTCCTAGAATTTCGGCGGCGCTTAACCCGTCTTGGACTGCATAGATCATCACCGCCAAATGCCCCAAAACCAATGGAGCCATCAGCAGCGCGCTTAAACGTTGGGCCATATAAAGACGCATGTTTAGCATCAGCGCCCCCTCCGAAAGAATGACTTTGCCGTTTCGCGTTTGAGCCCGGCAATTGCTGACATCGGGTCCAAATCATTGGGGCAGTAGGTGGTGCACGACCCCATGGAATGGCAATTGTGACACCCGCCCTTGTCGGAAACGGCGTCTAAAATCGCCACTCGACCTTCGTCTTTTGCATCATTGAGCAAGGTCCAAGCCCTTTGAAGTGCTGCGGGCCCTAGGTAGTCAGGATTGCCCGCAACCGTGTCGCAAGCGGCGTAACAGACGGAACAGTTTATGCATTCGATGCCTGCGTTTGCCTCTGCGCGTGCGGGGGTGGTTTCAATGATGGGGGCGATGGGGTCGTCGCGGGTTAGGGCGCCGTGGTGCACACCTTCTGCCGCGACCCATTTGTCAAAAAACGGGTCCATATCGACAGCAAGGTCTTTGATAACCGGTAGGTTGCGCAAAGGGGCGATCGACACTTCGTTGCCGTTTCGCACCTTTGAGATATGTGTGCGGCACGTCCAGCGGGGCACCCCGTTGACCATCATTGCGCAACTGCCGCACATTCCGACACGACATGAAAATCGATAGCTTAAAGTGGGGTCGGCATTCTGTTGGATCCATGACACCACATCCAAAACGGTCTGGCTTTCATGGGCCGGTACGTCGAATGCACCCTGCGCACCTGCGCTGCGTTCAACCGTTACTTTCAAAATGTCTGACGTCATTCTTGCTCATTGCTTTCTGAGGATGCACGATTTGAAGAAATTAATATCAGAAAGTCAGGCTTTATGGATGCGAATTTTACTTTATGTTTTTGGTAGGAAAACTTACATGATGGACAAGGAAATCAGATGACGCGCGGAACTGGGCCAGACCTTCAATCACTCTTGAATGCGCGATTTGGCGACGCGCCACGGATTGCGGATGAAACGCCGACATCTGATCTGATCTGCTCAATGGCAGCGCATGCGTCTTGCCGGAAATTTTTGGATAAGCCGGTGCCGCAACCGGTCCTAGAAATGCTATGCGCAACGGCCCTCGCGTCACCCACGAAAAGCGATTTGCAACAACGTGACATCATCGCACTTCAGGCACCCGACGTGAAACAGCGTCTTGTTGATCTGGTTGCTGGTCAAGCTTGGGTTGCAGGTGCGCCCACGATCCTTGTGTTTTGTGGCAACAACCGCCGCCAAAGGTTGTTGCATGATTGGAAGGAAATCCCGTTTGCGAATGATCACCTTGATGCGTTTTTCAACGCGGTTGGGGACGCAGCCATCGCCTTAGGGGCTTTTGTGACGGCCGCTGATTCCATTGGGTTGCGGTGTTGTCCGATCAGCGCGGTGCGCAACGAAGCTGACGCCGTTTCAAAGCTACTGGGCCTTCCAAACTATGTTTTTCCATTTGCGGGACTTGCCGTCGGATATCCCGCCCAAGCGCCTGAAGTATCCAAGCGGCTACCGCTTAAAGTCACCTGCCATGTCGACAGGTACAATGAAGCATCCTTGTTAGATGAGGTTGCGGATTATGACGCGGACCGCGCATTGACGCAGCCCTATGAAAAGCAACGCCTGACGGACAGTTTAGGCCACAGCGATACCTATTCATGGTCCGAAGACAAAGCCCGGCAATATGGCGAACCCGAACGGAACGACTTTGGGCGTTTCGTGCGTGCGCAAGGTTTCAAATTGGATTGATCCCTGCGTTTCTTGGGTTGCCTCGAAAGGGCGCCCAATTCTGCGCCGTAGTAGCCGAGTTCAATAAATTCGCCATAACGTCGATGGCGATGATCCGAGCCCCCAGCATTTTGGCCAACAGGAATGTCGATAGAGCGATGCAACCGGTGGCATGCATCGCGACTCATTTTCCCGCCCGAACGTTTGCCCGATCGCTCATTGTGTGCCAAGATGGCGTTACTCGGGACAATCGAGTTTGGGCAAGTGTTGGAGGCGCAGTCTCTTCACTCATTTATCACGGTGCAATCGGTTCTTTCAGACGCTTTTCACCCTGCACATCAGAAACAGGTCAGTCATCCAATAAAATCCGTGTGGCGTTGCCTTTGTCATCGTCATATTGATCGCTGCGCACCGTCCAAACGAACGCCAACAGCCCAACCAAGCCTAAAAAAGCGACACCGGAATTAAAACAATAAGGACATTCATTTGACGTACCTCACACGTTGGGAATTGAGCAGGACAGTGATCGACGATGCGGACATTGCCAATGCGGCCGCCAATGGCGTCGCAAATCCAGCAAGCGCGATGGGGATTGCGATACAATTGTAAAGCGCTGCAATGCCTAAGTTCTGTTTCGACAAATGACGTATCAGGCGCGAAATTCTAAGAACCAGAGGAAGGTCTTTGAAGCTGTTGGTCAAGATGACAAGGTAATCCCCCCTAAAATTAGTGGTGTTCAAAAGTAGAATTTTCTCGGCAAGATATCTGAGGAGATTTATGATGAAGAACGGGCGATACAGCGACGCGCAGATCATGGCGGTGTTGAAGCAGGCTGAAGGCGGGGTACCGGTGTCTGAACTGTGCCGCGAACACGGGATGAGCAGCGCGAGTTTCTACAAGTGGCGCGCTAAATTTGGTGGCATGGGTGCATCTTTGATTTCTGAGATTAAGGATATGGCGGAAGAGAACCGTCGCCTGAAGCCCATGTATGCTGAGATGAGTATGCAGAACGATCTGCTGAAGGAGGCGCTTGGAAAAAAGCGTTAAGGCCGTCTCGAAGGCGAGAGATGGCCATGAATACGGTCGTGCGACACGGTAATCAGTATAGCGTTGGCGTGCCGTGCGGTTGAGATCAGCGAAACCTGCTACAGATACAGCCCCGCACTGAGCGACGAGAACGAAGAGATCGCCGACTGGCTAGAACGTCTGACAGCAAACAAGCGATCCTGGGGATTTGGGTTGTGCTTTTTGTATCTGCGCAACGTTCAGGGCTATGGCTGGAACCACAAACGGGTCTATCGGATCTACTGCGAACTGGAATTGAACCTGCCAACCAAACCTAAGAAACGCTTGAAGCGGGACAAGCCTGAGCCTTTGGCGGTGCTTGATCGGCCCAATGAGACATGGTCGATGGATTTTATGGCGGATCAGTTAGCGGATGGCAGGTCGATCAGGACGCTGAACGTATTGGATGACTTTAATCGCGAACCCACCGCGTTGTGGCCGTACCACCACTGGGTTATCGCGTAATGTCACCTGAAACGATGCAAGCTTTGCTTTTAGACGTCTTTGGTGTGTTCCCAATAACGCCAGACTTCGAGTTTTCGGTTGAGATCGACCCAACCGAAGCGGCACCGGACCTGTTACAAACTTTAATCGATTTTGGCATGAACCGTGCAAGCATCGGTGTCCAAGATTTTGCGCCCGCTGTACAAAATGCCATCGGTCGACTGCAAAGCCTTGAACAGACGCAAACGGTCGTCACTTTTCTGCGTGAAAACGGCGTAAAAGCGATCAACCTCGATTTGCTATATGGGCTGCCTTATCAAAGCAAAGACAGTTTTCAGGCAACTTTGAACCATGTTGTCGCTTTGGATTCCGATAGGTTGGCGATCTACGGCTATGCCCATGTTCCATGGATGTCCAAACGACAAGTCATGATTAAATCAACAACGCTACCTGACACGAGACAACGCTTTGATCTTGCATGTATTGCGTCGCAGCCTTTGCAAGGCTCCGGCTTTTCAGCCATCGGTATCGATCACTTCGCCAAGCCATCAGACAGCCTGTTCAAAGCACAAGAGGCCGGCAAGTTACGCCGCAATTTCCAAGGGTACACAGATGATCAATGCCAGACGCTGATCGGGCTAGGCGCATCTGCGATCTCGCGGTTTCAGGATGGATATGTGCAAAACGCAGTCGCCACATCCGCCTATCAAGACCGGATATCAACATCTGGGTTTGCGGGTCACAAAGGCTATGAAATGACGCAAAACGATGCGTTGGTTTCCGCGATGGTCGAGGCACTCATGTGCCGTTTCTGCTTTCCCACTCAAGAATTGCAGCGCGCGTTTCCAGAAAGTGCCGACACAATTCAAAGTTCTGCGATCAACCTTATGAAACGGTATCCCGATGTCTTTACGTTAAGCGAAACGGGTTTGGTTATGCGTAAGGAAACGCATCCATTGGCGCGGATCATCGCCAAAGAAGTCGATGGCTTCACAACCGAGAAGAACGCTCATGCTGCGGCAATTTAGGTCGCGAGCGGTTTCGGATCAGAGTGTTTTGACCTTCATAATGAGGTTTTGACGGCAGACCTTGTGGGCGCACCGTCGAGGTAAGGCTTCGCGCGTTTGAAAGAAGTGACGCAACAGCCCAGACCGCTTGGATATCAACACCGAAGTCTTCAGGAGGTTTTGGCTGGGACGGTAGGACTCGAACCTACAACCTACTGTACCAAAAACAGTTGATCTACCAATTGATCTACGTCCCAACGTGTCGCGCTAATTAGTCTGCCAATGACCAGCACGCAAGCCCCTTTTGGGAAAAAATCGTGTCATTCTTTTAAGCCGTCGCCGCTGAGCAGGTCAGGGGTTTCCGGGTCGTTGCGTTCTGCCGCCGCGATACGGTCCAAAGCGGCTTTGGATGTGTCTTCGACATCGGTGGCGACGACGGGTGGTTCTTTGGGTGTTTCTGGCACTTTGGGCGCGGGGTTTACGGCCTCAAAGCTTGGGACCGCGCCGATCATTTGAATGCGGTACGTGGTGTCTGGGATTTCAATGTTTTTTGCTTCTATCGCTGCTTTGACCATGCGGATGGCCTCGCCTTTGGCCAAGGCCAACGAGGTGTCTTGCTGATCGATCCAGCCCGTCACCTGCAACAAGACCGACCCATCGCCGATCCGATCGACCCATGCCATCGGGGCTGGGTCCTTTAGAACAAAGGGCAACCCAGCGACCACGTCATCCGCGAGCGCACGGACCAGATCCAGATCTGCGTCCGATGCGACGCCGATTTCAAAGTCAAAGCGGCGTTGGTTGTTGGTGGAATAATTCACGATTCGGCTTTTGAAGACGGTGGAATTGGGGATGCGGATGTGGTTGCCTTCAAAGCTCAGCAAGATTGTCGCACGACTGGTTAGGCGGATGACCTTTCCGGTATCACCTTCGATTTCGACGATGTCATTGGGGCGAAAGGGTTGGCGGATCGACAGCATGATCGAGGCGATGAAATTTTCGACCGTGTCACGCACAGCAAAACCGATGGCAAGGCCGACGATCCCCGCAGCGCCCAGAATGGTGCCCAGCAAGGCCGTCGCACCAAGGATGTCCAAGGCGATGACCAACCCGCTTACAAAGAACACCATGCGTACGATTTGCCGGTAAAGGTTGGCGATAAACGCGTTGGGCGCGATTCGATCCCAAGGATACCGCAAGCGTGCGATCAAGATGCCTGCAAACAGGACCATCACAAAAGACAGCACCGCGACGGCCATCAACGGCAGCAAGGCGATGGCTTGGGTAATCCGCGTTTGAAACCGTTCCACAGCAGGGTTCAAACGCGCAACCACATCGGTGGTTTCGGTCACTTCGTTTTCAATGGCAACGACGCCAGCCACACGCGCGACGATGTCATTCAGCCGGGCCGCTTGGGTTGTGTCGATGGTCGTGCCACGCAGTGTCACGATGCCAGATGACACCGCGACAGTGACGTCTTCAAATCCGTCAAGTTCGCCAAGGATCGCGCGAATACGCACGGCGATGGCGGTGTCTTGGCTGGCGCTGTCTTCAACCTCGATTGTACCCTGCGGCTGATCGGTTGTTTGGGCAAAAGCCGAGGTGGTGCACAGCACAAAGATAAGAAACAAGGTACGGATCATTGGGACACATCCACAAGAACAGCGCCCGCGCGGGTGCCCGCTTCTACTGCGGCGTGGGCTGCGGCGCAGTCCTCAAGAGCAAAGACCCGATCCACAGGGCATGTCAGCGCCCCGGCCTGCAATGCGTCGCGCAGCCGCGTGACGGCTTGTGCGCGTTCGGCGGCAGGCAGCAGATAGATCAGGATGACGTCGATGGTCACCGCTTTGAACAACATTGGCCCGAAAGGCATGACCGGGGTCATGTCCTTGGCCGACCCATAGGCGGCAATGGTGCCATTAGCCGCGATCACCTCTGCATCGACGGCGGCATTGATCCCGAATTCGACTTCGATGATCCGGTCCACCGGGGTGTCGCCATTGGCTGCTAAAATGGCCGCACCAAGGTCGGCTTGCGTGTAATCAAGCACGGCGTCCGCCCCGGCCTTTTGCGCCGCGTTGATCCCATCACCGCGCGCCGTGGCGATCACCCGCGCACCGCCCCATTTAGCCAGTTGCACGGCGAGCAATCCAACAGTGCCCGCGCCACCTTGCACAAGCACCGTCTTGCCCGTGACGTCACCGCCGCCAAAGACGGCGTGGCAGGCTGTCAGACCAGGGATACCAAGGATCGCGCCGGTTTCCAGCGACACCGCGCCCGGCAGGGGGACGGCCTGTTCGGCAGGCAGGCAGATATGGGTCGCGGCGGTGCCAAAGGCGCGCTGCCATTGACCGTTCCAGACCCAAACACGGGTGCCAATGCGATCAGGCGAAATGCCTGCGCCCACGGCCTCGATCACGCCCGCGCCGTCGCTGTGGGGAATGATGGTGTCAAAGGCGGGTTTGGTCACGCCGGGCCGTGCGCCTGCGCGGGCCTTAACGTCCGAAGGGTTCACTCCGGAAAAGGCAAGGCGCACCACAACTTCGCCCGCTTCGGGGGGCGGTGTTGGCATCTCTTTAAGGTGAAGAACGTCAGCGGCAGGCCCAAAGGTGGAATAGGAAATAACTTGCATGCGTGGTGTCCAATGGCAGGAAACAATTGCGTGCAAGAGTAACTTAATAGGCCAGAATGACCAGCCTCGACCATGTTACGGCTGGAAAGGTGCTTGCACACATGCATCCTATTTTCGTCGACCCAAAGTGCCAGTAAGTTCGGATGTCGCCAGACGACGATCAACGAAGCAGAAAAATTGAACGGGGTAAGTGCTAAGGACGGCGGGCGCAAAAACTGCCCGGCAGGTTTCAGACGACCACGCCCTTCTTTTTTAGGTCCATGTCGATGCCCCCTCAAACTGATGGCGTCGATCATCTGCGCGAGGTCGGTCGTGGGCAAGTAGGGGCGCAGGCATGCCAGCTACGCATCATTCAGTCAGATATGGTGCGTATATGACTACGCGCGATTCGAGCAGTTAATCACGCTACATATCGGAAATCTGTGGGACCTAAGGCTTTAGTCGCGCACTTCATCCAGTGCGACGCCCCACATGCGCGCCTTTGGGGCCCAACCTTTGTACCCGGCGGACGTGATGCGGCACCATTCAACGTCGCATTCGCCAAGGCGCGCGATGACGCCGACCTCAAGGGCTGCGGCAATCGGTGCGTCCGTGTCGGGGCGGGTGCGAATGGTCAGCATGTCTTGTTCGATGAGAACGGTGCGGGTGCCGGACAAAAGGGAATAATGAACCCAACCGCCCAACCCGTCGCGATCTTCGACACGGCGCCAATGGCCGTGTTCTGCTGTAATCTGCAAGGGCATGTCGCGGCGGGTGAACACCCAGTCGATGCGATGGGTCAGCGATGGGCCGCGGCGCACGTTGCCTTCGGCCGCTTTCAGCGACACATAGCGGGGCAATGGCAGGTTGGTGATTGGACCAACATCTTTTGCCAACGCAGGCAGGGCCAAGCCAAATATTAAGCACAACGTTGCAATTGTACGGCCAAAGACCGCCATGGGGGAAGTTTTACTCATCTCGCGCCTCTTGATATGGCCGAGGTTCTTGTGCCCCGTGCTCACATCCGCCACCATGCCTTTAAATGGCGCAAACGCCAAGGCCGGGGAGGGCATAGATGTCAAAGGATCGTGTAAGTGTTGTCGTAACGCGACGGTTGCCTGCGGCAGTCGAGGCGCGGCTGAGCGAACTTTTTGACGTCACACTGCGCGACAATGATGCTGCAATGAGCCGGAATGAAATCGTTGAAGCGATGAAAACGGCCGATGTTTTGGTCCCTACGATCACGGATACGATTGATGCCGCGATGATTGGACAAGCCGGGGATCGGTTGAAACTGATCGCCAATTACGGTGCCGGTGTGGACAACATTGACGTCGCAACGGCACGGCAGCGTGGGATTTTGGTGTCGAACACCCCCGGGGTGTTGACCGAAGATACTGCCGACATGTCGATGGGTCTGATTTTGGCCGTCACGCGCCGCCTACCTGAAGGATTGGCGGCGATGCAGGCGGGGCAATGGGACGGTTGGTCGCCTACAGCATTTTTGGGTGGACGGATTGCCGGGCGGCGTCTGGGCATTCTTGGTATGGGGCGGATTGGACGTGCTGTGGCGCGCCGTGCAGCGGCTTTTGGTATGCAGGTGCATTATCATAATCGCCGTCGACTACGAACCGAGGTCGAAGACGAGCTGAATGCGACGTGGTGGGAAAGCCTTGATCAGATGGTTGCACGTGTGGACGTGCTCAGTATCAACTGTCCGCATACGCCAACGACGTTTCATCTGATGAATGCGCGGCGACTGAAGTTGATGAAACCTGACGCCGTGATTGTGAATACCTCGCGCGGTGAAGTGATAGATGAAAACGCGTTAACCCGGATGCTGCGTGCGGGCGAAATCGCAGGGGCAGGGCTAGATGTGTATGAACACGGGACAGAGGTGAACCCGCAGTTGCGCGAATTGCCCAATGTGGTGTTGTTGCCGCATATGGGGTCGGCAACACGCGAAAGCCGGGTTGAGATGGGCGAAAAAGTCATCATTAATATTAAAACCTTCGCAGACGGGCATCGCCCGCCGGATCAAGTTGTGCCCTCAATGCTGTGAGGGACCGGAAAACGATACGTTTTCCGTCCAAGAGTTTTTCTCAAAACTCTTGCCCCGCCCAAAGGAGAGTGAAATGCGTTTTATCTTGCCTACTGTCGTCATTCTGAGTGCCAGCGCTGTATGTGCGCAGCAAAGTTCAGATTCCGTTCAACCCGAAGGGGCCATTTCAGCGCATGCTGAAGCCAGTTCTGAACGTTTTGCCGCCGCTCAAGCCGCTAAGGCAGCGGGAAGCCCTGTTTCAGCTCAAACCTACATGGTCGCTGCGGCAAATCCGTTGGCGGTGCAAGCGGGCGTGGATGTGTTGGCCGAAGGTGGCACGGCTGCGGATGCGCTGGTGGCGGTGCAAACAGTTTTGGGTCTTGTCGAACCACAATCCTCTGGGCTTGGCGGCGGCGCGTTTCTTGTTTGGTATGATGCCGCATCGGGCCAATTGACCACCCTAGACGGGCGCGAAACCGCGCCTTTGGCGGCGACGCCGACTTTGTTTTTGAACGACGCAGGCGAGCCAATGGGCTTTTTCGATGCGGTCGTCGGGGGGCGGTCTGTTGGTACACCGGGCACCCCTGCATTGCTGGCTGAAGTGCACGCCCGTTGGGGCAACCAGCCTTGGGCCGGTCTGTTTGATGCGGCCATCGATCTGGCCTCAGAAGGGTTTGAGGTGTCTCCTCGGCTGGCCGGCTTGATCGAGCGCGATGCCGAGCGGTTGGCGACCTATCCGAGGACAGCAGATTATTTTCTGCCCGGTGGCGCACCGTTGCAGGTTGGGGCGGTGCTAAAAAACGTGGACTACGCAAAGACGCTGCGCAGTTTGGCTGTGGGTGGGGCTAATGCGTTCTATACTGGGCAGATCGCACATGACATTGTGGCCACCGTGCAGGATTTCGCGGCCAATCCAGGCGTGTTGTCAGAACTTGATCTGGCCGCCTATCAGATAAAAGAACGTGCGCCGGTGTGCGTATCGTATCGTGCACATGACGTCTGCGGTATGGGCCCACCTTCGTCGGGGGCTTTGACCGTTGGGCAGATTTTGGGGGTGTTGGAGGGGGCTGATCTTGCTTCTCTTGGTGCCGAAAACCCAGAAAGCTGGCGGTTGATTGGCGATGCATCGCGCCTAGCTTTTGCGGATCGAGGTCGGTTCATGGCGGATGAGGATTTTGTGCCCATGCCGACTGCGGGTCTGCTTGATCCAGCCTATTTGGCGACGCGCGCTGCCTTGTTAGACCGCGATACAGCGCTGGAAAAGGTCGCGCCCGGTGCCCCTGCTTTCGACCACAGTTTGAATTTTGCAGATGATCAAAGCATCGAATTGCCCTCGACGTCGCATATTTCGATTGTGGACAGCTATGGCAATGTGGCGTCGATGACGACGACCATCGAAAACGCGTTCGGCTCGCGGCTCATGGTGCATGGGTTCTTGTTGAATAATGAACTCACTGATTTCAGCTTTCGAACGCATGTGGATGGCGTGCCGATTGCCAATGCGATTGCACCGGGTAAACGGCCGCGGTCATCTATGGCGCCAACCATCGTCATGAAGGACGATGCACCGGTTTTGGCGATTGGCAGTCCCGGCGGTAGTCGGATCATTGGCTATGTTGCCAAGTCGATCATTGCATATTTGGATTGGGGCATGGACGTGCAACAGGCTGTCACCTTGCCCCACGCCGTCAACCGTTTTGGTACATTTGATGTCGAAGAAGATACAGCTGCTGGCGAACTTGCCCCGGCATTAGAGGCGATGGGTTATGAGGTGAATGTGCGCGATTTGAATTCGGGTTTGCACGCCATTGCCATAGGTGACGGCTTGCAAGGGGGGGCGGACCCACGTCGTGAAGGGATTGCGCTGGGGGATTAGACCTTAGCCGGAAGAAGGAGAAAACCATGGTTCAAGCCATTGATCTAGAACGCAATGAAGACGGGATTGCGACGGCCCTTGGGGTGTTAAAGCAACAATTCGGTGATCGCTTTCACACAGGCCAAGCGATGCGTGATCAGCATGCGCATACGACCACCTATATTCGCGGGCAGGCCCCGGATGCGGTTGTGTTTCCTGCATCGACCTCCGAAGTTTCAGACATCATTAAAGTATGCGCCACCCACCGCGTGCCGGTCATTCCCTACGGCACGGGCACATCGCTTGAGGGGCATGTGAATGCGCCTGCAGGTGGGGTTTCTATTGATATGAGCGCGATGGACCAAATTTTGGCCGTCCATGCCGAAGATTTGGATTGTGTGGTGCAACCGGGCGTAACGCGCGAGCAGCTGAACACCTATTTGCGAGATCGGGGCTTGTTCTTTCCAATTGATCCCGGCGCAAATGCATCGCTTGGCGGCATGGCCTCGACCCGTGCGTCTGGCACCAATGCAGTGCGCTACGGAACGATGAAAGACAATGTCTTGGCGCTTGAGGCCGTTATGGCCGACGGTCGCGTGATCCGCACGGCGCAACGGGCCAAGAAGACTTCAGCGGGCTATGACCTGACCCGGTTGCTGGTGGGCTCGGAAGGGACGCTGGGCGTCATTACGGAAGTGACGCTGAAGCTGCAGGGGATTCCCGAGGCGATCCGCGCTGCACGCATGTCATTTCCGTCAATTGATGCGGCCTGTCAGGCGGTTATGACGACAATTCAATATGGTATTCCGGTGGCCCGAATCGAATTGATGGATGAATTGAATGTGCGTGCGGCCAATGCCTATGCTGGTTTGGACCTGCCGGAAACGCCATTGTTGCTATTGGAATTTCATGGTTCGGACAATGCGGTAGTCGAACAAGCAGAGATGTTTGGATCAATTGCCGAAGATGCCGGTGGATTTGATTTTGCCACAACGGGGTCTGTGGAAGAGCGCAACAAATTGTGGAAAGCGCGTCATGATCTGTATTGGGCTACTTTGCAGCTGCGCCCCGGTGCGCAGGGGATTTCCACGGATGTTTGTGTGCCTATTTCGCGGCTGGCAGAGGCTGTGACAGGTGCGCAAACCAAAGCTGCTGAATTAGGGCTTTTGGCCCCAATTGTGGGTCATGTGGGGGACGGAAATTTTCATTCCTTGGTTTTGATCGACGTCGAAAGTGCCGATGAAGTCGCACGTGCTGAGACGTTTACTGCGTTTTTGGCAGATGAGGCGATCCGTATGGAAGGGACCTGCACGGGCGAACATGGGATTGGGCAAGGCAAGGTGCCTTATCTGGTTAAGGAACTGGGCGCAGCAGTTGAGTTTATGGGGGCCATTAAAGGCGCTTTTGACCCGCTGAATATTATGAACCCGGGTAAGATATTTAAGCGCTGACCCAAAAGGCGCCTTGCGGCGACACGACTTTATATGCGCTTGCCGCGCAGGCTCAAAGGGGGCGTTGCCCCCTTTGAAAACCCCGAAGGTATTTTGAACCCAAAGAATGCGTCGTTTTTGGATGTTGAGCGGTCGGCTTGCTTGCGCGCTTGTGGCGTTGGTTTTCTAGAAGGGTGCCAGAGAGTAGTTGAGGGAGTCGCGACGTGAAAACGCAAGTCAAAGCTTTGGTTGTTGGGGGCGGTGCTGTTGGTACATCGATTGCCTATCATTTGGCGCGGGCCGGCTGGGACGATGTTATGTTGTTGGAGCGGGATGAGCTGACTTCGGGGTCTACTTGGCACGCGGCTGGGTTATTGCCCTATTTCAACATGTCTTTTGCGACGACCCACATCCATGACTATTCGATCAAGTTCTATAAGACATTGGAAGAAGAGACGGGGTTGAATGCCGGGTTCGCAGTTGTCGGCAACTTGCGTATGGCGCAGACCGACGCGCGGATGGACGAGTATATGCTTTATGCCTCGACCGCTGAAACGTGCGGTGTTCCGTATGAGTTTTTGACGCCCGCGCAGATCAAGGAAAAGTGGCCGTTGATCCGGACTGAGGATTTGAAGGGCGCGCTGTATCATCAGACTGATGGGTACATAAATCCGGCTGACGTCACCATGGCGATGGCCAAGGGCGCGCGTCAACGTGGCGTGATGATCGAACGCAAGTGGCAGGCGGATGCGTTTCATTGGAATGGGCAGGCTTGGGAGGTTACGGCCACCAAGATGGTCGAAAAAGGTGGCAACCTGGTGCCATCCGACGAGCAGGTCGTTATTATCGCTGAGCATGTTGTAACGGCGTCGGGCAACCATGCGCAGCGGACGGCCAAGATGTTGGGCATTAAAATGCCCGCAATCCCGGTTGAACACCAGTTTATCGTGATGGAACAAGACCCTGCATTGGTTGAGTTCCGCAAAGATCATGCCGAACACCCTGTGATCCGTGATGCCGATGCGCAGTCTTATGTGCGTGAAGAACGCGGTGGTTGGATTTTGGGTGTCTATGAAAAAGATGCACCGGCACGTTTTGAACATGGGGTGCCGGACAGTTTTCGCGCTGATCTGTTCCAGCTCGATCTAGAACGGATCGAAGAACAGTATATGGCGATGATCCATCGGATACCGTCTTGCGAGGACAGCGGTCTTAAGGACGATTTCAATGGCCCGATTTGTTATACGCCAGATGGCAATCCTTTGGTCGGCCCCGCGCCGGGGTTGCGCAATATGTGGCTGGCAGAAGGCTTTTCCTTTGGCATCACGGCTGCCGGTGGCACAGGGTATTATTTGGCGCAAATGATGGTCGAGGGTGAGGCCGAGATCGACATGGCTTCGCTTGATTCCAAGCGCTATGGCGATTGGATGACAACCGAGTTCGCAGCGCGCAAGAACGAGGAATGTTACGATCACGTTTACATCCTGCACCACCCAGATGAAGAGCGTCCGGCCTGCCGGCCTTTGCGTACGTCGCCCGCTTATGACCGCCAAGCAGCGCAGGGTGCGCAGTTTGGGTTTGTGAACGGGTGGGAACGGCCCAATTATTATGGGCCCGTCGATGCCCCAGATGCGTTTGATCATGACGCGCGGTCATTTCGGCGTGGGGCATGGTGGCAGCACGCGGTAGATGAGGCGCGTGCGATCCGTGAAGGCGTTGGTTTGATCGATGCGACTGCCTTTACCAAACATCGGATTTCGGGGCCTGGTGCCACGGCATTTTTGGACTGGTTCACGACCAACAAGCTGCCGTCGGTCGGCCGGATCAATCTTACCTATGCGCTGACAGCGACGGGGACGACGCGGACGGAATATACCATCGTGCGGTTGGCTGAGAACGATTATTATCTTGTATCTGCGGGGGCTTGGACGGCCTATGATCAAGATTACCTTTACAAAGCAATCGAAGATATGGAGCCGACATTCGGCCGTATCAACGCGGCGGAGGAAACAACGCAATGGGGTGTTTTTGCCATTGCGGGGCCTAAGTCACGGGACGTTTTACAGACGTTGATCAACGATCCCGATCCGGGCACGGCCCTATCCAACAAACGATTTCCATGGTTGACCATGCGCAACATTGAGCTGGGTATGTGCCCTGTGCGCGCAATTCGTGTGGCCTATACCGGAGAGTTGGGATGGGAGTTGCACCACCCGATTGAGATGCAGAATTACCTTTGGGATCAACTGGTTGCGGCGGGCGAGCCGCATGGATTGAAACTGGTTGGGGCGCGTGCGCAAAACTGGTTGCGCCAAGAAAAGAGCTACCGTGCCTTTGGGACGGAGTTGGGGCGTGATGCAACGCCGCTTGAGGCGGACTTGCCACGCTTTGTTAACCTGTCCAAGGATTTTTATGGCAAAGCCGCAATGGAAGAAATTGGGATACGTTCCAAATGCGTAACGCTGTTAATCGATGGCCCTCAGGATGCTGATCCGTGGGGGCGAGAGGTGCTTTATCATGGGGAGCGCCGTGTCGGGCGTTTGACGTCGGGGGGCTATTCGGTGGCCTTTGGGACGTCGATCGGGATGGGCTATGTCAGCCCGGATTTAGCGGTGCCCGGTACGAAATTGCAGGTCAAAATGTTTGACAAGCTATGGGATGCGGAAGTCGTTGTGGATAGCCCTTATGACCCCAAGAACGAGGCCATCCGCAAGGATGTGTAAGGGTGTCGGTGGACGGGTCTGTTTGCTTCGCAAAAGCGCCCGCCCACCGGCTTTGATGTCAGCGTAAGGTGCGCCGTTCGAGCCAGCTTTCCCATGCGGCAGGTGAGCCGTTGAATGCGTTGATGTCGATTGCACCCGGCGTGTTCGGGAGTGTTCCTGTTGCGGTGTATTGCCAGAAGCGCCAGGTTTGTCCGGGAAAGGCCTCGGCCGGGGTTTTTGCGGTGGTCCGCAGCCAGAAATCCACATTTCTAAACGCGCTTAGCCCGTTTTCTTTGTAAAAGCGTGGCGTGGTGTAGATGATGGGTTTTTGCCCATAATGCGCGGTCACGATGTCCATCCATCTTTGCATTTCCGCGCGCACCGTTGCGCCGTCTGGACGGCGTTTACAGGTTGGGGAAAACGGGTTCCATTCCATATCGAGCACTGGCGGCAGGCTGCCGCGTGTGCGCGGGGCGTTCTGGATGAAAAACCGTGCTTGGACTTCGGGAGCGGTGCAGAAATAGTAGAAGTGATAAGCGCCGCGCTTGATGTCAGCCTGTCCGGCGCCTTTCCAATGGTCTTCGAATTTGGGGTCTTTAAGATCGCCGCCTTCGGTTGCTTTGAGGAAAACGAATTCGATGCCGGCCGCTTTGGCGCGTGGCCAATCGACGAAGGTTTGGAAGCGGGCGGCATCCATGCCGCGCACGGGAAATGCGGTGGGTTGGCGACCACTAAACCGCACAGGATCACTGTCCCCGATGACGATAGGGCCATCGAATGAAGTGGGCGCCGGAGCCGAGCCACAGGCGGCCAACAGGAGCAAAAGAGAAAGCGTGCGGATTAACATGATGAACCTTTATGAAAACGGTTGGGAGAGAGGCTTTTAACTGTTGTTGCGTCCATCTCAGGCGTTCGGCCCAAGGTGAGGTCGGCAAGCAATTGGCTGGCCGCTGGGGCGGTTTGGAACCCATAGCCGCCTTGACCTGCGCACCAAACAAAGGATTGGTTTTCAGGGTCTTGCCCCAAAACCAATGTGCGATCAGGGGCGAAGCTGCGCAGGCCTGCCCATGAAGACAACACCCGTGTGACGGGCTGTGTGACATGTTGGGCGAACCGATCGAGCCCTTCAGCCAACACCATGTCGTCGGCCCATGCGTCGTGGGCTGTTACTGCGTCTTCCTCGGCAGGAGAGACCAGCAGCGCGCCTGCGTCCGGTTTGGCGTACCAGGTTTCGCCGACTCCAAAGAAGATTGGCCAGTTTGTCACATCATTCCCGCCCGGCGCAGGGATGCGTGCCATGGAGCGCCGGTAAGGCGTGATGCCCATTGGGGTTATCCCAGCCATCACGGCGATCTGATCAGCCCATGCGCCAGCTGCGTTTATCAGAATGGCCGAACTCAACATCTCTTCTCCGCTACGGACGGTCCAGCCGTTGTCATATGATATGGCCGTAACGGGTTTCCCTGAACGCACGTGCCCGCCGTTTTTACGCACAACCTTTGCGAAGTCGTGAACCATGCGGTCTGTGTCGATGTCATAGGCCTCTGGATGATAGGCAGCGCGCGTGATTGTGTCGTTTAGGATCGGAATATGCGCACGGGCCTCTGATACGGAAACTTCGGGACACTTCAGCATTTTGGCATCGGTTTCAAAACCTGCGTCCTCGCCTGCGCGTCCAACCAACATAAAGCCGCGTGGGGACAAGTAGGGTTGGTGGTAGGCCTCGCTCGCGTAGTTCAATGCGATCACCGATGGCAGGCCGTAGTTCTTTTCAAACAGCGCGGCCGAGCGGCCCGAGGCGTGATATCCAAGTGCGCTTTCGCCTTCGATGAGCGTAACGTGTGCGTGTTCCGACAACCGTGCCGCAGCAGAGACACCCGCGATGCCGCCGCCGATGACGATGATGTCGCTCATGCCTCTTCTATCCGATCGGTGGCGGGGGGCGGCGTGATGCTAAGAGCGGTGATTTGCGCGTAAAGGTCGGGTGTCATGTCAAAACTAAGTGCGGCCAACGAAGGGGTCAATTGTTCCACCGAACGGGCTGAAACGATGGGCCGTGGGCGCGATGGATGGGCCATAGCCCAAGCTATGGCAAGCGTCGCCGGGCTTGTGCCAAGATCCGAGGCAAGCGCGCTAAGATTGCGTGCGGTTTCGTGCATCCACTCAACATTATAGCGGGCCGCGTACATGGGGTCTTCGGTCAAGCGCCCCGTTTCGCCGCGCGCGTATTTACCAGTCAAAATCCCGCCGCCCAATGGGGAATATGGGACGATTTCAATATCTTGATCGACGCACATTGGAAAGATCTCGACCTCGGCCTGACGTTTGACGAGGCTGTGCATCGGCTGCACCATTTCGATGGCGATGTCGAAACTGGCGGCGATGGATTGGGCTTTCATCACTTGCCATGCAGAAAAGTTTGAAACAGCGATGTGACGAATTTTTCCAGCGTTTTTGAGCGTGGCGAGCGCGCCGAAGGTTTCTTGCAACGGCGTGGCATCGTCATAGCGATGCAAATACAGGACATCGACCATATCAAGGCCCAGACGCTGTTGCGATGTGGCAAAGCCTTGCAGGATATTGGCGCGGGTTGATCCACCTTCAAACGCGGCTTTGGTGGCAATGATAAGGCTGTCGCGTTCTTCTTTGACCATTTGCCCAAGCAGAGTTTCGGAGGCACCCCCATTATAGACATAGGCGGTGTCAAAGTGGGTGATACCGGCCGCACGCGCCGCTTCATACATGGTGCGGCTTTGGGCGGCGTCAGCCCGCCCTCCGAATTGCATTGTTCCGAAGGTCAGGCGCGAAAGCGGGGTGTTATTTACAGACGTAATCATAGTCAAAAGCGTGTCACGGGGGCAGCGTTCGCGCAACGGTTAATGGAGCCGGATGCGTGAGTAATGCAGCGTTCAACCGGCTTTAATCGGGTGCAACCGGGGGTGAGATAGGACGCATTTGAACGATTTTATGACGTATGAAAGGAATGCAGGCCACGAATTGTCAACACTTGCCTGCCACATCTGACGTCACGCGATGATTTCAGAATGAGGTTGCAATGGAGCGGATGTGGGGTCTTTTGGCCTGCGTTGGATTATGTGTGCAAGCGGCGTTTGCATGGGGTGAAGCTTTGCCAATGGTACAGCGGGTGAGCCTGCTGACGGACCGCGCGCCGTTGTTTCCACCTCAAGAGGCAAGGCCGGGAACATCCGCCAGCCTGTTCAATGGTGTGGAAGGCAAAAGCTTGTTTGCACCTATGCCTGTGGTAGTCCACGTGTCTGTCGCGCCTTTGCAACGGGATGGTCCTGTGGCGCAGTTACGTACTTTGATTGCGCAAGCCGAGGCGGGATCAAAAGGCTATGACGCGGTACAATATGGGGCACGTATCAAACCGTCGGGCGAACCGACAAGTTTGACGATCCGCGAGATTTATCAATGGATTGACGACACGCCGGGGCAACCTCATGCGATTGGACGGTACCAATTCATTCCGCCGACACTACGACGTCTTGTGAGCAGTTTGGGGGTCAGCCTGGATGCCCGGTTCACCCCGCGTGTGCAGGATCAACTGGCTGATGTTTTGCTGCAAGAGGCTGGTTTGCGTCGCTTTCGCAGCGGAGAGATGGAGCGGCAGGCGTTTATGAACAATCTGGCCAAGATTTGGGCCGGTTTGCCCAATGATACGGGCAAGTCGCATTATCATGGCTATGCGGGGAATAAGGCGACGATGACGTGGGCTTCGTTTGATGCGCAGATGGCGCGGATATTTCCGGGGTAGGGGTGACGTGTGGACATTCAAGGCTTCGGCTGAACCGGTCTAACATGTGTCAGCTCCGCATATCCGCCATATTATTTTGCGGTATCGGAGAATGGTTCTGCAACTACTTGGTGTTCATCTTCGTAAAGGAGGTAACCCACACGACATTCCTTTAAAACATCAATTGTATAGCCACATTCATCTAATACACTCTTTAATTCAAAAGCCTTTGCAATGTGCTTTGTGGCTGTGGGTTTGAACCAGCTCAAACCTTTTGTGGTTTTGTGGTGTAGGGCTTTGGGACTGCTGCGGGAAAATCGTTCGGGGTGTTCAAGATTGTCGTTAAACCAATCCCTAAGATCATCTATTCGATGATGCGCCACACCATCGGATAAAGGGTTGTCTTCTATTTCGCGGGCAGCCTGAAAAAACCCTTCGCGGGATTTGATGCCTTCGACGGGGCGTGCATAGACAAATCGCAAATACATCGTAGTGACGTTAACGAGGGAATGTGTCAGTTTTACGATCAATTCCGGGTGTCGTGGTGCAACAAAAAAGGCCCCGCCGGGTGGCGGGGCCTGATCTTTGGAACGTCTGCGCTTATTGTGGGATGTCGCCTTCGATGCCTTCGACATAAAAGTTCATGCCTGCAAGCGTACCGTCGTCAGCTGTTTCGCCTTCCGCCAAAAACGGCGAGCCGTCTTGTTTCTTCAACGGACCGGTGAACGCGTGGTACGAACCGTCGGCCAGCGCGGCCTTCAATGCGAGCGCTTCGGCTTTGACGTTAGCCGGTACGGCGTCAGAGATTTCACCGATGCCTACCATGCCAGGGCCGATACCGTCCCATGTGTCTTTCTGCTCCCATGTGCCATCCATAACGGCGCGTGTGCGCTGGATGTAATAGGGTGCCCAGTCGTCAATGATCGATGACACGCGCGGGAAGGGTCCGTATTGGCCCATGTCAGACGCTTGTCCGAAGGTCACGACATTGCCAGCCTCTTGGGCTGCGGCTTGTGGAGCGGTGGAATCGGTGTGTTGCAACACAACATCCGCGCCTTGTTCGATCAGCACTTTGGCTGCGTCTGCCTCTTTCGCAGGGTCGAACCATGTGTAAACCCAGATGATTTTGAATTCGACGTCAGGGTTGACTTTTTTGGCGTGGATATAGGCAGAGTTGATGCCGCGGATCACTTCGGGGATCGGGAACGAGCCGATATAGCCGATGATGTTGGATTCCGTCATGTTGCCCGCGATATGACCTTGGATCGCGCGCCCTTCATAGAAGCGTGCGGAATAGGTCGACACGTTGGGGTGCAGGCGTTTGAAGCCCGTGGCGTGTTCGAATTTCACATCAGGGAATTTGGCCGCAACGTTGTTGGTCGGATCCATGTAACCAAAGGACGTGGTAAAGATCAGATCGGCACCGTCGAGCGCCATCTGTGTCATCACACGTTCGGAATCCGGGCCCTCGGCCACGTTCTCAACAAACACGGTTTCAACCGCATCGCCAAATTCTGCTTCGACCGCAAGGCGACCTTTGTCATGCTCGTGTGTCCAGCCGCCGTCACCGATAGGGCCGACATAGACAAAGCCTACTTTGGTCTTTTCGTGCCCGTCTGCGAATGCAGCGCCGGCAAGGCCCAGTGCGATGGCGGCAGTTGCCATCATTGTGGTAAATTTCATTAGGTTTCCCCCATTGGATCGCCCCAAAAGGGGCGAGTTGGTGTTAGCCTCTTATCCCGAGGCATGAAAGGTGCGCCCCAGTGAGCCCGGAGCGCGGGATTTGTCACTCGACAGAATCACCAAAACGATGATTGTCACGATGTAGGGCGACATTGCCAAATACTCGACAGGAATGGCAACGCCTGCGCCTTGAAGGTTCAGTTGTAATTGGGTGATTCCGCCAAAAAGATAGGCACCCAGCAGGACGCGCCATGGCTTCCAACTTGCGAATACCACTAGGGCGAGTGCGATCCAGCCCACGCCTGCCGTCATGCCTTCGGTCCATTGGGGCACGCGGATAAGAGAGATGTAAGCCCCGCCCAAACCTGCGCAGGCCCCGCCGAACATGATGGCGAGGGTTCGGATACGTTTGACCTTGTACCCCAGCGCGTGCGCTGCGTCGTGGTTCTCGCCGACAGCGCGCAGCACTAGACCGGCGCGGGTGAATTTCAAAGTGGCCCAAGTGGCCGCGACGATGGCGAGGCCCAGGTACACGATAAGATCATGGCCAAATATGATGGGTCCAATGACCGGAATTTCTGCCAGAGGCCCCAACGGGGTGGAATCCATCCGAGGCGGTTTGATGCCCACATAGGATTGCCCCATTAACGCTGACAGCCCAAGACCAAAGAGCGTCAGCGCAAGGCCCGACGCGACTTGGTTCGCCAACGCGACTTGTGTGAGAAAGGCGAAAAGCAGGCTAAGTACCGCGCCTCCGATCGCCGCTGCAACGAACCCCACAGCGGGTGACCCCGTATTTACGGTGATGATGAAACCGCAGACAGCGCCTGTAATCATCATCCCCTCAACTCCGAGGTTCAGCACGCCTGCGCGTTCGACCACCAATTCGCCGATGGCCGCCAGCAAGATGGGGGTAGAGGCCGCAATCATGGCGGCGATCAATAGAATGGGGTTGATGGCAGAGAGGTCCATTAGAGATCCTTATACTGACAACGGACAAGATCGCTGTCCTTTTTGGACATGGCATTCTGCGCCAAAAGGCCCATAGCTGTGCCCATCAATCGCGGTGTGGTGGCGTGCCGGTTCATTCCGCGCGCTCCTGATGTTGCAGGCAGCGCAGGCTTAACCCTTTGTGGTCGCCCTCGCGCAGGGTCATCAATAGAACATCGGCCCTCACTACGTTGGAAAATCCGCGCACTTCGACTGTGTTTAGTTCCGTTTCCCAAGGGCCGATCATGGCCAGTTGTGCATCAAATACCGACCAAGATCCGCTCCAGCGCACAGGGCGCGCATCGATGTCGGCGCGCATCTCACCAATGGCGTGAAATGATCCGTCGTCACCGGCAGTGAGTGTCAAAGTCACCGGCGAGACGGGAATCATCAGCGGATCAATCGGCAACGCAAGCGGACTTGTACAAAACCATTGTGTGGACAGGAATGCGGCGACCAGTGCTGTCATGCGGCTTCTCCTGTGCCAAATCGCAATCGGTAGTTTGTCAGCACATCCAGCGCGAGAAGGAAGAACAATAGCATCCCCTGAAACACTTGAATGGCAGCTGCGGGCAAACCCAGCTGCGATTGCGCGATATCTCCGCCGATATACGTCAACGCCATCAACAGGCCTGCGACCACAATGCCAAGTGGATTAAGGCGGCCCAAGAAGGCAACAATAATAGCGGTAAAGCCGTAACCAACATTGAAGTCGATGCTAATTTGTCCGGCAGGACCAGCCACTTCGAACATGCCTGCAAGACCGGCAAGCAAGCCCGAAGCGCCAAGACAGAACAGGATCAGGCGTGCCGGGTTCACGCCGCCGAATTTGGCGGCACGCGGGGCTTCACCTGTCACGCGGATCGCAAAGCCAAGGCGGTGGCGGGTCAGCAAAACATAAGCAAAGATCACGGCGATCAATGCGGCGACCACCCCCCAGTGCATACCCGTATTTGCAACCAATTCGGCGTTATGCGCTGACGCATATTGTTGTAGGTTGCGTGACCCGGGAAAACCAAAACCCTCCGGGTTCTTGAGCAATCCAAGGGACATAGACGCCAAAAGTTGCTCGGCCACATAGACCAGCATCAAAGACACCAAAATCTCGTTTGTCCCGAATTTTACTTTTAAAATCCCCGGTATCATGGCCCATGCCCAACCGCCAAAGGCGCCCGCAAGGATCATAATGGGAAAGATGATAACGCTTTCAGTGGGGTAAAACGCCAGCCCGGCTCCCGCGCCACAGATTGCGCCGACGATATATTGCCCTTCGGCCCCGATGTTCCAAATGCCGGCCTTAAAGCCCAAGGCAAGGCCTATGGCGATCAGAACAAGGGGTGCACCTTTGATCAACAATTGTGGGCGGTAAAAAAAGGAAAACTCGCCAAAAAGAGGCTCCCAGAAAATGGTTAAAATGGCTTCAACCGGGTCTTTGCCGAGTGCGGCAAACAACAGGCCTCCAAAGAACATCGTCGCCAGGACCGCCAATAGTGGCGTGGCCCAAGACATCGCTTGTGACGGCTGTGGACGTTTCTCAAGATGGATCATGGGCGCATCCCCTGCTTCATCTTGCCAAATAAACTCCCGCCGGAGGCTCCCGAACGATCAAACATGTGCAACCTCCATGCCGTGCGCCCCGCCCAGCATCAAACCAATCTGTTCGACATCCAAACCAGATGTCGGCTTAGGTTCACTCAACCGCCCCTCGTTCAGTGCCGCAAAGCGGTCCGAAATTTCCATCAATTCATCTAGATCCTGAGATATTACAACCAAGGCGGCCCCGCCCGCGGCCAAATCAAGCAAAGCTTGGCGGATGTCGGCGGCTGCGGCGGCATCGACGCCCCAAGTCGGTTGGTTCACGACCAAAACATCAGGGCGTTGCAAGACTTCGCGCCCAATGACGAACTTTTGCAGGTTCCCACCTGACAAAGATCGCGCGGCATTGTTCGGCCCCGGCGTGCGCACGTCAAATTCGGCGATAATGCGCTCGGCAAAACTGCGCGCTTTGAGCCAATTGAGCATGCCACCTCGGGACAAGCCCTCGCGGGTTGCCCCTGTCAGCATGGCATTTTCGGTCAATGACATATCTGGGGCGGCAGCGTGCCCCAATCGTTCTTCGGGCGCGGCAAGCACACCAAGACCGCGCCGCGCTTCGGGGCCAACCCCAGCCAAATCGCGACCCTGCAAGGACACCATACCGAGTCGGCAGGGCAATTCGCCGGATAACACCCCAAGCAATTCGTCTTGGCCGTTGCCCGCTACCCCGCCGATGCCCAGCACTTCGCCTGCTTGCACCTGAAATGAGACATCCTTGAGCGCCATGCCGAATGCAGAAGGCGACGCGGCCGACAACGCGGTCACAGACAACATCACATCGCCCGTGGCGTGCGCTGCACTTTTGGGGGTGGCCAGCGTCGTGCCGACCATCAGCTCTGCCATATCTCGCGCTGAGGTGTCGCGCGGCACACATTTGGCCACCACTTTGCCGCCGCGCAAAATGGTGGCAGCGTCGCAAAGGCTGCGGATTTCTTCCAATTTGTGCGAAATATACAGGATAGCGGTACCTTCCGCGCTAAGCTTTCGCAAGGTTTGGAACAGAATTTCGACCTCTTGCGGCGTCAGCACGCTGGTGGGTTCATCCATAATCAGCAGTTTCGGATCTTGCAGTAGACAACGAATGATTTCGACCCGTTGACGTTCGCCTGCAGACAGATCCCCAACCGTACGATCCGGCGATAATGGCAGACCGTAGGTTTCAGACACTTCTTGGATCCGTGCCGCCAATGTGCTCATCGGCGGAGGCGCCTCCATCCCCAAAGCGATATTTTCCGCGACGCTTAACGCATCAAATAGGGAAAAATGTTGGAACACCATGCCAACACCTGCGCTGCGCGCCGCACGCGGGTCGGTGGGTGCAAATGCGTTTCCGTGCATTTGCATCACCCCGGCATCCGGTTTGACCAACCCATAAATCATCTTAACCAACGTGGATTTACCCGCGCCGTTTTCCCCAAGAAGTGCGTGGATTTCGCCGGTTTGGATGTCCAGCGTCACGTCTTCATTGGCGATTACGCCCGGATAGGCCTTGGTCAGCCCTGAAAGCGAAAGAAGTGGAATCGTCATGCGTGTACCTTTGCAGAGGTTTGCAAAATGCTCTGTGTTTGAAGCAACCGATGCGCGACGCCAATCGCAATCATATGTGGTTGTTTGCCAATGGATGGATCGCCAATCGGGCAGGTGATGCGTGTGACTTCGTCGCTTGTGTGGCCTAATCCGGTTAGTCTTTTGCGAAACCGCGCCCATTTGGTAGCCGACCCAATAAGGCCGCAGCTTTGAAAGCCATGGGTTATTAAGGCGTGGCACAAAGCAAGGTCAATCTCGTGAGAATACGTCAAGATCAAGTGATCGGCGTCCGTAGGCGTATGGAGAGCCAACCGCGTTGGATCAGGTGTGGGAATTGCTGTGACGCCATCCGGTATATATTCTGGAAAACGGTCCCGTGCGGTATCCACCCATGTTAAGGCAAGCCCCGGTACTTTGTGCAGCACATCCACCAGCGCGCGCCCCACATGGCCCGCCCCCCAAATCCACAAGGTGCGATCGGGTGGGCTGACGGGTTCGATGAACCAGCCATCGATCTTTTGAGGATGCGGTGTAATCCCCTGATTTCGAAATTCTTTTAGGATGCGCTCGATGGTCAACGGTGTCGGGGAAGGGCCGCGAGCGATCAGATGCTCGGGCAATGCCTTGACCCGTGCCAGATCATAGATTTCGGTTATGACCTCGACCGCGCCGCCGCAGCATTGACCCAAATCGGGCCCTAGCGCGTGGCGACTTGTTGCGTCCTGTGTCACGCGGCGCGCATTTTGCGCCAGTTCATATTCGAGTGCGCCGCCGCCGATGGTTCCGGACTGGCCTGTTTCCCATACGCACATGGATGCCCCGATTTCGCGGGGGGCGGATCCTTGCACGGCTGTGATCACCACGCGGGCCACCCGTCCATGCGCCGCGCAGGCTGCCAAAAGGGCCGCGCGATCAAACATTGCGCGCCCTATGGATCGCAGCCATCAGAGCCTCGGGCGTGGCGGGGGCATGTAGGTCAGGATAGGCGGTTCCGCAGGCTGACACTGCGTCGTTCAATGCAAGAAAGGCCGATATCCCCAGCATGAAAGGAGGCTCGCCCACGGCTTTGGATTTATAGATGGTGTCGGCGTGGTTTTCGCCATCCCATAGGGCAACGTTAAAGATGTCGGGCCGGTCTGCGCAGGCGGGGATTTTGTAGGTCGATGGCGCGTGGGTGCGCAAATATCCGGTATTGTCCCAGACTAGTTCTTCGGTCGTAAGCCAGCCGGCACCTTGGACATAACCGCCCTCGACCTGCCCGATATCAAGCGCAGGGTTCAGCGAAGCGCCCGCATCGTGCAACACATCCGCGCGCAGGATACGATTTTCGCCGGTGAGCGTGTCGATGACGACTTCGGTCACAGCGGCGCCATAGGCAAAATAGAAAAACGGGCGGCCGTGGCCCTTTATACGATCCCATTCGATGTCAGGGGTTTTATAAAAGCCGGTCGAGGACAAGCTAATACGCGCTTGATGAGCCAAAGCCGCGACCTCTGCAAAACTGTAGCTGGCGGTGCCGGCCTGTACGCGGTTGCCTTCAAACGTGACTGCATCGGGTGAACAATGATGAAGCGTGGCAAGGTGCTGGGTCAATCGATCGCGAATCGTATCGCATGCGATCTTGACGGCCATACCATTCAGATCGCTGCCAGACGATGCGGCGGTGGCGGATGTGTTGGGCACTTTGGCGGTGTCTGTGGCCGTGATCTTGATCACGTCCATCGTGACACCAAACCGACTGGCCGCGACTTGCGCGACTTTTTGGAACAGGCCTTGCCCCATCTCGGTTCCGCCGTGGTTCAGATGAATGGAACCATCGGAATAAACATGTACCAGCGCGCCAGCTTGATTAAGGTGGGTTAGGGTAAAGCTGATCCCGAATTTCACAGGCGTGAGGGCGATGCCCTTTTTCAAAACAGGGTTGGCGGCATTCCAAACCTCAACCGCCGTGCGGCGGGCGTGGTAACCTGAGGTCTCGCACAGGCGATCGACCAAATCATCTAGAACAAAATCGGCAACCGGTTGGCCATAGGGCGTCGTCTGCGCTTTCATTGTTCCAGAAATATGCCCGCCGGAGGCATAAAAATTTCTTTGGCGCACCACCTGCGGATCAAGCCCCAGCTCGGCCGCGACATGGTCAATGATCCGTTCCATACCCAACATGCCTTGCGGCCCGCCAAATCCACGAAATGCTGTGGCAGATTGCATGTTGGTGCGCAGTCGGTGGCTTTCGATGCGTACATTCGGCAACCAATAGGCGTTGTCCGCATGCAGCATTGCCCGATCCGCGACGGGTAGGGACAAATCCATTGCCCAGCCGCAGCGGGTGAAATGGCGCACGTCTAGTGCTGTGATTAGACCCTCGTCATCAAACCCGACATCATAATCGATGCGGAAATCGTGGCGCTTTCCAGTGATGATCATATCATCATCACGGTCATATCGCATCTTGCAGGGTCGCCCCGTCAGCCGCGCCGCGATTGCACAGGCCACCGCAAGCGCGTTGCCTTGGCTTTCTTTTCCGCCAAAACCGCCGCCCATGCGCCGGGTTTCGACCCGCACGCTATGCATGGGTTGGCCGATGGCTTCGGCCACTTTGTGCTGGATTTCCGTCGGGTGTTGGGTGGAGGAAATGACGTGCATGTCGCCATCCTCGCCGGGCTGTGCAAGTGCGGCTTGGCCTTCGAGGTAAAAGTGTTCTTGGCCCCCGATGTGGAACTTGCCGCTGGCGGTATTTTCAGCCACGTCCAATGCGCCCGCCGCGTCCCCTTGAGAGTAAATGCGCGGGCCATCTTCAAATCTTGAATTTGCGGCCAGCGCGTCTTCGATCGTGAAAATTGGGGTAGCTTCGGCGATGTCGATCTTGCCCTGCCGCGCAGCGAAACGCGCTTGAAGATGGCTGTCTGCGATGACGGCAAAAATGGGTTGGCCCATGTGGTGCACGTGGCCGTCCGCCAAAAGTGGCTCGTCGTGGTTCGAGGGTGAGACGTCATTCGCAAACGGCAGATCACGCGCCGTAAGAACAGCAACAACACCCGGAGCATTCTCTACCGCATTCAGATCGATGCCGGTAATTTCTCCGCTGGCTTTGTCCGAAAGCCCAAACGCGATGTGTAAAGTGCCTGTCGGTGTGGGCATGTCATCCACATACCGCGCGCGCCCTGTGACGTGCAGGTGGGCTGTGTCATGGGGCAGGGGTTTTGAAACGCTCATGGGGCCACCTTCAACACGTCCGTGTTTTGCCCTTGATCCTCAAGCCATGCGCGCAGCAGCATGTTTTGCGCGGCTTCCATGCGGTAACCGGCAGATGCGCGCATGTCCGACATTGGGGTGAAATCCTGCGCCAATGCGCTCATCGCGGCGGCGACTGTGGCTTCGGTCCAGGGTTGGCCATGCAGGGCAGCTTCGGCTTTTGTGGCGCGTTTCGGGGTTCCTGCCATCCCACCAAAGGCGATGCGTGCATGGGTGACTATGCTTTGCGAAATTTCGATCCAGAAGCAGCCGCAGACTGCGGAAATATCTTGATCAAACCGTTTCGACAGCTTGTAGCATCGCAACGCGTCACTTTGCCTTGGGATGGTGATCGCTTCAATGAATTCGTTTTGGGCACGATCTTGTTTGCCGTACGCGACAAAGAAATCCTCCAAAGGCAGGCTGCGCGGCCCGTCGACAGAACGCAGATGCAAAGTTGCCCCAAGCGCAATAAGCGCCGGAGACCCATCCCCGATGGGTGAACCGTTGGCGATGTTGCCGCCGATGGTGGCCGCATTGCGCACTTGGGTCGAACCGTAGCGGCGAATCAATTCGGCAAAGCTGGGGTGGTGCGGGGCGATGGCATCATGCAGGTCTGACAGCCTTGTTGCCGCGCCAATGCGGATTTCGGCGTCAGTGACGATGACACCTGCCAGCGCTGGAATGCGGTTGAGAAAAACAACCGGCCCGAGGGTGCGAAGATCTTTGGTGATCCAAAGACCGACATCCGTAGCCCCGGCAATCAGGGTTCCGTCTGGGTTTTCGTCCAGCCACGTCGCAAGTGTTTCCAGGGACGTTGGGGCGTTTGCCTCGTTTTGCGCGTCAGGCGTTTCATTTGCATCCAAAAAGACGGCGTCGCTTGCTTTGAGTGCCCGCGCGTCATCTTTCATGTGCGTTGGAACCGATGCGGTTTCAGCCGCTTTGGCGGCGCGAATAATCGGGGCATAACCGGTACAGCGGCAAAGGTTCCCTGCCAGCTGCGTGTCGTGATCCGTGGCACCGTTCAGATGTGCACAAGCCATCGTGGTGATAAAACCCGGCGTGCAAAAACCGCATTGGCTGCCGTGGTGATCGATCATCGCCGTTTGAACGGGATGAAGGGTGCCATCTGGGGCCGTGATGCCTTCGACCGTGCGCACGGCTTGTCCTTCAAGCTGGGGGATAAGCAAGATGCAAGCATTCAAAGCACGCGCGCCGCTGTCATCCGTGACGATCACGGAACACGCACCACAGTCGCCCTCGTTACAGCCCTCTTTGGTTCCGGTCAGGCGTTGATCTTCGCGCAGCCAGTCTAGCAGGGTTGTTGTAGGGGTGGTGTCGGCAGTGACGGGTTTTCCGTTTAGGAAAAAACGCGTGCGCATGTTGTCGTGACCTGCCGCCGTACCAATAATTTGCCCAAACGTGGCGCGACCTCGATGCGGTGTAGAGGCGGGGCGCAGGCGTATCGGGATTGAAGCTACGCGTGCATAGGTGGTTTTGGCAAGAGAAATTCCGCCGGTGCGGTTCTAACTCGATTTGGTGTGCATAACTTTGCAGCACCACTGGATATAGGGAGCGATGGGTTCTAGTCTGACGGCTATGACAGATGCACCCCGATTCATTCACCTGCGCACCCATTCCGAATATTCGCTGCTTGAAGGGGCCATGCGCCTCAAAAAGCTGCCTGATGTGGTGCGGGGTGCGGGTATGCCAGCCATCGCGCTGACCGACACCAACAACATGTTTGCGGCGCTGGAATTTTCCGTAAGTATGGCGGGGGCTGGGGTGCAGCCCATCATCGGCTGTCAGGTTGATCTGCAATATGTTGCGACACGTCCCGGCGAACGTCCACGCGATCCTGCATCGCTTGTGCTGTTGGCGCAGTCCGAGGCAGGATACGAGAACCTGATGAAGCTCAATTCGTGCTTGTATTTGCGCGACGGATCAGAGCTGCCCTTTGTCACAGTCGAGGAACTGGAACGTCATTCCAAGGACTTGATTTGCCTGTCGGGTGGGCCGAACGGGCCTGTGGGGATGCTGTTACAAACCAGTCAACGCCCCGCGGCCGAGGCGCTGATGACGCAGCTGGCGCAGGCATTTGGCGACCGCTTGTATGTTGAATTGCAGCGACATCCGGGAGAAGATGGCGCCCCCGAGGCCGAACGGTTGACCGAACGTGGGTTTGTCGAAATGGCCTATGCGATGGACCTGCCGTTGGTTGCGACCAACGATGTCTATTTCCCAAAGACCGCGATGTACGAAAGCCATGATGCGTTGATTTGCATTGCCGAGGGCGCCTATGTGGATCAGCAAGAAACACGCCGCCGCTTGACGCCGCAACATTACTTTAAGTCGCAGACCGAAATGGTCGCGCTGTTTGCTGATTTGCCAGAGGCGATTGAAAACACTGTGGAAATCGCGCAGCGCTGTGCCTTTATGGCCTATCGGCGTGACCCGATCCTGCCCAAGTTTGCCGACGACGAAGTCGAAGAATTGCGCAAGCAAGCCAACGCGGGCTTGGTCGAGCGGCTTAAGGTTATTCCGCACGCGACGTCGGTCGAGGAATACCAAAAACGGCTGGATTTTGAGCTGGATATCATCGAAGGCATGGGCTTTCCCGGCTACTTCCTGATCGTTGCCGATTTTATCAAATGGGCCAAGGACGAAAATATCCCCGTGGGGCCGGGTCGTGGGTCGGGCGCTGGGTCGTTGGTGGCCTATGCGCTGACGGTCACTGACCTTGATCCATTGCGCTATGCGTTGCTGTTTGAACGGTTTTTGAACCCCGAACGGGTCAGCATGCCCGATTTCGACATCGATTTTTGCATGGATCGGCGCGAAGAAGTCATCCGCTACGTGCAGCAGAAATATGGGCGCGACAAAGTCGGGCAAATCATCACCTTTGGTGCACTTCTGTCCAAGGCCGCGGTGCGCGATATTGGGCGCGTTTTGCAGATGCCATACGGGCAGGTGGATCGGCTGTCCAAGTTGATCCCGGTTGAGGGCGTCAAACCTGTCAGCATCGAAAAAGCGCTCGCGGATGAGCCCCGCTTGCGCGAAGAGGCGCGCAACGAAGAGGTCGTTGCACGCCTGTTGAAGTACGGCCAACAGGTCGAAGGGCTGTTACGCAATGCATCCACCCACGCGGCGGGTGTGGTGATTGGCGATCGACCTTTGGACGCGCTTGTGCCGCTGTATCAAGATCCGCGTTCCGATATGCCTGCGACCCAATTCAACATGAAATGGGTCGAACAGGCCGGGCTGGTCAAATTCGACTTTTTGGGCCTCAAAACCCTCACCGTGATTCAGAATGCCGTTGAGCAGATTTTGGGGTCTGGGCGGTCTTTGCATACGGATGCGGCTGGTGTTGATCTCTATACGCCTGCGGATGGTATGACCAACGATATCGGCGGCATCCCGCTGGACGATGATGCGTCTTACAAGCTTTATGCCTCGGCCAAGACGGTGGCGGTGTTTCAGGTGGAAAGCTCGGGCATGATGGATGCCCTAAAGCGGATGAAGCCGGACTGTATCGAAGACATCATCGCCCTTGTGGCCCTGTATCGTCCCGGCCCGATGGAAAACATTCCCAAGTTCTGCGAGGTCAAGAACGGCAAGTCTGAGCGCGAATTGCTGCACCCGACGATCGATCATATTCTTGACGAAACTCAAGGGATTATCGTTTACCAAGAACAGGTTATGCAGATCGCGCAAGAAATGGCGGGCTATTCCCTCGGGGGCGCTGACTTGTTGCGCCGTGCGATGGGTAAAAAGCTGCAAGAGGCGATGGATGTTGAACGCCCCAAGTTCCTGAAAGGGGCAGGCGAAAACGGTGTCGATAAAGACAAAGCGATGGAGGTTTGGAACCTTCTTGATAAGTTTGCCAACTATGGTTTCAACAAATCCCATGCGGCGGCGTATGCTGTCGTCAGCTATCAAACCGCATGGTTAAAAGCGAACCACCCGGTCGAATTCATGGCCGGTGTGATGAACTGTGATATCCACCTGACGGACAAGTTGGCGATCTATTTCGAAGAAGTCCGCAAAGCGTTGGAATTGCCTTGGGTGCCACCTTGCGTGAACCGGTCAGATGCGACGTTTAAGGTGGTTGAGGGGGCGTTGGTTTATGCCCTAGGCGCGCTTAAAAACGTTGGGGTCGAGGCGATGAAACTGGTCGTCGAGGGGCGGCAAGACAAGCCCTTTGTCAACCTGTTCGACTTTGCGCGGCGCGTTGATTTGAAACGTGTCGGCAAGCGCCCTCTTGAAATGCTGGCCCGCGCCGGGGCCTTTGATCAACTTGATACAAACCGACGCCGGGTGTTTGACGCGCTGGATGCCCTTAGCGGGTATTCGGCTGCGATCCATGACCAGAAAAATTCCAATCAGGTGTCGCTGTTCGGGGAGGCGGGCGATGACCTGCCCGAACCGCGTTTGTTTCCTGTGGATGATTGGATGCCCGCCGAACGGTTGGGCGAGGAATTCAAAGCGGTTGGGTTCTACCTGTCTGGCCATCCGCTGGATGACTATATGGGCGCGCTGAAACGCAAAGGCGTTTTGACTTTGGACGAGGTCACAGCCAAGGCCGAAGGCGGCCCCCTGAATGCGAAACTGGCTGGTGTTGTCGCAGGATTGCAGGTGCGCAAATCGGCACGCGGCAACCGCTTTGCCTTTTGTCAGTTGTCGGACACCACGGGCGCCTTTGAGGTCACGCTGTTTTCGGATAGCCTTGAAAAAGCGCAAGATTATCTGATTACGGGCGAAAAAGTTATCGTCACCGCAGAAGCCACGATGGAGGCGGATCAGTTGAAATTGCTTGGCCGTTCCGTCGCGCCAATCGACACGGTTGTGGCGGATGTGGGCAGTATGGGAATGCGCATCTTTGTGGACGAAGTGGGGGCTTTGGCGTCGGTCGCGACGGTTCTCGAAGGTGCGATCCAAGCCACCAAAAGTGCCGCGCGCGGCCCTGTCACTTTGTGCCTCATGGACGATAGCCTGCCTGGCGAAGTCGAGATGGATTTGGGCGCTGAGTTTCCCGTCACGCCACAGATCAAGGGGGCGATCAAATCGCTGTCCGGTGTCGTCGAGGTTCAGGACATCTAGGCGTGTTTGTGCTGCTCTGTCTGGACGGGTTGCCAATCTGGCGGTAAGAGTCTGGTCTGGAAGGGACCGATTACACCATGCGCGCATTCTGGACGACTATTCCGGCATTGATGATGCTGACGGCCTGCGGTGATCCGTTGGCTGGGGTGGAACGCGTGTCTGATGGGGTTAAATTGCCCGATGCCGACGCTTCGGCTGCGTTGCCGACGCAACAAGAACTGGATCGCGAGGACAGCATTCTTTCGGGGTTATTTCGCAAGCCGTCTGAACCTGAAGCGAATGTGCCTCAGGTGGATACCCCTGATGAAGAAATACCGGAAGTTCTGGTTTCTGATGCGCTGGAAGATGGCGTTTTGGGCGATGTCGCGATCGATGTCGCTGACACTACGGAAGATGTTGCGGACCGGACTGAGGATGTTGTTGCGGACGCCACAGAAACTGAGGGCGTTGTAAGCCCATCAGACGCTACTGTAGCGGTTGAAAACGACATCGTTGTGCCAGAAGAAACACCTGTTGTTCTCGCAAGCGCCAAAGCGCCCGAAGCAAAGTCGAAAGGTGTTTTAGGGTGGTTGCGCCGCGCAGCAGAAGCACAAGACGCGGCTGATGTTGCGCCGCAGAACGTCGCATTGGGCGTCGACAATAAGGATGTAACCGTCGACAGTAACGATGCAATTGGTGTCGGCGAAGACAAAGACATTGTTTTCGACGCGACCCCTGATGGGGGCGAAAATGCACCATCGGTTGAGGTTCAGCTTGCAAGTCTTTCGCCGGATGACATACCCGGGGCTGCATCCAATAGCTTGACGGAACCAAGCGGTGCGGCGACAGAAAATGACTTTGCTGAACCCGACGCATTGGTCGAACCAAAGAAACGGCGCGGATTGTTCGGACAGGCGGCAGCTGCCCCGACGGCGGGCCTTTTGTTGCGAGACGTAACAATGGGAACAACGTTGCCCTTTGGCGAAATTGGCCGTGTCTGCGGCGTCACTCACGCGGCGCTTGGCAAACGCATCGACCAAGCGGCGCGCAAAGGGTCGGACTATGCGCTTTATGACAGCGCGCCGGACAGCACGGCCCCGCGCACATTTTATGTCACTGGGTTTAGTGACAATTGTGCACGTCAATTCACGGCCTCGCTTGCGCTTTTTGGCGCGCCAGAGTTCCACGAACAACTACGATATGGTTTGCCGGCCAAGGAATATCCGTATTCAACAACGGACACGGCCTATGAAAAGGTCAAAAAAAGCGTGTGCAAAGTGGGGCGCGACGCGCCTTGCGGGCAGCGTATCGAACGGTTGAGCCAAACGACCGTTTTTGTCAGCGTTTACGAACATTTTGAAGAAAATGCGCGTTGGGCGGATATGTTGCTGCATGATGGGGCGCTGTTGGCGACAGCTGTGAAAACGCCTTAAGCGACGGTTTAAAGCCCGGCCAAATATACGTTTTTAGTAGTGCGGTGGCCGTTCGTCCCCGACCACGACTCCGCCGCCACCTTGAGTTTCGCGTTCGGCTTCGCGTTCCATCAGCATCTGCGCACGGCGGGTGACCAATGCCAATTCGCGTTCCTGCCTTGCTACGATGTCTGAAAGGTCCTCGACCGTGCGGGTGAGGTGGGCGATCTGTTCTTCGAGGGTGTCGATACGGTTGTTCATGTTCTCCATGTGGGGCAAATGCAGCCTTGACGCAAGCGCTGCGCACCTTGCCCCCTTACCCTGCCTGCGATACGACGCGCGCAAACCTCATCCGGAGCGGCACCATGGCCAAACCCAAAAAGACCCCACGCCCCAAGGCACAGACACCTAAGGGCTTTGCCGATTATTTCGGTTCAGATGTCACAGAACGCAACGCGATGTTGCGTGCAATCGGCGAGGTCTATCATCGATACGGGTTTGACGCGCTCGAAAGCAGTGCTGTTGAAACGGTCGAGGCATTGGGGAAGTTTCTGCCGGATGTGGATCGCCCAAACGAAGGCGTGTTCGCTTGGCAAGAGGAAGACGGCGATTGGTTGGCGTTGCGCTATGACATGACGGCGCCGTTGGCGCGGGTTTATGCGCAGCATCGCAATGACCTGCCCAACCCTTATCGCCGCTATACGATGGGGCCTGTTTGGCGCAACGAAAAACCGGGGCCGGGGCGGTTTCGCCAGTTTTATCAATGTGATGCGGATACAGTTGGGTCTGCGTCAATGGGCGCGGATGCTGAAATTTGTGCGATGTTGTCGGACACGCTGGAAGCGGTTGGGATCAGCCGTGGTGATTATGTGATCCGCATCAACAACCGCAAGGTTCTGAACGGTGTGATGGAAGTTGCTGGCCTTGCGGGCGACGACAAAGAGGCGGAGCGCGGCATCGTGCTACGTGCCATCGACAAGTTGGATCGGTTGGGACCAGATGGCGTGCGCGCCTTATTGGGTGCAGGGCGCAAAGACGACAGTGGCGATTTTACCGATGGCGCTGGTTTGGGTGACGCGCAGGCTGATGTCGTTATGGGCTTTATGGACGCTAAACGTGACACAGGTGTTGCGACTGTCGCGCGGCTGCGGGAATTGGTAAGCGGCTCAGACGTGGGCGAGGCTGGCGTGGCGGAACTCGAAGAGATCGCCGCATTGCTTGATGCAGGTGGGTACGGTGCGGATCGCATCGAAATTGATCCGTCTGTCGTGCGTGGGCTTGGCTACTATACCGGCCCTGTCTACGAGGCCGAGCTGACCTTTGAAATCAAAGATGAAAAGGGTCGTCCGCGCAACTTTGGGTCGGTGGCCGGGGGCGGGCGTTATGACGATCTGGTCAAACGCTTTACCGGGCAAGAAGTGCCTGCAACAGGCGTGTCCATCGGAGTGGATCGGTTGTTGGCGGCCTTGCGCGCAACCGGGCGCATCGGGTCACAAGACCACGGCCCTGTTGTTGTCACGGTCATGGATCGCGACCGGATGGCGGACTATCAAACAATGGTGACGGAGCTGCGCAGCGCTGGCATCAGGGCCGAGGTGTATTTTGGCAACCCAAAAAACTTTGGCAACCAGTTGAAATACGCAGATAAACGCAATTCGCCCATCGCCATCATCGCCGGTACAGATGAATTTGACCGCGACGTTGTACAGATCAAAGATTTGATCTTGGGTGCAAAAATCGCTGAAACGGCCACACTGGAAGAATGGAAAGGCCGCCCCAGCCAATTCGAAGTGCCCCGCGCTGATATGTTGGCAAAGGTGCAGGAGATTCTAAACGGATGAGTGATCTTCGAACCCGAGCACTGGCAATCCGCGACGTTTTTGTGGCCGCCGGTGCAGAAGTCGTAGACCCGCCGGTGCTGCAATCGGCTGACTTGCTGCTGGATCTTTATGGCGAAGACATTCGCGCGCGCGCCTATGTCACCAGCGACGCGATGCGGGGCGAACAGATGTTGCGCCCGGATTTCACAGTGCCTGTGGTGCAGATGCACATGGCGCACGGCGCCGAACCTGCGCGCTATACCTATGCGGGCGAAGTGTTTCGCCGCCAAGAGGACGATCTGGATAAGCCCAGTGAATACTTGCAAGTTGGCTATGAGGTGTTTGACCGTCATGATCCTGCAGCTGCTGATGCAGAGGTGTTTGCGATTATTTCTCAGTCCGTTGCGCCACTGTCTTTGCGCGCGGCTACGGGGGATATTGGCATTTTGATGGCTGCTGTTGAAGGGTTAAACACGTCTGAGCAGCGCCGTGCAGCCTTGCGTCGCCACATTTGGCGGCCACGCCGGTTTCGCGCGCTTTTGGATCGTTTTGGCGGGCGATCCGCCACACCCGACAGTCGTGCGGCTTTGTTGTCCGGTGATGCGCAAACGGACGCGCCCCTGACAGGGCTGCGCAGTCAATCCGAGATCGATGCCCGCGTAGAGGCCTTGCGCCAAGACGCGGCAGAGGCCCCGATCAGCGCGGTTGAAATGGATGTGCTTGATGCCCTCCTTGCGGTGCGTGAAACTATGCCATTTGCCGTATCGCAGTTGCGCGATCTAGCCGTTGATTTGCCCGCGATCCGTCAGGCGGTCACGCGTGTCCAGGCTCGCGCCGATGCGCTGGTCGCACGCGGTGTGGATGTGGACGCTTTGGAATTCGAAGCGAGTTATGGGCGCACTTCGATGGAATACTATGATGGTTTTGTTTTTGGGTTTTATGCGGACTCCCGGCCTGATTTACCCCCTGTTGCCACGGGCGGGCGCTATGATGCGTTGACGCGTCGCCTTGGAACCGGGGCTGAAATTCCGGCTGTGGGGGCGGTGTTGCGTCCCGACGTGATGGCTCTTTTGGAGGGCCCACAATGACCGTCAAGCTAGGAGTGCCGTCCAAGGGGCGGCTTATGGAAAAGACTTTTGATTGGTTCGCCGCGCGCGGTGTCACATTGACGCGCACTGGGTCAGACCGGGAATATGCGGGCGAAGTCGAAGGGGTGGACGGCGTTTCGCTGGTATTATTGTCCGCAGGGGAAATCCCGCGCGAATTGGCGGCGGGGCGCATTCATCTGGGCGTCACAGGCACGGACCTTATTCACGAAAAGCTTCCGCTTTGGGAACAACAGGTTGAACCGATTTCCGAGATGGGGTTTGGCCACGCTGATTTGATTCTGGCCGTCCCTGTTGCTTGGATCGACGTGGCATTAACCGATGATCTGGACGCGGTGGCGGCTGCATTCCGGGCACGTCACGGATTTCGGCTGCGAATTGCGACGAAATATCATAGGCTTGTGCGTGAGTTCCTGCGCGATGCCGGTGTTGCGGATTATCAACTGATCGACAGTCAGGGCGCGACAGAAGGTACTGTGGCAAACGAAACGGCAGAGGCGATTGCCGACATTACCAGCAGCGGAGAGACCTTGCGTGCCAACCATCTAAAGGTGCTGTCTGACGGTCCTATTTTGGCGTCCCAAGCGACGTTGTGGCGCAGCCGAGGTGCCGAATTGGATGACGCAGATCGGTTGATCTTGCGCGCGCTTTTGGAGCGGTTGAGCTGAGATCAGAGGGACCGTTCACGCAGCAGTCTTCTCGCTCGTGTTCTGGTTCCGGCGTTGACGCCTTGAAAGTTGGAGAGTGGGAAGCCGCAACCTGTACACATGGTGTGCATAACCTATGCACCGCGCGGTGTATTAAGGTGAATTCGCGGGCTAAAAGGCCATGCGGTGATGTCTGTTAAGTAGAGGCCAATGGCGGATGTGCGGACTGAACTGCTGTGGCAGCTTCATCTAGTTCGGTGATCGTTCTGATCGTTCACCCCAAAATTTCCAAACGGCGAAAATGATACAAACAACGCCAACTAAAGCAAAGGGAGCCACCGATTTTAAGTCGGTCATTAGGCAGCAAGCGTTGTATTGATTGATGAATTCGGCGTTCCATTCTTCAAAACCACCATAAGCGAAGGCGTATCCTTTCGCGACTTGAACAATCAGCCAGCTGATAAGTAAGAATACAATACCGAGTGCGAGAGAAAGCCACTTCATAGTTTGGGTGTATGGCAGCCCTGCCAATTTTGTCGAGATGGGCTCGAAGGAGACATTCTCCGCGTCGCAACGCAAGTTTAAGGCGTGGATGCCTGCTGAGCCGGACAAAGCTGCCGTTGCACATGGCCAGCAACGAAAATAGAAACTTATAATGACCCAGACAAACGGTAGAATCCCTCGAACTGCTGACTTGCTTGATAAATTTCTGAAGTTTGATGCACTGGGGCTAAAAAAGAGGCAAAGCAAATTTTCTTGGCGATAATTGATGCCGTTCCCAGCTTGGACGCAAAAACGGTTTGGACGCAGAACAATTTGGACCGATTGCCTCTAAATCGTACAAACCGGATACGTCACGAAATTTACGAGAGTATAGTCTTTCCAGTCCTGAAAGCTAAATTCGGCCGTGACGAGCCTGATGCTAGCTATCTCCTAGGAAAGTACTGGCAAAACCTTGTCACAATGCGTTCTTTATCGGAACAGATGAACCATCGTTCTGCGACCGACTTTTTTCGGATCGCATTTGAACTTGAACCAAGCTCTGTTCGATACCGGCATGCCTACCTTACCTCTTTGATTAATGACTTGAACTTCACTTTTCACGAGTGGCCGACTGGAATCTTGATCGACCACACTAACTGGCAGGAGGACATTCAGAGACTTAAAGAGCAACTTTCTCTTGCTGGTTCATTAGATAAAGATCGCCGGTTTTCCGCAGACTTGGCCGACTGGTTTGAGGTTAGCCAGCAGTATGAAACCCGACTGGCTGAGCAAAGACAGAGTTGATTCGGGCTCAAAGCCGACTCGCAACTCCCTAAAGCACCCCAATTTCTGCCAACGCCCTATTCAATTCCACGGGCAGGGGCTCTTCGCTTTCGCGTCCTTTGGGCAGGTCAGGCGGGGTGTCGGCTGGTTTAAGGTACCGCCAGCCTTGGAAGGGGCGTTTAAGCGCGCTTTGCACGCGCACCAGTTCAGGATCGGACACGATGGCGCAGCGCCGAATTCCATCGTCACCGATCACTTCGTCGAGCCGCAGAATACGTTGGCGACACGTTAGCACGCCTTTGATCACCCAATAGATTGACCCGCCGGCAAGGATCTCGGCCTCGCGTTTGGGCCACATGCGGGTGACATGGCGGGGCAGGCCGTCGGGGGCTTGCGCGCGCTTGGTTGCTTGCCACGTTTCAAGGTCGTCGATGGTTTCAGTGCCGACCGAAAGTTTGACTAGGTTGATAAAATTATCCACAGACTCACCTTTTCCCCACACCAAATATTGTAGCCTAAGTGGCCGCGACTGCAAGGTGTGGTGGCGCAGGGCAGGGGCTGTATGTTGTGCCTTCCTAACAAAACGCCCCTAGGGATAGTGGTTTATGCTGGAAATTGGGGGGTATTTGGCGTAAATATTTCACCTGCCAGGGGGCCGAGAGAATCGGCACCCGCCAAAGGGACTCCTAATTATGACACGTTTTGCTGCGCCGATTGCCGAACAAATCTGGGATATGAAATACCGCTTTAAAGAAGCTGATGGCACTCCCATCGATGCTTCGGTCGAAGACAGTTGGCGCCGCATCGCGCGGGATTTGGCCTCGGTCGAGGATGATCCGTCGGCTTGGGAAGACCAGTTTTATGGCGCGTTGGAGGATTTCAAATTCCTACCCGCGGGGCGCATAACGGCAGGTGCGGGCACGGCGCGCTCGGTCACGTTGTTCAACTGCTTTGTTATGGGCACGATCCCCGACAGCATGGGCGGCATTTTCGAGATGTTGAAGGAAGCGGCGTTGACCATGCAGCAGGGTGGCGGGATCGGGTACGATTTTTCGACCATCCGGCCCAAAGGTGCAGGCGTTAAAGGCGTGGCAGCGGATGCGTCGGGGCCATTGTCCTTTATGGATGTGTGGGATGCGATGTGTCGCACAATCATGTCGGCAGGGTCACGACGCGGCGCGATGATGGCGACCATGCGGTGTGACCACCCGGATATCGAGGACTTCATCACAGCTAAGTCCGACGCCGCACGCTTGCGTATGTTCAATGTATCGGTCCTTATCACGGATGCCTTTATGGAAGCTGTGAAGGCGGATGACCCGTGGGAATTGCAGTTCGACGGCGCGGTCTACAAGACTGTTCGGGCACGCGCACTTTGGGATGGCATCATGAAGTCGACCTATGATTACGCCGAACCGGGCGTGATCTTTATCGATCGCATCAACGCTGCCAACAACCTGAACTATTGCGAGACGATTGCGGCCACAAACCCGTGCGGAGAGCAGCCTTTGCCACCCTATGGCGCCTGCTTGCTGGGGTCGATCAATATGGCCCGGTTGGTGGCGGACCCGTTTGGTGATGCGGCGGCTTTGGATGTCGAACAATTGTCGGGCCTTGTCGCAACGGCTGTGCGCATGATGGACAATGTGGTTGATGCATCGCGTTTCCCGCTAGAGGCGCAGGCGCGCGAAGCGGCCGCCAAACGGCGTATTGGCCTTGGTGTCACGGGCCTTGCGGATGCGCTTTTGATGGTTGGGTTGCGCTATGGATCCGACGAGGCGGCGCGTCAAACGGAAAGCTGGTTGAAAGCGATCGCCCGCGCCGCATATCTGGCGTCGGTGGACTTGGCGAAGGAAAAAGGGGCGTTCCCTTTATTCGACGCCGATGGGTATCTTGCCAGCGGCGCAATGCAGGCAATGGACGCGGACGTGCGCGCAGCCATTTCCGAACACGGAATTCGCAATGCGCTTCTGACCTCAATTGCGCCAACGGGAACCATTTCGCTGTATGCAGGTAATGTCAGTTCGGGGATCGAGCCCGTCTTTGCCTATGCTTATACGCGTAAGGTGTTGCAAAAAGACGGCTCGCGCACCGAAGAAGAGGTGGTCGATTATGCAGTCGCTTTGTGGCGAGAACTAAAGGGCGATGCGCCACTACCAGACCATTTTGTGAATGCTCAAACGCTTGCGCCCATGGATCACGTAAAGATGCAGGCGGCGGCGCAAAAGTGGGTGGATTCCTCGATTTCCAAGACCATCAATTGCCCCGAGGACATTGGGTTTGATGACTTTAAAGATGTTTACATGGCTGCTTGGGATCAGGGTTGTAAGGGTTGCACAACGTATCGACCCAATGCGGTGACCGGTTCCGTCTTGACGGTGTCTGAGGACAAGCCCGTCGCAGAAGTGGTTGCGAACGGCGACGATGAGCCGATGCACCCGCATGGCGACGTGATCTATATGGCCGAACCCTTGGACCGTCCGAAGGCGCTTGAAGGCAACACCTATAAGGTCAAATGGCCTGACAGCGAACACGCCATCTATATCACTATCAATGACCTCGTGATTGGCGGGCATCGCCGCCCGTTCGAAGTATTTATCAACTCCAAAAATATGGAGCACTTTGCGTGGACAGTGGCACTGACACGCATGATCTCGGCGGTGTTCCGTCGGGGCGGGGACGTGTCATTTGTGGTCGAAGAACTGAAGGCGGTATTTGATCCGCGCGGTGGTGCATGGATGGGCGGCAAGTACATTCCGTCGATTTTGGCGGCCATTGGGGGCGTGATTGAACAACACATGATCGCGACAGGGTTTATTGCGGGCGAAGGCATGGGGTTAAAGTCGGATCCCAAGGCAGAAGTCGCCCAAATGGGCGCGTCGCGGGGTAAGGCTTGTTCCAGTTGCGGTTCCTATGAACTGCGCATGATCGAAGGGTGCATGACATGCGCGGCCTGCGGTTTTTCCAAATGCGGGTGATCTGAAGAGTTCAGGTTGTGGACGTAGGTGAGAGAAAAATTGCCTGGGCACTCACGGTTTTAAGCCAACTTTGGCGATTAGATTGCGTATAGCAGTGCGGATGTCGCATTGAGTGCTTCGCCAAGCCGGTTCAAGTCGAGCTTTCTATCCATACTAGATGAAGTAACTTTCAAACGTTCTGAGAACGATGTGGGCCTAGGCATGGCGGTTGCCGGTGAAAAACGGCCATAGCTCTACCACAAAGCAGCTTTTGGAGGGATGCGCAGATTTCAGGTGCGGTGCCCCGGGCTGCAAGAACGCTAAAGGTCGATTCTGTAACGCGCTGACGACGCCAGATCAGACGCTCAAAGTATCAGTGGACGCAACGATCTCGGACAAGACACAGATCAACGGGCAACTGTAACCGATTGAAGATTGCTCAGTCTGTTATGCTACCAATCAGATCACGGCATGGCGAACTGCATTATTCGCGACCGCTCCAACAAAAGCCGCTCTGGCCTGACGTTTAGAGAATTTATTGACCGGTTAAAGAAAGACCGAAACCTTACAACAGCCGATCCGAACTGATGAACTCAAAGAGAGGCAGGTCATGAGGCGCTTCAGCTAACGTCTCTAAACGAGCTAATGAAACAGTTGGTCAAACCTTGAAGCACGCAGATCCACGGGATCCAATTAGAAGCATCATGATCAACAGGAGGCGCTCGTCCAAATGGTTGGATCAAAATGAGACCGCTTAACCGCATTGGCTGCTACGCCTTCGTTGTGTGGGTGTGGGAATCAGATTTGAATCCAAGGCGCTTCAGCGCCCCTTCGATCGCAATAAAAGCCAACGATTCGCCTCAGAATCCCATTGACCACAGCAGGGCGGCCACAAAAACACAGGGACTGGTTATGAGCTTGGTAACGAAAAGGGAGAAAAAATGCAGATTTTCCCAATAAAATATGACCGGGCGACAAAATTTTCCGCAACGCACCCGATGGCAGTACGTTTTTTGAAAAAAGGTCTTGCGGGTTCTTTGGAGTAACTCTAGAACCCCCTTCAACGGCGACGCAGACAAGCAACGCCAGACGCCAGACGGACCAAACGGAAGCGGAGACGCGGAAGGGCGGGGACGAGGTGAAAGACTAAAATCTGAGGTTTAAGAGGCGGGGCGCGCCAAGAAGTTAGGGCGCATCCAGTCATTTTTGTCTCTACGCTCTTTGAAAATAGAATAAACTGAAGAGATATGTGGGCGGTTTGGTTCATTTCGATGGATCAACCTCTTCATATCGCGCTAGTAGGGGTAACCCGATAATCTAGTGTCAGCTTCACTGTTTGGACGGTTTCTTGTTTTCTTATGAAAACCTGAAGCACAACAAACAGAAGACTGATCTTAATCCTTTGCAGGGTTAAGGTCGATGTGCAGAGGTTCGAACGTCAAGGACATGATCGTAAGATCATTTCAACTTGAGAGTTTGATCCTGGCTCAGAACGAACGCTGGCGGCAGGCCTAACACATGCAAGTCGAGCGCACCTTCGGGTGAGCGGCGGACGGGTTAGTAACGCGTGGGAACATACCCTTCTCTAAGGAATAGCCACTGGAAACGGTGAGTAATACCTTATACGCCCTTCGGGGGAAAGATTTATCGGAGATGGATTGGCCCGCGTTAGATTAGATAGTTGGTGGGGTAATGGCCTACCAAGTCTACGATCTATAGCTGGTTTTAGAGGATGATCAGCAACACTGGGACTGAGACACGGCCCAGACTCCTACGGGAGGCAGCAGTGGGGAATCTTAGACAATGGGCGCAAGCCTGATCTAGCCATGCCGCGTGAGTGATGAAGGCCTTAGGGTCGTAAAGCTCTTTCGCCAGGGATGATAATGACAGTACCTGGTAAAGAAACCCCGGCTAACTCCGTGCCAGCAGCCGCGGTAATACGGAGGGGGTTAGCGTTGTTCGGAATTACTGGGCGTAAAGCGCACGTAGGCGGACTATTAAGTGTAGGGTGAAATCCCAGGGCTCAACCCTGGAACTGCCTTACATACTGGTAGTCTTGAGTTCGAGAGAGGTGAGTGGAATTCCGAGTGTAGAGGTGAAATTCGTAGATATTCGGAGGAACACCAGTGGCGAAGGCGGCTCACTGGCTCGATACTGACGCTGAGGTGCGAAAGTGTGGGGAGCAAACAGGATTAGATACCCTGGTAGTCCACACCGTAAACGATGAATGCCAGTCGTCGGATAGCATGCTATTCGGTGACACACCTAACGGATTAAGCATTCCGCCTGGGGAGTACGGTCGCAAGATTAAAACTCAAAGGAATTGACGGGGGCCCGCACAAGCGGTGGAGCATGTGGTTTAATTCGAAGCAACGCGCAGAACCTTACCAACCCTTGACATCCTGTGACAACTCGAGAGATCGAGCGTTCCTTAGGGACACAGTGACAGGTGCTGCATGGCTGTCGTCAGCTCGTGTCGTGAGATGTTCGGTTAAGTCCGGCAACGAGCGCAACCCACATCTTTAGTTGCCAGCAGTTCGGCTGGGCACTCTAAAGAAACTGCCCGTGATAAGCGGGAGGAAGGTGTGGATGACGTCAAGTCCTCATGGCCCTTACGGGTTGGGCTACACACGTGCTACAATGGCAAGTACAGTGGGTTAATCCCCAAAACTTGTCTCAGTTCGGATTGGGGTCTGCAACTCGACCCCATGAAGTCGGAATCGCTAGTAATCGCAGAACAGCATGCTGCGGTGAATACGTTCCCGGGCCTTGTACACACCGCCCGTCACACCATGGGAGTTGGTTCTACCCGACGGCCGTGCGCTAACCTTTTGGAGGCAGCGGACCACGGTAGGATCAGCGACTGGGGTGAAGTCGTAACAAGGTAGCCGTAGGGGAACCTGCGGCTGGATCACCTCCTTTCTAAGGATGTTCCTAGCCATGATTGTTCGCAATCATCATGGAACACTTAGCAGAGACGCAAACAAAGCGTCTCAAACATCAGGGCATCTTTACGGATGACCCTTCTGGACCGAGCCGTCCTCATATCTCTTCAGTAATATGATCCACCCGGATCATAGAAATTGCCGATCTTGCGCCGCGAGATCAGCTGGGTCGGTAGCTCAGGTGGTTAGAGCGCACGCCTGATAAGCGTGAGGTCGGAGGTTCAAGTCCTCCTCGACCCACCATATTCCTTCGGGAATACAATGGGGCCTTAGCTCAGCTGGGAGAGCGCCTGATTTGCATTCAGGAGGTCAGGAGTTCGATCCTCCTAGGCTCCACCAAGCTTCTTACAAAGTAAGAAGCGTAGTCGTGGCAATTGCTTCGGAGAAGCAATGAGAGCGACAAATTCCACCGCATCGACGATTAGATCGTTAAGCACTGATTTAGTGCTTAACCGTCCAATCGGACGATAATCAGCGCAAGCTGATTTGACATCGTATAGAGAGATACAAAGTTGCTTTAAGAGTAATCTTAAAGTGACAAACAACACTGTTTGGTTCAGCCGAGTGTGGCATGAACCTCAGTTGGTTTTGTACCGAGTTTAGTAGTCGCAAGGCGAAAGACGGGTGCAAAAGGCGACTTTCCAAATGCTTCCTCGTTTGGTCTGACGTATCCCTTCTGAAAATGACAGAGTTGTCCAAGTCAAGTACACTAACCAGAGCAGCATCGTTTACGGTCCCGCACGGAACGTAAGCAATGGTGACTGTTCATTTTGTCAGCATGAATACAAACATGCTGGCGGGTAAAGTATGCTTTTGATCTCAGAAGAAGACTGCATTTAGTTACCAGCTGTGCGGTCGTGTTAGACGCAAGTCTTTCTTTTTCTGGATCAAATCAAGCGCGAGAAGGGCGTTTGGTGAATGCCTTGGCAGTAAGAGGCGATGAAAGACGTGATACTCTGCGATAAGCCATGGGGAGCTGAGAATAAGCTTTGATCCATGGATTTCTGAATGGGGCAACCCACCTGACAGTTTCATATTGTTGCGCAAGCACTCAATATGTCGCTGAACCAGGTACTTATAGACTGAATACATAGGTTTATAAGAGCAAACCCGGGGAACTGAAACATCTAAGTACCCGGAGGAAAGGAAATCAATATGATACTCCCCTAGTAGCGGCGAGCGAACGGGGACCAGCCGAGCTGTAATTGCGACTAGAATAACCTGGAAAGGTTGACCATAGCGGGTGACAGTCCCGTATAGGAAGCATGATCAGACGTATTAAGTAGGGCGGGACACGTGAAATCCTGTTCGAAGATCGGAGGACCACCTTCGAAGGCTAAGTACTCCTTACTGACCGATAGTGAACCAGTACCGTGAGGGAAAGGTGAAAAGCACCCCGACGAGGGGAGTGAAACAGCTCCTGAAACCGAACGCCTACAAACAGTTGGAGGGCCCTTGAGGCCTGACAGCGTACCTTTTGTATAATGGGTCATCGACTTGGTCTATCTAGCAAGCTTAAGCCGTTAGGTGTAGGCGCAGCGAAAGCGAGTCTTAATAGGGCGAATGAGTTAGGTGGATCAGACCCGAAACCGAGTGATCTAGGCATGACCAGGATGAAGGTTAGGTAACACTAACTGGAGGTCCGAACCCACACCTGTTGAAAAAGGTCGGGATGAGTTGTGCCTAGGGGTGAAAGGCCAATCAAACTCGGAGATAGCTGGTTCTCTGCGAAATCTATTTAGGTAGAGCGTCATCCGAATACCCCGGGGGGTAGAGCACTGGATGGGTAATGGGGCCTCACCGGCTTACTGATCCTAACCAAACTCCGAATACCCGGGAGTACTAGATGGCAGACACACGGCGAATGCTAACGTCCGTCGTGGAGAGGGAAACAACCCTGACCTACAGCTAAGGCCCCTAATTCATGGCTAAGTGGGAAAGCAGGTGGGACGACCATAACAACCAGGAGGTTGGCTTAGAAGCAGCCATCCTTTAAAGATAGCGTAACAGCTCACTGGTCTAAATAAGTTGTCCTGCGGCGAAGATGTAACGGGGCTCAAGCCATGAGCCGAAGCTTAGGATGCATTTAATGCATGGTAGCAGAGCGTAGTGTGACATAGTTCCAAGTCTCCTTAACCACTTCGGTGGTATTGGAGACATGGAGCTTTCTGTGAAGCCGGCCTGTGAGGGATCCGGTGGAGAGATCACTAGTGAGAATGATGACATGAGTAGCGACAAAGAGTGTGAGAGACACTCTCGCCGAAAGTCCAAGGGTTCCTGCTTAAAGCTAATCTGAGCAGGGTAAGCCGACCCCTAAGGCGAGGCCGAAAGGCGTAGTCGATGGGAACCAGGTTAATATTCCTGGGCCATGGAGTGGTGACGGATCTCGAGGGTAGTTCATCCTTATCGGATTGAATGGGCTGCTTAGAGGTTCCTGGAAATAGCCCTCCTATAAGATCGTACCCTAAACCGACACAGGTGGACAGGTAGAGTATACCAAGGCGCTTGAGAGAACTATGTTGAAGGAACTCGGCAAAATACCTCCGTAAGTTCGCGAGAAGGAGGCCCGGTTCCTACGCAAGTGGGAGCTGGGGGCACAAACCAGGGGGTGGCGACTGTTTATTAAAAACACAGGGCTCTGCGAAGTCGCAAGACGACGTATAGGGTCTGACGCCTGCCCGGTGCCTGAAGGTTAAAAGGAGGGGTGAGAGCTCTGAATTGAAGCCCAGGTAAACGGCGGCCGTAACTATAACGGTCCTAAGGTAGCGAAATTCCTTGTCGGGTAAGTTCCGACCTGCACGAATGGCGTAACGACTTCCCCGCTGTCTCCAACATAGACTCAGCGAAATTGAATTACCGGTCAAGATGCCGGTTACCCGCGGTTAGACGGAAAGACCCCGTGCACCTTTACTACAGCTTCACACTGGCATCAGGCCAAGCATGTGCAGGATAGGTGGTGGGCTTTGAAGCAGAAACGCTAGTTTTTGTGGAGCCTCCCTTGAGATACCACCCTTGCTTTGCTTGATGTCTAACCGCGGTCCGTTATCCGGATCCGGGACCCTGTGTGGCGGGTAGTTTGACTGGGGCGGTCGCCTCCTAAATCGTAACGGAGGCGCGCGAAGGTTGGCTCAGAGCGGTCGGAAATCGCTCGTTGAGTGCAATGGCAGAAGCCAGCCTGACTGCGAGACTGACAAGTCGAGCAGAGTCGAAAGACGGCCATAGTGATCCGGTGGTCCCAAGTGGGAGGGCCATCGCTCAACGGATAAAAGGTACGCCGGGGATAACAGGCTGATACTGCCCAAGAGCTCATATCGACGGCAGTGTTTGGCACCTCGATGTCGGCTCATCACATCCTGGGGCTGGAGCAGGTCCCAAGGGTACGGCTGTTCGCCGTTTAAAGAGGTACGTGAGCTGGGTTTAGAACGTCGTGAGACAGTTCGGTCCCTATCTTCCGTGGGTGTAGGATACTTGAGAGGAGTTGCCCCTAGTACGAGAGGACCGGGGTGAACGAACCACTGGTGGACCAGTTGTCGTGCCAACGGCAGTGCTGGGTAGCTATGTTCGGACAGGATAACCGCTGAAGGCATCTAAGCGGGAAGCCCCCCTCAAAACAAGGTATCCCTGAGGGCCGTGGTAGACCACCACGTCGATAGGCCAGAGATGTAAGTGCAGTAATGCATTCAGTTGACTGGTACTAATTGCCCGATAGGCTTGATTTGATCCAGTAAAAGCAAGACTGCATACGTTTTGCGATGAACGATAAATCAAAAGCATACACTGCTTAAACGAAAGTCGTACGCGACTTGGACAACATGTTGAGGAAATTAAAGATCTTTTTTGGTTTGGTGGTCATAGCGCAAGCAAAACACCCGGTCCCATCCCGAACCCGGCAGTTAAGTGCTGTTGCGCCGATGGTACTGCGTCTTAAGGCGTGGGAGAGTAGGTCACTGCCAAACCTAATAAGGTCTTTAATTCCCGTATCTCTCTGACGATAATCAAAAAATCTCAATAATCGGCTAAAGCAACAAGCAACGTGCTTGTGACGTTGCGCTTAATCCGTAAGCGTCGGATGAACATGCCCTACAGGAGCGTTTTGCTTAGAGTGCTCATCA
>NZ_JBDVGB010000049.1:0-8048 GCF_039940735.1 Tateyamaria sp.
CCTTGATTGGGTCGCAGGCGAAGTGGTGCCGATTGCGCCTGCGGACCCCGCGTTAAAAGTGCCGCATATGGGTTGGAACGATTTGGTCCTGAATACGGATCACCCGGTGTTTGACGGCGTGAAAAGTGGTGATCACACCTATTTTGTGCACTCTTACCACTTTGAGGTCGCAGACCCCGCCTTGCGTTTGGCGCATGTGGAATACGGCGGCGATGTTACGGCTGTGGTGGGCACGGGGACCAAGTTGGGCATGCAATTTCACCCAGAAAAAAGCCAAGATGTCGGTCTGCGCATGATCCGCAATTTTCTGACGTGGGCGCCTTAATCTAGCACAAAGGGTTTGGGCAGATCGCGCAAAGTGCGCGCGCCCAATTGGCCCATGCAGGATTCCAAATCCGCCTTTAGGATCTTAGCCAGATGGTCTGGTCCAGATGCACCCAAAGCGGCCAAAGCATAGTGCCACGCGCGCCCGAGCATCACAAAATTCGCACCCGACGCGATGGCGCGCAGGATATCAAGACCGCCTTCGATTCCGCTGTCAAAAATGATGGGCAAACGGGTTGCGCTTCGGATAGCGGGCAGCACCTCGATAGTGGCGGGCGCGGCATCAAATTGCCGTCCCGCGTGGTTTGACACCCAAATGGCATCAACCCCCAGCCTTTCCAGTCGGGCCGCATCGGTGCCGCGCAAAATGCCTTTGACGACAAAGGGCCCATCCCATGCATCGCGCAGCCACTTGACGTAGTCCCAATCGGGCGAGGTGCGCAGCAAATACCCGACATGGGCTGTGACGGGCAGGTTGGTGCTGGCCGCAGTTGTATAGGCATCCAGCATCCGCATGTGCGGCATACCGCGCTGGGCCATGCCAAGCGCCCATGTGGGCCGCATCGCCACCTGCGCCAACAGGCGTGGTGTCAAACGGGGTGGATTGGTCAAACCAGAGCGCGTCTGGCGTTCACGGCGCGAGGCCACGGGCACATCGACGGTCAGCACCAGCGTCTTAAAGCCTGACTTGCGCGCGCGGTCCAACATATCGCGCCTGATCCCTTCGTCACGAGGCGGGTACATCTGGAACCATGCGTGCGGGCCGAGATCGCCTGCTACGTCCTCGGGGGAGGCAGTGGCGACCGTAGATATGGAATAAGGAATATCAAGGCGTGCGCCAGCTTGGGCCAGCAGGGCTTCGGCATTGGGCCACATCAGGCCTGACATGCCGACAGGCGCAATACCAAAGGGCAGGGGCGTCTTTTGATCAAAAATCGTTGTGGACAGGTCTGGTTCGAATTCGCCGTGCAGGACGGACGGCAGCAAGCCAACGCGGTCCAATGCTGTGCGATTGCGCGCGCGTGTCGCTTCGACCCCTGTGCCGCTATCGAGGTATTCCCAGACAAACTTTGGAATACGTTTTTGGGCGCGATTGCGCAGGTCACTTAAGGCGGGGAAGCGGGAATTTAGATCCATGTTGTCACTATGTCGGGGAGTGTCGGTCGCGGCAAGTCTTGGCGTTCGGGAGCTCTGCCCCCATCGCCCTTCGGGCGCTTCCCCCGGAGTTTTAGGGAACAATGAAAAGAGAGGAACAACGCGCGAACATCGGCCTTTCCCTTTTGCGTGCTCCGGTTTAGGTTATTGGTCATGAGCAGCTTTGATGAATTTGACGCCTTTGAGGGCGCATCCCTGTCCGCACGTGCGATGGCCGCGCGCCCGCAGCCCTATTTGGATGGGTTAAACCCGGCGCAGCGCGAAGCGGTGGAAAAGGCCGATGGGCCTGTGTTGATGCTGGCCGGTGCCGGTACGGGCAAGACGCGCGCGCTTACGGCGCGAATTGTGCATTTGCTTAATACCGGGCGCGCTCGTCCGAACGAGATTTTGGCAGTGACGTTCACCAACAAAGCTGCGCGTGAGATGAAAAACCGCGTGGGTTCCATGCTGGGTGGTCAGATTGAAGGGGTGCCATGGCTGGGTACGTTCCATTCGATTTGTGTGAAACTGTTGCGTCGCCATGCCGAACTGGCGGGCCTCAAGTCGAATTTCACGATATTGGACACTGACGATCAGATCCGTTTGATGAAACAGTTGATCCGTGCGGCTGGCATCGACGACAAACGCTGGCCGGCGCGCATGCTGGCCAACATCATTGATGGATGGAAAAACCGCGCGCTGACCCCCGATAAAGTGCCTGCAAGCGATGCCAGTGCTTACAACAACAAAGGCGTTGAGCTGTATGAACAGTATCAGGCCCGCCTCAAGGAACTGAACGCCTGTGATTTTGGCGATTTGTTGTTGCACATGGTCACGATCTTTCAGGCCCACGAGGACGTGTTGGCGCAATACCAGCGCTGGTTCAAGTTCATCCTTGTGGACGAATATCAGGATACGAATGTGGCCCAATATTTGTGGCTGCGTTTGCTGGCGCAGGGGCACAAAAACATCTGCTGTGTTGGCGATGACGACCAGTCGATCTATGGGTGGCGCGGGGCCGAGGTTGGCAATATTCTGCGCTTTGAAAAGGATTTTCCGGGCAGCCATGTGGTGCGTTTGGAACAGAATTACCGATCGACCCCGCATATTTTGGGGGCTGCCAGTGGTGTGATTGCCGGTAACGAAGATCGTCTGGGCAAAACCCTGTGGACCGACAAAGAGGGCGGCGAAAAGGTGCGCTTGATCGGCCATTGGGACGGCGAGGAAGAAGCGCGCTGGATCGGTGACGAGATTGAATCCGCGCAACGCGGCACGCGCGGGATGGACCCTGTATCGCTGGATCACATGGCCATTTTAGTGCGCGCCAGCCACCAAATGCGCGCCTTTGAGGATCGGTTTTTGACCATCGGCTTGCCTTACCGTGTCATTGGCGGGCCACGGTTTTACGAACGCCTCGAAATTCGCGATGCGATGGCCTATTTTCGGGTGGTTGTCAGTCCGGACGATGATCTGGCCTTTGAACGCATCGTGAATACGCCCAAACGCGGCCTTGGTGATAAGGCGCAGCAAACCATTCAAGTGGCAGCGCGCAGTAATGGGGTCAGCCTTGTGGAAGGCGCCCGGATTGCTGTCGATCAAGGGTTGATCAAGGGCAAGGGCGGCGCGGAATTGCGCACCCTTGTGGACGGCATCGTGCGTTGGAACAGCAAGTTGCGTGGGCCGCGTATTGAGATGGTCGAAGACGACAGCGTCATCGACGAGGGCATTGTGCCACTGCGCACGGAATATGGCCCGCCGCCCATCAGCCACATGGAGTTGGCTGAGGTTATTCTGGATGAGTCCGGCTATACCGCGCATTGGCAAAACGACAAAACACCCGAAGCGCCAGGGCGGCTTGAGAACCTCAAGGAACTGGTCAAGGCATTGGAACAGTTCGAAAACCTGCAAGGGTTTCTGGAACACGTGTCGTTGATTATGGACAACGAAACCGAAGAGGCGGGGGCCAAGGTGTCAATCATGACACTGCACGCCGCCAAGGGTCTTGAGTTTCCCATGGTGTTCCTGCCGGGTTGGGAAGATGGCCTGTTTCCCTCGCAACGCAGCATGGATGAAAGCGGGATCAAGGGCCTCGAGGAAGAACGCCGCCTTGCCTATGTGGGCATCACGCGGGCCGAGGACGTGTGCACCATTTCGTTTGCCGCCAATCGCCGGGTGTTTGGGCAATGGCAATCGTCGATGCCGTCGCGGTTCATTGACGAATTGCCGGAAAAACACGTGGATGTCCTGACGCCCCCTGGTCTTTATGGGGGTGGATTTGGGGCCGCAGCACCAACGAGGGAGTCGGGCCTACACAAGGCCGCGGCTGATGCGAATGTTTACAACTCGCCCGGCTGGAAGCGGTTGCAGGCGCGATCAAACGCGCGCCCTGTGTCGCAACCCTCTGAGGCGCGCAACACAGTGATTGACATGACGGCTGTGTCCAGCTTCACCATGGGCGAACGGGTGTTCCACCAAAAGTTCGGCTATGGCGAGGTTGTTGGTGTTGAAGGCGACAAGCTAGAGATCAACTTTGACAAAGCGGGCTTAAAGAAAGTCGTGTCGCGGTTTATTTCGGGGTGTGACGATATTCCATTTTGATATCTTGTGATCTTGTCGTGGCAGCACTCTGGCGCAAGCTCTCATGGTCGCCTTGCTCGCTGGGGTTGGCAACACGTCGCTCGTGCGTCCTGCGTCATCGTGTTGCACGTCAAGCATAGTGGTTATATGATCTTGCCTAGAGTGCAGACAGATGCGGCGTGAGTGTTGATGGAAACAAGATTTTGGGCTTGCCAACACGACATTCAAGGCAGATTCGAAACGGACTTCCTGTCGCGGCTATCAATGGCGGTTTCGTCGCAATAGTCTTGACCCTTTGGGGTTTCGAAGACGGGCAGTTGCGAAGAGCAAAGACTGTTTAACTCCTGAAAACGGGTTGTTAATTGTGTGTTCCGAAATTGGTATAGGCTTGGCAAAGAAGCTTTGAATATTAGAGGCGAGCAATGAAGAAAAATGACGAAAAAAAAAGCAAATTTAGAGATAGACCTGACGTAGATGTTAGGCCCTTCTTGAAGCGACAATTTCCGACAGAAGGGCCTAGCCACGGGATAACGATTGGAAAATCGCCCAAATTTATGTGGTTCAGGGTTGCAAAAGTGGGCACTCGGACAACACTTAGTACGTTGGACAGCTTGGGCGTCACCTATCATTTACGTGAAGGGTTCAAATTTTCCTACGATACAGACGCATTTAAAGACTATTTCAAGTTTGCCTTTGTGCGTAACCCGTGGGACCGAATTGTTTCATGTTGGTACAACAAGGTTAAGGTCATACGGGAATTAGATCTTGAAAGAAAAAAATTCCCAAAATTCGAGGACTTAACCGGTGAGTTTGAAGAATTCGTCGACTTTCTCGAGACTGAGAACTTGGCGACCTGCAATATTCATTATCGGTTGCAAACGCGTTTGATCCCCGTCGATGATATGGATTTTTTGGGCCGATTTGAACGGTTCGAGGCGGATCTCATGACGATTTTGAAGCATCTTGAGATACCTAAAGAAGATGAATTCGAGCGTCGGAATGTAAGCGAAGATAAACGCCCATTTCAGGAATATTACACGCCGGACCTTCGGGACCGTATCGCGGAGTTGTATAAAGCTGACATCCAGGCGTTCAACTATAAATTCGATCCATAGGCCCAGACAGAAGGCGCTAATTTTCGAGCGTCTCGTGGTCGTTCAATCCGTTCATGCGAAGACGCCGGATGACCCCTTGAGGCGCAGAGCGATCCTGTTCAATCTGTGCCAACGATTTGCTTTGCAGCTGCACGTTCCTCGGACTTATTCGCGTTCCTAAATGGAATGGCTTTTTCCGGAGCGGGGCCGTCCAAACTCTCGGCATTGATCGTTTGGCTTCATGTTCAATCAATGCGGGCCATTGTTTGTCTTTTTGTCTTTGCACACACGGTTCAAACGAAAACGGCGGCCCCAGGGAGGAGGGACCGCCGTCTCTTCAGCATCGCAACGTTAGGTCAGGGAGGAGGAAGACCGCCCGCGCGATGTGTCGCTGTGTGCCCCGTGTAAAGGGCGGTATTAGGCGCGGCAGCCCCAGGGAGGAGGAAAGGAGCCGCCGCATTTACAACACCGGATGGGTCAGGGAGGAGACCAACGTCGATGTATCTGTTTTGCGCCGCTTGAGGCGCAAGGAATAAAAGGTGCGGCGACGCCTGGGAGGAGGATAGGCGCCGCCGCCAATTACAGATGCCCCAGGGAGGAGGAGAGGGACACCTGATCTGTTTTGCGCTTTATGCGCAGTGTTTCGTCGTACGTTCAGCGAGTGGTGTTTTCTGCCGCTTCCCACGCTACGCGCTTCAGCTCGGAACGGTGCAGGCCCAAGTCGGCCAATTCACGGTTGCTCAGCATATCCAATTCGCGGATGGTTGTTTTGTATACGCGGTATTTTGCGCGGCGTTCTGCTGCGGTCGCCAGATAGTTTCCGGCGGATGTTAGGATGCGCTCAATCAGATCGGAGCGTCGTGTAACGTCATTGTAGTAGGCCATCGTTTTCGCCTCATGTTTCGTTTCCGTTGATCCAAAGATAGGCAAATGCTGCAGATGCACAATAGTTGGTTCGGCAATGCCGCTATGCAGCATTTGCATGGGCTGCGCGTTGAAAATGTGGGCATAGTGCTTATGAGTTCATCACGTTTCCCGGATGCCGTGCAGACCCCTTGCGCGCCCGTCAAAATCTGCCAGATATTGCGGCACCTCAGCGGAGAAACGCGCCATGTCGACAACTAAAGAAGAAATCCAATCGGCTCTTAGCCGGATCGCAATGCCTGATGGCGGCGATCTTATGTCGCGCGATCTGATACGCGCGGTGCAAATTGATGGTGCGGCGGTGCAATTCATCATCGAAGCCCCTTCGCCAGAGCTTGCCGCCCGCATGGAACCCATCCGTGCCGCCGCCGAAGCGGCTGTGCGTGAACTGAACGGCGTCGATCAGGTGCGTGTCGCACTGACGGCCCATGGCCCAGCCCCCAAACCAAGCGCGCCCCCGAGCCTTAAAATCGGTGGGCACCCCAAACCGCAAGAGGGGCCGACAAAGCCAGCAGGCGTCCAGCGCATCCTTGCCATCGGGTCTGGTAAGGGCGGCGTGGGCAAGTCCACAGTGTCATCAAACCTTGCAGTGGCCTTGGCACGGGCAGGGCGCAAGGTCGGCCTTTTGGACGCTGATATATACGGCCCTAGCCAGCCACGCATGATGGGCGTCAACAAACGCCCCGCCAGCCCCGATGGAAAAACCATCATTCCTTTGCAGGCCCACGGCGTTACGCTCATGTCCATCGGCTTTATGATGGAAGAGGGCAAAGCCGTCGTGTGGCGTGGCCCTATGTTAATGGGCGCATTGCAGCAGATGTTGGGGCAGGTGCAGTGGGGCGAGTTGGACGTATTGTTGGTCGATTTGCCGCCCGGAACAGGGGATGTGCAACTGACCTTATGTACTAAGTCAGAAATCAGCGGCGCAATTGTCGTGAGCACTCCGCAAGACGTGGCACTGATTGATGCACGCAAAGCGCTTGATATGTTTGCGACTCTGAAAACGCCCGTGCTGGGTTTGATCGAAAACATGTCGATGTTTGTCTGCCCCGATTGTGGGTCCGAACATCAGATCTTTGGGCAAGGTGGCGTTGCGGCAGAGGCCGACAAGATGGGCGTGCCCCTGCTTGGCGCATTACCGATTGATCTGGATACCCGGTTGGCGGGCGACGGTGGCACACCGATTGCCGCAGGGGACGGGCCGATGGCGCAAGCCTATGCGCGCATCGCTGAGGGGTTGATTAAGGGCGGAATGGCCTAACGTCCAAAAGGCGGATCGCAAGGGCCGCTGCGTCCCCTAGATAAGTAACGGTTAAAAATTGTTGAAAGGCGCATCGCTCATGATGCGCCTTTTTTCATGTCTCATCGTTATTCTTGTTGTCGCGTCGGAGCATTCCGTCGGCGTGTCAAAGCTGTGCGCACAAGATTTCCGTTTGATTTTGGGTTTTGATGGGGCGTCCGGGGTAGGACTATGGGATTTCATGGTCCAAGGGCGCCGTTTGCCAGTTGATTCGAATCAATTTTGGCGAGTTTCACCGGTTTGGCTGGAAATTCCTTGAGAACATAAATAGAACATGTTAGGCGTTTGGTATAAATTCAAATTTTTTTGGGAATTTATGGGTCGACGTGGCAGCGATCTGGATTGTCTATATATAGTGTTCCATTTTTTCCTTTCCACAGCATTGGCTGTAATGAGATCGGATTCTGCTGCATTCTCTAATGATCTTGGCGCTATCTCTCTAAGGTTCAACACGTATCGCCCGCAAAAAACCATTGCGTACCATCAATTCCCATGGCATCCATTGTTCATCGGATGAGAACGAGACCAAGGGGCACCAAACGACCCCGATTAAAAATAAAACTCTAGCAGGTTTCATACAGGCACCTCGCTTTCATCAGACAACGAGATCCGGCGCGCGAGCGAGCAGACATCCCCCCAGGTGGCGCGCGCAGCTGGACATCCCGCTAGACGGGACAGTGGCGGCGAGTTGATCA
>NZ_JBDVGB010000050.1:0-124759 GCF_039940735.1 Tateyamaria sp.
CAGGCGTGCCGCCCTCAGCCTGCTTCAACACGGCCATGATCTGTGCGTCGCTAAATCGTCCATTCTTCATCGTAAATCTCCTCAGATATCTTGCCGAGAAAATTCTACTTTTGAACACCACTAATTTTAGGGGGGATTACCATAAATTAGTTAACAAATTAGAAATTTAAAGGGTTTCATTGCGAAATTTGCGACCCACATCGTAGTAGATACATCTCGTATTTATACTAAAACGGGTAAAAGCAGGAGGCTTTGGCGACACTTTTCCCGTTGAATAAATATCTTAAGTCTCGTGGCCATCTCAACATCCTCGGTCAAAAAGGGGTTAGTTAGCCTAAGTGCGAACTCATGGTGAGGCGTATAAAGTCCCTGTATGTGAATTTTCTGACGTCATGGCAGTGACCGCTTTGGGCCGTTCATGTTGGTTAAATCGAGACCGTTCAGCAGGATTGTGGCGATGCGGCTAACGGCAGCTACGAGCCCACTTTACTGTTTTTCTACATTGCAGCCAAAGTCGGCTGTCGGGAAGCGGGCAAAAGTTACCCTGCAATAACGGCCCAAACCCGACATTCGCGAGTTGAAAAGCCGCTGCGGTGCAGCATTTCCCAAAGCTGACATTGATTGACCACCAAGCATTGCGCCAGATAATTTTCCGGCGTGGCGATCCAGGCGGCGTCGGCGTCCCAGAACGCGGTTAAAATTCGCCGATTCCAGCAACATGTAGGCGGCCTCTCGCTTGCGTGATTTTTGTTTACCATAGCGTTAAGGCGTCATTAACGAACTTAAGGCGGAATTTACCTACCGTTTATGGAGGTAAATAAAATGTCTGCAGAAGAGCGATTCAAAACGAGTGTATTGATCGCAGCTGACCATGCTCGTCGCGAAGGGTTCGATCAAACTTACTTGGCCCTTTTGGATGTTCTACGCGCTGCGATTTACAGCGATGAAAAGATAATTGGTAGCCCCATTGCTTCGATGCCAACCGTCGCTTGCGGTCGAAAATAAGGAGGCAAATGACCTTTTTGGAACCGGCTTAACCAGTCTTTAACGATAACACCTTCTGGTTATGCCTTATACCAATATGGTTATGCCTTATACCAATCTGGGGATTAGAAAATGCAAAAACACGACTGGCTCCTGGGGGTCTGCCAAGACCTCACAGACTACGCAATGATAAACGGGTTAGAGAACTTCGAAGATCATATGCAAAGAGCGGTACTGGCTGCCAGATACGACGTTATGTTGGCGACGTTAGACTCTCGCCACGAGAGGCAAGGCAACGTCGTCCGTCTTGATCCCAACATCGCATTTTACAAAGGGTAGCAGGCTTCAATGCCTGATGTAAATGATGTCTGTCACCCAACCCGAATCGGGCACATCAAGTTCGAATGGCGATCCCAGGTGTTGTCGAAAAAAATGGAAGGCCTTGCTAAGAGGATTGCAGGCTGATCGACCCAATCAAGTCTGGTGCGCGGACATTACGTATCTGCCAATGTGGTGCGACTTTCTGTATCTCGTCGCAATAATGGTTTCTGTGACAAGGTACCGTTCTTGATCCGTGAAAGTCACCGCCAACTCGCGCGACGCGTCACTCTGAAACTATCAAGGCGAAGTCGACAACTTTGCGCCTCAACTTTTTGAAAACGGGGTTTCAAGCGTGTTTGGCTTCAGAGATTGATCTTGCAACCCAGCCTCACCACGCTGCAAATATCGATCATACCAGCGATCGAACGTGGTGCGGGGAATGCCCAGCTTGGCCAGGGTCCGACCCGCTGAAAGATGGCGTTATTCCACGAGCCGAAAGATCGCCAGTTTTTCTGATGTAGCACACCAATTCGCGATCGTCGCCATCCACTCAGCCTTAGGATGGAGGTGTCCGGTCATTTTCGAACGCACGCTTACTTTAAACAAGCAGTTGGGGTGCACCAAAGCGAGATAGAGCCAACTCCAGTCAAAGGCCCTATTCAATTACCATACCATGACTCGTCGACTGAACTATCTGGCTCACCGTATGCATGGCAAGTAGCCGACAGATCACTTGGAAATTCAAATTTTGCTCATCAACCAAAACCAACAGCACCGGTCGCCAGCAAAAGCAAAAGGCCACCGGCCCAACCCAATCCGGATAACATGTCGTCGTCTTCAAGTGCGGAATCAAAATCCTCACTTCGTTCTTCGTCATCTGTTTCCAAAATCGGTACATCTGGAATGTCATTCATATGATCATCTTCGGACGCTACATCACTTGAGAAAGGATCTCCAGAATTCGCAAGTAACCAAGTTTCGCTGAAACCATCGGTCGGAATAATATCCGATAACGTAACCTGCATGATTTCTCCGGGATTGAGCGATGCTTCTAAGGTTCCATCCTCCATTACACTAGGTTCAACTTCCTCAACGACTGGCCTAGAGTTATTGGAGCCTGGTGAAACGTCATCTTCAACACCCAGCACCAAAATGTCCGACACGTCATAACTAGAAATCAATCCCGAAAAATCAATGTCCGCTGTCGCAGCCGAATCTTTGCTACCATTTAGTACATAAATAGCCAACTCATCTTCTCCTGCGAACATATGCACAGATACATCCCCAAATTCCGACTCTGTGTCCCTGTGCCCCGCTTGAAAGTTCAACAGAACTTTACCTGGTAGCGTTTCAGACATTAAAGCAAACATTTCGCCCGATGGAGTGGCGGATTCAAACTCCATTCCCTCTGCAAGAGCATTTCGCGTATCTTGAACCAAAGGCCAAACGTGCGCCTTGTCGACTCCGGTTCGACCAAATTCCTCCATAATCTGAAGCATTTCCTGAGCTTGATACAACCCGTAATCCTCATCGCGATCCAAACCGGGAGTTGATTTAAGATTCCACTCCGTAATATAAACCTCAATCCCAGGTATATCTTCCACCCAGGTATCGTTAATTTGATCTAGGTCGAAATATCGGGTGCTTTCGTTCTCTTCGCCGCGCGAGTAAATGTGCGTTACGACGCCGTCGACAGCTTCTTTTTCCAATTCTGTATCAAAACTTGATAGAACCAACTTGGTATTGACGTACCCCCAATTTACAGAACCACTTGCGAAGAGTGCGTCCTCTCCAAATTCTGTTCCATATTTTTCATTTAAATCTGAAATTACATCTTCGCTGGATACATCTTGATACTCATCACTGAGGCGAGAATGTGAGAAATTGTTACCTTTTTGAACAACGATATCGGTCGTGAAATTACTTGCCAAGCTTAGTTCGTCGTTAACTATGGTCGCCATTTCAGAGGCTAGCCTGCCATATTCAACGGCATTCATTTCACCTGAACCCCAGTATTCATTCCCAATTTCAATTGCCTGGATTTCCGCCGAACCGTATTCACCGGCAGCAACGTCTCGAATAAATTCTCTTAATTCGTCCTCGTTTATATTGGCAATTCGGTCCCCGTTCGCATCCGTTTCTACGGAAAGCTGTGTTCTAGTTGGGACCACAATTGTTACTGGTTGACCGGCGTCTTCCGCATAAGCCATGAAGTCAGACAGTCCAATCATTGGAACTTCCTGACCACTTCGCACATCGTAAGCCGTTTCCGCGTCAGGATTCGACAAATCAAATGAGTACTCAGTCAGCGACCCGCCCGGAAACCGCAATCCAGTTACACCTAGGTACTCTACAGCCTCTGCATAAGAACCTTCTCCTAAAAGCTCCCCTCGCGGTGCGAGCAGGTTTCCGCCGAAGAGATCTTCAGAATACCGCGCATCCCCCGCTATGGAAGGAAAATTGAACATATTTCACCCACTTATCGAACTGTAAAATTCGACCCAATACAGAATTCCGCATCAAGTTTTTGACACTCAATTCAAATCGAAATTCATCCCACGGGCAATTTGTCCCTATTTCGGTACTAATTGCCCCACCGAAAATAAGGTTTCCACAAAGTTGTAAACATTAGGTTGATTTTTCAGAAAGTGAATTCTGAACACTTGCAATAAATATGGCCTGAAATTTGTTGCAAATTCTTCACAAATTAATTGAAACATGATTGAAAATTGCATTCCATTAACATCACAGTTTAACGAAAGGCCTTCTTGTTTGTTCGCAACGGCCTTCAGTATCAATTTATTCAGATATGCTCGTTATAGAGACCACTCGTTTGATGCGGTCAAGGTGTCGGGCGACGAAAGGTCCTTACTCTTCAGGGAATATTATCAATGTTTGAACTATCTCTAATTTTGGGCTTGATTGTAGCAGGTGGCATTTTTGCTTTTACCTTAGATGGCGATGATGAAAATAATTCAGAAATTGAAGATCAGGAAGATTTTCAAAGTGATGAAGAATTCATCCACCCTAATGATGATGAAACACTATCCGGCGAAAATGCGGAACACCTTCCACCTGAAGTGGCGATACTTTCTATTGATTCCGCTGAATGGGTTTCTGAAGAAGTTCCCAGCTTAGATGTAAGCCAAATCAGTTCGATAACAGACTCAACCGAACCATTGAATATTTCAGATGGCAGTGCATCTGAACTTATCAATTTGTCGAATCATGCAAATGTTATTGTTTACTCTGGAGAAGGAGATACGGTTTTTGGCGGGGAAACAGGTGGCGCCGAAGACATATTTGTTTCCCTGTCCACAGGAGGGGCACAGGTTATTGGAGGAGACAGCGACGGCATCTTTCTTTCGAGTGGCCAAGGAGATGATATTTTCGCCGGAGCTGGTCACGATTTCCTGTTATCTGGGATTGAGTCTTCCACGCTCGATGGCGGCGATGGAAATGATACTATCTTTGGGTCCTACTCAACGTACTTTGAGAGTAGCTCCGATACGACCTATGATGAGCTTACTGACGGTTCTACCGATGTGATTTACGGAGGACGTGGCGATGACTTAATCTATGCTTCGTCCGGAGATGTCGTTTCGACTGGTCAAGGATCCGATGTCGTAAACGTGTTTGGCGCCGGTGCTGTCCTTACAGATTTTGATCCAGTTGAAGACCGGTTGACCGTTACACTTGAAAATACGGTGCTTTTTTCGGAGGGAGAAGATTTTCTTCTATCACAGTTTAATACTGTTGAAGAGAATGAACAAATTTCTGTTTACTTCAAGGACACACTCATCGTTAAGTTGAGCAATTCGGAAACCCTAGATATTGGCTTGAGGTTTGGTCGTGGGGAAACTGCCGAACTCGTGAGCATCCTTTCAGGCGAAGTGGTGGAGGACGCTGCCGTTTTAATTGTCCCATACTCTTCGAAGCTGGTTTGAGGTTTGCTGAACACAAAGAAGATGTATACTGTCAAAGACCACACCGCGCTGAGTTACTGTCAAATCTGGTGTTTGAGGGTTTTGGGTCAGGCGGCGATCTGGTCGGATTTAGTGGTTTCAATTCCGTCTTTGAATGTGACGCCCGTAATAACGTTGGCCAAATCTGACCTGATTCGATTCTAAGCTTATGGTCGACCAGGAACTCCTGACAAACAGGTCACATGTCGAAGTGCTATCGGTATCCTTTACACAACACTGATTTTGTTATGAAATATCACAAGCGACTAACTGGTCAAACTTTCCGCAAGGAATTGAAGTGACCGGACTTCTTCGGCTCATTGAACGCTCAATCTCCGCGTTCCAGAGATCTGCCCGCATGAAGCGGTTAGGTGAACTGGAACTGGAGATCACCATGAACTCGCATCGCACTAGGTATTTCGTGCTGGTCAGCAAGCAAATCCCGTACGGTTTCTTCCCGTTTGAAATCGGACAAAGCGACGCTGATCCTTGGTCTCTTTTGGACGGTTGGGAGTATCGATCCTACGAGGTTCCGAGCCCTGGCAGCCTTGAACGCGTCGAGGTCACCGGAGAAGATGTGTTTATCATCCAAGCATCTGGTTCCTCAATTAACGACATCAGCGGTGACGACATCAGCTTCGGCCCTAACCGACACCGGGTTCCCCCAATATTGAAGTTTGCATGGCCTGCAAGCTGGCAGTGTCGCGATAGATCGTTCTGATCGATACTTCGTGTATCGCCGCCAGATCACGCGCGAAAAGTGGTTTCTTAGCCCCGCGCAACAACTTAAGGATTTCGAAAAATCGTGTCGTTTTGATCCCATGTGCGCTCACTTCTTTTCCCTAACACAAAACACTACCGCCACACGGATGTCAGTAGAGATCCGTCATCCATTCACAAACAATGAAAAGCGCATCACGTAACAATGATCGATGCCAACTAAAGAAAAGCCGGAATTATCCTCGTTGTGGTCTCAGCGTTTGTCTTTAGTTCCACTAGTGTTTTTAACAATGACGTTTCAACCGAAGCTTGGGGGATCATCTTTTGGCGCGGGGTCGCGGCGGCAGCATTTACACTGGCCCATTTGGTCTTGCGCGGCACATTGCTTTTGGAGATTAAGGCCTTCAACAAACCCGCGTTTTTCGTGACCTTGATGATGGCTGCTAGCACGTCCGCCTTTAATCTCCCGGCTCAAAACTTCCCTCAACTACCTTGTCGGCCAAATCCGATAACCATTTTCGCTTACCAGAATCAGTGTTTCTTTGATGCCATAGCATTGTCGTCTGAATAATTGGTATCGTGAATGGAGGTTCCAAGTAACTGAATTCAGAAAATGCTGTATTAACAAGCTTCTTCGGAAGCGTCGCGACTAAGTTTGTGTCGGCCATCATCCGTGCCAACACAAAGGAATTTGACGCCGATAATCGGATGTCGCGGGCAATACCCATACTATTCGCCGCCATCTCGACGATGCTTTTGCCTTGTCCGCCGAAATCTAAAGTAGCATGTTTTGCCTCGTTGTACTGTGCGACCGTTTTCGGCCCCGTTCCCAACGTTTTGTCGAAAAAGCAAACGTGTCGATCTTCTGCAAAAGGTTGCGCACAAATTCCAGGCGGCACTTTTTCTACACGCACTGAGAAGATCAAATCAACCGTTCCTTGGGAGAGGTACGGCAAAATGTGTTCACGTGATCCAAGATCAATGAATCTAATCCTCGAATCCGGTGAGGTTCGCCAGACTGCTTGCCTCAAACGGTTAAGAACAGGAAGTAACTCAGTTAAGTTTGATGCAATGGTGATAGGCGAAGGGTCTAGCCGCGGGTCATATTGGCTTTCAATGGCCAGCCCTTCGAGCCCGGCGACAACTGATCTCGCCCGAGGTGCGATTTGGGTTGCCAGGTAAGTAGGAATGATGCCGCGCCCGCTTTTGGTGAACAGTGGATCGTTCAAACAACGTCGCAATTTGTCTAAGCTGTGGCTTACCGCAGATTGACTGATGCCCAAATGTTCAGCAGCCCTTGTCACAGATTCTAGGTCGAAAACGGCCAAGAAAAGCCTGAGGGTCTTGCCATCCAAGGACAACACATCTGTTTCTCTCATGGGTTTTCTTTCAGTGCGTGATTGATTGCTCATGACATCAATATAATGTCATATCAATCACAATGTAGTGAGGTGGATTGTAATGACCGCACGTAAATACCGAGATAAACACCAAATTTTGAGGCAATCAGAGCGATTGTTGAGCATCGAGTTTGTGATGCAGTTCACTCTGGTTGCGGCTTGTACCATCGCAGGGTGGTTCCAGCTCGGAATGGATATTCTCGTTATCTGGTTTTGCGTGCACTATACTCTAGTTTTTCTCGAGAAGTATGCCCTTCATATCTCTCGAGGCTTCAACTCTCGGGCTGTCTATTTCGGAATCTTGGGGCTCAACCTACTCATTGGGTGCGCGTTTTCGTCTTTACCGATATTTCTATGGTACCAAAATGAAGACATTTATCAGTTCGCAGCGTTGGCCATGATTGTAGGAGCGACGCTAAACACTCTGCTTGTTCGTTCCATATTATGGGAAGTCATGCTGTGTTACCTCATTCCAAATACACTTGCCATTTTTGCAATTGCTTTGTGTTTTGTCTTGGAAATTCACTGCACTGGGAATTCACTGATCTCGACTGTGATTGCGATCAGCATTTTTCTCTACATGCTTGTCGCTGTGCGAGAAGCCTACATCGCAAATCAAAAAAGGCTTCTGGCTCAGCGCTATCTATTCCAAGCGCAAAAGATGGAGGCCATCGGCAATCTGAGCGGTGGGATAGCTCATGATTTCAATAACTTACTAAACGTTGTTTCTGGGAACTTGGAGCTTTTGAGCGATCCGCAGAATACCTATCCGCCAGCTGAGCTGATCCAGGAAGCCAAAATGGCTACTGCAAGAGGAGCAAAATTGACAAAAAGCCTTCTTGCATTCGGACGGACTCCTAGCGCTAACTTACGTGCAGAGAAAATTCAGCCAATATTGGCTGAACTCAACCAAATGCTTGTTCGGTTGCTCCCATCGTCAATTGATATTGAGATGCTGATAGACGACAATCTACCAGAAGTCCAAGTTGAGAAGAACGCTTTGATGTCGGCACTGCTCAATCTCGCTGTCAACGCTGGTGATGCAATGACCCAGTCAGGAAAATTGACCATATGTGTCAACATCTCCCAGAAAAAAGACGTTTCGAAGGGCTCATTTTCCGGGCTGAACGGTGATCAGTACTATGTCATTTTCAAAGTGCTCGATACCGGGCATGGAATTCCGGAAAATATTATTGGAAAGATCGCTACTCCCTTCTTTACAACCAAAGAACCGGGTAAGGGGACAGGCCTTGGCCTTGCGATGGTCGCCGAATTTGCATCACAATCAGGTGGGTGGCTAGACCTATCTAACCGTCCCTCTGGAGGCGCAAAAGCTACACTTGTGCTCGCTCTCGATCAAAATTGGCAACCAACTTTGCCGAAGAGTGAACGTGTCTTGGATCAACACCGATTTGAATGCCCGCTCGTTGACCGCTGAGCGGTGCAATTTGATCTGCTCTTTTGTGCTGCCTTCAGCCTAGGTTCTATTATCGGACTAGGTGAAAGATCCTCAGGCAACTCGACATGACTTACCTCTTAAAAACGCCAGCGCGCCTGGACTGTTGCCGAATTGGAGGCGCAATTTCCGCTCTTACGTATTTCACACAGAAATTTCCAACTGTAGCGAAGGTCTGCTTTCCGCCCATGTTGCTAGGCTTTCACCACAATTTCATCGGAAAATTACCGCTGAAAACGATTTGCGTTCAGATTCCCATAGGGGGTCCTGATCGCGCTTTACTCAATAAGTTGTTGTAATTTAACTATAGTTGGAGGCGAGTACAGGAATCGAACCGGTGTACACGGATTTGCAATCCAGAAAGAGCGCAAGCGAAAACAACGGCTTAGGGGTGCAAAACACCCCCTGACAAAAAGTGAACAAAAAGCGAAAGTTTCAAAGCCCAATTCGCCGGTTCAAAACGAAAAAGGCCCCGTCACAGCGGCAACTGTGAACCGGGGCCAAATTGAAAAAGCCTGTCAGCTTTCGCAGCACATTAGCATGAGCCAGTGCCGCACCGCAAACGCTCAGGCGGCTTTTTCGCGGCCTCTGACTGATGAGGTGGTCCAATGAGCTGGCGTATCGCAAACGAATGCGCCGAGCGCCGCTTTGGCAGCGCCGCGCGCAAGCAGATCATCATGTTCCTGGCGGATAAGGCGAGCGATGACGGCTCGGGCATCTGGTGTTCCAAGGGGACGATCCAGCGCCACACAGAGCTCAGCGAGAGCACGGTGAAGCGCACCATCATCGACTTCCTGCGCGAAGGCATTCTGATTGAGACAGGGCGGCGGCAATGCAAGAACGGCTACACCGTCATCTACCGCATCGTTCTGGAGCGCGTGGCCGCGCTCGAACCCACGGCTGAGCCCGACATTGAGACGGGGGTCACCGTGAACCCCGTCCAGTCTGAACCCGGTACGGGGTCCACGGTGAACGGGGTACGGGGTTCACGGTGGACCCCAAACCATCCTAAAACCATCCATAAACCACCTACGCGCAGGCGCGAGGCGGCGGAGGAGGTTGAAGATCTTGAATCTGAGAAGATCCTGGCGGCCTATCCCGAGGACAGGGTCCGAGACCGGCGAACCAGTCTGCGCTTGATCGCAGCCGCCGTGAAAGCCGGGGTAAAGCCCGATGGTCTGCTGCAGTCGGTCAAGGCCTATGCGAAGGAAAGTGACGGCTACACGCGCAGCAAGGTTTGTTTCTCAGACAACTGGTTCAAGATGCGCCGATGGGAGAAGGGCCTTGCCCAGATACAGGCGGACCGCGAGAAGGCACGAGAGGCCGAAGCCAAAGGTCGTGCCAGCCTCACCGAGTGGATCCACGAGCGCCATCCCCTGTGTCGTCACATCACCAACCGGCAGGTCGAGGACTTAATTGCATCGAAGCTGGTGACGCCTGAGCAGGTTCGAGCTGCGGGGCTGCAGGCATGAGTGCGGCTCGATTGTTACGCTATGGCGTAAAAATTGAATATTTACGTTGCAGCGTAATTTGTTTTGATTTACGCTCTGCCGTAAAAGGAGCCGCATCATGGACCTCACAGCACGAACGGCCGAGCAGATCGGCGAGGCACTCCGCCGGACGCGCAAAGCGCGCGGCTGGACCCAAAGCGATATCAGTGCGCGCACAAATTTGCGTGTCGCGACAATCTCGTCGCTGGAGAATGGCGACGCGGGAACCAAGCTCGCCACGGTGCTCGCTGTCATGGCAGCACTCGGGCTTGAGTTCCGATTGGTGGAGCGCGGTGGTTCGCTTGAGATTGAGGATATCTTCTGATGGCCAAACGCGGGCGTAGCGGCACGATGCAGGTCCTTCTGAATGGAAGGCTGGTGGGGGCTTTGCGTCTCGCAGGCTCGGGCGCAATCAACTTCACCTATGATCCGGACTGGCTGTCGTGGCAACACGCCATGCCCATCTCGCTTTCGCTGCCTTTGCGTGAAGAGGCGCACCAAGGTGGTCCTGTCATTGCCTACCTGGAAAATCTGCTGCCGGACAATCAGGCGATACGTGAGCGCGTCGCTGCACGGGTGCGTGCAGGCGGTACGGACGCCTGGCACATGCTGGAGAAAATCGGGCGCGATTGCGTGGGGGCCTTGCAGTTCGTCTCTGGTGAGGTCCCAGAGGATGGCACACTCGAGGGAGAGCCCGTGTCTGAGGCGCAGATTGCCGATATGCTGCGCAACCTCGCGAGCGCTCCGCTAGGCTTGGACGAGGAAGACGACTTTCGCATTTCAATCGCCGGGGCGCAGGAGAAAACAGCGCTGCTGCGCCACGAAGGCGCGTGGATCCGTCCATCGGGTCTCACCCCCACGACACATATTCTCAAGACGCAGCTTGGCGTCCTGCCCGCAGGGATCGACTTGTCCGACAGCGTCGAGAACGAATTTTTCTGCATGAGCTTTTGCCGTGCCATGGGCATGGATGTGGCGGAGGTCGAGATTGCCGATTTTGAAGATGTGCGGAGCCTTGTTGTGACGCGGTTTGACCGGCGCTGGACCAAAGATGGCCGCTTGATCCGCCTCCCGCAGGAAGACTTTTGCCAAGCGCTCACAGTCCCGCCCAGTCAGAAATACCAAATGGATGGTGGGCCAGGGATTACCGAAGGGATCGGGTTGCTGACCGGTAGTGATGATCCCGAGGCCGATCAGCGCGCCTTCTTCCGCGCGCAGGTGCTGTTTTGGCTCCTGGGAGCGACGGATGGGCATGCGAAGAATTTCAGCATCGCATTGCGCCCTGGTGGTTTCCTTATGACCCCGCTTTATGACGTGCTGAGCGCACAAAAAGCTGTGGATGACGGTCAAATCCGCCAGAACCGGATGCGCCTCGCGATGGCAGTCGACGGGCACTACCGCATCAATGAGGTGGTGCCGCGCCATTTCCTGCAGGCTGCGAAGGCGGCAGGTTTTGGTATGGCGCTGGCGGAACAGGTCTTGTCGGACATCGCGGCAGAGCTTGAACCCGCCATGGACAAGACACTTACAGACTTGCCGGATGGGTTCCCGCAGCCATTGGCCGAAGCCATTGTTGCTGGCGCGCGACGTCGCGCAGCTGCCTTTCGTCCCGTATGATCCGCAGATCATATTTCCGCTTTATGATCGGTAGATCATATTTACTGCGCGCAATCTGCAGGCCCAGTACAGGAGTTGCAGCGTTCCGGGCCAGCTTTGACGGACCAGCCCACAGATTGATGGCCAAACTCAGACCCTCAACGCCGTGTTTCTGATTGCTGAACATAAGCGGGCAGCCGTAGCAGACGCGGTGCAAGCCCCGCTTCAACAAGAAAATTCCCCTGCGCCAGCGCATTCCTCGCGAGGCAAGTTTCTCGCTGACAGCCCCTTGGTGCCAGCTTTGGCCATGTTCATCGAAACACTCAAAGTGAGGATCAAAAAATGGCTACTCAAACTCTGAAACTGAACGTCAAATCCGGCGAAAAAGACGGCAAGAACTTCTGGGATCGCTGCGGCGTGCTCTTCGTCAACACTGACGACAGCGGCAACATCACGTCGATCAACGTCAAACACAGCATGTTCCCCGATGTCGAAATGGTCGCCTTCCCGCGCCGCGATGACGATCCAGTCACGGAATGACTGCGGTGCCGGGGCGGGTAGTCCGCCCCGGGTAACCCCGAAGTTAGGTGTGGATCGCTGCCAATTGGACTTCCACAAGCATCCGATGTCGCTTCAGTGCAACTCCTCGGACCGGACTTTCGCTGCAAGTGCAGAACCGGCAGTTGGGGGAACTGGTGCTAAGCGGGACAAAAGTTGCCTTTGCTGGTGCAGCGGTTGCCCACGCAGCATTAGCCAACACATGCAGCGGCGTTCATGCCGCGTCGCAATTCAAATCGTCGAAGCGGTCGTCCCCAGCCGGTCTCGGCGTCACCATTCAAACTGCACTTCGTCGCATGATGTCCGGACAAGAGAGACGCGTGTCCGAGTGGACTTGGAAAGCTTTTTTGCTTGTGGCGCGCGTCAGCCAATGCAAATAGGTCCGCCCAGCCGGACAAGTACTATGGTCATCCCACGCGAATTTTGAAGTCTTGTTTTGCTGTTCAGCGTTCAGTTCACCTTTTTTGTTGAGGCACTTTGCCTGCAATAGTCTCTACTTTGACAAGGCAAGAATGCGCCACGGGACCCTGGGCCAGTCTTGATGTGCCTTTGTCACGGGTCAGCACGTTCGGGTTGCCACGGCGGCAGAGGCCGCCGTCAGAATAGAGCCATGCGCCGGTCGCAATCTGGATAACGCCGGGTCGGATCATGTCGCTGATCCGCAGTTCAGCAAGGCATGCGCCGCGGGTGTTGTGAATTTTGACAATCTGACCTTCGATCAGCCCGCGCACCGCAGCGTCTCTCGGGTGCATCGTCATCGGTTCAACGCCCTTTGGCCGGTCAGCCTGGCTGACCGCGCCGTGATCTAACTGGCTGTGCAGCTTGTTGCGGGGCTGGTTGGATATCATGTGCAGGTCATCCGGGGCAGCAGCGCCTAGCCATTCGGTCGGTTCCATCCACGCGGGGTGGCCGGGACAATCGTCATAGCCGAAGTCTGCGATGGTCTGCGAAAAGATTTCGATCCTGCCCGACGGTGTGGCGAGCGGGTTGGCCTCTGGGTCGGTGCGAAAAGCGTGCAGCATGACAGTGGGCTTGTCCGGCACCGGTACCTTGACCCAGCCGTCGCGCTGCAAGCTCTCCCAATCGGGCAACTCAACACTTTGTCCTGCGGCCTGTTGGCGCGAAACCTCCCAGATCCAGCGTTGCCAATCCTGCGGGCTGCGCCCTTCGGTAAACGCTTCTTCTACCCCCATTTCAGCGGCAATGCCACGTAGGATTTCGTGATCATCACGCGCCTGTCCCACGGGTTCGATGGCGCGGTCCATCACCACTTGATAGGGGTCTTTGGGCGTCAGTGCGATGTCGCTGCGCTCCAGCGGCGTGGTGCAGGGCAGCACTATATCGGCATGTTGGGCCAGTGCGTTCCAGCACCATTCATTGGCGATGATGGTCTCGGGCTTGGCCCAGGCCCGCCGCATGCGGTTCAGATCCTGATGGTGATGGAACGGGTTGCCACCGGCCCACCAGACGAGCCGGATGTCGGGATACTCGTAAGACGCGCCGTCATAGTCGAATTTCCCGCCCGGGGTCTCCAGCATGTCTGTCACGCGCGCCACGGGGATGAAATCCGGCACAGGATTATGGCCTTGCGGAAAGGACGCATAGTTGATTGGCGTGCGGTTCAATCCGGTGTTGTTCATCGCCGAATAGCCGAACCCAAGGCCCGTCCCCGGCAGGCCGATCTGCCCCAGCATCGCCGCAAGTGCGATGGCCGCCCAAAACGGTTGTTCGCCGTGATCCTGACGTGTCAAAGCCCAAGCGGTTGAGATCATTGACCGGCTGCGCGCCATGCGACGGGCCAAATCACGGATGGTGTCGGCAGGTAGTTCGCAGATATCTGCGGCCCATTCAGGTGATTTGGGAATGCCATCCGTTTTGCCCAACAGATAGTCAGCAAAACGCGCAAAACCGACGGTGTAGCGGTCAAGGAACGCTTGATCGTGCAGGTCTTCGCCCAGCAACACATGGGCCAGCGACAGCATCAGCGCCACGTCCGTATTGGGACGTATCGCCAGCCAATCTGCGTTGACCTGATCCAGCAGGTCCGCCCCTAGAGGAGAGATATTGACGAACTTGACGCCTGCCTCTTGTGCGGCGAGCAATCCGCCTTTCTGTACGTGCGCGCCAGTGCCCCCCTGACTGATTTGCCCATTCTTCAAAGGCACACCGCCGAAGGCGACGAACAGGTCACAATCTGATGCAATGCTTTCCCAGCTTGTGGTTGTATCCAAATGCCCGCGGAAGGTGCCGAGGACATGAGGTACGAGCACCTCTGCCGCAGCAAAGGAATACGTGTTTTTGGAACCGGTATATCCACCGATACAGTTCAGAAACCGCTTGAGCTGGCTTTGCGCATGGTGAAACCGCCCAGCACTTGCCCAGCCGTAAGACCCGGCATAAATCGCGCGGTTTCCATGGGTGGTGCGCACGCGGGTAAGCTCTGCAGCGACCAGCCGGTTGGCTTCCTCCCAGGTAACCTCCACGAATGCGTCCGACCCGCGTTTGTCACCCGCCGTGCCCGGGCCACCTTCCAGCCAGCTCTTGCGCACCATCGGGGCCGTGATCCGTGTTGGGCCGTCAAGCACATCCACTATCCCCGGCCCAATTGGCGAGGGATCTGGGTCATGCTCAAACCCACGAAGGTTGGTGACACGACCATTCTCAACATCCACCCGGTAGGTGCCCCAATGCGTGCTTGTGAGCAGATCCCGTTCGGATTTCGTCATTGGATCACCTATGCCGTTAAAGGTGTGAGTTCACCGCGTTCGAACAAATCGCGCAAGGCGAATTTCTGGATCTTGCCGGACCCGGTCATCGGAAAGCTTTTGACCTCAATCCAAAGATTTGGCGTTTTTTGTGGAGACAATTCGGATCGGCAATGAGATTTCAGTTCCGCCGCGCTCAAAGTTGCATCGCCCGATGGCCGGAGGAAACACGCAATTAACTCGCCCCACTTCTCGTCGGCGATACCGACCACAGCGACTTCTTGAATCTCTGGATGCGTTAGCATCGCATTCTCGATTTCCGCAGGGAAGTGGTTCTCTCCGCCACGAATAATCATCTCTTTGACCCGACCGGTGATCTTGAGATAGCCTCGATCGTCCATTGTGCCCAAATCACCAGTATGAAGCCAACCATCTGCGTCAATCGTCGCCTGCGTGGCTTTCGGGTTCTCGTGATATTCAAGCATAGTGCACGGACCGCGAGCGCAGATTTCACCTGGCTCGTTCAGCTCAGCGCAGGAATTGTCGCTCAAACGTCGGATGGACACGTCTGTTCGCGGGATCGGCTGGCCAATCGTCTTGCAGATATCTTCAATGCTGTCGTCCAAGTGGTGCTGGGTGATGACTGGGCAGTGTTCCGTTTGGCCATAGAGGGTCGAAAATCCGCATCCAAACGCTTTTTTCACCCGTCGAACCAAATCCGCGGCAACATTTGCGCCGCCACAGCTGATCACGCGCAACGCAGTTGTATCACGCGGGTTGGCTTCCTGTTCCTCAAGTAGGGCGACCACCATTGTCGGAACGCCTAAGACGACATCGGCCTTTTCGCTTTCAAGCAGATCGACGATGCGCGGCGCGTCAAACAAGCTGACAAGCACCACATGCGCCCCTGCCTGCATCGCTCCCAGTGTAACCATCCCACAGCCGGATGTGTGAAACATCTGCATGATGTTGATCCAGATGCTGTGTTCCGTGACGCCGCAGCGATCTGCATAAAAGCGCGCGTTGTTCAAAAGCCCCCCATGGGACAAAAGTGCTGCTTTTGGAAACCCGGTCGTTCCTGACGTGTATTGAATTTGTGCCGGATCTGAGGTCGAAACCTCAGGAAGACGTGCCTCGTTTGAGCCTCGTGCGAACAAAACGTCGTGATCATCAAGATCAGTTACTTCCCGCAGGGTCGTATTGCCGTCGCTGGCAAGCTTGGCGATCTGTGCCATAGGGTTGCCCCTGAATTCCTGAACATGGAACAGGCCAACAGCGCCAGACTGCTCGAGTACATACCGAAGTTCTTTGGCTTGCAGCGATGGATTGGCCGTTACAAGCACCAGACCGGCAAGCGCACAGGCATATTCCATCAAAACCCATTCAGGGCTGTTTGGAGACCAGACCACAATCTTTTCGCCCTTGGTAAAACGCGAACTCAAAGCAAGCGCTAGTCGTTCGCAATCATCCCAAAGCGCGCCGTATGTCCAGGAGCGTCCCCGAGACCCATCTTGACGGATCTCAGTCAGTGCCGGCCTGTAGATGTTGCTTGCTGTGACCTCCCTTAGGCCTTCGCCAATAGGCACATCGATTGCATCCATGTCTGACTGAGCTGGGAAATACGCTTTTTCGAGGTGTAAGTTGTACATTTGTGGCTCTGATTATTCATTGTTCTCATAAAATATCAGAGGCAACGTGCCGCGAATTCTCAAATATCAAAAATCTATGTATTGATAATTACTTTGTATCAACGGCGTTGGCTAACGACTTGCGCACAGCGTCGACAAACGGGGCTACAATTGGGTTCGCGCTGTCGCTGCGCCAAATCAGTGAGGTCGTGATAACATCGCCAACATCGCTGATCGGAATAGCCCGCAAACCAAAGCGCGCGGCGTTCATGATGCAATTGGGATAGATTAGAACCCCCATGCCGCCCAGAACGAGGGACAGCATCTCGTCGCGCAAGTAAGCCCGCTGAGAAATCTCGAGCGAGAAGCCACGGGCAATACAATGCTCGTTGACCATATCCGTATACCGCTCCCATCTGGCGTCGCCCGCAATGATGGGTTCGCCTTTGAGCTCTTCCAGCTCCAGCGTGGCCCTCTTGGCCAACCGATGCGCTCTGGGCACAACAGCGGCAAGTCCTTCAACACTGAAAACCAATCGCCGGAAATCCGGCGGAATAGGCGTGTCCATGTCAAAAATAAACCCGATATCTATCTGGTCTTTCTGCATTTTTTCAATCTGTTCAAGCGTGCGGGCGAAACCTATGTCAATCTGTATCTTCGGGTTTTTCGACCGAAAATTTTCCAGCACATCGGGCAATCCACCCAGGATCGCAAAATCCACGTAATTTAGTCGTAGCCTGCCGCCTTTGCCGTCTGCCGCATCGCGGGCTTCCAATGTGGCAGTCTCAACCATCTCAAAAATCTGATCGATGCGCGCATAAAGCGCGGTGCCAGCCGCAGTCAGTTCCACAGATCGTGTTGTTCGGAAGAACACCGACGTTCCCAGAACATCCTCCAGCGCCTTAACAGAGTTCGACAGCGCTGGCTGGGATGTGTTCAGGACGTCAGCGCTTTTTCGAAAACTGCCTTGCTCAACTACGGTTTTGAAGACGAGGAGTTGGCGAAGTGTTGGTAGCATTATTGATATTCCAAAGTTATCAAAACATAGAAAACTAATAATGGAAAATATCAGGTTTGCCAACCATGCTCCCATAACCGGTCAGCGAACCGAGAGTCACAACTGGAGCAACGCACCTTGCCAAAAGTTCTTTACGAGAAAGACGGCCGCATTGGTCGGATCACCCTGAACCGTCCCGAGGTGATGAATGCCATCGACGATGACTTGCCCTGCGCGTTGGCTGCGGCGGTCGCGCAAGCGGATGCCGACAGGGACGTGCATGTGATGGTCTTGTCGGGTGCGGGCAAGGCTTTCTGTTCGGGCTATGACCTGGCGCATTACGCCGAAGGCAAGGGCACAAATCAGGTTGTGCAGGAGATGCCTTGGGATCCGATGCAGGATTTCCAGTTTATGTGGGCCAATACGCAAAGTTTCATGTCGCTCTTTCGCGCTATGAAGCCAGTGATCTGCAAGGTGCACGGGTTCGCTGTGGCAGGTGGGTCGGACATAGCCCTTTGCGCGGACCTGACGATCATGGGCGACACAGCGCAGATCGGCTACATGCCCACCCGTGTTTGGGGCTGCCCGACGACGGCGATGTGGGTGCATCGGTTGGGGCCGGAAAAAGCCAAGCGCATGATGTTTACGGGCGACAAGATCACCGGGATTGAGGCAGCCGAGATGGGGCTGGTGCTGAAATCCGTGCCAGATGCGCAATTGGATGCCGAGGTCGAGGCGCTGGCGCAACGAATGGCGAGCGTTCCGATCAACCAGCTGGCGATGCAGAAGATGGTGATCAACGCGGCTGTGGAAGAAAAGATCAACCAGACCCAAAGATTGGCCACCGTCTTTGACGGGATCACCCGCCATTCGCCTGAGGGCATGAATTTCAAGACGCGCGTCGAAACCGTTGGCTGGAAACAGGCGGTCACAGAGCGCGACACAGGCAGTTTTGATTGGACCACGAACACTCCAATAAATGATCGCTCCGAATGATCTGAGCGGCACATATTCAACACATCCAAGGGAGGAAACTTATGTTGAAATCACTCGCCACCATCGCAGGGCTAAGTCTTGCTGTCGCCGCTGGAACGGCGGCGGCAGACGAAATCCAGCCGCACCAGTTCAAGGTGATTGGCACATGGAGCAGCCTGAGCCAATATAGAAACTACGAAGCACCGTTCTGGACCGAAACATTGTCGGCAAATACCGATGGGCAGATGAGCGGTGAAATCGTCTCCATCTCTGTCATGGGCTTGAAAGGGTACGAGACGCTCAACTTGCTACAAAACGGTGTGTTCGATATGGGCAACATGGTTGTTGCCTATGTCACCGGATCGACGCCCGAGATGGAAGGCATCGATCTTGCTGGAGTCGCAACCGATATGGCCAGCGCACGCGCGAACGCCGATGCATACCGCGAAGTGATCAATGCACGTCTGGCGGAGCAGAACCTGATCATGCTGGCGCATTACCCCTTTGGTCGCCAGTTCGTGTTCTGCAAGGACGAGTTCGATGGCTTGGCCGGACTTGAAGGCCGTAAGATCAGAACTTCAAGCGCCACCCACGCAGACTTCTTGTCCGGCGCAGGGGCGACGAACGTGACGATTGCATTCGGTGAAGTTGTTCCTGCCATTCAGAACGGCGTCGTCGATTGCGCGGTCACTGGTGCGATCCCAGCCTATGACGCTAGCTGGCACGAGGTGATCAACTATGTTGGCGAACTGCCGATTAACATGGGCATGGCGGGGCTCTACGCGAACCTTTCCAAATGGCAGAGCATTGATGACGCATCTCGCGCCGCACTGGCCGAGCAGATCAGCAATTGGGAAGACACGACCTGGACGAACTATGTCACCGAAGAAAACGAGGGGTTGGCCTGTCTGACGGGTGATGACGCGGGTTGTTCCAAAGGTGATGCCGTCGGCATGAGCCTTATCCCGATGACAGAGGCCGATAGCGCGCAGGCGAATAGCATCCTGCAAAGCCATGTCTTCCCAGGCTGGCTAGACCGCTGCGGCGACGCGGACTGCGCAGGCCCGTGGAACGCCACGATTGGTGCTGCCAACGGTCTATCGATTCAGTAACGCGCTTGGCGGCACTGGCATGCTGGTGCCGCCATCCAACTTTGCAGGGGGTTTACCATGTTGATCCGAACACAAGGCGCGCTTGACCGTGTCTCAGAAATTGCCGTTTGGGTCGCAGGGGCGGCCCTTTTGATGACAGCTTTCATGGTGGGGTTGGAAGTCATCATGCGTAAGCTTTTTAACGCGTCGCTTGGGGGCGCGGATGAAATTTCAGGCTATGTCTTCGCGGCAGCAACGGCCTGGTCCTACGCCGCCGTGATCAGAAAGAAAGGAAATGTGCGGATCGACGTTGTCTATAATTTGATGCCGCGCCCTTTGCGTATTGCATTGGACATTCTCAGCTTTCTCGCACTTGGCGCGCTGTTCGCCCTTATTGGCTGGTACGGGTTTGAATTGGTCAAAGGGACGGTTGAAACCGGCCGTATCTCGGTCACGCCCCTACGCACACCGCTATCTATTCCTCAGATTGTCTGGATCAGCGGGATCGGACTTGCATTGGCGATGTGGGTTTTGGTTGCGCTTCGTGTTACAGGCAATGTCCTGCGCCGCAACTGGGATGCAGTCTCTGAGCTTATCGGTTCCGAAGGCGTTGAGGCCGAAATCAAAGCGGAGCTGGTCGAGACGGAGGGCAAATCATGATCCTTATCGTCACTTTCTCACTTCTACTTCTGTTCATCTTTCTTGCAATTCCGGTTGCGGCCGCACTTGGCCTGTTGGGCGTGGTGCTGGACGAGAGCTTTTCCATCATGCCTTTGCGTCGCGCCATTGGTGACATGATGTGGGAAAACTCGATCGAATTTCTGCTCGTTGCGGTGCCCATGTTTGTCATGCTGGGCGAGATCATGCTGCGCTCGGACATCGCTGAAAAGATGTATGATGCGATGGCAAAATGGCTGTCATGGCTGCCGGGCGGGCTCATGCATTCCAATATCGGTTCCAGCGCTATCTTTGCGGCGACCTCTGGGTCTTCCGTTGCCACGGCGGCCACCGTCGGGACGGTTGCGGTGCCGCAGATCGACAAGCGCGGCTATCACACGCCGCTGTTTCTTGGCTCGCTTGCCGCCGGTGGGACACTTGGCATTCTGATACCGCCTTCCGTTGGCCTGATCATCTACGGGCTTTTGACCAATACATCCGTGCCCAAGCTTTACCTTGCGGGTATCCTACCGGGGCTGGTCTTGGCGGGGCTCTACAGTCTTACCATCGTCCTTCTCTGCCTCGCCAACAAAGGCTGGGGCGGCGAAAAGATCCATATCTCGTGGTCTGAGCGTTTCGCGAGCCTGCCAAATCTGTTGCAACCTTTGTTCATTTTCATTGTGGTCATCGGCTCCATTTATGCGGGTTGGGCAACGCCGACGGAAAGTGCCTCTCTGGGCGTTCTTGCGGCACTCTTGCTGTCGTGGAAAAACGGCAAGCTGACACGGGATATGCTTCTGAAATCATTCGAAGGCACCATGCGGACAACAGCGATGATCATGCTGATCATTCTGGCAGCGGCCTTCTTGAACTTCGTGCTTGCCGTCATCGGCCTCGCGGCCGCATTCCAAAGCTTTATCGAAGGCCTGGGCCTGTCCCCGTTTCAGGTGTTGTTGATCATTATCGCCATCTATCTGGTGATGGGGTGTTTCATGGAGAGCCTGTCCATGTTGATCACAACGACCCCCATTGTCGTGCCGGTGATCGTCGCCCTTGGGTACGATCCGATCTGGTTCGGTGTGGTGCTGATGTTGCTGCTGGAAACCGCTTTGATCACACCGCCCATTGGGCTGAACCTCTATGTTGTGCAATCCATCCGCCAAAGCGGACCAATCAAAGACGTAATCAAAGGGGCGATCCCGTTCGTTTTCGCCATGTTCGTGATGATTGGCCTTGTGATTGCATTTCCCTCGATGGCGCTGTGGCTGCCATCTCTTCTGTAAAAATTTGCGATAGGAAAGTCCCATGGATCTTAAGAATAAGACGATCATTATCACCGGCGGTGCACGCGGCATTGGTGCGGCCTTAGCCACTCGGTTCGCCAAGGAGGGTGCAAAGGTTGTTGTCGCCGATCTGGACGAAGGTGCGGCTCGTGCAACCGCGGCCGTGATTGATGGTTTGGCTGTGGCATGCGACGTCACCAAGGAGGCCGATGTGCAGGCGTTGGTTCAGCAGGCAGAGCAGCACTTTGGCCCGGTGGATATGTTCTGCTCAAACGCGGGTGTGTGTTTAGGTGAGCCATCACATTCAGCCTCGGCCAGCAATGACACCTGGGGCCTTTGCTGGGACGTTCATGTGATGGCGCATGTCTATGCCGCCCGCGCGGTTCTGCCGGGCATGATAGAACGCGGGAGCGGCTATCTGCTGCAGATGTCTTCGGCTGCCGGGTTGCTGAGCCAAATCGGTGATGCGGCCTATTCTGCAACCAAACATGCGGCCATTGGGTTCGCTGAATCCGTCGCGATCACCCATGGCGGTGACGGGATCAAGGTTTCGGTCATTTGTCCGCAATATGTGGCAACCCCGATGCTGGGGTATGCCGATAAAGGCGCATCAAGCGATCTGCCGGGTGTGATCACGCCAGAAGCACTTGCTCAAACCGTGGTTGAGGGTGTTGCGCAGGAAAGCTTCCTGATTTTGCCGCACGCGGATGTCGCGCAATTCATCCAATTCAAGTCTGCCAACTACGACAAATGGCTGGGCGCGATGCGAAAACTGCGCAGCAAAATTGTAGACGAGATCGGGTCCACAGATCTGGAAGCCATGCACAAGCTGGTGTGATCGTTATGACGCCTCACCTTCGCTTTGAGACATACGCCAACCAAAAAGTCAGCATCGGCGGGCAAAAAATCTGCTTTAGCACCAACGGAATTGCAGTGACGCCGGAGCGGCCCACACTTGTTCTGGTGCACGGTGCCGGAGGGTCCAAACTCGACTGGCCGCAATCTTGGCGGAGTGTGGCCGAGGCGACTGCCCCTTTTGGCCTTCCCTCAATGACGGCTGTTCTGCCCGGTCAAGGGGGGCAAGCGCTGCACGCGCATCCCGTGATTGCGATTGATCTTCCGGGCCATGGTGGCTCGGGTGGTCAAAGCCTGAGTGAAATCGACAGCTACGGTGCAGTTGTGATCAGGTTCATTGAAGCGCTTGGTTTAGAAAACGTCTGCCTAGTGGGGCACTCAATGGGTGTCGGCGTTGTCTTGTCAGCCGCGTTGCAATCGTGCGCGCGGATTTCCTCACTCTGCCTGATCGCCGGGGCGGCGCGCATGCCAGTCACACCCGAATTGCTGAAGGGGTTGCAGAACCAAACCGAAGATACCGTCGCCGCCATCGCCCGCTCTTGCTGGCACAAATCAACGCCAGAACACTTCGTGAAGACCACACAGCAAAGGATGATGTCTGCCGGAGGAAACGGTCTGCTGAACGATTTCACTGCATGTTCAAAACTGGACCTGAGCGCAAAGTTGCCCGCGCTTCAAGTCCCGACATTGATCCTTGCATCGCAGGAAGATCGCTTGGTGAAAACCGCTGAAATCAATGCCATGGCGCAAGCTATTCCAAAGGCTCAGCTTCAAATCTTCCATGAATGCGGACATTTCCTTCATGTTGAACGCGCGTCAGTGGCCGCGGCTGCACTCGCAGGGTTCCTTGCGAACGCAGCCTAGTTGCCAAGTCATTCTGCAGCAATGGGTTTGGTCGGGATGTCCACCAGCTTGCCGCGTGGGATCAGGCGGTCGGCGTCATACATCGGCAGGGTGCAGAGCTCACCGCTCTGGGTGGACCCATCAGCACAGAGCACATCGACCTGCGTGCCGGGACCCCGCGCAGGGTCGTCCATGCGCACGATGCAGACACCGCAGCCCTGATACGGCGAATAGCCCGAGGAGCAGACCAGGCCTGCGTCTTTGCCATCAATGGTCATGACGCGCCCAAGCTGAGCGACGCCGCCGGTAACCCGCATGCCCCAGGTGCGGCAGGATTTTTCTACGGACTCCAGCGCTTTGCGGCCAACAAAACCGCGATCATCAAATTCGACAAACCCGCCAAGACCCGCCTCGAACGGCGTCGTGTCCGCCCCGAAATCCGACCCGGCATTGAGCAACCCGGCCTCGATCCGCCGTGCCCGGAACACTGGCGTTCCGGTCAGCAGAATGCCGAAGGCAGCACCTGCCTCCATGATCTTGTCACCGATGGCGGGGATGTCAGTGTCGGGCAGCATGTAAACTTCCCAGCCTAATTCATTGGTGAAGCCCGAGCGGCTGATCCAGCAGGTCTGCCCCGCGATGGAAACCTCGGCGCAGTCGAAATAGCGGAAAGAATCGGGCATGGGGCCGTCCAGCACGGCAGCCAGCAAGTCCAGTGACCGTGGGCCTTGAATCTGGCTGACCCAGACATTCGGGTCGTGGATTTTCACGTCCAGACCCTCGGCATGCGCCTTGTACCAGCTGAAGAGGTCGCCGTCGGCCTGCGCCATCCAGAACCTGTCCTGTGACAGCCGCAGCAGTACACCATCGGTGATCATGCCGCCATCGTGGTAACAGGCAAACTGATAGGAGCAGCGCCCCGGCTTCACCTTGCTGACACTCCGGGTGAAAACCTTGTTCAGCAGGGCCTCAGAATCCGGCCCGCTAATCTCGATTGGCAATTCGCCGGTGTGTCGGAAAATGACATTGGTGCGCACGGCCCAATACATCTCGTCATCCGTGGCTGTGTCCAGCTTTTCCGGCGTCAGGCGCGAGTTGTAGAGCGTGTATTCGGGATCATAGGGCAGTTCCATGTAGCTCAGCGGATGGGCCGGCATGGTGCGGGCCAATTCGCGAGGGCGCGCGCCCTGATTGCGGAGAGCTTTGGCGACGAAGCGGAAGTGGGAAAGGTCAGTTGTCATATTGTTCACCGTTCAGAGTTGTTAGACGCCTGCGGGTGATCTTCGACAAGGACAGATGGGTGCCACGCATTGAGTTGGTGATATTGGACCAACTGCGCTCAGCGCAAATCTAATGATTTGCACAAGTCGTTCGAAAAAATTAGACAATATTCATGCGCTTTCGTTCTTATGATGCCCTCAAGATCTTTGATGCCGTTGCCCGTACTCTGTCGATGACCAAGGCGGCGGACGAGGTGCATCAATCGAAAGGCTCGATCAGTTACCAAATCAACAAGCTCGAAGCCGAGCTTGGGTTTCGACTATTCGAGCGCGCGCACGCAAAACTGGAAATGACAGAAGAAGGGCGCAGATTGTGGCATGTGTCCCAAACGGCCCTGAGCCAGATCGACCGTGAAATCGAAGACCTGCGTGGCACTGTCTCAGGTGCCGTGACCGTTGGCGCACTGACCTACTTCTCTTCACGCTGGCTATCTCCAAGGCTTACCCGCTTCTTCGAGGCCAATCCCGGTATCAGCCTGCGGATCGAACCGATCAATTCCGTAAGCATGCTGAAGAGCGTACACGTGGACATGGCCGTCCTCTGGGGAATTGGCGGCTGGGAGGGTCATAAATGCGAGCTTCTTTTATCTCTGCCTGCCGTGCCAACCGCCAACCGCGCAGTCGCAGATCAGGTAACGCAACTTGGATTGGCCGAAGCGGTCAAGCAGCTTCCGCTTTTGGGTGACAGCTCCGGTGATGCGGGGTGGAGGGCCTGGCACGCAGCAGCAGGGCTACCTTACGCCCCCAGCCGATCCAGCTTGACGATCCCGGACTCCAACAGCCGCGTGCAGGCGGTGGTGGATGGTCAGGGGATCGCCCTCTGGGATGATCTGGTCGCGCCTGAGTTCGACGACGAAACACTTGTCAGATTGTCCGACATCAGAGTTGAAAACGCGGGCTACTTTGTCATTTTCACGGATCGGCCGATGTCTCAGGGTGCGGAGGCATTTTTGAACTGGTTGCGGGCTGAAAATGATCGCAGCGAGAGGCGGGCTTGAAATCCTGTGGACGTTCAGCTCATGAACGGCGGTTTTGGGGAAATTTGCAAGAACACCGCGCGCTCTGCGCCGAATTTACCAAGGTTTTTTGCGTCAGCGAAAGAGGCAAAAGCAAAAGGCGGGATTGTTCCGCAATTTTCGAATTCATGGTTTCAGATTTGCTGCGCGTTGCATGAACGGCTGCTGTTTCCGCCGCCAGGCAGCATAAAATCTTTCGCCGCTTCGGAAAAATCTCTGCTGCGCGCGCATGCAGCGAAATTTTGACACTTCTGCAATGGGCTCTGAGCGGACATGCGGCAGCGCAACGAAATATTCGATATCGAAGAAGTTTCAATGTCGGCTTCAGGTGGTTCCGCATGAAAGGTTCCAACCTGCCGTTTCATTCTTACCGACGGTCTGAAAAATTATCTTCCCGAATATGGAAACGAGCCCGCGCTTTGTTGCGCGGGCGACTAATTCCAATCGACTGCACCGAGGCTCAACGGGCCGTTGGCCCGCTCACCCCGATCCAGGCATCATTCTTTTTTGTTTGGTCCGCCCAACATCCCTGACCGTTGCGGTCAACCTTAGTCCATCCCCAAAATCAGCCACCAATTTCCCCTGTCTCGCGGGCGAGCCATTCCTCGCGGGGCAAATTGGCGTCTGATTTTGGCGCAGACATTTTCTTCGCAAATGTGGCCGATTGACAGCCCCGTTCAGGGCCGTGGGTCGGGCTTTGCCCTCTCCCACTCTGTTCCGCCGAATACATGCGTATTCGGTCAGATCAGGTGGCCGAGGCGCAGCCCATCGGCGGAAGGGGGCGCGAAGCCTCACCCGCGTCACTTTGATCGAGGAGGCCACAAATGGCACCGAAGTTTGATGTTTATGCCCATGTCACCGACACCATTATTGCAGAGATCGAGGCGGGCACGCCGCCATGGCGCAAACCTTGGACAGGGAGCGCGTCGGGCATTGCCCTGCCGACACGGCACAATGGCGAGGAGTATCGCGGGATTAACATCCTGATGCTTTGGGTTATGGCGGCGAAGCATGGCTATGTGTCCAGCCGCTGGATGACCTACAAGCAGGCGCAGGAGCTTGGAAGTCAGGTCCGCAAAGGCGAAACGTCCTCGACCGTGGTCAAATACGGGACGTTCACTCGAGAGAACGAATTGGGCATCGAGGAGGAGTTGCCCTATGCGCGCGCATACCGCGTGTTCAATGCTGATCAGATCGAAGGTTTGCCGGAGGACTACTACATCCGTCCCGAGGCCCCGCGCGATCTTGGTACGGCAGAAGATCCGGAGCTTGAGGCGTTTTTCAGCCGGACAGGGGCGGAGATCCTCACCAGCGACAACCCGCGCGCCTATTACAGCCCCGCAAAAGATCACATCCACATGCCGCCGATTGCCACGTTTCACGATGCGGCAGGCTATTATGGGACGTTGGCCCATGAGGTGATCCACTGGACCGGCAGCGAAAAGCGACTTGAGCGGATCAAGAAATTTGCGAACCGTGAGGCCTATGCCTTTGAAGAGTTGGTGGCAGAAATCGGTGCTTGTTTTCTCGGTGCCCAGATTGGGGCCACGCCGGAATTCGACCAAAGCGCCGCATATGTCGAAGGGTGGTTGAAAGCGCTCAAAGAAGATAAACGGGCGATTTTTCGCGCGGCGTCTGAGGCGCAGAAAGCTGCCGACTTTGTTTTGCAAGCAGCAAGTCAGAGCAAGGAGGTGGCAGCATGATCCCTGACTATCACAGCGATGATTTTGCGACGGCACGTCTGGAAGATACCGTCAGCTTGCGTAGCGCTGCCCGTGAGGCCCGCGCCACGCTTTACGCGGTGTTGAACCGGCTGGAGCTGAACGATCTGGACGGCGAGGAGCAGCCCTATATCGACGATTGTCTTGGGGCTCTCGCAATCCTTGAGGAGGCGTTGCGATGACCTTGGAAGAGATCAAAACGGCAGTGGACGCGGGCGACCGCGTTCACTGGATCAACAGCGGGTATGTGGTGACGCGTGATGACCTCGGGCAATACCTCATCACCTTCACACGGAATGGGTCAGCTATCGGCTTGACCAGTCGGGATGGCACCCGCCTGAACGGCAACCCTGACGAATTTTTCATCAGTGAAAGTGCAGAGGTTCGCCATGAAGTATTCTGATATCAAACAGGCGGCCCGAGAGGGCCGCGCCAGCGTGCATCTTCATGGGTTCTGCAATCTGCCCGATGGCGGGCTGGAGTATTGTGATGATCCAGCACTGATTGATGGCTGGGCGATCTATGTCCGGGTCGAGACCCCGGACGACCCGCAACAGCCTTTTGATCTGCACGAGCTGCCCGACCATCAAACCTATTCCAGCGCCGAAGGTGCGGCCCGCGCAATAGCTTTGCAATTGCTTGGCGATGCTGAGGCGTGGAACCACGATTAGTGGTGCCATGCCTTGCGCATGGGGCCGGGCTTTGCCCGGCGGTCGCAGCCGATGGCTGCTCCAAACGGAATACAGGCAGTTGATGCAATATTATAATATTGAATCAATTATGGCGAAGTGCCATAACAGGGCTGCCTGTATGATGCTGGCAAGAAATAGGGGTGATTACTTCACATGGGCCGACCGCGCGCACCACGGCACAAGCGACTGACGCAAAACCAGCGTTTTGCCATCGTGCGCAAGCGTGCCGAGGGGGTGCCGATCGAGGATCTGGCGCGCGAATTCGGCGTGACGACCCGCAGCATCTTCTACACGTTGAAGGCCGATCAAAGCCGCAAGCTCGATGCGCGCGTGCGCTCTGAACTGGTGAATGTCCGGCTCACGCCAAGGGAGCTTGCGGGCTTCGATGCGGTGCTGACGCGGCATGATATCACCAGCCGGGCCGAGGGGCTGCGGAGGCTGATCCATGCCTCAAACGATCTTTTCGTTCCCGACGATGAACTGGCGAACCAGATGCAGGGGCTATCGGCCTCGCTCAATCGTACTGGCAACAATATCAACCAGATTGCGCAGCGCCTGAATGAGGCAAAGCGCCAGGGCAAGACGCCGCCTTATGGTAATTCTGCCCATGCCCAAGTCCGCGCTTTGGCCGGGCTGATCTTCGACATTGCAGACCAGGTTCAGGACATGGCGCAGCGTCGCCGCAGCGCATTGTCCGGCGAGGTTGCCCGCGTACTGGGGGGATTTGCCGATGGCCCGGAATAGCGCCGTTGCCGCCGCGCAGGAGGCCTTCTTCGATCGTGACTGGAGCCGCATTCGCGGCAGCGTTCCACGCGCCCGTGCAAAGCAAATGGCGCGCGCCGCCATGGGGCATTCACCCGCGATCTTCAAAGCCATTCGCGACGGTGGCACGCACAACAAAACTCAGCTGCGCAACCAGTTGGAATACCTGACCACCAAGTCGAGCATTATCATCGACAGCCGGGGCACCTATGACGGCCAAAGCGTTCTGTCAGCCAAAGAGATCGAGCAGGTCACGCGCCGGTTTTCAGCGCAGTGGAATGAGGGGTTTCATCCCAAGCTGGGGCATACCTCGCATCTCTTGATGGCCTTCCCGATTGCCACGCGCGGCGAGGATGTTGCCGAGATCACGCGCGAGATTTGCGAGCGGTTCTTTCAGGGCGAAGGCAGCCACTTTGACTACATTGCGGCCGTGCACGAGGACCGGGATCACCCGCACGCCCATATCGTCCTGAACCGGCGCAGTAAGGATGGTGAATTCTTCTTTCTGAAAGAAGGCCACCACTTCAACTACGACAGTTTTCGGGAGGCGATGGTGGAGGTGTCGGACCGCTATGGTCTGCGCCTTGAGGCGACACGAAAACTCGAGCGTGGGATCACGACGAAGAGCCCAGGCGGTGTAGACCAGCGCCGCGCGGAAACCTCTGGCCAAAAACTGACCGAACGCGAACGCGTGGGACCAGAGCTTGACCGTGCCCTGGCTGAAGTCGCCCAGAACGCGCGGCTTTATCGCGGCCTGGCCGCCGAGGCCTCGCGCGAGAACCAGCATGACATTGCAGCTGCCTTGGACAAAGCCGCGACGCTTTTGGCGCAGGGCAAACCGATTGAAGCAGATGGAAAGGTATATGGCATGGCCGAAGAACAGCATTCGTTTGATGAGGTCGTGGATGCCTTTCACGACAAGATCAACCAAGCCGAACGCATTGTTGCAGACGCCCCGGTGGAGCGGCGCGCGGCGCTCGAGCATGAGCTGAATGACATTTATCGTTCACTGTCGCATCTGAGCCCAATGGGAACGCAGTCCCACACCTTGCTCGAAGATGCGTCCAAGAGTGGGATCTATTCGGCCGCGAACATTCAGGCTGACGCCCAAGGTGCATTGCGGGATACAGCTCTTACTGAACGTCTTGAGCAGGCTTTGAAAGGCACCGGCATTGACGCGCAAGAGGTGACGCGCCGCGTCGAAATCGGCGCGGGCAATGCCGCGCTGGAGCGGCAATGGCTCGGACAGGATTTGAAGGCGATTGCCGAAAAGGAAGGCTTTGATCTGTCGCGCGCCGATGAGCTCGAAAAAGCGATTGACCGCCTCGACCAGATGCACAGTGATCTGGGCCGTGTGTTGGCCGATGCTGAGGTTCTCAAAGACAGTGGGGCGGTGGAAGCCGACCGGCAGGAAAGCGTGGTCGACAGCTTGCCGCCGACCACGGCCGATATCCTGAGCCGAATGAGGGACGACCCAACCGCAGATCCATTCCGGAGCGATCTGGAGCGCGAGACCTTGCGCGCCGAGTTGGAGGAAATGGTCGGTGAAGAAAGCACCCCGGACTTGGCGATTGGCGATGAGGCCACTCTGGAGGAACATATCGAAGATCGACTGGACCGGCTCTATGCGGCCAAGGCTTATCTGCAAAGCGACGCCGCGCTGGCGAACAGTGTGGCGATGGAGCATGTCCTCGACGAGATCACCAATGAAGAAATTGATGTTCAACGCGAGCGGCATGTCGATAGCGATGGCGAAAAGGGCGTGACGCATGGGTAAGGCGCGGATCGCACTCGGCGTCATGAGCTTTGCTCTTCTCGGCGCAGTGCTGGGGTATGTTCTGGCGTCGGCCTTTCTGACGTTCCGCTGGTTCGGGGTCGGGACGGATATCGATTTCTTGATGCTGGCACGCAGCTATGGGGTTCTCCGAACGACGCATCAGGCCGACATGCAGATTGTTCACTTGGTCGTGGGGATCAGCACTGGTGCCGGTGTTTTGCTCAGTGCGGTCTTGATGAACGATGCGCTGACCAAATTTGGGGAAACCCATTGGCAGCTAGTGTCCGAGATGAAGCGAAACGGTTTCTTCGGCAAGCCTGGCCACGGCTTTGTCCTCGGCAAAATGGGAAAGCCCAAGAGCCGCAAACCCTTTGTCATGTCCAAGGTTTTTCCCCATGCTTTGATCGTGGCCCCGACCGGACGCGGGAAGACTACGGGTTTCGTCATTCCGAACCTTCTGACTTATCAGGGCAGTGCCGTCGTGCTCGACGTGAAGGGCGAAAACTTCGATGCTACGGCGCGCCACAGGGCCGCGCAGGGCGACCAGGTGTTCCGGTTCGCGCCAACAGATTGGAAGGATGGTCGCTCGCACCGGTACAATCCTTTGCTGCGCATATCGGCGCTGGAAAACGTCGACCGCCAGCAGATGGAGCTGCAACTTCTGGCTTCGCTGTTCCTGCAAGCAGATAACGACCGCGTCCAAGGGCTCCTCGATGGCGGTATCGATCTGTTCGTTGCGGCAGGGCTTTTGGCGTTTGAGCGAAAGCGGCCGACCCTGGGTGAGATTTACCGCATCACTGCATCTGGCGGGGACAAGCAGAAGGAATATCGCCGCCGCGCCGACGAAGTGGTCAATCCAGCCGCCAAGCTGATTTTCATGCGCATGGCCTCGACCAACAACGACACGCTAACTTCCTACTTATCGCTCTTGATGACATCTGGCCTCAAGCAGTGGTCAAACCCAGCGATCGACCGTGCGACCGCAACGTCAGACTTCGATTTCCGCGACATCCGAAAGGCGCCGTTTTCGGTCTATCTCGTGGTCGAACCGCTAATGGTAAAACCCCTCGCGCCACTGATCCGTTTGTTTTTCTCGGACTTGCTGGCATCGCTGCAGGACCATGAACCTAGCAAAGACGAGCCTTGGCCGGTGATGATCATGCTCGATGAGTTTAACCGCCTTGGCAAAATGCCGATCGTGCTCGACAGCATCGAGACCCTGCGCTCCTACCGCGCCAACCTCGCGATCGTCACTCAGACGATCCCGGCGCTAGATGAAATCTACGGCGAAAATGCCCGGCGTGCCCTACAGGGCAACGCGGGTATCAAGCTCTATCTGACCCCGTCAGATGAAAAGACCATCGAAGAGCTCAGCAAAGCCGTCGGCAAAACAACTAAGCGCGTTGTGACCCGCTCGCGTTCTGTCGGCCGCAATCCCTTCGCCGGACGCAGCATGTCTGAACGGACCGAAGAAACCGCGCTCCTACCCGAGGATGAGGCGCGGCGTATGGATCTTGATGACATCGTTCTGGTGGTCGACGCCCAAATGCCCGTGCGCGCCAGGCGGATCAAATACTATGAAGATCGCTTCTTTAAGCAGATATTCGACAAACAGACCGGCGAATTGCCATATCCCTCAGCGGGGGACCAGATGCGCGGGCTGCAAGGGCAGATCAAGGCACTAGAGGCGAAGATCGGGGCGTTGGAAGTGCCAAGAGCGGTTTCAGGTGATGGCACTGAAATTGACGGGAAGCGACGTGAAGAGATCGATGCTTTGGCCAATGAAGAGCGGGGTGCGGCGTCAGGCGAAAAGCCTGGTTTGGGCGAGTATCAAGCAGGAGCTGAACGGGTGGAGAGATTTATGGAGGAGGCAGCTCGGGGATGAAACGCGGAAAGCTGACCTTCGCTGCGTTTGCCAAACGGCATGCGTCTTCGCGCGGAGTCAGACATTCGTCGTTGATTGGCTTGACCGTTTCGGGGTCGCGCCTTCCCGCCAAGTCTTAATCGAACTACGTCGAGTTGGAATACAGTGAATGGGGCCAGCTATCGCGAATGAGGTCGTGGTCGGTCAAAACCTCAACCCAAATAGTCCGCCATCTTCTCTGTCGGATAGTCTTGTTGGCAGAATGTACGGCTCCGGGTCGAAGATCTCGGCACCTTCGATCTCCTCTTCGGCTTTGATCTTTTGAAGATCGTCCGAATTCATGGCAACAATGTATTGGAAGCCAAGCTCGTCGCACTTCATCTGGGCCTGTTTCAGTGCCAATCCGATTTGCCGACCATCCACGCCGTCAAAAATGTGGCTATCGTGTACAATGAAACCCGGTGATCGACCGTAACTTTGCGCGACTTCGGCGATGGTCCAGTCAAAGCAGAACACCTGCATGTGGTTCTTTCCGCCACTCTTTTTACCAGCTATGTCGGTCTCGATAACGAGCCCCGCTTCTTTTGCTGAACGGTTCATGACCAGCTGGCCTGGTTCGTTGTAGAGAAACTGAGAGATCTCTCCAAAGGTGCTTACGGCGAGCTTCCGCGGTTTGTCCCGTGCCAGAATATCCGCTTCAATGAGATCAAGTAGGCTTTCGATGTCGCGCTTCAGTTTCTTTTGGTTTTCAGCGACATCTCGGAGTTTGGGAATCTGCTCTTTGAGATTGGCCCGCTCCGCTTCCAGACGCGTTAGTTCAGACTGCAACAATGACAGCCTTTCTATCGCTATGCCGGACCTGAGCACTTCTGTCTGGTCAGAGAGGTCCGCTTGGAGACGAATGATATCTGACTTTCGATCTCCCAGCCTTTGCCTTGCCTGCTCGCGCTCGTTGGATAGGTGCGCTTTTCGGTTTGCGGCGACTTTAGCGTGAAACGACTTCACTTGTTCGAAGCGCTTCTGCACCTGTTTATCAAAAAATACACCAACCTCCTTATAGAGATGTCCGATATCCGTCAGGTCAGCTTCTTCAACTTCGTTTAAAGCCCGATCGATCTCGTCGACAAGATCGAGGTCCCGCAAGTTAGCTTCATTGAGCTCCTTTATAGCCTGAGCGAGCCTGTTGGCTTCAGCCTCATGGGAGCGATATCCATCGACAACTGTCGCGGACAAGACTTCGGAGCGCTTCGCTTCGATCTCTCCATCAAGTAAATCGACGCGGGTCTGCATCTTACCCAGGTCAAGTTGGCCATTGCTGAGGTAGCCACTCTTGAGCATCTTTGCGAGGGTATCCGCTTGTTTTTTCTCGTCTTTTGTTCTCTGCAGCTTTTGTGGAAGGCTCCAGTCTAAACCTAACAAGTAGGCTAGATTTACCTGCATATCCCATCCGAGCTGCTTGGCACTGTTTAGTGTTGGTGAGGCGAAGCCACCATTCCTTTCCTTGCGAACCGAGTACGCGAAAAGCGCCCCGAACGTAGGGCTATAGGTTTGGGATGTTATGCTGTCCGTTAACTGAAACCATGATAGCCCCAGCTTTTTTCGAAGATCGATTGCAGAGATGTCTTCGCCGTCCAGTGCTAGAGAGTCTCTGGCAAGTCCTGTTTTCTTGGTGATCGACATCTCTGCACCGTCCACTTTGAAGGTTCCGGTAAAGGAGTGATCTGCGAGTTCGGCTTTGTGAAAATCGTCGTCTTTGTTTCGTTTCTCGGCGAGCAGGTAGTGGATCAGTTCGATCATACTGGTCTTACCGGTGCCATTGCGCGTGTCGCGCGCCCCGGAGACCTCAGCCCGCTCCGCGACGAGGATGTTAAGACCCGTGTTGAATTCGAGTGTTTTGAAACTTGGAAGCGAGCTGCTGAGTCCCAGGATCATTGGATGAGCTTCCTGATGAGACCAGCATCTAGTTTGATCGCACCTACGGTATAGAGAAAGTCGAGCGCCAGCAGAAACCAATCGAACTGAAGGGTTGGGAGTTCGCTCTGCTCTCTCAGTTTCTGTAGATCATAGAAAAGACGCGAGACTGTCTTCGGTGTATCGAGCTCAGCCAACACATCACCACCGACGCCGACTAACGAGTTCTCGGTCTTGATATGTTTTGTGGGCATCAGCATTCTACACTGCTCTTCGGTACATTTTCAAAGATATCACATGAGTCAAAGTAATATGTGATGATTACATAGGCGGCTGCGGTGATCATAGGGGTACCGTCGTCGCCGACAAACTTGAGCAGCTTCGAGAGGATTTCATCCGGAGTGTGGCCGAGGTCTTTGAGGGATGCGTACTGAGAAATGAGGGATTCTTGGATTTTGCTCGCTGAGGTCGGCATGCTCAGACCTTTGATGTAGCGATCGACTATGGCGACGCCTTTTCGCGCGCGCTGGATGTTGAACCGAGCTTCAGAGCTCAGTGCATTGAATTGCAGCTTTTGAGGATCAGGGTCCTCACCAAAGTCCAAAGGATCTAGCGGGGCTTCATGTTCGGCTTCCACCCTTCGAAGAAGGGGGCGAATAGCCTCCATTTCGACGTTGCCAAAGTCCAGCCTGACACCAGGATAAATGTCAATGAGTTGCTGCATGTTGAGTTGATCATGCAAATCCTTCAAGAGCCTCCGGCTTCCTTCTTGTAGTTTGACGGGATGATGGCGCTTGCGGAGTTCCTCCAGGACATCGCTTGCCTTGGTGCCGATGCCTCCGGCGTTGTTATGGACGAGGACCCAGGCCTTCAGGTCAGGCCAATAGTGAAATATCTCAGGGAACGAGTCCTCGATTTTGCCTGGTGCCTTCTTTGCGAAGGTCGCAGGAGACTCGGGTGCATAGCACTGAAAAACCGTCTCCTGGGAGATAATTCGACCATCGCTTTTCTTGTCTCCGTGTCGGCCACCCGCCTTGATGATTTCAAAATCGCCTTTATGCACGCACTCCATCATAGCGCGAAACCAGGCTTCGAACTCGTCTTGGTTGCTGTTCGCATAGGCATGTTCAAACGCAGCGTTGAAATCGGACTTTTGCATGATCGGTCGGGTACCAGAGTTCGGACCAGTGTAACAACATCTTGGGGCCTGTCATTACGATTCATCGCTATTTAGATGACTTTTTAAGCCAAATCCGCCAGTTTTCCGCGGATACCCTTTCGCGAGGAACGGCTAAAACTAACCAGCAGAGCTCGGGTGCAATCGCTGTAGACATCTCAAATGTCAGCATCGATTGGTTGAACAATGACCTCTGCTTGCAGTTGCGGCCAAAGTCCGGTTTGACGGGCCGCACCGCAGCGGCGAAGCCCTTCGGTCAAAGGCAGCATTGGGCCGGTTTCATTCCAACCTTTTCGCCCGTTCTGCCATCCGCTGAACCACTGAAATAGTCGCAGCGCCCGCCTGACGTATCCCAGCCCCGGCGATCTCCGCATTTGACCTCGTCCCAAACCTTGCCCGTGCCCGTGACCCCTTGGTGCCCATCAAGCCCTTTGCGAAGCCGCCAGGACCCGGAATGCTTGGCGGTCCGGCCATCATGAAATTGCCCGAGATTGAGCGCACGATCAGCGGCGTAGCGATGATCATGCCGCCTGCGAGGAACATCATCATGAAGAACGGTACCAGCGCACCGATGTTGCTTGCGCCCGAGGGATCGCCGAGTTCGGTCATGAGGGAACGGGACATGCCGACGACCGTAGAAAACACGCCCGCGATCACGAGGGGGTAGAGCGCGTAGGACACAGTGCTAGACAGCCAACGGTGGAAATAGTCCTTGCTGACTTCGAACAGCGAAAGCGCGATCATGATGGGGGCGATGCCGATCATGAAGGCTAGCATGATTTTTGCGAAGATCAGAATAAGCCCGCAGAGCGCGCCGATGACGCCCAGTAGGAACGCGCCGATCGCGCCGATCAGGGCTCCGGCCATCCAATGCATGTTGTCTCCGGCTGCGTTCAGGTAATCGCCAAATTCTTCGATTAGATCGTCAAAGGCCTCGGCAAAGTAGGATGCGCCTGCGCCGCCACCGCCAAGCCCCGCCACCATCCCGCCCGCGAGTTGGTCAAGCCCATCAATGAGCGCGCTGGCCACGGCGTTGAATTGGACCCAGTTCATCGCAAAGAGGGTGATGAGCATAAGCTTGAGGGCGAACCAGAAGGCAGTTCGTCCATCCATGAATTTGTACTGAAACACCATGTTGAGAAAGACGCCTATGACAGCGAGCGTCGAGGCCACGGCGATGATGCCGCCTAGTTGACCCGCGACGTTGCCAAAAGTGGTTTGGGCCACGTCGTCCAGAAAGTTGTCGGTTGTCTCGACCATCCAGGTGACGACGCCCATGGGATCCCCCTCGGTTAGGTTTAGGCGCTCGCGCCGGTGCGACGTTTCAGGAAGGCCTTCAGGATGTGCTCGCCGTCAAAATCCGGCACGACGGAGACTAACTCCCAACCATCCTGACCAAGGGCCGTCAGCTGCGCTTCGATCTTCGGTGGCTTTGTCTTGGCGGTGTTGATCTGTTCAATCTTGTATTCAAACATGGGCTGTTTCCTTTGAATGGGCCGGATCAACCGGCAGGTAGAATTCAGTGATACCGCGCGCGCCTTCACGGCGACCGGCTTGGATGATCACATCGATCGAGCGAGTGATGTAGTCGTTCATGTCCTGGTAGGTCATGGGCACATCGGTTTTCAGGGCGGCAATGGCCAGGCGTTGGACCGCTAGCTGAGGGGTTTCAGCGTGCAGCGTGGTGAGCGAGCCACCATGGCCAGTGTTGATGGCCTCAAGGAAGGTCATGGCTTCTTTACCGCGCACTTCGCCCAGGACGATGCGGTCCGGCCGCATGCGAAGGGTGGAGGTCAGCAGGACATCAGCGCTGCGCGTGGCCTCATCGCGGTCAGACATCAGCGTGACGACATTGGGCTGCGTTGGCCGCAGCTCGGCGGCCTCTTCGATCGTGATGATGCGCTCGCCTGTGGGAACGAAGGAAAGGATCTTGCGTGCAGTGACAGTCTTGCCGGTTGAGGTACCACCGGACACGATCATGTTGAGCTTGTGCGTGACACAGAACTTGATCGCGGCGTCGATGTCGCCGGTCGCCACAACATCGCGTAGCTCGGCATTGCGCTTGCGTCTTGCGCCCTCGTTGCTGCGTTCTTTGCCGAACAAGTAGGACAGCTTGATCTGCTCCAATGGCAGGTCAGCGAAGAACCTCAAGGAGATCGCATAGCCGCCATCAACGGCGGGCGGTTGGATGACCTGCGCCCGGATTGGGCGGTCACGGTAGGTGATGCTGACCGACACAATTGGTTTGGTCCGGCTAAGCGTGGTGTTTGCGGCCGAAGCAATCTGATTGCCAAGGTCTTTGATTTCATTGGGCGAGAGCCGTCGATTGACGGACCGCATGAAGTGATCACCCTGAAACTCGGCCCACAGCGTGCCGTCAGGGTTGATGCAAAGCTCGATCAGCTTTGGATCACGCGCCTCGGGGATCTTGTCCATCGAGCTTTGCAAATAGCTGGCCGCCATGCTCAGAAAATCTCCAGATCACGGTCGACCATCACTGTGACGCGGGCACCTTGGTCGACGTAGATCACAGGCGAGACCGAGAGATATTCGCCGATCACGCTTTGCGCGCTGTCTTGGAAGTCTTCGCCAATGCCTTCGAGAACATCAGAGGCGATCGCATCTTCGGTGTTCTGGGCTGCTACAGCGGGCAAGGCTCCGATCAGCGATATCAATGCGGCTGACCCGAACCTCGTGCCAAAGCGGCTGTCGACGAAACCGGTCGTGCCGGAGCGACCCTGTTCGTCGCCACCAAAGGCGCTGATTTCAACGGTTTGGTTGCTAGGGAGAATTATCCTGTCCCAGGCGATCGTCACGCGTTGCTGTGCGATATCGAGGCCAGACTGATAGCGTCCGATAAGGCGCGCACCGCGCGGGATCAGGATCCGAGAGCCGTCATAGGCGTGGACATCTTCAGACACCATTGCCCGGACCTGACCGGCAAGCGAGCTGTCTATCGCGGTCTCCAGCACGGCCTGGATCATCGTGCCCTGAACAACCGTGTTTGACGGGTTCACGATCACCTGGGCCTGCGTCACCTCAGCGGGTTCTGCGCCGCTGCGGACAAAGTCTGTATCCCCATCAAGTCGCCGCTGCTGCGCTGCAGTTTCATTGTTGCCGCCTCCGGTGCCGCCAAAGGCGATGATTGGGCTGGCGATACGGGCTTGCAGCTCTTCAAGCTCAGCTTGCCGCCGCCGTTCCAGCTCCTGAAGGCGCAGTTCTTCGGCCGTGGGGCCGGTTGGGGCGGGCGTGCGCAGCGTTTCCAGGCGTGCAAGCTCTAGATCGTTCTGCAGTCGCTGGATTTGCCTGGCACGTTCTTCCAACTCTTCGCGCAAAGCGGCTTGCGTTGCTGCCGCCTCGCTTCGCAGGGCATCGATCTCTGCGCCCAAGGTATCCAATGCCTCGAGGTCGATGGCTGGGGCTTCAGGTGCAGGTGCGTTGCGCAGGGCTTCGAGTTCGGACCGCATGGCGTCCATTTGCGCGCGCAGCTCTTCTGTTTCGCTGTCTGCTTGCAGCTCCGGCGGCGGGGTTGTTTCTATCGGTGCAGGCGTGGGCTCAAGCGCACCAAAGCCCGGTCCCGCCGCTTGGAACTCATCAGGGGACGCGGTTTCCAGGCTATCGGGTTCAGATCCACCAGAAAGCAATAGCAAAAAACCGCCAAGAGCCGCGATTGCCCCAATGCCCAGGGCGAGGGCGACAAATGACGGTCGCGCTTTTTGGTTTTGTGGTTTTTCTTCAAGTGCTTCTAGGCGCTTCTTAAGCTCGGCGGTTTCACTCATCGTGGTTTGCCTCGCTCATCTCTTGGACGCAAATCTCGTCCTCGCCGAGCCTGAGAACCCATCGATCGCTGACACCTGACACACGGATCACACCGTCTGGCCGCGCGAGCGCATTCACGCTGCGCTCATTGCCAGCCGACCAGCGAAAGATCGCGGGCAGCGGCGCGTTTGCGGCAAAGCGGAAATAGGTGAAGGTGCCGTCGTCCCAGATTTCTCGTGGAGTGATCTCGGATCGCGCGCTGACCCCGTAAGCATGGTTTGCGGGCTCGCTTGCGGCAACTCGAGACTGTCGTGGGGCAGAATCGGGATAGGTGAAGCGGATGACATAGAAAGTCGGCGAGCTCGCCTCAGTGACGTTGAAATAATAGCTGCGCCGGTTGGTGTAGACGGTGATGTTGGTATGCGCACCGCGCGAGACCGGCTTGATTGCAAAAGCCTGACCACCGGGCACGCCGTCCAAAAGGAAGCCTTCGGTGTCGCCCGCAATGATCGAGCGGATGGTTTCGCCCTGGCCAAATTCGATGCTGGTGACATGGGTCAGGCTGGTGCTGATGCGATAGACCTGCCCATCCTGATAGGTGGCCAGCCGGACGCGGGCGTCATAGGGGCCTTGGCGCGGCTGCGTCTCGGCATAGGCGATGCCCGCAAGCGGAACGAAGAAAGTGAGGATTAGGAACAGGCGGCGCATGGGTTACTCCAGACGATCCGAGCGGATCGCGTATTCGGTGACGGTGAAGCCGAAAGGGTTCTGCCAGACATCGTCGATCGACCGGCTATTCTCGGGCCGAAATTCAAACATCAGCGTTGCGGTGAAAAGCCCGTTTTGACTGCCGCGCGGCGAGTTGAGGTGTTTGCGTAGGCGCACTTGAGCGCGATTGGCGCTGATATGGGTGATCGACAGAACCTCGACCTCAAGCCGGGCATCTGCACCGTAGCTGTCCGGCGGAAAGGCCTCATGGCCGCTGGTCCAAAGCGCGCGCAGGCCAGCGGCGGCGGCACCGTCCGACTGGTCCAGGACCCGCCGCACCCGCACATCATTGTCGAGCTGATTGTATGTCTCTCGATCAATGACATAGCGGTAGACCTGTGCCTCGATGATAGCGGGGCGTTCCGTGAGTGAGACCGCTTCAACCACGGCATTGGGGAGGGCCATGCCGGTTTCGCTATCAAAGGGCACGATCATGGGCGGCGGGTCCACGTCGAACAAGGCAACGAGGGCAGCGGCCAGGCAACCTGCCATGCCAAACGCCATGCCTGTCAGCCCCAGTTTCTGCCACATGAGCTCGCGTCTTCGTGCGCCGTAGACGAGCTCCTCTTCGATGATTTCTGCCTCGCTGTTCATGGGATCAGTCCGCGCGCAGGTCTGGCAGGGTGAAGTCCATGTAGCGGCGCTCTTCGGCCAGCGTGGCGGCATCGACCACGCCTGACTGGCCCGCGCCGACGGTTTGAATGGCCTCTAGTTCCCACATGCGCGTCATGGCAATGGCCAGCTCGGCTGTGACGCGGGTGTTGTGATCGACGGCTTCCTTGAGCGTTTCCATATCCGGGATCAGCGAGACCAGTTGCTCGACCCGTTCGAGGGATTGCGCGGCCTCTTCATAGCTGTTCTCCGCCGCCGCTGACATCATCGCCCCGGTGCCCGCCTGGCTGGCAATGCGTTCCGCACCAGGATTGCCGTTGTTGGCCATGTCGGACAGGCTGTCTTGGTCAAAGCCTGCGTCCTCCAGGGCTTGCGTCATGCGGCCTTCCATCTGAGGGGCTGCATTGCCGATGAGGCCGCTGAAGTCACCGCTTTGGATTTGCCGTATGGTGCCAAGAAGATCGCCGAATTCCTGATCGAGAAGCCCATCAAGATCACCGCCCATGGCCATCTCGATGATTTCCGTCGCCCCGGTCAGGGCCGCGTAGGTCTCGTTGAGTGTGTCTAACTGCTGTTGCACCAGGTCGAGTTGTTCGAGAAGTGTGTCGAGCTGATCGGTCTGGATCCCAAAATCCTCCAGCATCTGCTGCAGCTGGCGAATTTCCTGCGCGATATTGCGCGTGTCGACTGTCGGCACGCCTTGGGCAGATACGGGTGACGCAACCAACAGCGCGCAAGTGGCAACGGTAGAAAGAAAGCGGATCATCGGAGTGCCTCCAGATCAAATTGCATGAAGTCTTGTTCGCGCGCCTGTGCGGCCGCCATAGCCAGCTCGGCCGCGCTAAGCGGGCGGGTATGGGCGGCCTTGAGGCGCGTGCGGATGGCGATCAAGCGGGCGAGTTCCGCCCGCGCATAGGTGTTGAGCGACATGGCCGCGTGAATGTCATCTGTCTCGCCAATGCGGGATATGATGTCCTGCACCCGAAGCGCGGCTGCTTGCACGGAGACCAAGGAGTAATCGCCATAGACGCCTGCACCGAAAGAGGTCAGGCTCATGGTAGAATTGGCGAGCAAAACGGGATCGATGGTGCCAAGCGCATCGACGCCGCCAACGCGCGCAAGGTAGAGATTGTAGCGCTCAGGGATGACCTGAATGTAATGCTGGGTCTCTGCAAACGGTGGCACGCCGCCGTAACGTTGGACATTGCCGGGGCCCGCGTTGTAGGCGGCCAGCCCATGAATGATGTTGCCGTCAAACATGGCCAGCATCTGTGCTAGATAGCGCGCGCCGCCGTTAACCTGGATGTAGGGGTTTTCATAATAGGCGGGATAGATCCCGAGATCTTGTGCTGTGCCTGGCATGATCTGGGTAAGGCCAAACGCGCCCACGGGGGAGCGCGCACCGATGGTGAAACGGCTTTCTTGCCAGATCAGCGCCTGCAACAGGCAGCGCCATTGCTTAGGAGACAGGCCCGCTGCCCGCACGCCAGACATATGGTGTGTTTCTTGCGCGGCGCGAATGATCAGCTGTTCGATTGAGCCGGACGCATCGCCGAACATCTGGCCCGCGCCTGGGTTTGGGTCGACTGAACCATAGAGTGTTTCAGCCGCACTCTCAGGCGATAACCCAGCTTCCAAACTCGCGACCAGCGCGCCGGAATTTCCGCTGGCCAACGTCGTGGCATCGAGGATGTCTTCCAGCGCTTGAAGCTGCTCTTGCTCGAGCTCCTCAAGCTCTTCTTCATTGGTCAGCCGATCCTGCTGCAGCGCCAGATCCTGGTCGCCCTGCTGCAGCACGCGCTCGCGCTGCAAGAACATGCCTGCATCGAAGGTCGGCACGCCTTGGGCATAGGCCAATGGCGCGTTGAAACAGACCAAGCCCGCAAAGATATGCAGGCGGTGCTTACTCACTGAGACCGCCAATCGGGCCAAGCAGCTCGAAATTGCAGTTGCTGCGGCTGACCTCGGCAAACGAATTGAAGCATTCAGCTTCTGACGGCCGGTATTCCGCGCAGGCTGTCAGGGTCAAAAGGGTGAGGGTCAGGGCGAGCAATCTACGCATCAATCTGTCTCCAAAAGTTGGGGTTCTGGCGATAATCCTCGCCGACCAGCGCTTCACCTTTTTCCATTCCGCCAAGGATCGTGAGATAGGGGCCGAGCGCGCTCAGATCAGCATCGATCACAACCGAGCCTTGATCGTCACGCACCAACGCCAATCGGGAATTGCTGCCTGTGCCGAGCAGGACGCTGAGCTCTTTTTCAGTAAGGCCCAGCATGGTGTAATCGCTGGCCGAGGCACGGATGTTGGGAAGCAAGAGCTGCGTCGGCACGGCCTCGACAATCGTTTTGCCGGTGCGGGTCTTCTCAAGCTGGCTTGCGTATTGGGTCATCATCACGACGACGGCGTTCTGTTTGCGTGCCGTAACCAGCCAGTTGCTGAGCCGGTCTGCGAAATACGGGTTGTCGAGTGCCTTCCAGGCCTCATCAATGATGATCAGCGTCGGTTTTCGATCTTCGATCACGCGCTCCACCCGCCGAAACAGATAGGACAGCACGGCCATGCGCTCTTTCTCGCTTTCGCTGTCGAGAATGCCGGTTAGGTCAAAGCCCACTAAATCGCCCTCAAACGAAAAGCTGTCCTCGAGGCTTTGCCCGAAAATCCAGCCATAACGCCCATCAGCCGTCCATTCCTGGATCCGCTCGAACAGATCTCCTTCATCGGCCCCAGCCACAAAGAGGGAGGCTAAATCTTGCCAATTGCGAAGGGCGGCATCACTGGCTCCCGCGTTCTGGCGCACGACTTCTTGGATGCTGTTGATTTGAACCGGGCTCAGGGGCTTGTCGGTTCGATGCAGAAGCGTGGCTAGCCAATCGGAGAGCCAGGCTTGTCCGCGCCCATCGATTTCTGTGCGGAGCGGGTTCAGACCGGTTGCTTCGCCTGCCTTGATCGCGCTGTAGCGTCCGCCATTGGCCCGCACCGCCATTTCCATGCCCGCGCGATAGTCGAAGACGAACACGCGCGCGTCGCAACGCCGGGCTTGGGTCATGAGGAATGCTGACAACACCGACTTGCCGGAGCCAGGGCGACCGAGGATCAAGGTGTGCCCGCCTGTCGGCTCTTTGTCCGGCTGACCCGCCTCGTGGTAGTTGAACAGGAAGCCCGAGCGTTCAGGGGTCGGGAACAGGGAGATTGGTTTGCCCCAAGGCACTTGGTGGCCAGGTTTGCCCAGTTGACCGCGATGCAGCGCCGCGAGATCGGCAAAGTTTGTGTTGGTGATGGCGGCCTTGCGGCTGCGCATCTGTCCATTGCCCGGATGCTGCGCGAAATAATGGGTTCGCGCCGCAAAGCTCTCGTTCACCAGATTAACACCTTCACTGGCCGCGATGTTGCGCACCTCGGCTGCGATGGTCTCCAGCTTTTCCTCGCTCTTGGCGAAAACCGTCACCGTCATGTGATGATCGCCGAAGCTGAGGCGCTTGGATTCCAGATCGTCCAGCGCGTCTACCAGTTCTTCGGCGAGAGAAATTGCGCCGTCATCGCTGGCCTTCATCAGGCGCTGTTGGCGCTTGATCCGGCTGGCCATGATATTGCTGTTGATCGGCGTGAAAGAATGCGTGACCACCATGTCGACAGGCAGGTTCAGCTCATCAAACATGGTGCAGTTGGTTTTGGCCGGATAGGTCTTGATGGCAAAGCTGGTGCCAAACCGCTTGCCCGCCGTCCCGTCGTCCAGCGTAAAACCGCGCCCCTGAAACTTGACGCGGGTGTTGGCCACATCCTCAGCGATAATTCCAAAGCGGGATTTTGCGAAGAGCGACCGTTCCTGGCCAATATTGAGCGCCCCGAGGAAACCCAGCAGCTCGCCGCTTTTGGCCCCAAGAAGGCGCGGGTTCATTTCCGCAAAAGACGACAGCAGAAATCCGATGACTTCCTCGAGCTTGCGCAACGGCTTGGCTGTCTGGTCGTTCATTTGTGCGATCGAGTCTGAACGCTTCAGGCGCAGCCGTGCGCCGAGGGGAGGACGTTTCAACACCGTGAGCGTGAGTGTTTTATCTCGAAGGCCCGACCGCGTCATGGCCGCTTGCCAACGCGTATCCAGCGCTTGCGCAAACCCTTCCTCGCGAACCGGTGGCAAAGCGGTATCAATCGCCTTTGAAACCTTGTGGACGTAAAAACTGTACTCTGGCCCGATCTGCGCGATTATCGCCGCAAAGAGCGCTCGGATCTTTTCCAAATGCACGTCATCGCTGGTCATGCTGTTGACGCCATCAAGGCGGATGCACTGGAATAGTGCATTGCCGCGCGTGCGGATCGTCACGTCATTCACGAGGCTAACATAGGGCAGCATGCTGGCCATCGGGCGCTCTTTGCGCGCCCAGTCCGGCAGCATGGCAAGATCATCCGACGGGTCACGGAGCATAGCTGTCCCCCAAATGGATCTTGCGGTTTGGCGTCGGCGGCGTTTCCTGCAGCGCAGTGACCATCACTTCAAGAAAGGCCGGGTCCCAGTCAGCGGCTTTCCACAGCGCAGGATAGGCCAGAGCGGCGATGATGATCACCAGCCAGCTCTGAACCCAGAGAAACAGCAACACAAACCCGAAGAGCCAAACCATGGCATACATGATCGGCAAGCCGATGAGCTTTGGCGGCCGGATCAGGCCGAGGAAGAGGCGGGTTTGCGTTGCCATGCCGAATTTACGCGCCCCAGATCGCGGTCACGATGGTTGGTGCAGCAGCGATCCCCGCAATGGCAACCAGCACCCAGAGGGCTTGGCGGAAATCCAGAATGCCAAAGAGCCAGGAAAGGAACACACCGATCAGGGCCAAGGTGCCGATGACTATACCCAGAGGACCGGTGATCGTATCGACGATGCCCTGCAAAAGGTTCTGCACCGGCGAAAGGTCAATGCTCTGCGCAAAGGCCGGGTTGGCAATCATCAAACTGGCCAGAGCCAGTGACAGGATCGTGCGGAATTGAATGTGCATCAGGAGGCTCCAGTAAGTCGATCACGCACGGCCATGACGCGGCGCACGTGATTTTGGGTTTCTCGGTAGGGAGGGATGCCGCCATAGCGCGCGACCGCGTCAGGCCCCGCGTTGTAGGCGGCAAGCGCGAGTTCGGGCGTGCCGAATTGTGCAATCATCATCAGAAGGTAACGGGCGGAGCCATCCAGATTGGCCTGCCAGTCATGCGGATCCACACCAAGCTGCGCGGCCGTAGCTGGCATCAGCTGTCCGAGGCCGATAGCACCTGCGGAGCTGCGCGCATTTGGGCGATAGGCGCTTTCAATCTCAATATTGGCTTGGAAGAGCACCTGCCACTCCGTCACGGACAGGCCAGCGCGGCGTAGTGCGGGGTGTCCGCCATAGCGATGCGCGGTGCTTTCAAGGGCTGTGAGGATCTCGGGGCGGGGAACCGCGCGGGTGGGTGCAGGAGGCGGATCTTCAGGCTGAGGCGCTGCGAACACGATCAGCTCTGGTGGGTTTGCTCTAATCCCGTCGACGTAGCTCTGCGCGAAACCTGATTGCGGTGCTTTGGTCTCGAGCTGGCCATCGGCCCGCATGGAAAGCACGAAGCCTTCAGAATGGGCGGGTGCTGCAAGGAATGCCGCAAGGAGAGCAAGTGGCTTAGCCCGCGTCGTCCAAATTGTGAGAAGCGATCTTGCCTTCGAGCATCGGGATCGAGACGACCGAAACTCCAAGTCCTGCAAGGAAGCTGGATAAGCCATTGATAGTCTTGAATTCTCGGGCGGCCATATTGTTGCGCGCGGTAACGAGCAGGCGACGCGTCTCACCATCTGGCGAGACGCAATGCACGGTCCAAATCCCGGACCACTGAGCACCTGTACGTTTGGGCGTAACCCGGCACACAACATCCGCCGAATGACCCTCGGCAAGCAGCGTGCGCAGCCCGTCTTCACTGACAACATTGGGGGCGTCTTGCATCAAATTCATAGGATCGAGCCTTGCAGAATTATGCATTGGCCCGGCAGTCCCTCATGGACTACCCAACCGATACAATATTATAACTTTGCAATCAATAGGTGCAATTTGAGTTATTGCGCCTTTCATGCGTTGAAACGAATTTACTGCAACGGAGTGGCTGAGCCAAGATAATATGGCGCTTTTGAAACAAACATGGGCGATTATGATCGTTCTGAGCTGGAGTTCTGCGGTGATCGCGGGCAGTTGTCTGCCGCCTGCTCCGCCCTGGATGCCGACCAATGCCGATGACGTATGGGCCTATGCGGACCTGTTGAGGCGTGATGCGGAGACGTATTTTACCGAAGTTGAGCGGTACTTCCGTTGCCAGGACCTGGAGCGTCGTGAGATCTTCGAGCAAGCGCGCGTCGCCAGCGAAGACTACGCGCGCGCTTTAGAGCTTCTGGACGACGTGAGGAAATGACACCTGTCCTCACGTAGAGAAAGATGCCTTTCAACAAAGCGGCGGCGAAGGTCGCCAACGCGCTGACGAAGTGAAATTGCGCTGCGACTGAACCAACGTCGACTTTCCAACTAGCGGGCTTTTAAAGCATCCAACATCGGACAGTCGCTTTGTCCCTTTGCGCAATTCGCGACCAGCTCGACCAGAGCCTTCTCAAGTTTCCGAAGCTCCGCCAGTTTCGCCTGAACGTCCGAGAGATGCTTGCTTCCAAGTCGCTCGACCGTCTCACATGCATCGGACGGTGCATCGGCGAGATTGCGAAGCGCAACTGCGTCTTGGATGGAGAACCCAAGATTACGGCACCGTTTGATGAAGCGAAGCTCCGAAATCTCTGTGTCCGAATAAGCTCGTCGCCCAGAAGCAGTGCGGACTGCTTTTGATATTATCCCCTCACGCTCATAGTAGCGGATCGTCTCTATTGAAACGCCACTAAGGCGGGATGCCTCACCAATCGCAATCATGTGATCAAACTCCGCTTGCTTCTGTAGTTACTACAGGATGCATAAGATCAGCCATGATGTCGAATCCTGAAACTCTTCAAGATGAAACCAACGGGCCAAACCGACTGCTGATCGGCGGCGCTGGTCTGTTGGCTTTGCTAAGCGCATCCTGCTGCGTGTTGCCGATTGGCCTTTCAATCATAGGACTGGGTGGCACGTGGCTGGTTTTGCTTGGGCCATTTGTCGAGTATCGCACCGAGATATTGGTTGTCGTGGGACTTGTACTTGCTTGGGGATGGTTCCGCCTTTGGCGGCGTTGGGTATGCGCAAAACGCAGGCGCTCAACTGTCGTTATGCTTGGCTTCACGACGCTGGCTTTCGCTCTCGCTGCCAGTTCACCTCTCTGGGAAGAAGACGCGGCGAGGACGATGTTTGCCTTGTTTAGGCAGTATCGATGAGGGGCTGGTTGCTTCCACTGAGCCTGGGCGGTTCGGGATTGGCCGCGGTCTGCTGCCTGACGCCTTTTCTACCATGGCTGTTTTCGCTTCTTGGGATCAGCGGAGCACTCGGTTACGTCTATAGAGACGACGTGCTGCTGCCAATCCTTGCTGGATTTCTACTACTTACAGGATACGCGCTATGGCGACGCAAACGAGCGAAGTGAACTTTCAATCTACGATTACCTGCCCCGAATGCGGACACGCTACCGAAGAGACGATGCCGACGGATGCATGTCAGTGGTTCTATGAATGTAAGTCCTGCCACACTGTTCTAAAACCGCTAGAAGGGGACTGCTGCGTGTACTGCTCCTACGGCACGGTCAAATGTCCTCCAATCCAAGAGGGAGGCTCGTGCTGCGGGTGATCAGTGCTCGTTTTCGCAATGCTCATGGTCAGCAAGTGAAGCCAGAACGTAGCAGTCCTCGGACACACCATGTCCGTCGCATCCCTTGGCCATGCGAACCAACTCCCTTTCGAGCGCCTTCAGCTTTTTGACCTTCTCGCGAACATCCGCGAGTTGTGCCACCGCAATTTTCGTAGCGGCTTGGCATGACCGATCCGGGTGTTCCTGTAACTCGATCAGGGACAAGATTGCCTCAATCGAAAAGCCCAGATCGCGTGCATGGCGGATGAAACTGAGCCGTTCCAATCCCGCTTTGTCATAGCGTCTTTGGTTGCCGCTTGTGCGCTCGGCCTCCACCAACAGGCCCATCTCCTCATAGTAGCGGATGGTTGGAACCTTGACCTTGGTGCGTCTTGAAAGCTCGCCGATAGAAAACATGAAGAAACCTCTTGAACCTCTAGTCACTAGAGATTGTAAATAGGGTGGGACACAGACTCAAGAGGCTACGATGACCGATCAATTCCTGTCCCCAACATCCCTTCTGGATTTCGAGGCTGGCCCTATTCAGCGCCTTGTTGCTGATCGTGGCTGGATGAACCTTTCAAACGCCGACCGTATCGGTGCCGCCTATGACTTTGTCCGCAACGAAATCCTGTTCGGTTACAACTCCGATGATGCGCTGCCGGCGTCCAGGGTGCTGTCCGATGGCTATGGGCAGTGCAACACGAAGGGCACCTTGCTGATGGCGCTTCTGCGCGCCCTTGGAATGCCGTGCCGCTTTCATGGCTTTACCATCGACAAGCGGTTACAGCGCGGGGTCGTGCCAGAGCTGGTTTATCCGCTTGCGCCTGCCAACATCATCCATTCATGGGTCGAAATCTATCACGGCGGGGCGTGGCTGAACTTGGAGGGTTTCATCCTAGATGCACCCGTCCTGGCGGCCCTGCAAAATACCTTTCCAGAGCGTAAATCGCTCTGCGCCTATGGTGCGGGCACGGATTGCCTTCAGAACCCAAACGTCGAATGGCGCGGGGTCAGCACCTACATACAAAAGACCGGAATCAATCACGACTTCGGCACCTTCGATGACCCCGATGCCTTTTATGCAACCCACCGTCAGCTGACCGGCGTGAAGGGGCTTCTCTATCGTGTCATCATTCGCCATTGGATGAACCACCGCGTCAGGAGGATGCGCAAAGGCCACGTGCCGGATATTCCCGGCGGCGAAGCAGCCCTTGTTCCAGATCAATCAATCCCTGAAACGCAGGAGGCAACCTAATGCCTGGATGCTGTGGACACGATGCCAAATTCGAAGGCGTCTCGGACGACTATAAACGGCGGCTTTGGATCGTCATTGCCCTGAACGCAACGATGTTCGTGGTCGAGATGGCTGCGGGCCATCTGGCCAACTCGCAAGCCCTGCAAGCGGATGCCCTCGACTTCGCAGGCGACGCCCTGACCTACGGCATTTCGCTGGCGGTCATCGGGGCTTCAATCAGAGCGCGCACGAACGCCGCCTTGTTCAAGGGGGTCAGCCTTCTGTTGATGGGGTTGTGGGTCTTCGGCTCTACCGTCTACCGCGTCTTCTACGTTGGTGTCCCAACCGCCGAGATCATGGGTGCAGTGGGCTTTCTTGCCCTGCTCACCAATCTGGCGAGTGTTCTCTTGCTTGTCAGATACAAAGACGGCGACGCCAACGTTCGGTCAGTTTGGCTGTGCTCGCGCAACGACGCTATTGGAAATGTCGCGGTCATGTTTGCTGCGTTAGGCGTCTGGGGCACGGCAAGTGGCTGGCCGGACTTGATCGTCGCAACCGTCATGGCGGGACTGTTTCTGTCCTCGGCCTATCAGATCGTGCGCCAGGCTCTCGCGGAGCGCCGCCAGATGATCGAGCACGGGCATGTAGAAACATGATGCAGACAGCTATCATCTATCTCGGCTTCGGGGTTGCAGCAGCGACGCTCACAGCAATCCTATGGTCGATTGTTTTTCCCAAGCGCCGCATATGGCCGCCGAAACAGTATACCGCCCTTACGCCAGTGTTCGTCTGGGTGCCGACTTTCACGCTGTTCGGCATCCTCATCGTCTTGGGGATACTGGGTTGGGGCAACGCCGCCATTCAAGGTTGGCTGCGCTTCGGGGTCGGACTTCCACTAATAGTGATCGGCAATGTCATTGTCTGGCTGGAGGTCTCGCACTTCGGAGTGCCCCAGACGGGTGGTGCCAAGGGCACGCTGCGCACCGAAGGCATGTATCGGTATTCTCGAAATCCGCAATATGTGGCCGATATTGCTATCGTCGGCGGGTGGATGATCTTGTCAGCTGCGCCCTGGGTGTTCGCGGTTGGCGCTCCGGTAATTGCGATATTGGTGGTCACCCCATTTGCTGAAGAGCGTTGGCTAAAGGATCAGTACGGCACTGCGTTTGAGGATTATGCTAAACGGGTCAGACGGTTTTTCTGAAAGTTGAATGAGCGACAAAACCGACCTTCGCTATTTTACGTCAACCTGCCGTCCAAAGTTGCTCAATCTTATGGTGACAGTCTCGGGCAAAATACCCGTTGGCTGTGCAAGCTCCAATCACTGCGTCTTGGCTGGATCGCATCAGTGATGCGGATCTTCACCGGAAGCCATCTGTATGTGGTGCGCCTGATGGTGCGCCCCGATTGCCATAACGCCGAAGAACCCGAGGCCAAGGACGCGGGCAAGCTCCTGTTCGGTCTGGACCTCGATGCGCATGGTCGCTCCGTCCGTGGACGGTTCAGCAGTCACCGTCCATCCAGTTGCCAATTCCAACATCGGTGAATGTGCCGTCGCCATGCGCGCGACGGCATCGGCCACAATCCGCTCGCCGGTGACGCGAAACTCGACTATCCTGCCTTCGGTCTGAGTGTTCACGGTCGCTTGGGTCGTGACCAAATCCATATCCACCAGATGATCGCGCAGCGCCTGAATATTGACCTTGGTCCAGTCGGTACCGGGGTCGTCTGACAGGATTTGTACGATTTCCGAAATTGCGGCGAAGGCGGACTGCCCTGTTTCCAAAGGGCCGTCCGAGCCCTGATGGGCATGTTGGGCGGCGGCTGGAAGGGCTATGAGCGCAACGAGGGCGCAAAGTGTCGATCTGATCATGGGATGTCCGTTCTTGCATTTGGGGTTGGTGGCTTGCTACACCCCAGACGCAGATCCGAATATGATTGAAATCACATGTTACCCACCCCGTTCGGCGCATTGGATGAAAAATCTCTGTCTCAAATGCGTTATTCCATTGGAGACCACGTGTTCCGGCAGGGCGACACCACAAAGGGCATATTCTTTGTGGCGTCAGGTGGCATCTGCCTAACTCGCGTGACGGAATCTGGAAACTCCGTAACGATCTACAACGCTCAGACTGGCGACATGTTTGCCGAAGCATCCATTTATTCGGATCACTACCACTGCGATGCGATTTGTACTGCTCCATCCGAAGTTGTTCGGATTTCGAAGCAAGCCATCCAGAAGCAACTACGCGAAGACACCGCTTTTTCGGAAGGGATCACCAAGCGATTGGCGGTGCAGGTGCAGGATTACCGCCAGCTATTGACGCTGCACGCTTTGAAATCAGCGAACGACCGCGTATTGCTGGCGGTAGAATTGGGCAAGCTGACCGGTTCGGTCACACAATTCGCCAACCAGATCGGGTTGACCAAAGAAGCCTGCTATCGGGCCCTCAGAGATCTGTCTGATCGGGGATTGCTGACAAAAACCGGGCGCGGGCGCTATGCTCCCACGCCACGTAGCGAAGACCGCCTTCCTTAGTTGTGCGGTGGGTTGCGACCGGCTTGAATTTGCTGAACGCGGTCCGGCCAGGTTGATCTGATATAGGTCAGGATGTCCCAAATATCGTCATCGGTGAGAGCATCGCCAAAACCCGGCATACCGCTTGCGAAGCCGGTGACACCGCGCGCAGCCAATGCTTCCTCTCCACCAAGCCGAGTGTATTCGAAGAGAAGCTGGTTATCGTGGTGCCATGTGTGCCCGGTCTCATCATGGGGTGGTGCAGGCAGAACGCCGTTTTCGTCGGGCGTGCGCCAGTCGGGCTGCCCTTCGAGATTTGCGCCATGGCAGGACGCGCATTGTTCGACGTAGAGGACCCGCCCATTGGCCAAGTCCCGGTCATCCAGTTCGTGACCGGCGATTGCGCCAGTCGCGACGCTACAAGCAGCGATGATCAGAATGCGTTTCATGCGACTTCCACCCATGTTTTCATACCCGCCGCCTGATGCCCCAGCATGTGACAATGCAACAGCCATTTTCCGGGGTTGTCGAACACGCAGACGATGTCGCGGGTCTCCCCCGCGTCCACAAGTGTTGTGTCCCGGATAGCGCCCAGTCCGTCGTCAGCCCCGACCTCAAAGAAATGATGCCCGTGCAGATGGATGCCATGCGGGAAACGGGTGTCGTTCACCAGACGAATACGCGCTGTCTGCCCGCGTTCGAACAGATGAAACGGGGTATCCGTCAGACCGGACTGCCCGTTGAACGCCCAGATATCGCCACCCATCATACCTTGCATCATGCGACGGCTCATGGCCCCACCTTCCATGGTAAGCGTCAGGGAAACCGCATTGTCTAAGTCGGGCTGCGTAACCTCGTTTGGTGGCAACGCAGAAATCTCCGATGGTTGCCGCTCCGTGTTCGCGTCCTCAACGGGGATTTCACCCAGCAAGTAGGGGCCGTCCTGCGTGGGAAACATGAAGGCGATTTGGTCCGGGGAAGTGACATCCGCGATGATGTCCGCGCGTTGGGCCGGGGCGAGAATGAGACTGGATAACTCCTGTGGACTGACAAGGGGCATTCCGTCATTTGCAACGATCTTGCCGTCGACACCTTCAATCTCAACCGGGAAAATCCTGTCGGTCGCGACATTGATCAGACGAAGTCGCACACGATCACCACGACGGACGGGCGTGCTCGGTTCGACAAGAGCACGGGCATAGTTGCCGAGCCGCCCCTGATGCGCCTGATCGTGCATATTTTCGAAACCATCGGCCAGCGTGCCCGCTTCGGTCATGCGCCAATCATCTATCAACACGATCAAATCGTGATCCACGTCCGGTGGCGTCAACTCGTCCACGATCAACGGGCCATAGAGCCCCTTTGCAACCTGTTCCCAAGATCGGTTGTGCGAATGGTACCAGAAGGTGCCTGCATCCGGCGCACGGAAACGATAGGCGAACTCGGCATCCGCTTCGACGACGTCTTGCGTCAGGCCCGGAACGCCATCCATTGCATTGTCGATACGCAGCCCATGCCAATGCACCGTCGATCCCTCGCCGATCTGGTTCCGGAACCAGATGTCAAAGACTTCGCCCTGACGTGTCCGCAGCACTGGTCCGGGCGTGCTGCCGTTGAAACCCAACATTGGCGTAGCCGGTTCTCCGTCGGGCAGGATTTGCGCGCTGACCGGCTGCGCAATCAACTCCGCAGGGGTTGACGCAATCGAGATACGCGGAACCAGTGCCGCCACGCTTGTCGTGATCAAAAATTCTCGTCTGTTCATGGAAGGCCTCAGTTTGGAAGGGTCAGAACGCTGGTGAGTGTTGCGGTGGCCGCAAGCACGACCAGGATGACCGCTGTTTCAATTTTGATGGAGCGCGCCAGATGCTGCGCGGCTTTGCTGTCTCCGGCCTGCATGGCGGGAACAAAACGAAGTTTGTTTGCGGCTGCCAGAATCAGGATCGCGCCGACAAGCACCAGCTTGATCAGAAGGGTTTGCCCATACCCGGTCGACAAGAGTGCTCTCAGATCGCCCAGCAACAGCCAGGCCATCAACAGGCCTGCCAGGATCAGCACCGGGACAATCACTGCCGCCGCTTGCCCAAAGCGATGCCCCAGCAGGGCCGCGTCGTCCAAGTGTTCTGGCAGTCGTGACAGGTTCCGTAAGGGGCCAAGGATACCGATCCAGAACGCGATACCAAGAAGGTGCAATAGAAGGAGCAGACGAACGCCAGTTTGCTGCAAGTCAGGTACGTGCCCGATTTTTGCAAAGGACCATAAGGCAATGGTCCCGCCAGCAAGTGAAACCCACCTCCCTAAACGGGGAATGAACATTCCCGCGATTAGGATTGCCATACCCGCAATCCGATAAACCAAAACGTCGCCAACCGGTGTTTGCCACAACAGCCCGAGCATTTCGGGATCCGTCATGCCATCGGCTCCACCCGTCAGGGCGGCTCCGCGCAGCATGAAGCCGAACATCGCTGCGAATATGGAAAGTCCCGCCAACACCACAGCCTTCGCCTTGATCCGGCGGCATAGTGGTAGCACCAGATTTGGAAAGGTCGCTAGAATGATCACAAGCCCGGTCGACCCAACGACGCCAAAATACAGCGTCAGTTTGGCGAATATCGCGGCTATTCCCCAGATATCCGGCATGGTCATTCCACCGTGAACGAGAATTCGCCCTGCATGGCGTGCCCGTCTGAACCTAATCCCCGCCATTCGATGCGGTAGGTGCCTTTCCCCATGCCTTCGAGGGGCAGCGTGAACACACGGTCAAAGCTCGTTTGATCCCTGAGATCAAGCCGTACAGACGGATGATCCTGATGAAGCATATCCACCCGTGTAAGACGGATATCATTGGCAAAGTTGAAGCTGATCTCGGGCGGGACTTCCGTGATTGTCGCGCCATTCTCAGGCGTTGTGTGATCTACGGGTGAATGCGCAAACGCACTGGTCGCCAGAACGGTCATCAAAGCAAATGTGGCAAGTTTTTTCATTGGGGTATCCTTTAGTTAATTCCGTTGGCGCGCTGGATTTCGCGGATGTAGGAGATGACCATGGCAACGTCGCCACGGGTCAAGCCTTCAACCGGCGGCATGTCACCAAACCGCCAGTGATGGCTTCTGACACCCACCGCAACCGCGCGCTGAAAGGACTCGTCGGCGTGATGGCTGGGCTCATAGATAACATGGATCAATGGTGGTCCCGCGCCCTCAACACCAACAGCGTTGGTGCCGTGACAGGCGGTACAGGTATTCTCGAATATGCGTTGGCCTATCGCTGCGTTGCCGTCGATTTGCGGCATCTGGATCGCAACAATTGCGTTACCTTCAACAGGTTCCACTTGCGCGACTTCCTCTGCGGGGCCGGGTCGAAGAACGAGGTATGCAGCGACGGCTGCCACAGCGCACGCGCCGATCACGATGTTTTTTTTGTTCATGGAATGGTCCTAACCTTGTGAAACAGGGGCGGGCCGCAGTGTTCCTGCGACCTTTCTAAAACGCTGATCACTCACGCAAGCAGCGCTGAAATCCTGATTCAAAGGTTGGGTGGTCTGTCCGGGTTGTCCGGCTCTTCCAGAGTTGAGAGGTGGCCAACCTGCCAACCCAATACGGCCTCGGATTGGTCAAAAACTGCGTCGGAAGTTAGCAGTATTAGCGCGAGAGAATTGCACAGGAATGGATTGCATTCGTCATGCTCTATCCCATCTGATCCAAGCAGTGTGCTGCTCGTCAATTCCCCCAAAGCGTGGCCAGTGTGATTTTCGACCACAGGCATGACCTTGTGCTCGTCACAATGCCCACCAACGCAACCCATGGATAAAGCATGCGAAGCGCTGCTCAGCCCCGTCATAAAGACCAGAAGAACAACAAGCAGTATTGAGGTTATGTTTCGAAGGCACTTCACACAGCGAAGCTATCTCAGTTTCCGATCCATTACAACGCGAGCCCTCTGTCAGGTGGTATGAACTCCAACCGCCCTAAGAAAAAAGCCACTCACCCGATAGCAGACCTCCAGGCAACACGCCGCATTTGATAAAATGAGATTCTTCCGGCCGTTAGCTGCGGTTTGCGCCAATGTCCGTTTCAGCGGGATGATCTGAGCAGTTTGATGTTTCAGGATGACCATCATCGTAAAGCGCCGCCTGCGTCTCACCATTGTCCCAATGATACAGCAAGCCAATTTCTTCGCCTGTCTCAATACATGTAATGCGGCCGATGGCTTCGGCCGTTGTGCGAGCACTCTCAAATTCGGGCAAAACTAGCCCCTCTCGTTAAACAATTCCTTTGGATCGACGCCGAGAGCATCCGCGATCCGCTCCAGAACATCGATTGATGCCGAATTTTTGGCGAGCTCGATCTCGCTGATATAGCTGCGATCGACTTCCGCAGCTAAGGCTAATTGTTCTTGGCTCAATCCTCTGGAATTTCTTAGATTCCGTACATTTAGCCCTACTCGTTCCCGCAATTTCATGGCCTGTATTCGGCCAGATCACAAGAACTGCTCTACGGAATATATTCCACAAAACGCGCGCGAGCATCACAAATGATGTTCTCGTATATGGTGTGAAGGGGGCTGTTGGAGCTACACTTACAATAATACAGTAATGTAGCAAAAGGCATATATTGATATGTGGTGCAGATCTATCAGGAATTGGTTCTTTGGGGTCGCAATGTCTCTGCTTTCCAGTGTGGCTCCACAGGCGGCAAAAGCCTATCAGGTTGACTGCGCCATTCTGCTTTGCCTGGCTGGTGGGTGGCCCGCGTCAGCAGAATGCGCTCATGCCCGTGCTGTGTTCATCCGTCGGATCACGCCTTGGCCGATTGAGCCACCTCTGCAAATCTGGCGTTGTCCGATGGGTGTTGCGGAGCGCGCGCCTATGCAAAGCACGGCCCCGACAACTTGGGAGGCCAGCAACCAAATCGGCCAGACACTTGGTCACGTCATTCTGGCACAGGTGGTGGAAAGTGGCGCAGACATCGACATCAGCGGCCTAGAATTCGATTTCGTGCGCTCGATCCGCGTCTGGGATGTTCGGCACTACAGCCATCGCGAACGTGGTCGCGACGATGATTGTTCTGAGAGTTACAACATGCGCCTCGGGACCTACGGCACGCGGGGCGAATTCGGCTGGCAACGCACGACACCAGCGGCCGCCCCGCAATGGGTTTTGCCGTCGCGACGCTGTTCGTCATCGAATTGGCGACGAGGCGTCGGCGTTGAATGGGAGGATCACGAAGGCAACCACGGATATGAGTGGGTGGCCTATTAGGGCTATTCCCCGATATCCTTCATGCGTTCAGAGATATCGACCGCAATGCGCTCATACAAGGCTGCTTGCTTGTCTCTGGGAGAGCCGGGCTTCGGGCTTCTTCGGCGGATGCGCTTCGCGAGCCAGAAGAGCAGCCGCGCGGCGGGGTCTTCCAGTTTTTCCGGCACAGGGGCCGGATAATTTTCTTCGAGTAGGGCAACCACCTCAGCATTCATACTGCGGTGGTTGGCCTCAGCCGCGAGGCGTATCCTATCGCGCAGGCCGTCCGGCAGCCGCACGATAAATTTATCCTGATTCTGAGAGCTTTGTTCTGCCATAGTGGCACTGTGCCATAAAAAGCGATTGACGCAATAGTGGCTAAGTGCCACTAACGGGATAATGTTTCAACCAGGAGGCGTTTCATGAACAGTCGTAAACCAATGCAACTTCGGCTTCCGCAAGAGCTCAAGGAGTGGATCAAGGCGGAGTCCGATCGCAATGGCAACTCCCAGAATTCTGAGGTGATCCGCGCAATTCGCGCGGCAAAGGACAGACGTTCTGCACCCGGTGCATTTGGGAAAATCACTATAGATCAGGGTGATAATGCGCGTTGTTAACGAGGTGAGAGAGGTGTCGATAAGATGACGAAAGCAAGTGCACAGACGAAAGCGAAACAAGCGGCCTCGGCTTTTATCCGCGAGGCGCGGGAGGCAGGTTGGCAACGCGCGAAGTTCGAGATCAAGCCAGATGGCAGTGTCATCGTCGATGCCAACATGGTCGCGCCAGAGGCAGCTGACGACTTTCTCAACAGTGACCTGAGAATGGGCGAATGACCCGCAAGAGCCTTCCAAAATACGTCTACAATGACAGAGGATACATTCGGTTCATCCGGCGTTCGCGCGGCATCTCTGTTATGATGCACGAGGAAGCGGGTACTCTGGAATTTTGGGATCATTACAATCGCCTGCTTAAAGGAAAGCCAGCGCCTGCGCCGGTGAAACGTAACTTTGAGGCCTTAATCCTGAGCTACTACGAGAGCGACGCCTACAAAAAGCTGAAGCCCCGGACGAGATCCGACTATCGGCGGTACATCAGCCACATTCGTGAAATCTGGGCGGAGAAAGACCCGGCCAGGATCGAGACCCATCATATCTACGAATTGCACCGCGCCAATGCGGATCACTGGCGGCAAGCCAATTATCTCGTCCAGGTCATGGTCGTCTTGATGAACCACGCACGATTGATTGGCTTTATTAAGAAGGAGCACGGCAATCCGGCGAAAGGCATTCCGCTCTTCAAGCAGCAGAGCGATGGCTGGGAGCCTTGGCCGGACGATGTCCGCGCAGAGTTCGAAGCGCTGGCTTCTGAGCGTGCGCGACTGGTCTACGAGCTTTGCGTTGGCACAGGCCAGCGAATTGGCGACGTCGTAAAGATGAAGTGGGCACACTTTTCCGACGAAGGATTCGATTTCACTCAGGGTAAAACCGACAAGCCGCTGTGGATCCCGCTCACTGATCGTCTCAAGGCTCACCTGGACGGGCTCGAGCGAACGGACGGCACGGTCGTGACTGACGCTAAGGGCAGGTCGGTCAGCTATCGCATCATCGCCGAGGAAATGCGCTCCATCAAAAAGAAGATGAAGCACGAGAAGGCGAGCTACTACAAAACGCACGGGCTCAGGAAAAATGCGACGATTGAGCTGTATCTGGCTGGGTGTGATGACGAGATGGTCAAAGCCGTCACCGGCCATTCAGGCGTTGAGATGCTCAAAAAGTACGGTGGGCCGATCCGGCAAAGAGAGCTCGCGAAGCGCGCTCAAGAGGCAAGAAATCAAATGGAACGAAGCAAGACCGAAACGTGAAAGTTTCAACGGTTGTTTCAAAAATGGCAGTGAAGGAGAGAAAGGATGACGCAAGTCATTGATTTTATTGGAGGCGAGTACCAACTTCATGGTAATGTCTGATCTTGCCTCATGTGGGCTGATAAGTGTCTGAATAAATTTGATATAGTCAAATACTTCTCCATTTTTATGTCTCATCCAGTTGCAGCATGTCGCATTAAATTGTAGTCACTATGGTGGGTAGAATGGTGGGTTTTGATTTATGCCAAGGCGAGCGAAGGAGCTGTCCGCGATTGAGGTGAAGAGGCTTGCGTCGGGTGTTCACCCCGTAGGAGGGGTCCCCGGACTCTACCTGCAGGTTACCGAAGGCGGGGGGCGTTCTTGGCTGCTTCGGACACCAATTGGTGGCAAGCGTCGCGAGATTGGATTGGGTTCGTACCCCGAAGTGTCTTTGAAAGAAGCCCGGCTGTCCGCTTCGGAGAACAAAGCAAAGATTAGACAGGGCATTAATCCGATTGAAGAACGCAAGCAGTTGCGAAAATTCCTCTTAGATCAAGAAAAACAAAGCATCTTATTTCGCGATGCTTTCGAACAGTATGTCCCTATCAAGCAAAGTGAGTTGGCAGAAGGGAGTTACCGGAAGAACTGGAGAAATAGCGTTGATGAGTATGCAATGGCGGTGCTTGGGGCGAAATCAACGTCTGAAATCGCTACAGATCACATCGTTGAAGTGCTGCTACCAATTTGGTCCGAAAAGCGAGCTACCGCGGACAAACTGCGAAGAAAGCTCCGTTCGACGTTGGATTTCTGTGCTGCGAAGGGATATCGGGAAGGCGACAATCCGGCGGAATGGACGGGGAAGTTATCAAAACTGCTGCCAAAAACTGCGGATGGGTCGGATGAACAACACTTCCCGGCAGTGCAATTGCAGGATGTCCAGCGCTGTTGGCAAGCAATTCAAAGTCGATCTGGAGTCTCAAAGTTGGCACTCAGCTTTCAGTTTTTGACCGCAACTAGGACAGGTGCTGTTCGTTTCATGACTTGGGATGAGGTGGACTTCGATAACATGGTTTGGACCGTACAGCCGCTACGGCAATCATCTAAGGTAACCAGAAAGATGGGGCCTAGGCGGGTACCATTAACAGAGGCGATGAAAGACATCCTCGACAGATCTCCGAGGCACGCCGGTTCAAAATATGTGTTTGTCGCGCCTCGTGGCGGTGCTCTGTCTGATGCGTCTATCGCTGAGGTCTTGAAGAAAACTCACGATGCTGATTTGCGAAATGGCAATCGTGGCTTCTTTGACGCTCAAACTGGAGAAGTTGCAGTTCCGCACGGTTTTCGTTCTAGCATGAAAGACTGGGCTTCAGAGCGCACATCTTATGAATGGAACTTATCTGAGGCAGCCCTTTGGCACTATCTTGGATCTAAAGTCGAACAGGCTTATGCGAGATCAGATGTCATTGAGAAGCGCAGGAAAATGATGGCGGATTGGAATAATTTTGTTCGTGGAGTTGAGGTTTAAATGCAATTTCGAGATGCGATAGAACAGGCAAAGAAAATGCTGGAAGGCATTTCAGAAATTCCTACTCAAGCAGAAATAATGGCAAAGTTGGCTCTCGAGGCTATTAGAAGAGGGCAACAAGAAGAAATAACCATGTTGGTGGAGCTTTCGGCAACGCAAGGCTTATCTTGGGAGGCGACCCGCCTTGTCGCGTTAGAACTCATCTACAAGCAAGAAGAACTCCCAACCCCTCTGCGTTTATGGTTGATGGACTTTCTCTCCGAAAAGCCAGGCGAAGAAAAAAGGCCTAAAAGACCAAGTCGCTGGTCGCGTGGGTGGCCAGGCGACAACATAGAACGAGATCATTTGATACATAGTGTCGTCCAATCTCTGGTTGACCAAGGTATGACCCCGGCGACCCGCAACGACACGTCAGCAGAAATTAGCGCCTGCGATGCAGTGTCCAAGGCGCTAGTCGCCATAGGCTACCGAAAGCTAACTTCTTATAAAGAAATCAAGAGGATATATTTGGATCGCAAGGCCGAAATTCGCGATGGTAGGAACCTTTTGTCGCCCGTGGCGGTTATGTCCCAAGTAATAACCGGCATTCAATAGTTTTCGAAATGTAAGAGCACTCTGGCATCTGTAACAAACAAAGGATGCCCAGATGTTCATTAGCGATAAAGAGCTTGCAGCTCGTCTTTCCGTGTCACGATCAACCGTTTGGCGGTGGATTCATGAGCACGAAGACTTCCCCTGCCCATATGCGCTTTCGCCAGGCTGTAAGCGATGGAAAGTAGCCGAGATCGATGTTTGGATCGATGGCCGTTCCTCTACGCGTAAGTGCGGAAAATGAGCGGTAGGTACTCGGTTTCCCGAGCCAGTGATCTATGTGTCTACACGGGTTTTTTGTCCGGTGTTGACGGCGACTTCGTCATTGCATCGGGTGCGATGCATTGCGGGTTTGATCTTGAAACCGCTACGGCAGCCAACCAGAACCACGCTTTGGAAGCGCGGTCGGACGATGACGCTCAGCGACGCTTCACACGCAGTCCACTATGGCCTGAATGCGACCCTAGTCGCGTTTCGCTCCCAGAAGGAGTCGAAATTTCACATTTGAAACAGTATCTTAAGGAAGGTGCCAGTTGTCCGCTTATGGGGGCATGGTTCAGGTTTGACACCTTCGGTCACGAATTGGTGTTATCGCTGGATACTGAGTATCAGAACGACGGCCCGCAAAATGACATTGTCAGCTACCAGGCTTTAGCAATCTCTGCAGAGGGTCGCGCCATCGAGCTAATCTGGGTCTGCGAACCCGGCGTGAGAATGTCGCTAGCAGAAATCTGCGAAATTGTCAGGAAGCTACTTGGTATCAAGCCAAGGCGGCTTGAAATGCCGAAAGGCAAAATTCCTTCACCAATCCTATTGCTCTGGCATTTCGGTGCTGCGGAGTGGGCTGCACTGCGCGACCGCGAAAAGTTGGGCGATGTGCTTCAAATTATTCGAAAAGTTCCTGTTTCTCTCGGAACTGTGCCCATGGAATTCAAGCTCAACAATCGGATGGTGAAATGCGGAATCAAAGTAGCCGACACGACGCTGCTAGCTCCAGCCGGAAAAGGCAGTTTGGCGGCCCTTGGCGAGGTTGTGGGAGTGCCCAAGATTGTTTTGCCAGATGGGGTTATCGCGCGGATGCGTGGCTATCTGGGTGAGGACGAAACCAATTTTGCTGCATATGGCATCAACGACTGTCGCATAACTTATGCATATTACTCGCGCATGCAGGAACTCGCCAACGATGTCCTTGGACTCCCAAATATGCCGCTGACGCTGGGCGGTTTCGGCGTGTCAGGCTATAAGATTCATGCTGGAAATAAGGCTCTTCTGGAGTTCTTAGGGCTGATCAAGGTCAAAGGTTATCGCAAGACCTCCATTGAAAAATCACCCGAACGCGAGATCGTTGATGGGTTCTTTGCTCCTGCATTTTGCGGTGGTCTAAATGTTGCTATCGAAGGAGAATTTAAAGACACATTGGTCTTGGATCTCGATTTCCGGAGTTGCTACCCTAGCGCTGCTGCCACTCTTCCAATTCTCGATTGGGATGTCAGCGAGCACAGCAAAGAGATTGGTCCTTTGCTCGACGCTTCATCGGACATGCAGTCTGTCCATTCAGCGTCCTCAATCGCTCTGGCTTATGTTACGTTCAGATTTCCACAGGAATGTCGTTGGCCCACGATCCCAATTCGGGCGGGGGCTCGAGGACTGATTTACCCATCTTTCGGTAAGTCTTTCGCGACAACGTTTGAATTGACCGAAGCCTACAGGAAGGGTGCGGAGCTCGACATTCATCGTCTCTTTCATTTGCAACCTATCTGTGACGAAGGTGGCTCTCCACGGCTGATGTTCGCCTCTTATCTTTCACAGTTGATTTCAAAACGTGGCGAGCATCCCAAAGGATCATTGGAAAACCTAATGTTCAAGGAGATGGCCAATTCCTTCTATGGAAAGCTTGCGCAAGGCGTCAGGCAAAGGAATGTTCGCAGCTTCGATGATGTTTCCGCCTTACCAGAGTCTCCTATTACTTCGCCAGCTCACGCGGGTGCTGTGACCGGAATCGTTCGGGCAGCCCTGATCGGCTTAATCGACGCGATCGAAGAGTGTGGTGGTCGTGTCCTCGCTGCGACAACGGATGGTGCAATGGCCTCATTCCCTCATCTATCAGACTTACCGCGGCCTGTGAAACTAAGTGATGTTCCGGGATTAATGGATCGTGCGCTTGAAAAGCCCGGTATTCGTGCGTTGCAAGCTGGACTGACCAATATGGGGATTTCCGAAGCTCCGATCGAAATCAAGCACTGCGGGGACAGGGCAATAGTATGGAAGACTCGTGGCTACATCATCTACGACGGCGACGACGTCCAACATGTTGCTCGAGCTGGTCATCGGGCGACAGCAAGTGAACTCATTGGTTTTGACGAAGACGATGACGGCACCGCCACTTGGAACCTGAAGAGGCTTTCTTCCGTCCAGTCCGTTTGGGATGGAAAGTACGAGGACCTTGTAAGCGTTTTTGAAAATCGGCGGGTGAACCTCGACTTTGATTATAAGCGTATTCCAACGCCTTCTGGTGAGTTTCGACCTCCCGCAGACATGGCAGAGTTCGAGGAGTGGCGTGACAAGATGGAGAACATCCGCAAAAGGGGTGAAAGAGCTACGATCCCCAAAGTTCGTGCCGCCGTCGCTGGAATTAAGCTCCAGGGCGGGGAAGTGGCATCGATGAGAAGGCATCTATTGAGAGCGGTGGTAAGAAATTTAGGCAACCTTTACCCCGTTGATGAGGATGGAAACCCTTTAACGCAGAGGGCACTTGCCAGATTAATGGACGTAACCGTATCGGATATCAAAAATGCCAAACGGCGCCCGTTCACCAAGCTTCCGCGTACTGAATTATCGGAGTCTATCTTGTTTGAACTTGTAGAAACATTGCACTCTGACGACGGCAAACTGGACTGGAAGGTCATCGAGAGGGAAGTATTTGGTCCCTGTTAGTAAAAGTCCTTGATGACAAAAAAAATCGCAGGCAGTCCTTTGGCAGCCTAAGCGAAATTTCGTCCTCTGTGAATTCTATTTTCTCAGCCTGCGAATCGTTGACGCCGAAAGAAGATTCAGTTGGTGAAACTTTCGTAGGAAATTACCAGATAGCGGAAGGCTGATAAGTGCAGCTTCGCGCGAAGATGCGAAACCTTAGTGCCGATTCCAGAATTTAAGGTGGTCAAGTCTGATCAGGCAATCATTTCCCTAGCCTTCTGTCGCACGTCAGGGTGGATGTGTATCTGGTTGAGCGGGGCCGCAAAGTGACTACTGAGGATCACTGTAAGATCATCGGCGCCACCGATTACGGCAAGGTCTTCGTAGGTGCGGTAGGTGATCCTGACCTCGACGCCGCCTATCTCCACCGCTGTGGTCATCCCCGGATCGGCGGCGTGCGAATGGAACTCGAGCCGCACGCACCAATCGGTCAGAGGTGCCCGGTCTTCGAGTTCCTCCGCGCGTAAAGGGAGTACGTTCGCCATCGTAAAGAGGTGGTCCTGTACATATTTTTCGGTCAAACGCCCGCCATGCGCCTCGACTGCCACGATGAGGGGGGCATTGATGTGCTTCAGCTCCGCGTCTCCGAGTTTGCGCGATGCTGTGTTCGTCGTGAAAACACTGTCGCCGAAGCCGCGCTGGCGCCACTGGGTGAGGTCGCCAGCTTCATGCAGTGCGATACAGTCGCTGAGCCGCTGCTCGATAACGCCCTTGGTGCCAGTGTTGCCTTGTGAAACGCCCTCCAGCAGCTTCTGAGCGCTTTCTGGGGTAAAGGGGTCCATGGAAGCCGTCAGGGCGCCTCCAGCGTCCTCTGAGACTCGTATGATGCGATGAAGGGCCGCACGCAAATAGAGGCCCACTGCAGCGCGCGACGGGTCGCTGAGCCGGTCCAACTCGGCAAGGATATCGACCAGAGCGCGGGCGGCGTGCCGCTCTTTTTGTTTTTTCGAGGAGGCCCAGCCTGCGCTAAGGGTATCGACCGATTTCGCGTTGTTGAGGAATGGCGATAAGCCGACGTTCAGCCCTGCCTCGTTGTAGCGCGCGGTGAGCCAGAGAACGCCTTCACCTCTCGGTGAGAATTCATAACCGTTGGTGAGGCGATGATTGTAGATCTGCAAGAGGCTGGTTTGGAAATGCAGCATCACAAGGTATGGCGTATGCCGTTCTTCGATCAGGAGCGTCTGGAGTTGTACGGCAAGATCATCGGCGTAGCCGAAGGACCGGCACGTCTCGGAAAGGAAACCCACAGTTCCTTGTAGATCGAGGTCACCAAGTAGTTCCGGCTCAGAGGTCTTGTCCTCAATATAAATCGCCTCGACATCCGCAGCTGACACTTCCTGCTTGATGCCGCACAGGTCGAGGATGAATCGTGGCGTGGACCAGCTTTTGCTTATCATGATACCGTCGGCCAAGAGGATCGAGTAGATCCGCGAGGCTGTCATACCGCCAGCCGTGGCCATTAGCATCATCGTATGAGCATAAGAGAGGACACGCATGGCGGCTTCGTGGTCCACCTTCTCCTCTTGCATTATTCTGCCGTGGATCTCGAAATACCTCGTCGAGAACTGGCCGAGGATGTGCGTGTAGGTCGCCTCCTCGCCTAGGGCTTCAGGTTCGATCATGTAGGTCGGCGGCTGCGATCCAGGCGAATAGATCAAATCCCGGACAAAGCCAGCGAACTCTGGTGAAGGTGCGCCGGTTTTTCGCCAAGCCGACGCTTCCAAGCGCACCCAGTCCGCCTTTGCCTCTCCGACGCCGATTGCGTCTAGGATTTCAGAGGCACGCGCGCCATATGCATCTCTGATCCCTGGTTTGACAGGGAGGAGGAGCGTTCGTATCGCGGCGTCGAGATCGGTTGCCATAAACTATTCCGTAAATATCTTATGTGTTTAATGCCCAGCAAAGTGCTGATGAGCAACAATATCTTGCATATTGGGTGTTTTCTGACACAAGGTGGCTGAAAACCGAAGCATTTGGACGAGGGGGTCTGGCATGTCGAACACATTAAAACACCGGACTGCAGTATCCCTTTTCAGCGGTGCCGGCGGCATGGATGTGGGCTTCGCCCGCGCAGGCTTCCGGTCCGTGGTGGCATGTGAAATCGATCATGACGCTTGCCAGACCTTCAACTCGAACCTGCATCTTGTGGGTCATCTGGGCAACGCTATCGAGCCTTCTTCCGTGCTGGATCTCGACCTTTCGAGCGTGCCCACAGGTCTCGATATCGTGTTTGGCGGCCCACCTTGTCAGGGGTTCTCTGTGGCAGGAAAGATGGACCCAGACGATGAACGCAGCAAGTTGGTCCACGCCTTCTTCGATGTGGTTGAGCGGACCAAGCCTAAGGCGTTTGTTTGTGAGAACGTAAAGGCCCTAGCGGTCTCGGGACGCTGGGAAGGTATTCGCGAAATGCTTTTCGAAAGATCTGAGCGCGACTACAGCGTAGCCTTGATCGTTCTAGGGGCGGCCGACTATGGCGTGTGCCAGAACAGGCAGCGGATGTTCCTCATCGGCTTGCGGCGGGACATTTACCCTCATGGAGGCACCGAGCTTGAAGCGGATATCCGGCTACGTCTGAAAGCACATGAAGCCGTGCCGCCGACGGTGGCGGATATCGTGCGTGAATTTGGGCGTGCTGGAACCAAAGGCAATCCATTGACCTGTACGGCGAAGGTTTCGTTTGCAAAATCCCCGATTTTGCGAAGGTCGGCCTATGCGGGAATGATGTTCAATGGTGCAGGACGTCCGGTACCCGCAAGTGGCGTCTCGTCGACGCTCCCTGCGTCGATGGGGGGCAATAAGACTCCGATCGTCGATGAAGGAGAGATCTTCGATGGTCTGCCTAGCTTCATCGAGGGCTATCATGCAAAGCTGATGGCCGGCGGCAGCGCCAAGCACGGAGATGCTCCGAAGAGGCTCCGACGGCTTACTTTACGTGAATGCATGCGTATCCAGACCTTCCCGGACGAGCATATATTCTATGGTCGGAAGTCGTCGATTTATCGACAGATTGGTAACGCGGTACCGTGTCGTCTGGCTGAGGTCGTGGGGCGGTCAGTTGATGGTGTTCTGGAGGCTGCCGAGCTACGATCTGTAGCCGCTGCCTGATACCTATTCATAAGCTTGGCACCCAAGCGATAGATGGCTTCAAACCCAACATATTTGTGTTGTTTGAGAAGTTATAGAAGGACGAGAGTAGACCAGTAATCCGTAAGCGTCAGGCCGCGCCGCTTCTAAGATACGCGTCCGTTTGGCGTTGGAAACGCTAAATCGTTTCTAGTTCTTCTGACAAGCCCATTGCTTTCAATGAAAATTTGTTTCTTAGTCGTACATATTATTCTGTACTCTTTGGGTTTTTTGCTATGAGAAATGCATTTTTGATGTTCTTGCTCGTGAGCGTATTGTCGGGCTGTTCGAATTTTTTTTCACCTAGACAGGCCGTCAATATCGTTATCCGTGATCTAACAATGGCGACACAGGTAGTGAAATTACAAAACTACATGTTTGAGAATAAGTATACAACGGGTCTGCTGATATATGATCCCCAAACATATGATGTTTCGGAAGCTTTTGTTGGGAGCAGCTCGCATGCGATTTTCGAGCAGCAGTCTGATTTCATATTCTCAAACCATACTCAGGATAAGGTTTGTGGAGTTTTTTACCGGGCTGATGTGCCGGCCTCGCCACGCCTAATCCCCTGTGAAGAATTTAGACACAATGAAAATAGGATTTCTGAAATTGAAGATAGAGTCCTAAGCCTTGAGCTGCGGGTGAGGTCACTAGAAGCGCGAATGCAAAGTGCGGAACGTCAAATATCTTCAAACAGCGCTAGAATATCACAAAATTCCGAAAGAATTACGGAACTTTCCGATGCAATACAAAGAAATTCCGAAACCATCAATTCAACGCTACGTATGAGTACGACAAACAGCATCGTATCTGATGCAAATAGCCGGTTTTTTGAAAGTGTTGAGGCGCAGGTAACAGCGTTGCGTGTGGAGATTGAACAGATCATTCAGCGTGACGCGGCCTATCAGCAAAGAGTAACAAGAGACCTGAATACTCTTAACGTTCAGCTTGATCGAGCGCTGAGAGCTCTGGAACAGATAAGATAAGCATGAGGTTGGTAGCTTTATTCATCCTAGTGCTGGGGTTTTCAAATGCCTCATATGCAGAGTCGAGGTTCTTTTCTTCGGACGAAGAGGAGTACTCCTACCTTCGAGAAAAACACGAAGAGAGAGAGAGCTTGGAAGAGGCGCTAAGGGAACAAGAGGTAGCGCTCAGCGCGTTAAGCGTTTTGCGAGAGGAGTACCTTCAGGACCTTACGTATTGGGAGGAGATCGAAGCTATCGATATTGTAGAGCTAAAAGTCAGAGCCCTTAATGATATTCGAGAGCGCGGAAAGAAAATATTGGAGGGGATTTATAATCCAAATATCAAGCGCCAGTGGCGAACTGTGCTGAGAGCGATTTCTTTAATGGAAACCAGCGATGACGCCGTTGCGGTGATTCGAGAAATCGAGGTGCTAAGGCAGGAGGCCGAGTTTGAAATTGACGACATATATGAAAAGATCAGAGAGAACAGAGGTGAGATCGACCAGCTCGAGCGCGGGATCTTTGTAACTAAGCGTAGACTACTCGAAATCAACGAAGATATAGCCGATAACACGCCATCATTATTAATGAGAATGCTGCGGCTTGCCGTGGAATCCGAGCAAATTCGAGCACAATGCGATTCCTATAACGCGATCGAAAACCGCAGCCACTCCTATGAAAATGGCCGTTGGGGCTATGTTTTTAATGATAGGGGGGAGAGGGTGCGCGCTTGTTTGGCAACTGACGTTACTGATTGCATTTCAGAAAAACCCTTCGATGGTTGCGATTGTCAAACGCTAATTGAACAAGATGCCCAAGTTCCCAGTCGATTGGCGATCCCAGTTTGCGGTCAACTCCCCTAAAGCACCGAACTTTTCAGGGGTGCGCGTTATGGGAAACCTCCCGCTTCTCTCCATCCGACCTGCTTCGACACTTCCGCCGCTTGCACCTAGAACCATCACCTAAGTATCCACTTATCTCAAAGGACATTTATAGCGCACTGCGTGGCCCTGGTAGGGCGAGTTCAACGGGTGCTCGCCGTCATCCTCAACCACCCTAAATTAGAATAGTCGGCAGATTCGCCTATTTGAATGATCGTTTAATAATGCACTTTCAAGAAGAGTCATTGTTAAACGATCAAGAGGACTGCGGATCTTTCGAGAATGGCTCAATCGGAGTGAAACCAAATCCAGACAAACCCGAAAAACAGGATGCCTTTCCAGAGAACAAGAAGAACACCAGGCCCACCAACTGCGACGGTAACAAGCGTCATTGCGGCAAAGCCAAGTGTAAGGGGAATGGTCAGGCAGAAGCAGATTACAAGAAAGATAACGCCAGCAGAAGCGAGAGGGCCGGGCTCCGGCATGTTCTTCGCAGCCAATGTGAAGAAACCGCTCACGATCAATGCAGACCACAGAGCAGAGGACGTCATTAGATCCATGCCTAGATTTGCTAATTCAAATCGGGACTCGGGAATCAATGTAATGATCGAAAGTGGGATGAAGGCAAGCTGACAGAGCAGAAGGCCGAAGTCTTGAATGAAAGAAGTATTGCGCATTGTGGTAGCCTTCAGTGCATGATGGGACGAGTTTCGAGAGCCTGAGCGCGATTAATGACACGGCGGACATCGCGCAGATCGGCAGGCCGTCGAAGTGTGTCCGAGAGGCGTTGAATGGCCTCGAGAGACGCATCACGGGCTGCGACAGATAAACCAGCATCATCACAAAGGCGCCCGCCAACGAGGAGCATGTGGTCAATGGATAGGCCGCTACATTTTACGACGGTGCAGCGGGTGCGAAGTGGTTCCGGAACCGATGCAAGACGATTGCTCGTCAGCACCCACGTGATCGGGCTTAGATCGAAGGGAACGCGGTAAAACGGGCATTCCCAACGCGAGGCCGAGACCGGCTCGAGAAGACCTAAAAGGGTTTGATTAATCGACATAGTCACGCCGCCTGTTGTTTTGACAATGCCAGCTTTGTCGATTTCATCGACTACGATGACTGAATTGGCATGACCGTGCTGCATAAGGAGCTCAACGGGGCGGCCAGACTGGGCTGATCCAAAACCCTTTTCGGTTCCGCTTACAGCAAAACCGGAATTGCTGGCGGACGCGTCGATCAATGCAAAAGGAGACCTAAGATAAGTTGCCAAAGAGCGTGCCCAAGCGGACTTGCCGATGCCGGGAGGGCCATCGAGAAGTACAGGAGATACACAAGCAGGCGTACCAGCACGCGCTGACTGCCGAAGTTCAAGCCAGACATGCTCTGTTGCATATGACATCCAAGGATAGCGATCATGGAGGGCGGAAGCCAAGTAGTCAGCGCCTGCTTCATCAATAAAGCTTGCGGTAACGGATGGCAGAACGGATTTGAGAGTTTCGCGATCTTCCGCCCGAAGATGAGATACACCAGCAAGTTTCTTGCGGCGAAGCTGATACCGCTTTACACGACGCTCAATTTTTTGCGTGACGGCAAAGGGAATGTCATCATCGCTGAGGTCGTCGAACCAGAGTTTTTCTGGGTCAAGGAAGTCTGAACCTTCGCGATTTCGGACTAGCTTGCGGTAAAAGTCTTCCAGGCGAGACTGTACTGATGCGGAATTGTAGTCGTCTGGATCATAATCGATCAAAATAGATCTAAACCCTGTTCGGGTCTGAGTATAGGTCGGCATGACATATCCATAATAATGCTGAATTACGCGAAAGAGCGGTCAGTCGTAAGAGGATATGAGGTTCCGAAATGTCATGATGTAGATGTGATGCCTGAGAGAGCAAAGTTCAAGAAGGGATATAGAAAAAGCAATTCAGAATTTGGGAATTTCTTTTTTTTGACGTAACAAAGGTTGCGAACAATATCAATTTGTCCCACGAATTTTTTATTCACCGCCAAGGTACTCAGTAAGGGTCGCTTCAACTAATCTATCTTTACGACAGCAGATGATGAGTATACTCCTGATTGTTGCGCAGATACTTGCTGCCCGCCGGAGTTGTTCCAGAGTGTGGTCACGGTGAGCCTTGAGACGATATGGATCGTGAACGGGCTGCCGGGGTTGGATATTGATTGAGGTATTTTGAATGAGACAACACAACGCCACCTTCGCCAATTTCATCTGTCGGTTCGGTGACGACAAGGTTCTGTTGGACTACGCCAAGCGTATCGTCATCCCTGCGTTTACCAAGGACACGTATGTCCGCAGTTACGGTAAGAAGACGCACTACCACTTCTATGAAACCGAGCTGATGAACCTTGCCGAAGATAACGACGATCCGATCATGGTACTGGCCGGTCGGTTCGTAAAACAAACCGAGCTGACGCGCACCCAGATCTACGATGATGAAAAAGGCTTGGTTCAGGACGAGGCTTCCCTGCTGTCAGCCCCTTCAGCGTTTTTCGTGCTGATCCTGAATAACCACCGGCTCATATATTTCCCCGAAACACCGCACGCGCCTGATATTAACGCCTTCCGCGTAACAGCACAGCAATTCCTACGTCAGCGGCATAAAGAATACATCGACCGGCGATACGAAAAGACGCGCAATGATGGTGAGCCGCCGACCAAAAAATCGCTCTATGAGGAGCATCCGCGCCCGTCCTTGGAGGTTGTTCCACTTACCGGAAAAGCTGATATCGCGACATTCATGCGTCGCTTCGAGAAGCTGAAGAAGATCAACTTTCGGGTGGTCAAACCGAATGATGACATCCATGCGGGCGACATACTCGGACAAGTCAGGGATTTGTCCGATGCACTGGGGTCAACCAACACGAAAGTGACGGCTTCAAGTGGCGACGGCCTAGACATCCCGGCTGCAATCGAGGCAGTGACAGAGGCAACAGGTTCAGGTAACCAAGATGTCAGCGTGTCTGGTGTTGATACCAACGGGAACGCTTTGTCTGGAAACAACGAGCATTTCAGGCTCAGCGCCGAGATCGAAAGCGTGCCTCTTGTAAAGGCGTCGCTGGTGAAACGGCTAGTTGATAAATTCAGTCAGTTAAGGTCGGCTGGCTCTATTAATGCGCCAAAGGCCGACGCAAATGCAACGAAGGTCATGAAACTGAAAAAGCTATTATAAAATGGATTGGCAAGAGCGAGCCACCAAAGAGAAAAGCCTCAGCGAGGTTTACTGGAAGGCGCGAAAAATAGCTTCGACGCGACGCAACTTTGGCGTCGCTGTGATCGTGTTCGTGCTATTCGGTCTATTGGTCGCTTTTGATTGGCACTTTGACGCTAAAGTCTTGACGCTGGCGGCCCTTAATACGCTCCTTAGCCAAATCGCCGAGATCGGCTTTACACTCACAACTTCAATCCTAGGCTTTTTGATCGCAGGTTTTTCTATCTTCGCGAGCATCACTCGGCCTGAAATTTTTGCTGGGCTGGCCAAGCTGGACCACAAAGACACGGGGCTCTCCAGACTTCAGTTCATCTTTTTTAACTTCCTACTGGTGTTCATTCACTATCTTGCTTTTTTGGCGATGAGTATCGTTCTACAATTGGTTCTTCCGCTCGCTCCAGCACTTGTTACTGCGTTGTCGCCTCATGTTCCATCAGCGAGCGTTATCGTCTGGTGGTCAGCAGCCAGTGTATTGGCGGTGTTGCTCGGTTGGCTGACATTTTTGCTCATGCTACTTAAGTCGTTCATTTGGAATATTTATCAGGCAGTGCTCGTCGTCATTGTTACCGGAGACGCGATTGTTGCTTTGGAGAATAAGTTGGCCAATTCAACTGCCTCTAAGGACCAGTGAGTTAGGGCGCCGCAAAGGCATAGCGCCACCAATTATGGCGACTTATTCGCAGTGTGGCGGTAGCACTTCCAGTAGTTTTACGGAAAATATTGCAATTACATGTCTGAAATCGTCGCAGACAGATGTAATCAAGCGTGTATTTTATGGCGGGTTTAATGGTGGGTCAAGCAGGTCCCATGTTTTTTACCTTTAAATATCAAGGGCTTGAGTGGGTATGTGGAGGCGAGTACCGGAATCGAACCGGTGTACACGGATTTGCAATCCGCTGCGTAACCACTCCGCCAACTCGCCGCCTGTGGTGCGAGGGACGCGATAGCTTATCTCCTGGGTGCGCGCAAGAGCGCCAGAGTGCCAAATGACGAAATGCGACCGCAATCACGTTGCTCATGTAGTTGGGATGTGGCACATCTAACAATGAGATAGTGAACGAATGGGTTTAGCCACAGATGACCAATTTTTCCGCCCGCCGCACGATGATGGTCGACACACAAATTCGCCCGTCCGATGTGACAAAATTTCCAATCATTGACGCCATGTTGTCGGTCAAACGCGAAGACTTCGTGCCATCGGCCAAACGTGAGGCCGCCTACATGGGCGAGAACCTCGGCCTTGGTGGCAGTCGTGTTCTGCTTGAGCCGCGAACGCTTGCTAAGATGCTGGATGTGCTTGATCTTTCGCAAGATGAACTCGTCCTCGATATCGGTTCTGGCCTTGGGTATTCCGCAGCTGTTGTGTCCCACATGGCGCAGGCTGTTGTGGCTTTGGAAGAAGACCCGGACATGGCGCACGAGGCGGAAGAAGGTTTGATGGCCGCTGGCATGGACAATGTGATTGTGCAAACAGGTGCCCTGAACGAAGGGGCGGCCGAACACGGCCCCTATGATGTCATCCTGATCGAGGGTGGCGTAAGCCATATCCCCGAGGTGATCTTGGGGCAGTTGAAAGACGGCGGTCGAATCGCCGGAATCTTCATGGACGGCGCATTGGGCGAAGTGCGAATTGGCTACAAGTTAGACGGTCGAGTGAACTGGCGCCGTTCGTTCAATGCGGGCGCACCTGTTATTGAGGGCTTTGAGAAGCACGACACTTTTAAGTTCTGATCGAACAGCCAAAGGTAAATGCGCCGTGCGCGGTGCAGGGGGCAAAGGTTATGACGATAGCACAACGCATGCGCAGCATGTCAGGACGAACCCGGACGTGGATGCGCAACGCAAGCGTTGTGGCGTTGATGGCAATTGGGGGCGGGCAGGCGGCCTTTGCTGACACTTTGGCCGACGCTCTTGTGGGGGCTTACTCGCACACTGGTCTATTGGATCAAAACCGCGCACTTTTGCGCGCCGCTGACGAAGATGTCGCTATTGCGGGGTCGGTTTTGCGTCCGATCATCAACTGGAGCGCGGACCTGACACGGACATTCGGCAACGTGAGGTCAGCGGCAGGCGGGTCGAATGTTGATGCAGGCTCAACGGATGCGTCGGTAGGCCTAACTGCGACATTGCAGTTGTTTGATGGCGGTGCAGATTCTGCGCGCGTTGAGGCGAATAAAGAAACGGTGCTTGCAACCCGTGCGAACCTCCTTTCGCTTGAACAAGTGGTGCTTTTGCGCGCGGCGACGGCCTTTTTTAATGTTGGTCGCCAAGAAGAATTTGTCGGGTTACGCCAAAACAACCTGCGGCTGCTACAGCAGGAACTGCGCGCCGCGCAGGATCGCTTTGAAGTCGGCGAAGTGACACGCACTGACGTTGCGCTGGCGGAAGCTGCCGTTGCTGATGCGCGCAGCAGTTTGGCGGATTCCCAACGTGATCTGGTGCAGGCGCAAGCGGAATACGCCAATGCTGTCGGCAAGCAACCGGGCCGTTTATCTGGGCTGCCACGCCTTCCAAAGACATCTACCGATATTAAAAGCGCGCAAGCCACGGCTGTGCGCAACCACCCCGATATGGAACAAGCGCGACGCCAAGTGGTCGCCAACGAACTGCTTGTCACGGCGGCGGCTGCCACAAGGTATCCGACTGTGTCGCTGACGGGCAGAGTTGCGCTGACTGAAGAATTCGGAACAAGCGCAAGTTCGACTGTTGGAAGCGTCGGCGTGGATGTATCTGGGCCAATATATCAGGGTGGACTGATCAGCGCGAACGAACGTCGTGCGGTGGCCGTGCGTGATGCTTCGCGTGGGAACTTGCACACTGTTCGCCACGATGTGCAGCAAGATGTCGTCAACGCTGTTTCTAATTTTGTGGCAGCCAGCGCCAGCCTTGTGTCGTCGGAAAATCAGGTACGCGCCGCACGCGTCGCCTTTCAGGGTGTCCGAGAAGAAGCCACTTTAGGCGCGCGTACCACACTTGATGTATTGGATTCCGAACAGGACTTGCTTGACGCCGAAACCAACCGCATCTCGGCGCAGGCTGATCAGTATATCGCTGCCTATCAGGTTCTTGCCTCAACGGGTATGTTGACGGCACAGCGTCTGAAACTGCCGGTCCAGATCTATGATCCCGCAGCCTATTACAATCTGGTCAAAGACAGCCCAACAAATCAATCTAAGCAAGGGCAGCAGTTGGAAAAGGTCCTACGCGCCTTGCAGGTTGATTAAGGTTTTCACCACAGTGTTGTGCGACTCTGTTTCGCAGGTTAGACTGCGTTTGAGGCTAAGAGTGGTACAATAATATGTCTGATCCGATGACCAACACTGAGGTGGAGGACGTACTTGCGTCCATCCGCCGTCTGGTGTCCGATGATAATCGTCCGGAACCAAAACCCGTCGAAAACGCAGTGACCGACCGTTTGGTTCTGACGCCATCTTTGCGGGTCATGGACAATGACAGCTTAGGTGCACCTGACCCGGATATGCTGTCCGCGGCGGTTTCGCAGGACACGCCAACGCAGTTGAACGCGGCCGACCTAAGTGATGGGTCGACCGTTAAGGATTTGACAGGCAACGTAAATCCCGAGGAGGATGTGGCAGAAAGCCCCCTTCAGGACGCTACCCCGCAAGTTGAGGCGGTTTCCGACGAACCTGCTGCAAAGGAAGACGGCGCAAATACGCATGAACCTCTTTTTAGCAACGACGAAAATGACTGGGATGAGGCGCAGGTAACTGATGTGCCCACCGAATTCGACAGTGCCGGACTGCACGCAATTGATCTGGAAGAGACTGAAAGCCCTGACAATTCCGACGTTCAGGACATTCCATCCATGTCAGATGGTGAGCCGGATGCCCAAGCCGAAGTGGGCCTGGAACCAGATGTCAAAGATCTAAACGACACGGTCGTTGCTGATGATTTTGCTATCGAAGACGCACCTTTCGCGACAGACGTCGAGGACGAAACGGTTTCGAACGTTGCGGCGCGAACGCTGAGCGAGAAAGTCGCAGCCTTGGAAACCTTGGTCGGCAAACGCGGTGACAATTTCGAACCGGATGATCTGAACGTCGGTGCCAATGCTGGGTCTGAACCGCCTGCAATGGAATGGGAGGACGTTGATCCCATTTCGGACGAAGCACAGACTGCTCCCGATACCGTTTTGGAAGCAGAACCGATCGATGTTGACCCGAACCCAACTACTTCTGCATCCTTTGCGGATGCATTTATTGACGGAGCGCAATCTGACGCTGGCGCTTCTGTTGACGACGCTCCTGCATATGCGGCCTTCGTTGGTTCTCGTGCCAAAGCAACGCCGGAAGATGACGATGCGCCGATGTTTTCTGACGAAGAAGACGTTTTAGATGAAGAGACTTTGCGCGAACTGGTCAGCGAGATTGTACGCGAAGAATTGCAAGGTGCGCTTGGCGAGCGGATTACACGGAACGTGCGTAAACTTGTGCGCCGTGAAATTCATCGGGCGATGGCCGCGCAAGACCTCGACTGATGTATGGTGACCGCAGCCCTAGGGCTGTCTCTCGACACGTATGAACACGCCCGCGCATTTATTGATGGGGGCGGCGCTTTTTGGACGCCCTGCGCAGACGTCGATCTTGGTTGCTGCATTCGCAGGGGCGGTGTTGCCAGATCTGTCGCTGTACCTCATGGCGGGGACATCGTTGTTCGTGTTGGGAATCCCGGCACATACGGTTTTCAACGAACTTTACTTTTCGTCCGCATGGCAAGCCGTCTTCGCGATCGACAATTCCTTTGTGATATGGGGCGTTTTGTTGGCGGTCGCGCTGTGGCGCCAGGTGCCTTGGGCGATTGCGCTGACCGGAGCGGCGCTGCTGCATCTCGCTTTTGATTTTCCACTCCATCATGATGACGGGCGGCCGCATTTCTGGCCGCTGACGGGATGGGTGTTCGACAGTCCGATCAGCTATTGGGATCGGGCGCATGGTGCGCGTTGGGTCGCCCCGATCGAAGCGGGAGTGGCCACGGTATGCGCTGCGGTGATTTGGCGACGTCGACCACCGCTATGGGTGGCAGTGCTGACAGGGGCGCTGTTGCTCGCGGAATTTCGAGTCGTACGCCAATGGCTGTTCATTTTTTTATACAACTGAGGGGGCAAGCAGAGCAGCCCCAAAGCCAATTGGACAAAATAAAACGCGCCCGGCAGAGGGGCGCGTTTTATTTAGCAGCGATTTAGAAATGTCTCAGGCGGCTTCGGCCTGTTGAGCGGCATTGCGGCGCTCTGATTCTTCGCGGCTGAGGGCGACGGACGTACGTACACCTTTACCAACAAAGTCCATAAGACCTTGTACAACCCGTTCGTTCGGGTCGATGCCTGCGCAGCTTAGGACTTCACGTCCATCGCGCGAGCGTGCCCAACGAGCAATTTGCTCAGGTCCATTGCCATATTTCTTATCATCGGCGATGGCATCATCCAACGCAGCCAATACAACGGCTGCAAACAGTTTACGTGCACGGTTGCCTTGTTCGTTATTGAAGGCTGTGCCGTCAACGAAATCTTTCATTCGTCGTCCTTTCTTTATTCTTGCTCTTGTCTTTCCGGCGTGGCGTTCGTTATGACCTATTTGCTTCGATTCGGATACACTGTTTTTGCATGGCACCTATGCGATGCGTGCATATCTTCTGACTCGCGCAACACCGCATTTGGTTGTCTTGCAGGGGGGCGATACCCGAGATATAGGGTGTAACAACTTTTCATCAACCTTTTGCCATGGTTTTGCCACATGCCTAAAATTAACGGAAACGAAATCCGCCCTGGAAACGTGCTGGAACATAACGGTGGCCTGTGGGCCGCTGTGAAGGTTGACCACGTCAAACCGGGCAAAGGGGGCGCGTTTGCGCAGGTCGAAATGCGCAACTTGCGCAACGGCTCTAAGCTGAACGAACGCTTCCGCAGCGCCGACAAAGTCGAACGGGTGCGGCTGGAGCAGAAAGACCAGCAATTCCTTTATGAAAACGATGGGATGTTGGTGTTCATGGACACGGATACCTATGAGCAGATCGAACTGCCTGCAGAAATTCTGGGCGAACGTCGCCCATTTTTGCAGGATGGTATGACGATTGTTATGGAATTTCACGAATCAGAAGCGTTGAATGCGACGCTGCCGCAAAAAGTCACCTGTAAAATCGCTGAAACGGAACCGGTGGTTAAGGGGCAAACGGCTGCAAACTCGTTCAAGCCCGCCATTCTTGATAACGGTCTTAAAGTGATGGTGCCGCCTTTTGTTGGGCCCGACGAAGATATCATCGTGAATACCGAAACGATGGAATATTCCGAACGCGCATAACGCAGCCCAAAAATCTGTTGCAGATTTTTAGCCGGAAACTGTTTCAGTTTCCGGTACCGTCCCATGTCACCGTCGCATCGCCCGCTTGCATTGATCCGGTTGCCCGATCAAAACGAAGGTAGGCGAGCGCTTTATCCGCTGTCCGGCTGAACAAAGTGCCAACGGTCTTGTCGGCCGCCCGAATATCCGTACCTGGTTCGGCCTCACCTTGGATCGCCACCTGTACCAGCCCTTTTCGCAGTGTCGTTTTGTGCTTCATGCGCGCGGTCACTTCTTGGCCCACATAACAGCCCTTGCGGAAATCGACGCCGTTCAAAGCCTCAAAGCCCGCTTCTAGAATGAACGTATCTGGTGTCAGTTCGATCCCGCTTTGCGGCACCACATGTGCCACATAAAGAGCGGCCCAATCCGTTTCATCCGCAGTTTGGGGCGTGTCCCGATAGGCGCGCCATCCCAAGGCTGGTTGACGCGGATCGGTGTGCCCATCCTTTGGCACCTCCCCAACCCCGCGATGCGCAAACAGGTTGGCATCCGTCAGCGACACATTTGCGCGCAGTTTGTACATTCCAAGCCGTGTGCGCAGCATTTCAGCCTGCGCGGCATCGGCGTCCAGCAAAACATCGTCGCCGTCCGCCAGCAGAAAGAAATCGGCCAGGTACTTGCCTTGCGGCGTCAGAAGCGCGGCATAGACCAGTCCACTGTCCACCGCTGTCACGTCATTTGTGACCAACCCCTGCAAAAAGCTGCGCGTGTCGGTCCCGCTTAGTCTAAAAACATGGCGTGCGGTCATTGGCTCTCTTTCACTGTGAACTCTTGTCATATAACAGGCTCTTGTCTTGTAAAAAGGGGTCACGGCCCGTGCCTGCACCACTCTCTGTCATTATTCCGACGCTGAATGCGGGCGACAACCTGCAAGCGTGCCTGACCGCGTTGATGGAAGGGGTAGAGACCGGGCTGATCACGGAGCTGATTGTTAGCGACGGCGGCTCGCTCGATGAAACGCTCAAATTGGCGGATGCTTGGGGCGCGCATATCGTGACGGGGCCTGCATCGCGCGGCGGTCAATTGCAGCGCGGTTGTGCGGCCGCACGCGGCGAGTGGTTTCTTGTGCTACATGCTGACACCGTCTTGAGTGCTGGATGGACGAAAACCGTCGCGACACATTTTGCCACCCAAAAGGCGGGGTACTTTCGCTTGCGCTTTGATCGAGGCGGTCGCGTTGTGGCGGCATGGGCAAACCTGCGTGCGCGGTTGTTTGGCCTGCCTTACGGCGATCAGGGGTTGCTGATTTCGCGCGGGCTTTATGCCCGCGTTGGCGGGTACGCTGAAATACCTTTGATGGAGGACGTGGCCATCGCCCGCGCACTCAAAGGCCAACTGGTCGCTTTGGACGCAGTGGCGGTGACCAGTTCTGAAAAGTACCAAAAAGCTGGTTGGATGCGGCGGGGTACACGCAACCTTTGGACGTTGGCGCGCTACTTTGCTGGCGTTGAGGTTACAACTTTGGCGCGCCAGTACCGCCGCTAGGACTGCCGAAGCAGGCGGGCGCGGATACGGGCCAGCAAGCCGTGGCTTGCGGTGTTTTCTTCCCCTTCATCCTGACCCAAAGCGCGGGCACGGGTGCGGTCGACGATTGCCTTGCCGTCTTTGAATTGCAGGCGATACAGATCGGCATAGATGCCGCCACGTTCCAATAATTCTTCGTGGGTGCCGGTGTCCATGACTTCGCCGCGGTCCATCACGATAATCTTGTCCGCATTGCGAATGGTCGCCAAACGGTGCGCGATCACAAGCGTCGTGCGTCCGGTGGATAGTCGGTCCAGAGCGTCTTGGACCACTTGTTCGGATTGCGCATCCAACGCCGACGTTGCCTCGTCCAGCAGCAGCACAGGTGTGTCCCGCAGTAAGGCGCGAGCAATGACCACCCGTTGGCGTTGCCCGCCAGACAGGGCAGAGCCGCGTGGGCCCACATGGGTCTCTAGCCCATCGGGCAGTTTGTCTAGGAAATCGCTGACATGGGCGGCGTCCAACGCAATTTTCAAATGCTCATCTGATACATCCGTGCGCCCAAGCAGGATATTTTCCCGCAAGGTCTCGTCAAACAGCAATGCTTCTTGGGTCACGACGGAAAACAAGCCGCGCAACTGTTCAAGGTCCATTTCGGTCGTCAGTACACCGCCGACGCGGATGGCGCCTTCTTGTGGGTCAACCAATCGCGTCAGCAAGTTAAAGATCGTGGACTTACCGGCGCCCGATGCACCGACCAAGGCGGTGGTTTCGCCGGGGTTTGCGATCAGCGACACGGCCTTGAGAACTTTGGTGTCCCCATATGACAGCGAAACAGTATCAAGTGCGATGTCAGGCACACCTTCGGGCGCAGTAACAGGGGCCGAAGGGGAGAACAGGGCCAATGGCGCATCCAGCAGCTCCTTGACCCGTTCGATCGAGGCCGCAGCCGTCTGCCAAAGCCCTGAAATAGCGCCCAAGCGCCGCATCGGATCAAAGGCAAACCCCATAGCCGTAAAGAAGGTCATGAACTGACCAATGGTTTTGTCACCCGAGATGATCTCGGATCCGCCGTATAGGATGACAGCCATGAACCCGACACCGGATATGATATCGATCATGGCGGGGATCGCAGCGCTGCCAAAGGCGGTTTTGATCTCGGTCTTGACGAAACGATCCGTGAGGGTGCGGTACTGCCGCGCCTGATAGCGTTCAAGCGCATTCAGTTTGACCTGCACAATCCCGTGGAACACTTCGTCTAGCCGGGTCGACAGATGCGCCCCAAGATCGCGTGACTTACGCGCGTGCGCGCGGACATAGCTTTGCGCCATCGCTGCGGGCAACACCAAAACCGGAATACCAATGCAGGCCAACAGCGCCCAAATGGGATCGACGCTGATCGCCACCCCAAGCAAAACCAGCAGGCCCATAAAATCGCGTCCGGCGCCGGTGATAATTGCGCGCCACACATTGCCAACTGCCGCAACATCCCCCTGCACACGCTGAATGAGGAAGCCGGGCGGGTGGATTTGATGAAAAGCACCATCCTGCAACATGATTCGATCCAGCAGATCGATGCGCAGGGCTGCACTTGTTTCTTGCGACACACGGGTCAGCAGCAGCTTTTGCACAACCGATGACGATGCGCGGACCACAAAAATCACGATCACAAGCAGACCAACCCAGATCAGCAAGTTCCCTTGGCCTTGCACAAACACGTTGTCAAACATCGGCTGCATCATATAGCTCAGCGCGCCCAGCATAGATCCTTCGAGCAACATGAAGAAAACCGCAATCGCCATGATGCCGGTATGCTTCTTTAGATAGTTGGTCCAAAGCCAGCGCAATAGCGGCCCAGAGGGCGTATTGGGGGTGTCAGGTGTGTTGGGTGACGTCACGCGTGGGTTCACTGCGACCCTTAGGTCGCGCTCCGATCGTTGGCTTGTTGAACAGGTCTAGCGTGGTGAACCGTTCGGGGCAAGCATGGGTGACGATTGACGCCGCAGCGCAGCGCGCTAGGGTCGCCGTAACGCAGTGCTTTCGGAGCCCCCTATGTCCACACCCCCCATTGCCAGTTTTGGCCGCGACTACCTTGCCATTCCCGGCCCCTCAGTGATGCCCGAAGCCGTTTTGCAAGCGATGCATCGCGCCGCGCCCAACATTTACGCAGGCGAACTGATCGATATTGCGGCCAGCCTTGCGCCTGATTTGAAACGCGTCGCGCGCACGGACGGGCACGTGGCCATGTACATCGGCAACGGCCACGCCGCATGGGAGGCCGCCTTGGCCAACACCATCGCGCCGGGAGATAAGGTGCTTGTCCCCGCGACGGGTCGCTTTGCGCATGGGTGGGGCGATATGGCAGAAGGGCTTGGGGCCGAGGTCGAGATTTTGGATTTCGGCAAGCGCACGCCCATGGACATGGACCGTATTGCTGAAACGCTGCGGGCTGACACGGCCCACAAGATCAAGGCAATCCTTGCCGTACATGTCGATACATCGACATCAATTCGAAACGATATCAGCGCTTTGCGCGGCGTTTTAGATGCAGTGGATCACCCTGCGCTGTTGATGGCAGATTGCATTGCGTCGCTGGGGTGCGACGTATTCGAGATGGACGCTTGGGGCGTCGATGTCATGGTGGCGGGCTGTCAAAAAGGGCTGATGGTACCGCCGGGCATGGCGTTTGTGTTCTTCAACGACAAGGCGGATGCGGTCCGCACGGCGATGCCTCGGGTCAGCCGATACTGGGATTGGAGCCCACGGGCCAATCCGCAAGAGTTCTATATGTATTGGTGCGGCACTGCGCCGACTCATCATCTTTACGGGCTGCGCACGGCGCTTGATATCATTCACGGTGAAGGGATCGAGGCTGTGTGGAAACGGCACGCTTTGCTGGCGCGCGCGATTTGGGCTGCCTGCGAAACATGGTCAGACGGCGGACCGTTGGAATTGAACGTGGCTGACGCCAATAACCGCAGTTGTGCGGTGACCGCTTTGCGACTTGCGTCCCCGAATGGCACCGCTTTACGCGATTGGGTGGAACATAACATTGGCCTGACCCTTGGAATCGGCCTTGGCATGGCGCCTCCGGGTGATCCGGCGTGGCACGGGTTTTTCCGACTTGGTCACATGGGGCACGTGAATGGTCACATGGTCATGGGGATGCTGGGCGGGATCGAAACCGGGTTCGGCGCGTTGGGCATTCCGCGTGGGCAAGGGGCCTTGGACGCGGCGGCCAAGGTGATCGCAAGCGGTTGACCTTGGTCTGATTTATGTCCTGAAACAAGTCGAATGGGGGCAAAGCTAGGGACTGGGATCCCAAGGCTTTGTCAAAACCGCTTGCCCCGCCGGATCGATGCGGCTTGCCGTGCAGCGGCCCAAACACGCCCCCGTTCGATCAGATGATTGACGCCAAGCCCCAGAAAAACAGCCGCCAGCAATCCCCACAAAGACCAAATCACCACCAGAACCCAAGTGATATTCACGCCAAACATAACGATGCAGGCATTCGTAAAATTAGGCGCGCGGCCGACGGGTTTGTTGTTCATGATGCGCTCACGCTTGATCAAAAGACCTTAGGACTATACCGCGTTGTGCGCGTCTGTCAGCCCCTTCGCGCGTCTGTGATCGCGCCGGGCAAGGCTGCGGCAAAGGCATCAAGGTCTGCATCAGTGCCACAGCTGACCCGGATGCACCGGTTTTGTGGTGCTGCAAAAGGCATCCGCACAAAAATCCCACGCGCAATCAACCCATCCAAAACTGCTTTGGCAAAGACCCCGTCGTGGCCGCAATCAATGGCGACAAAGTTCGTCGCCGAGGGCAGCGGCAACAACCCGTTGTCGCGTGCGATTGCAGCGATTCGAACCCGCGCCGCATCGATGCGCCCCAAAACGTCGTTAAGATACTCAACATCCGCCAATGCGGCCAAAGCGCCGGCTTGCGCTGCGCGGTTCATACCGAAATGGTTACGGACTTTATTGAAGGCGTCGATCAAACCGGGATTGCCGATCGCATAACCGACCCGCGCACCTGCCATACCATAGACTTTGGAAAAGGTGCGCATTCGGATTACGCGCGGATCGTCCGCCGCGATATCGGGGGCAGCGCCAGCGGGCGCGCATTCGATATAAGCCTCGTCCAGCACCAAAACACAGCCTTCTTGCAAGTGATCCAAAGCCCGCACCAGCGTTGCCCCGTCATGCCACGTGCCCATTGGATTGTCGGGATTGGCAAGGTAGACCAGCTTGGCACCGACCTCAGCTGCTTTGGCAAAAAGTGCCGTTGGGTCCTCGTAGTCGTCGCGGTAGGGGACCTTGTGAAGCGTGCCGCCAAAGCCTGCCACATGGTAGTTGAACGTCGGGTAGGCGCCGTCTGAGGTCACCACATGATCGCCGCTGGTGACGAAGAGGCGGACAAGATAACCCAAAAGCCCGTCGATCCCTTCGCCTACGACGATGTTTTGCGGGCCCACGTTGTGCTGTGCGGCAAGGGCGGCGCGCAGTTCGTGGTTTTCTGGGTCGCCGTAGTTCCAGATATCTGCCTTGGCCATGGCCTGTTGTGCGCGGGGCGATGGGCCAAAGGCGCTTTCGTTGGCGCCAAGGCGGGCTTTGAACGGTGCGCTGCGCGCGCGCTCCTGCGCTTCGGGCCCAACAAAGGGGACAGAGGATGGAAGGCTGGTGGCAAGCGGGGTCAGGTCAAGTTTTGTCATGTCCAAAGGCCTAGCGCGAGAGACGGGCGAAGGGCAAGTATTTGGAGAATGCGAACTGCGTAACTATATGAGAATGGTTCGCAACTGGAGGATCAAGTGATGGCTAAGATGACACGACGCGGTTTTTTGGCGACGGCAGCCGCTGCAACAACGGTCCGGGCTTTGCCAACAACATTGGCGCGCACGGGCGGTGGGCGACGCATTTTGACGTTGGTCTATGACAAAGGTTTGGGCATGATGCGCGCCGTCGAAAAAGTCGTGCCGTAAGGCCAAAGCGACACATGCCGCAAGGTTTCTCTGGATCGCGGTGCATAGATCGGCTTGGGTGTCCCGAACAAGGAGACCCGCCTGATGACCGACACCCCTCGCGTATCTGTAACCTATGATAATCATATCGCTCATGTCCGCCTGACCCGAGCGGACAAGATGAACGCAGTTGATCAGGCGATGATCGACGCGGTGATCGCGGCTGGCAACGAGGTGGCCGCAAGCGATGCGCGGGCCTGTGTGATCTCGGGCGAGGGCAAAGGGTTTTGCGCGGGCATCGACATTGCCGGGCTTGGGGCGATGCTGGGTCATGACCCGCAAGAACTGCTTATGCCGCGCACCCATGGCGAAGGCACGACGAACCAGTGGCAAGAGGTGGCGATGGTCTGGACCCGCGTTCCCGTGCCCGTGATCGCGGCCATTCATGGGGTGTGCTATGGGGCTGGACTGCAACTAGCGCTGGGTGCTGATATTCGTATTGCAGCGCCCGAGGCAAAACTGGCAGTGATGGAGATGAAGTGGGGCATTGTTCCAGATATGGGCGGCATGGTCCTGCTGCCGCGTCTGGTGCGCAGCGATGTGCTGCGCCTTTTAACATTTACGGCGGCACCGATTGCCGCGGACAAGGCCGAAAAATGGGGCTTGGTGACAGAGATCGCGCCGGATCCATTGGCCGCGGCGATGGCGCTGGCAGAGACATTGGCGTTGAAATCCCCGTCAGCGCTGCGCGCCGCCAAGGCGTTGGTTGCATTTAGCGAAGCAAACGGCAGCGAAGAGGTTCTGATGGAAGAAAGTCGGGTACAGGCCGCATTAATTGGCAAGCCCGACCAGATGGAAGTGGTCGCGGCCACTTTCCAAAAGCGCGAACCGAATTTTGATAGGTAAGGCGCATCATGATGCGCCTTACGCGGTGAAATGAGCGTGTTTACCCAAGCTCTTTGAGACGCGTCAAAGCCTCGTTTAGCTTGGCTTCTTCTTCTTCGCGCAAGGCCAGGTTGGCTTTGGTTTCCTCGACCACTTCGGGTGGCGCGCTTTGTGCAAACTTCGGGTTTTTCAACCGTCCGCGCAGCCCGCCGAGCTCCTTTGACAGTTTGCCAAGGGTCTTTTCCAGCCGCGCAACCTCTGCGCCCACGTCAATCACATCAGCCAAGGGCAGGCCAAACGTGCCGCCTGCAACGGCCAATGCCACTGTCCCTTTAGGGAAATCATCAACGTCGTTCAGCGATTCAAGTCTGGCAAAGCGTTTCACCAACGCCTCGTTGCGCGCATAGGCGGCGCGGGCGTTGTCTTCGAACCCTTTGACGACCAGCGGCACATAGGCCCCGGCAGGCACATGCATTTGCGCACGCGCCGAACGGATGCTTTCGATCAGACGGATCACCCAATTCACTTCGGCGTCTGCATCTGCGTCCACGAGGGCCGTTGTATAGGTCGGCCAATCCGCATGGATCAGCTTTTTGGGACGCGCCTTTTTGTTCCATAGCTCTTCGGTGATGAACGGCATGATTGGGTGGAGCAAAATCAGACACTGATCAAGCGTCCAAGCATAGGTGGCCTTGGTTTCTGCGATTTCGGCCGCCGTGCCTTCGTCAAAGATTGGTTTGGTGAATTCCAGATACCAGTCGCAGAACGTGTTCCACGTAAAGGCATAAAGCGCACTGGCTGCATCGTTGAAACGGTATTCGGCAAGGGCCGCATCCACCGCTTCGCGGGTTTTGGCGACTTCGCCTTTGATCCATGCGTTGAGTGGGTGTTGGGTTTCGGGCACGGCGTCGCTGTGGGGCACATCGAAGGTGCCACGCATGTCACCGTAGCTGGCCGCATTCCACAATTTTGTGCCGAAGTTCCGGTAACCTGCGATGCGTTGTGTATCCAGTTTCAACGCGCCGCCAAGGCTTGCCATGGCCGCATTGGTAAAGCGCAAGGCATCCGCGCCGAATTCATCAATCAGATCCAGTGGGTCCACCACATTGCCCGTGGATTTGGACATCTTCTTGCCTTTGGCATCACGCACCAATCCGTGCAGATACACCGTGTCGAACGGCACCTGATCAGTCACAGCAAGCTGCATCATCATCATCCGCGCGACCCAGAAGAACAAAATGTCCTGGCCTGTGATCAAATCTGAAGTCGGGAAATAACGCTTCAGTGCATCCGTGTCTTCGGGCCAGCCGAGCGTTCCGATGGGCCAGAGGCCAGAAGAAAACCACGTATCAAGCACATCCGGGTCGCGCCAGAGGCGCACGGGTTGGCCGTCTTCTTGGTATTTCAGGCTGATCGATTCCTCGGGTGATTGGGCTTCTTCGTCGACGAGGAAACCGCGCGCGCCGGTGGGCATGTAATAGTCGACGGCTAGTTCCAGCGCCTCGGCGTGGGTGGCGGCGCAGAAGTGAACGGGGTTTTGTGTGTCCCATTCATCCGATGCCGTGCCGTCATCGTTTTCGATGTGCGTGACGCTGGGGCCGTACCAGACAGGGATCTGATGCCCCCACCACAACTGGCGCGAAATGCACCACGGTTCAATGTTTTCCAGCCAATGGAAATAGGTTTTTTCGCCCGATTCAGGCAGGATTTTCACGTCACCATTGCGCACAGCATCTAGCGCTGGGCCAACAATTTTGTCGGTGTCCACAAACCACTGGTCCGTCAATAACGGTTCGATCACTACTTTGGACCGATCTCCAAAGGGCTGCATGATCGGTTTGTTTTCAACGTAGGGCCGGGTGCCTTCAACCTCGTTGCCGTCTTCGTCGGTGGCCGTGAATGTTTCCATCACGGCAAGACCTTCGGCAGTGATGTCGGCCACCACTTTTTTGCGCGCCTCAAACCGATCAAGCCCGCGATATTCGTCGGGCACAAGGTTCATCGCAGCAATCATGCTTTCGCTAAATTCCCGCTCACCATTCGCAATTTGTTGGGCGATGCCGGCTTCAATCTCATAGGCCTGACCGTCAGTGCGCATATGCGCGCGGGGGTCCATCAGATTGTACATGGGGATGTTGCCGCGCTTGGCCACTTGGTAGTCGTTGAAGTCATGCGCGCCGGTGATCTTGACCGCACCCGAGCCAAAATCTTTGTCCGGATATTCATCGGTGATGATCGGGATCAGGCGGCGGTGTTCTTTCGGACCGACGGGAATTTCACAAAGTTTTCCAACGATTGGCGCATAACGCTCATCCGATGGATGAACCGCAACTGCGCCGTCACCCAGCATGGTTTCAGGGCGCGTTGTGGCGATGGAAATGTAGTCGCGGGTTTCGCGCAGGGTCTCGTTTCCGTCTTCGTCTTTTTCGATGTATTCGTAAGTCGCGCCACCGGCCAGCGGGTATTTGAAGTGCCACATGTGGCCCGGCGTTTCGATATTTTCGACTTCAAGATCCGAGATCGCAGTTTCAAAATGCGGGTCCCAATTGACCAAGCGCTTGCCGCGATAGATCAAACCTTTGTGGAACATCTCGATAAAGACTTTGATGACGGCGTCGTGGAAATTGCCGTCTTGGCCGGCAGGTGCACCGGGCGCGCCGGACATGGTGAAGGCCTCGCGTGACCAATCGCAAGACGCCCCAAGACGCTTGAGTTGGGACACGATTGTGCCGCCGGATTCCGCTTTCCAATCCCAGACCTTTTCAAGGAACTTCTCGCGGCCCAAATCCACGCGACCGGGTTCGCCGGCCTCGGCCAAGCGTCGCTCGACCACCATCTGCGTCGCAATCCCGGCGTGATCCGTGCCTGGTTGCCACAGCGTGTCAAAGCCGCGCATCCGATGCCAGCGCACCAGAACGTCCTGCAAAGTGTTGTTGAACGCATGGCCCATGTGCAAAACGCCTGTCACGTTGGGCGGTGGGATCATCACGCAATAGGTGGCAGCGTCCGTGCGCGCGTTGGCGCCCGCGGCGAAACATCCCGAGGCTTCCCAATCGGCATAGATGCGTGCCTCAACTTCGGCAGCGTTGAATTTTTCCAGTGGCATGGCGCGTGGATCCCTTTGTCTGTTGGGCGTGAGATAACGCTGGGGGGCGATGAAGTGAAGGGGGTTTAGGCACAGGTCGGCATGCGTTACATTGGTCAACATGAAAGATCTGACACATGGACCAAGCCCGGGATTTTGGTGGATGCTGTGGCGTACGGGCGGGCTTTTGCCTTTGTTACTTGCCTTAAATACAGTGATGTTCGGCATTACCAGCTTTGGGGACTTAAAAACCGGATTGGAATTTCGAACAGATGGTGTTGTGGCAACTGCCGACATCGTAGATCGCAGCACGCGTCGTGTTCGTGGTCAGGACGGTTCGCAGACGGAATATTTGGTGGAGTTTCGATATTTTGTTGATGGAATTCCATTTCAGGATCAAAGCAAGGTATCTCGCGCGCTATATGATACGTCCGTGATCGGCAGTACACGTAAAGTGCGCTATTTGCTGCGCAATCCGAAGAAAGTCGAATTCAAATTAGGTGAGACGTTTGCCCGCGGTAAGCTGATGGGCTGGTGGGCTTTGGGTTTTGGCGTGCCGACTTTACTGGCGTTGTGGTGGAAGGGGATGCGGGCAGTGGATGCAATGCGTGCGCGGGAATTCGGCGTGGCGGAACGTGTGACTGTGGTCAAACTGCCGAAACATAAAGAAACGAAATGGGGAAGCTATCAATTACTGTGGTTTGACAAAGACGGAGAGTTTGGCGCGAGCCTATCGTCGGTTGTCAGCGGCCGCCTTGCTCCTTATCCGCCGTACACAACGATCGAGGTGTTTCGCGGTGCCAAGGGGCGCGTGTGGTGGGTCGGCGATGTCGGCCCACGCAAATCAGCCCGGCCTGTGCCGTCTGCGGGCAAACCCTAGTCGCTTCCGGCTCTGGACACGCGCGCGCAAGCCGTTAGGGTCTGGCGAAACACAGGCACCATTGCCGACAGGAGAACCCCATGGAAAAATTCGGAAAAAGCCAATCCGTGACTCGCCGCGAAGATGTGCGGTTTTTAACCGGTGAGGGGCGCTATGTGGACGACATCGCACCGGCGGGTGCGTTGCAATGCTTTGTGTTCCGCGCGCCGGTTGCACATGGCACCATCACCGAACTTGACGTTGCCGACGCCCGCGCGAGCGATGGGGTGCATGCTGTTTACACTCTGGCCGATCTGGAAGCCGCGGGCATGCATGTCGCCATTCCGGGCGCAACAGTGCCAAACCGGGATGGCACCCAAGGTGCCGCACCCGAACGCCCGATTTTAGCGCGTGATATCATGCGTTTCGTTGGGGAACCCGTTGCTGTGGTTGTTGCTGATACCCTAAGCCAAGCACGCGATGCGGCCGAATTGATCGTCCTTGAATATGACGATCTGCCAGCCAAGCTGGACATCGACGCAGGCGGTCAAACCGTGCACCCCGAAGCGCCCGACAACGTGGCATACGATTGGCACATGGGCGACGAGGCCGCGACTAAGGCTGTTTTCGACAAAGCAGCGCGCGTTGTGTCCTTGGATGTGGGCGACAACCGGATCATCGTGAATTCGATGGAGCCGCGCGGCTGTTATGCTGAACCTGATGGTGATCGGGTGCATGTCGCGATCAACGGGCAGGGTGTGTGGGGGCCAAAGGATCAATTGGCCAAAGCGTTGAAAGTTGACCCCGAAATGGTGCGTGTAACCAATCCCGACACCGGCGGTGGCTTTGGCATGAAAGGGATGATGTATCCTGAGTACTTTGTGCTGGCCCATGCGGCGCGCGATTTGGGCCGCCCCGTGCGCTGGATGTCAGAACGCACCGAGGCGATGCTAAGTGACAATGGCGGGCGCGATCTGAATTCGCTGGCCGAGCTGGCTTTTGATGAAAACCACAAGATCATCGGCTATCGCGTTTTGAACAAAGCGAACATGGGGGCGTATAATTCACAATTCGCCCAAGCGATCCAAACGGCGCTGTTTTCCAAAGTCCTTCCAGGGGTTTACGACGTTCAGGCGACCTATTTACGTTCAATTGGGTATTTCACAAATACAACACAAGTGGATGCCTATCGCGGAGCCGGGCGGCCCGAGGCCATTTACATCCTTGAGCGCGTGATTGACCGCGCGGCGCGCGAACTTGGTGTCGACCCGCTTGAGTTGCGGCGCATCAATTTCATCAAGCCCGATCAATTTCCTTACGTGTCGAGTGTGGGGGAAACCTACGATGTGGGTGACTTTAACAAAATCCTGACCCGCGCCGAAGCCGAGGCTGACATTGCCGGTTTCGCTGCACGCAAATCTGCTGACGCAAAGCAAGGTTTGCTGCGTGGCTTGGGCACCTGTTACTATATCGAAAGCATTTTGGGCGACCCTTCGGAAACAACCAAAGTTGAGTTCACCGGTGAGGGGCGTGTGAACATCTATGTCGGCACCCAGTCAAACGGGCAGGGGCATGAAACGGTCTATTCCCAGTTCTTGAGCGATCAGATCGGCGTTCCTGTTGAATTGATCGATGTGGTTCAAGGCGATTCCGATCGCATCAAGACAGGCGGCGGCACGGGCGGGTCGCGTTCTGTGACTGTTCAGAACAGTGCGACGCTGGAAACGGTTAGTGCTTTGACCGAAGCCTTCACCGCGTTTTTATCTGACGAAATGGGTGTGCCAGCCGCCGACATCAACTTTGATGATGAACGTTTTCGCGCGGATGGGTCGAACATGACACCGACCATGCTTGAAGTCGCAGAACTTGCCCGTGACAAAGGCCGCGACGATTTGATGGTGCACGAACGTCGTATCACATTGCCAGCGCGCAGCTTTCCCAACGGGTTCCACGCATGCGAAATCGTGATCGACCCGGAAACGGGCGTTTCGACAGTGGATCGATATACTGTGGTCGACGATTTTGGTAACCTTATCAATCCTATGCTGGCCAAAGGGCAGGTGCATGGGGGCGTTGTGCAAGGTATTGGGCAGGCGCTGACGGAACATGTGATCTTTGATGAAGATGGCCAATTGCTCACAGCAACGTTCATGGACTACGCCTTGCCGCGGGCGGATGACGTTCCCATGATCGGGTTTACGTCAGAACCCGTTCCGTCAACCGCCAACATCATGGGCATGAAAGGCTGCGGCGAGGCAGGGACAGTTGGCGCGCTGGCCGCTGTTTCCAACGCAGTGCAAGATGCGCTATGGGATCACGGTGTACGGCAAACGGATATGCCATTTACACCGATGAAAGTGTGGGAATTGCTTCAGGATGATACGATCGCGGCTGAATAAGCTTGTCAAAGGCTGGCTGAACAACCGGTTCGGTCGCGGAGAAGCGCAAATCGCCACGCCTGTGCGTGGCAGCACCAATCATGTGATCGTTATCGACGGGACAATGTCGACGCTTGATCCCGGAGATGAAACGAATGCCGGACTTTTGGCCAAGCTGCTTGGCGAAATGGGCAGTGAGGTTTCGCTGTATTACGAGCCGGGTTTGCAGTGGTCGCATTGGCACAAAACGGGTGATGTGATTTTTGGCCGGGGGATCAATAGCCAGATTCAGCGTGCCTATGGCTATCTTGCTTCGCGTTATCGACCGGGAGACAAGATATTTCTGTTTGGCTATTCGCGCGGTGCCTATGCTGTGCGATCGTTGGCCGGGATCATTGATCGGGTTGGGCTGCTACGCGCAGATGCAGCGACCGAACGCAATATTCGCGACGTGTACCGGTATTATGAATGTGCGCCCGACAGTGATGGCGCACGGATATTCAACCGTAACAATTGCCATGCCGAGACCGAGATCGAGCTGATCGGTGCATGGGACACGGTGAAATCCTTAGGGTTGAATATGCCCTACTTTTGGCGCTGGAGCGCACCCCGTCATGCGTTTCATAACCATCATCTCAGCAAATCAGTCAAACGTGGTTTTCATGCGTTGGCGATGGACGAAACCCGCGTCGCTTATGCGCCGGTGATGTGGGAAGCGACGGAGGACTGGAAGGGGCATCTGGAACAAGTTTGGTTTCGTGGAACCCATGGTGACATTGGCGGACATTTGACTGGTTTTAGCAAAGGGCGTCCTTTGGCCAATATTCCGCTGGTTTGGATGCTGGAGCGTGCTGAGAGCTGTGGGCTGCCACTTTCTGAAGGGTGGGCTGCGCAGTTTCCTCAAGATGCGACGGTGCCTTCGGTTGGCACATTTCGTGGTCTTGGGCGTTGGTTCATCACGCGCAAAGCGCGGATTGTGGGGCGTGATCCGTCCGAGCAGTTGCATATTTCCATTTCTGACTGCCCGCCGCGCCCAAACTGGGCCAAACGGTTTCTGGCCCGACGTGGCCGGGGAGCGGACGCTCTTTGATCTGCGCCATGGGGCGCTGTCAAAGACGCCCCGCCCACCGTCCCTTAGGCGGGGTTTATTTCAGCTTCATAATGATGCAGGTGGTCGAACCGGTCGCGTAAAGCTTGCCGTCTTCGACACCTCGAATTTCGCCGGTTGCCACGCCGGTTGAACGCCCGGCATGATCGACCGTGCCGATGCAATCAATCATCACACCTAACGGGATCGTGCGTGTGATATTTATCTTATATTCCAATGTCGTATAGATGGATCCGCGTGGCACTTTGGTCATCACGGCACAGGCCATCGAACTGTCCAGAAGCGTGCCATACCAGCCGCCATGCACAGTGCCCATCGGGTTTGTCACGTTGAATTGTGGGGTGCCGCGAAAGGTGACTTTCCCGTCTTCAACGGCGTGCAATTTAAAGCCCATCGTGTGCGCGATGGGTGGGCCTGGCAGAGTGCCGTCACATATGCCTTGCATGAATGCGAGGCCGGACATGGACAACAGATCGTCTTGGGACAACAGGTCGGCAGGCGTTTGGGCGATAGGCATACATGGCTCCGGCATCGGGGGATGATGGGACCGTATTGTAGTGCGGCGAGGGGGTCTAGGGGGCCAGCCCCCGCGCACGTGCGTGCGCCCCCCCGGAGTTTGCATGGCAAGATGAAGTTGGATCAGGCAATTTTGCGCAGCGTTGCCGCTGGGGCCAAGCCAAGCGCGCGACACACTTGCACCGTCAGTTCGGGGCGGTTGAGTGTGTAAAAGTGCAATGCGTCAACACCTTCGTTGATCAACGTGTCACATAGATCGGCGCAATGCGTCAGGGCAAACAAATCGGCGCGATCTTCGCGGGCGGCGCGATCAAAGGCCACGACTGTTGCCGCTGGGATAGGGGTGCCGCACCGTTTGGCAAAGGATTGTGCGCTGGCCCAGTTGCTGACGGGCAAAATGCCGGGTGTGATTGGTGCATTGATGCCGGCCGCGGTGCAGGCATCGCGGAACCGCAAAAAGCTGTCAGCTTCAAAGAAAAACTGCGTGATTGCTTCGGACGCGCCTGCGTCGATCTTAGCCTTTAGCCAGTCGATGTTTTGCGCCATGGATGCAGCATCGGGATGGCTATCAGGATAAGCGCCGACGCGAATGTTGAAATTGCCAGTCTGCGCCAGAGCTTCGATTAGCTCGACGCTGTTGGAAAATCCGTTGGCGTGCGGTTCAAACGCACCGCCCCCGGGGGCATCCCCGCGCAGGGCGACAATGTCAGTGATCCCGGTTTTCGCATACCGTTCTGCGGTGCCGAGCACTTCTTCGCGGCTTTGGCCTGTGCAGGTCAAATGCGCGGCCACTCTTAGTCCGGATGTCTTGGATAAGGTTTGAGCAGCTTCTTGCGTGAGTTCTTGTGTCGTCCCGCCTGCGCCATAGGTGACAGAAACAAAACGTGGACCCAGCGGAGTAATTGCTTTGACGGTGTCCCATAGATGAAACGATGCGTTCAGTGACTTGGGTGGAAAGGTTTCAAACGACAGCGCGGTCATGGGGCGGACTCCTTCAGGGGTTGTGCTTAGTATGGCGCGCGCAGTATCTTGAAGCAAATTCATAACTTTCATCATTAACATGAGGATCGCATGCATATCGAGTTTCGCCACCTGCGCACGATCAAGGCCATTCACGAAGCAGGCGGCTTGGCGCGGGCAGCCGACCAGTTGCACATTACGCAATCTGCGCTCAGCCATCAGGTGAAGGGTTTAGAGGATCAAGCAGGGGTGGAGTTGTTCGTGCGCCGTTCCAAGCCGCTCAAGCTGTCGGCTGCGGGAATGCGTTTGTTGCGGTTGGCCGATCAGGTATTGCCGCAAGTTGAGGCAACGTTGGCAGAATTTGGCGCATTGCGCGATGGATCGACCGGTCGTTTACACATCGCGATCGAATGTCATGCGTGTTTCGAGTGGTTGTTTCCGGTGCTCGAGCAATTTCGCCGGACGTGGCCGGATGTGGATGTCGACATTCGCCCGGGTCTTTCCTTTGATGCGTTGCCCGCATTGATGAAGGAAGAAGTGGATCTGGTTGTTTCGTCCGACCCAGAAGACTTGCCTGGGGTCGACTTTGTTGAACTCTTTGATTACGCACCAGTTTTTGTTGCAGCGTCATCCCATCCTCTTGCGCAAAAAACCTATATAGATGCAGCCGATTTTCGGGGTGAAACGTTGATCACCTATCCCGTTGAGCGCACGCGGTTGGATGTGTTTAGCCAATTGCTCATCCCTGCGAAGGTCGAGCCTGCAGGGGTGCGCCAAGCCGAGTTGACGGCGGTTATTTTGTTGTTGGTCGCGTCAAATCGCGGTGTGTCGGTCTTGCCTGATTGGGTGGTCCGCGAAGTGAAATATTCCAGTGATTACGTCACACGTCCGTTGACGAAAGACGGCCTGACACGGCGGCTATATGCGGCGGTGCGCAGTGAGGAACGGGACAAGCCCTATATGCAAAAGCTGATCGAGCTGGCACGCAATGAGGCACGAAAGCTGCAATCAATTTGACGCGCGCGGCAGCTCAGACTTTGAAAAAGTCTGACCGCAAATTCTCAGCTGAGAATTTGCCATCGTCCACACCGTTAGTTCAGTTTTACAATCTGTTTGCCGATATTGCGCCCTTCGAGCAGGCCGATGAACGTTTGCGGGGCGTTTTCTAGGCCTTGAGCGATGTCTTCGACCACTTTGATCTGCCCGCTCGCTACCTTGGGGCCAATCTCGGACAGAAAAGTGGGGAACTGATCCCAGTGATTTGAGATGATGAAACCTTGCACACTTAAGAACTTTACCAGAATCGGGCGCCACAGCGATGGTGCAGATAAAGGCGATTCCGCTCCGCTGCCAAGCCCGCCCTCATTGTACCACGAAATCATACCGCAGACCGGAATGCGTCCGTATGGGTTCATACAGGGCATCACAGCCTCAAGCACTTTGCCGCCGACATTTTCAAAATAGATGTCTACGCCGTCCGGTGCGGCCTGTTTCAAAGCGCCGCGCAGGGCGCGTGCATCTGCATAGGCGCGGTGATCTAAACAGACATCAAATCCAAAGGTCTTTGTTGCCAGTGCGCATTTATCAGCACCGCCTGCGATGCCGATTGTGCGCAGGCCCAGTGATTTCGCGATCTGACCGACCATTGATCCAACCGGCCCCGTGGCTGCAGCAACAACCAAAGTTTCGCCCGCTTTCGGGCGTCCATATTCCATCAGACCGTGCCAGCCGGTAAAACCGGGCATCCCAAGCACGCCCAAAGCAGCGGTGATCGGCCCAAGTGTTGGATCTAACTTGTGCAATAGTGCCGCATCGGCAGTTGCATGTGTGGCCCAGCCAAACATCCCAAACGCGAAATCCCCTACGGCCCAGCCTTCGGCCTTTGAGGCAATGACTTCGCCGACGCCGCCGCCCTCCATCACGCCGCCAAGTGGCACAGGCGCAGCATATGATTTCGCGTCATCCATACGGCCCCGCATATATGGGTCGAGTGACATATAGTGGACGCGCACAAGAACTTCACCCGCTTTGGGCGTTGGGATGGCCGTGGTCTCTAGCTTGAAATTGTCACTTGTGGGTGCGCCGGATGGGCGGCTCGCAAGGGTGATATGTTGCATGGTGCCGCTCATGGGGGACCTTTCGGGCTGGCGTTGGGGCTGCGTTTCAGCCTGCAATGCGCGCGCCCCCTTGGCAAGGGCAGCCGGGCGGCGTATAGCCCGCCTCTGATCCCTAACCCTCTTCGGAGCGACCCCATGGCAGCCAGCGCGAACCTTAATATCATGATGAAAGCCGCGCGTAGGGCGGGCCGGGCGTTGGCCAAGGACTTCCGCGAAGTGGAAAACTTGCAGGTGTCGATGAAGGGCGCCGGGGATTTTGTCTCTAAGGCGGATATCGCGGCCGAGGCCATGATCAAAGAAGAATTGCGCACTGCGCGTCCTACCTATGGGTGGTTGGCCGAAGAAGGCGGCGAAGAACCGGGAGAAGACCCGACCCGCCGCTGGATTGTCGACCCACTTGATGGCACGACGAACTTCCTGCACGGGCTGCCGCATTGGGCTGTTTCGATCGCTTTGGAACACAAAGGGCAGGTGGTTGCGGGCGTCATCTATGACCCAACCAAGGACGAACTGTTTTTTGCCGAAAAAGGACAAGGCGCATTCTTGAACGAGACGCGTTTGCGTGTTTCGGGGCGTCACAAGATGATCGAAGGCTTGTTTTCAACCGGCTTGCCCTTTGCCGGGCGTTCCGACTTGCCTGAGACGTTGAAAGAGCTTGCGCGTCTAATGCCCTCATGTGCTGGCGTGCGCCGGTTTGGTTCGGCAGCACTTGATTTGGCGTATGTGGCTGCGGGCCGCTATGATGGCTATTGGGAACGTCGCTTGAATTCATGGGATATCGCGGCCGGCATGTTGATCGTGCAAGAGGCAGGTGGTTTTGTTGAACCATTGACGCCGGGGCGCAACATTCTGGAAGACGGCGAAATTATTTGCGCGAACGAGCCGATGTTTCCGCAATTGGCCAAAATTATCCGCGCTTAAGTCTCGTGTCTTTGCGCGTTTTGATCGGAGGGATGGTTTACCCCGTCTGACCACCCAATCGGTTCAAAATCGGCTGGATTGACGCCTTCAAGCGCACCCATGTTCACACCCACATGATCTGGATTGGCGCGCTGATTATGGAACATGTAGATGCCGCAAAACTTGCAAAAGTGATGGCGCGCAGTTTGTGTGCCCCATTGATAGAGCGTGAGAGCGCTTTCACCTTTCACAACTGTAAGATCTTGTTTTCGGGCGACAACCGCCGGGGCAGCGCGGCGCCGGCAAAAGGAACAATTGCATCTTTGGGCCGTGCGAAGCCCGTCGATTAAGGTGACTTCAAGCACAACTGCGCCACAGTGACAGGTCGCTTTCATCGGCGCACCTTTGGAGTGCGTGAAACGCTATACACTGCTTCGGGGTGGGGCGGGTGCCCATGTGTGCGGCGCCAGTACCCGCGGCCTCCGCGCGCCAACCACAGTGGAGCTGTCAGCAGTGCCCCGGCAATGAACCCGCCTGCATGCGCCCAATATGCAACGCCTCCGGCTGTCAGGTCAGCGCTGATGCCGCCCACAAATTGCATGCCGAACCAAAGAGCGAGCACAATCCATGCCGGGACTGGGAAGATGCGAAAAAAGACAATCAAGATTAACAGGATATCAATGCGCGCCTTGGGATATAACAGCAGATAGCTGCCCATAACGCCTGCAATGGCCCCCGATGCGCCGACGGTGGGAATGATTGAATAAGGGGCGGACACGATTTGGACCAACCCGGCGGCGATGCCTGTCGCGATGTAGAAAACCAGATAGGGAAGATGCCCCATTTCATCTTCGACGTTGTCGCCAAATATCCACAAAAACAGCATGTTGCCAGCCAGATGCATCCAGCCACCATGAAGGAACATCGAGCTGATCAATGTCCCCAAACCTTCCCCGGATGTGATGCGTGCGGGAATTGCTGCGTATTCAGAAAAAAACAAGTTCAGCGCGCGCGGGTCGTTGAACAACCCCACATAGCTCAGAAAAAGACCAATATTGGCTGCCATCAGCATGTAGGTCACATAAGGAGTGCGCCCGGACGGGTTGTGATCGCGAATTGGAAACATGCAGTGACAGTTGGCTGCCACGCGCGTGCCGTCAAGGGTCGGCGGCGGAAACCGCATCGGTTTCCGTGCCGTTTTTCGTCCCGAAAAACGTGCGCGCCCATCAACTGGCGGATCCCAACAGCGCCGCATTCCCCCCTGATGCGGTTACATCGACGCAGATATGCTGTTCAACGGTTGCATGGCTGTGGTCTGGCGCGCCTGTGATCAACGGTATGATAGCGCCGTCTCGTATTGCCAGAGCGCGTTCAATGTCGCGGGCAGTTTCGGTATCACCCCACCAAATCACGCCGCCATATGCGGGCCCCTTGGAAAGCAGTGTGGCATCGAAGTTCCCCGCCGCTTGAACGGCAGCACCTCCGGCTTGTGTGACGGCCTTGGCTTGTGCGGCGGCGGCCTCGCTTCCGGGGCCTGCACACAATAGGGCAGGGCGGGCGTGGTGGCTCAATACGTTGGACTCGCCTGTCGGGCCGGGCAGCGGCATGTTTGATAAAACTGCCCGAGGTGCCTCAGGGATTGGTGGCAAAGAGGCTTTGCGCGTCCATGTGGCCGTTGTTGTTCTGGTGTCTTGGACACGAAAGCGTTGAACGTAATCTGGTCCGCCAGCCTTGGGTCCGGTCCCGGATAGGCCAATGCCTCCAAAGGGTTGGCTTCCGACAATTGCGCCAATCTGATTGCGATTGACGTAAATATTGCCCGCCTCTATTCGATCCGACACATGTTGCACGCGATCGTCGATCCGCGTTTGCAAGCCAAACGTTAACCCGTATCCCGTGGCATTGATGTCGTCGATGACGCGGTCCAGTTCATGAGATTTGAATGTGGCAAGGTGCAGAACCGGGCCGAAAATCTCTTGTTTCAAGTCGCTAATCCCGTCCACTCGGATCAGCGTGGGCGCAACGAACGTGCCTTGGGTTGGCGCGATGAGCCTGTGCAGCACGCGCCCTTCGCTTTTGGCCGTCGCAATATGCGTTTCGATTGTGGCCTGTGCCCCAGCATCAATTACTGGGCCAATATCGTGCGCCAAGGTCCATGGGTTGCCAAGGTTTAACGCCTCCATCGCGCCAATCAGCATTTCGGTGACAGCAGGTGCGATGTCGTGCTGCACGTAAAGACAACGCAAAGCTGAACAACGCTGGCCGGCCGATTGAAATGCACTTTCGATCACAGCGCGCACCGCTTGTTCGGGCAGGGCTGTGCTGTCGATGATCATGGCGTTCAGTCCACCGGTTTCGGCGATCAACGGGGTGCCGGGCGCGCAATGTTCAGCAAGGTTGGCGCGAATGCGCAGGGCTGTGGCTGTGGAGCCTGTGAATGCGACCCCATTGGCGCGCCCATCCGCCGTCAGTGCGGCACCGATATTCCCGTCGCCGGGCAGCAGTTGCAGGGATGCCAAGGGGACACCAGCCTCGTGCAACATCGACACCGCCAAATAAGCGATCAAAGGCGTCTGATCCGCAGGTTTTGCGATCACTGCGTTGCCAGCGGCCAAAGCCGCGCCAATCTGCCCAGAAAAGATCGCCAGCGGAAAGTTCCAAGGCGAGATGCAAAGAAAAGTGCCCGCCGGGGCCGTTTCATCTGTTTGGCTGGCGTAATACCGCAGAAAGTCGACAGCTTCGCGCAATTCTGCAACGGCGTCCATCTGCGTTTTGCCTGCTTCGCGCGCCAAAAGGGCAAAGATTTCGCCAAAACGTGCTTCATAAAGATCGGCGGCCAAATTCAAAACGCGAGCCCGTTCGGATGGGGACGCATCCCATGGGTGTGCATCGTCAAATGCAGCATGTACCGTTTGTTGGTTTGCCAGCGTCACGCGCCCCACGAGGTCTGAAGCATCGGCGGGGTTAAAAATATCAAGGCTGGGCCCATCGCCTTGTGTCACAGTCAATGGTTGAGCTGTCCAAACATGGCCGGCAAACGGCGCGCGCGCTGTTTCGACCTGCGCCAACGTCCCCATATGGCTTAGATCAAACCCCTTTGAATTGGGGCGCTCTGGAAGGAACAGTTTAGGCCCGTCAAGAAGTGTGACAGAACTTGCGCTTAGGGCGTCAAATGGATCAGCCGCGACGACGTTTGGTGGTACATCTTCATCGACAATTTGGTTCACAAAACTGGAATTCGCGCCATTTTCCAAAAGTCTTCGCACTAGATATGCTAATAGGTCTTTGTGTGCGCCCACGGGTGCATAGATGCGGCAACGCGTCCCTCGATCGCGCAAAACGATGTTATGAAGCGCTTCGCCCATGCCGTGAAGCCTTTGAAATTCAAAGGGTTGATCATCGGCCATATGTAGGATCGCCGCGACCGTATGCGCATTATGGGTGGCAAACTGCGGATAGATGCGGTCCGTCATTTCAAACAACTTGCGGGCATTCGCAATATAGGACACGTCCGTCGCCGCCTTGCGTGTAAAGACCGGAAAACCTGCGACGCCTTCAACTTGCGCGCGCTTGATTTCAGTATCCCAATAAGCGCCTTTAACCAGTCGAACCATAATGCGACGGTCATGACGCTTTGCCATTGAATAAACAGCGTCGATGACAGTGCCTGCCCGCGGCCCATAAGCTTGCACAACGATGCCAAGCCCATCCCACCCAGCCAACGCGTCATCGCCCATGATTGCATCGATGACCTCAAGCGATAGGGCCAAACGATCAGCTTCCTCTGCATCAATATTCAATCCCATGCCCGCCGACTTCGCCAACATCGCAAGCGAGCGTAAACGTGGAACAAGTTCCTTTAGAACGCGCGCCTCTTGTGCGCGTTCAAAGCGGGGGTGTAATGCGGACAATTTGACAGAAATGCCGGGGTTCTCGCGGATATCCGTATGCAAACAAGCCCGCGCAATGGCCGAAATCGCGCGCGAATAGGACAGGTGATAGCGCCGCGCATCGGCTTCCGTTAGTGCCGCTTCGCCCAACATGTCGTAGGAATAGGTGAAGCCCTTGGCCTCCATCCCGGCGGCGCGGTCCATGGCTGAATCGATGTTTTCACCAAGAACAAACTGGCGCCCCATCTCTTTCATTGCGCGGCTAACTGCGGTGCGGATCACAGGTTCGCCCAGACGTTTGATCGCGCCCCGCAGGTGTTTGATTGGTCCGGGTAGATCGTCATCCAAAACCCGCCCCGTCAACATCAACGCCCAAGTCGACGCATTCACCAACGACGAGGTCGAGCGCCCAAAGTGTGCGCCCCAATTTGACGGCGCGATCTTGTCTTCGATCAGTGCGTCAATCGTGTCCGCATCTGGGACGCGCAACAAAGCTTCGGCCAGGCACATCAAAGCGACGCCTTCGTCGGTGGATAATCCGTATTCGGCCAGAAAAACTTCCATCAATCCGGGTGCGGCTTGGGTACGAATTGCGGTGACAAGGCCGGCCGCATCCGCGCTGATCGCGGTGCGGTCCTTTGTGGAAAGGCGCACGGCTTTAATAAGTTCGGCCAAGGTGGCGTCAGCGTCGCCGTACTTGTTCGCATCGATTGCCATCGCCAAACTCATTTCGGTGTCATTTGTCATTCTGACTTCCTTTCCCGTTTTGCCTAATGTAGCAGCAATAAATCAGGAAATTTCATTGAATTTCATGTGAATGTCAGAACAAAATAGTGAATTTAATCAAATGAACAATGCAAATAAACTGTTCGATCTTGATGGATTCGACCAATCGATTCTTGCCGCATTGGCCGAAGACGGACGGATGAGCATCACCGACCTTGCTGCGCGCATTGGGTTGTCGAAATCTCCGACACAAGCGCGCCTGCGGCGCCTTGAAAAGTCGGGAATCATCATGGGGTATCGTGCCTTGTTGGACCCGATATCGCTGGGTCTTGATCACGTGGCCTTTGTTGAGGTGCGCCTGACGGACACCCGAGAATCGGCTTTGCGCGCCTTTAATGCGGCCATTCAAACGGTTCCGGAAATTGAACAAGCCCATATGATTGCAGGGAATTTCGACTATTTGCTTAAGGTACGTACACGCGACATGGCGCAATACCGATCCTTTTTGGCCGAGGTGGTGTCGAGTCTCCCACATGTGGCGGCGACTTCGACGTTTGTGGCGATGGAGGCCGTCAAAGAAGTCATGTTGCCCGGTTTAGATTGAGTGAGGTGCGCGTCGAAACGACGGCATCGTGACTTGACCTGAGCGCAATCCAAGGCATCATCGAGATCATGAAATTTTTAGTGATCTTTTCCCTTCTGTCCGCACCTGTCTGGGCCGAATCCTGTCCGCCGACACCCGATTCCAGCGCCGAACTGTCGGCTTTGATCGATCAGATCCGCGAGGCAAAAGATGAACGCGCGGCCAAACCGATTTCGGATCAAATGTGGGAGATATGGCTAGATGCACCAGATGACGCAGCTCAGGACCTTTTGGACAACGGGTTGAGGCAGCGTAATAATTTTGACTTTGTGGGGGCTTTGGGAACATTTGACCGGCTAACAGAATACTGCCCCGCATATGCCGAAGGTTACAATCAACGCGCCTTTACGCATTTCATGGTCGAAGATTATTCAAATGCTCTCAACGACTTAGACATTGCCTTGGACCTTTCGCCAGACCATGTCGGCGTGCAGTCCGGGCGTGCGTTAACGTTGATGAATATGGGACTGTTGGATGAAGCGCGCACACAAATGCAGGCTGCTTTGGACAACAACCCATGGCTGTCTGAACGCGCTTTGATGGAAAATGGCGCGTTGCTTGGTCCAAAGGGTGAAGATATCTAATCCTGGGCTTGAGTACCTCGCTTTGATTGCCTAACAAGATGGTGCGCGGGCGTGGTGGAATGGTAGACACACCAGACTTAAAATCTGTTGGGCGAATGCCCGTGGGGGTTCGAGTCCCCCCGCCCGCACCAAATTTCTCAATAAAATCAGATGAGTAGATTTATTCTGAGGTGGGTGAGGCCGCTGATAGTGGACACACTTATGCCGTGCACTTGCAGTTCTCTGTGTTAGAGTGAGCTGCATTTGAAAACTGGACGGCTAAGGGGCGTAAATCACGCAGTCACTTGAGTGCGGTTCAGAACGTGCCGCGACACCCTAAATAGACAGCATGGCCAGAGCATTCGGAATTGTGCAGGAGTCTACCGACAAAATGCAGGGTTAACTCATATTCCTTTTCACCAAATCCGCAGCCTTTTCTCCGATCATCAATGTCGCCGCGTTTGTGTTCGCAGCAGGCATTGTCGGCATGATCGAGGCGTCTGCAACACGAAGACCTTCGATGCCATGAACGCGAAGGCAGTCATCGACCACAGCGCGAGCATCCGTGCTTGGCCCCATCTTGCAGGTCCCGATCATGTGGAAACTTGTTGTGCCACGTTCGCGTGCGCATTCCATGAGTTCTGCGTCAGTCTGCACGGCGTCACCGGGAAAGATCTCTTCTTTGAAATATGGGGTCATTGGTTCGGACCGCATCAGAGTGCGCACCAGCTTCATGCCCGCAAGTAGGGCACGTTGATCCGTTTCGGCGCTGAGATAGTTGGGTTGTATCTCTGGTGGGTCCATCGGTGCGGCGCTGCGGGCTAGCACATGGCCAGTGCTATCCGGGCGTTGCTGCCATGCGGCAAGTGTCATGCCCGGTTGGTCATCCAAGTGGCTTTGATTGCCTGATTTGTAACTCGCAGGCATGAGGGTGAGTTGCAGGTCGCTGTCTTCAAGGTGTGCTGCGGATTTTGCGAAGGCATAGCAAACCGTTGAAGGTAGGCTGAGTACGGAGGGGCGATTCATGATCCACTTGGCTGCTTCGCCCCAAAACGCGGCACCTTTGACCCTTTCGTTCAAAGTGGTGACCCCCTTGACCCGCGCGGTGAAGCGCGGGGTGTAGTGATCACGCAGGTTCTGACCGACTCCGGGAAGTGCGTGACGCACGGGAACACCAATTGTGTTCAAATGGTCGGGATCACCCACACCAGAGATCTGCAGGAGTTGCGGAGAATTGATAGCGCCGCCCGCAAGGATCACTTCGCGTCGGGCCATGATCCGCGAGCGATGCTGCCCGCGCTCGATCTCTGTGCCAATTGCGCGACCTTCATTGATCAGGATTTGGGTTGCAAGCGTGTTGGTTTTTATATGCAAATTTGGACGGCCGCGTGCGGGGCGCAAATAGGCTGTAGCGGCACTTTGGCGCCGACCGTTCGCGATCGTGCGTTGCGCATAGGTCGCGCCGAACTGTGCCTTACCGTTGTAGTCCTCATTGTAGGGAATACCCATGCTTTGCGTGGCCTTGAAAAAGGCATCGCAAAGCGGATGTTCCCAAGTGTTTGGGGTCACCTTGACTGGGCCTTCTGTGCCGCGAAGGTCGTCGGGGTTCGGGCCGATCCAAGTCTCAAGCCGCTTGAACAGCGGCAACACGTCGGCAAAGCCCCACCCCTGATTGCCCAGTTGCGCCCAATGGTCGAAATCCGAAGGCGCGCCGCGATTGAACACATTGCCGTTGATCGAAGAGGAACCGCCAAGGGTCTTGCCCCGCGGCACCGGAATTGTGCGCCCGCCAGTCCAGTCTGAAGGTACAGTTTCATACATCCAGTTGAGGCGGCGGTTGGTCATCAATTTGATCCAACCGACAGGCAGGTGGATAAGGGGATGAATGTCCTTGGGACCGGCCTCTAGTAAGCAAACGCTTATTGCGGAATTTTCAGAAAGGCGCGCGGCCAGAACGCTGCCTGCAGTGCCCCCGCCCACGATGATGTAGTCAAAGGTTTCCATGGGCACACTGTGAGGAAACCGCTGAATTGCGTCAAGACTGGCGAAGTCGGGACCTACCTACTTTTGAACAGTCAGGAGAACTCATCAAAATCGTAAACGGGCACCTTCATTTAACACCCAACGCACCTGAAATAGGTAACCGAAAAAGAACGATCACAAAGTTCAATTCATTATCGCCACGCGGCTTCATGATGCGGGAGGCCAAAAATTCCTCTGGGCTTGTTAACGCGGAGGTAAAGGCTGCTGATCTATACAGCGCCGACTTCTTTTTACGCCTCGTAACCATTTTCCATGGCGTCCGCAAACGAAAGGTCTAACCATGAGCGTTTCTGCGTCAGTGACTAAAAAGCCCTCACGACTGAACAGCCTTCTTTTGAAAATGGTTCTGATGGCGGGGTTAATGACTCTGGCGGTCGTGACCACCAAGACATGGTTTGGCAACTCGCAAAAACGCGAATTAGCCCATGAAACGATGACTGACCTTACCAATGAAGTGACGCGTTTACTTGCCACGCAAATTGGGAGGGCGATCAAGTTAGGTGACCGTGAGAGGATCGCGGAATTGACAAGGGGTTTCGTTTACTCAGCTAAGCCAGGTGGGACCGGAGCCTTGGTAATAAGTGGTGCGGGTCAGATTCTTTACGCGACTGAAGACTCTAATATTGCAGGACCTGAGGCGTTGGCGTTGGCGAAGTCAGTATTGGAAACTGGCGAAAACGTCTTGTCTGAGGATGGTTTGATGGTCGCGAAGGCCGCGACCTTGGGTCCAGATAATACTGTTGTCGGGGTCGTATTAACCAGATGGAACAGGGAACATTTTCTTGCAGCTGTGAGAGACAGCGAGGGCCGTGCGCTGTTGCTCAGCGCGATTGTGTTTTTAACTGCTATGATTGGGATCACCTATTACCTTTGGTATGTGATGTCGGAACCTCTAGTTCGGGTGGGAAAGGTCATGGCTGAAATTGGCGGTCGAAATTACGACGTGATTGTCCCATACACGCAGCGCGGAGATGAGGTGGGTATCATAGCCGATCAGCTTGAAAAGTTACGGGCTCGCCTGTCAGACCTACAGCAGCGACAACGAGAGAGCGCCTTAAAAAGTGCAGCATTTGAGGGCAGTTCCGCCCCGATGATGATGGTGGATGACAACAACATCGTCCGTTTTGTAAATCCGGCCTGCGCGTCGTTATTAAATGGTTTGCTACCTGATCTCGCAATTCATTGGCCAATGGGACAATCTGGTGATTGGGTCGGTCTTGATATTGGCACATTGCCGGAGGTGGCCCAAGCCATGGCACAAGGTCAGACGCCGGGTGCTGAGCTTGAAGCATGCTTTGCTTCGATCCGCATAGGTGCGAGCGAAATTGTCGTGCAAATCAACGTTGCTCGTGACCATAAATTCCGTTTCATTGGCGCGGTGATTGAATGGAAGGATCAGACTGACACGCAGCATAGCGCCGCCGTTTTAGAGGGCATTGATGCGACAAAGATGCGCCTTGATTTCGACGCTACAGGTCTGTGTCTGTCGATGAACAAAGCGGCTTGCGAGGGTATACGAGGTAAAACCGGCGACTTAATTGGAACCAGCCTGAAGCAACTCCTTAAAGGGCCCCAAACAGACGGTACTTTGCCGCGCGACCTTGAGACTTTGGCATTGTCCGGTTCCGTTGTGAACGGGAAAATTGGATTGACTATGGCTGATGGCAGTCAAGTTGTATTGGACGGAAGTTTCATCCCAGTCCGATCAGAAGGTGGAATGGTCGAGCGTGTCATTCTGTTGGGGTCTGACGTAACACTTGCAGAGGCTGAAAAGGTAAAAGTTCGCGAAGATCGGACGCGTATGGCCGAAGAGCAAATGAGTGTTGTTACAGCTTTGGGCGAAGGGTTGCAGCGCCTTTCTTTGGGGGACCTTTCTCACGAATTGATCCAAAACTTTCCGCCCGACTATAAAGATTTGCGCAACAATTTTAACAAAGCTGTTTTGTCATTACGAGACGCGATTGGTGCAGTGACGTATAATGTTAATTCGATCCGCAATGAGACAACTGAAATTACAACGGCGGCTGATGACTTGTCACGACGTACTGAACGACAGGCTGCAACATTGGAAGAAACTGCGGCTGCGTTGGACGAGTTGACGTCTTCTGTGCGGTCTGCCTCAGAAGGAGCGGATGCTGCCAGTCAGATGTCGGAGGATGCACAGTCTACTGCCGAACAAGGGCAGGAAGTTGCCAGCCGTGCTGTATCGGCCATGGATGGCATCCGTAATGCATCACAGGAAATTTCCAAGATTACTTCTGTCATAGATGACATCGCATTTCAGACCAATCTCTTGGCGTTGAATGCTGGGGTGGAAGCTGCACGGGCAGGAGAAGCGGGGCGTGGCTTCGCTGTCGTAGCTACCGAAGTGAGAGCTCTGGCTCAACGTTCTTCAGATGCAGCCCGCGAGATCAATGGATTGATTTCCAACAGTGCAGAGCAAGTTGAGCAAGGGGTGGATTTGGTTGGTCGAACTGGTTCTGCTCTTGCAGAGATTGTGGCGTCTGTCTCTGAAATTTCCAAAAGTGTTTCGGACATTGCGACGTCGTCACGTGAACAGTCGACTGGCTTGAGCGAAATCAATGTTGCCGTGAATGAACTGGACCTTGTCACACAGCAAAATGCAGCGATGTTTGAAGAAACCACAGCTGCGAGCCATGCGTTAACGTCCGAAACAGATGCACTTTCTGACGCGGTTGGCAAGTTTCAGCTTGGGGCAGTATTTGCCGTACACAATGCTAAACCGACTGCAACTTTTCGACATGCCAAACCACCAACTGCATTGTGCGAAGGTGCGGTTTCTGGGGGCGCGGCTGTAGCGATTGAAGCAATCCAAGCGCAGTCGCAAACTGGTTGGGAAGAGTTTTGAGCACATATGCAAGTTGCATGATTTTTATTATTTTAGCTGAATTGGGGCGCTTTGCGAAATAAACAAAACAGCTGGTTGTTCTGACGTTTGCCGGCAAAAGCAAACTCAGATTGAGTGACAGCTTTGTTGGGATGGGAAGGGGGCAAAGGATTTGTCGCGTGATACCAGTTAGTTAAGCCCGTACTCCGGCGAAACGCGATTGCCACTCCTCTCTGGCTTCATCCGTTATTTTATTGAATAGATTTTCAGGCACTGAGAAAACGTGGCCAGGTTTCAATTCGTTCAGAGCCGACGCGGCGTTTGTTGGCCAAGCGGCGGTTTCCAAGTCCAGAGCAGTCTGCATCGCCAATGATGCTTGTGGAATGAAGGGGGCAGACAATGCGGCGTAAAGACCAATAAGATTCAAACCCATACGGATCTGCATCGCGGCCTGCGCTTCGTCTTCCTTGATTGTGGTCCATGGAGCCGCGGCTTGCAGGTATTCGTTTCCAGCCACCCAGATCGCGCGCAGTTCTTGGGCCGATTTGCGGACTTCCATGGTTTCCAACATCGCGGCATAGCGCTGGATACGGATGTCAAGATCGGCGATCAGGGCTTCCTCTTGCGCGCCATAGGTTGCGCCTTGAGGGACGGTTTCGCCAAATTTAGAACGGCAAAACTTGGTCACGCGGCTCACGAAATTGCCCAAAACATCGGCGAGATCTTTGTTCACGCCTTGTTGAAAAAGTTCCCAAGTGAATTCGGAATCCGACGTTTCAGGGCAGTTGGACAAAAGCCACCAACGCCAATAATCGCTTGGCAAAATCTCTAACGCTTGATCCATAAACACGCCGCGGCCTTGGCTTGTTGAAAACTGGCCGCCATCGTAGTTCAGGTAATTGAAGGACTTCAGGTGATCGACCATTTTCCAGGGTTCGCCCGAGCCCAAAATTGTGGCAGGGAAGCTCAGAGTGTGAAAGGGGACGTTATCCTTGCCCATAAACTGGGTGTAGCGCACATCGTCGGCACCCTTGTCGGTGCGCCACCAGCGTTCCCAATCAGCATCGCCATTGGCATCTGCCCATTCGCCCGCGCAGGCGATATATTCGATAGGGGCGTCGAACCACACGTAGAAAACCTTGCCTTCCATTCCGGGCCAATCGGCATCGCCGCGGCGCACGGGAATGCCCCAATCAAGATCGCGCGTGATGCCGCGATCTTGTAAGCCATCACCGTCATGTAGCCATTTTTTCGCAATCGAAGTTGTTAAAACTGGCCAATCGGCTTTGCTGTCGATCCACGCGTTTAGGTCGTCCTTTAGTGTGGATTGGCGCAGGTAAAGGTGTTTGGTTTCACGCACTTCAAGATCGGTGGAACCTGAAATGGCCGAGCGGGGTTCGATCAGATCGGTCGGATCCAGCTGTTTGGTGCAATTTTCGCATTGATCGCCGCGTGCTTTGTCATATCCGCAGTTGGGGCAGGTGCCCTCGATGTAACGATCAGGTAAATAGCGCTGGTCGGCATTGGAATAGACTTGTTTTTCGGACACTTCGCGGATCAGACCGGCATCGGCCAGACGACCTGCAAAATGTTGCGTCAGGGCGTGGTTCTGAGGCGAAGACGATCGTCCGAAGTGATCAAAAGACAACCCGAACCCTTCGGCAATTTGTGCCTGAACCGCATGCATTTCGGCGCAGTATTCTGCAACAGGTTTGCCCGCTTTGGCAGCTGCCAATTCTGCGGGCGTGCCGTGTTCGTCCGTCGCACAAAGAAACAAGACCTCGTTGCCACGCGCGCGTTGATAGCGCGCGAATAGGTCTGCGGGCAGTTGACTGCCAATCAGATTTCCGAGGTGTTTGATCCCGTTGATATAGGGAATCGCCGAGGTGATGAGGTGACGCTGCATGACGGGGCCTTTTGGGTGTGTTGGCTTCGTTTAGCAGTGCGATGCGGCAGGGAAAAGACCTTGATCGGCGCAGGTTGTCTTGATTGCGATGTTGCGCGTTAAGGTCGAGCGTCAGCTTTCGGTTTCGATATGCGCTTTAATTTCGATCTGAACTGTATCGTCGACCAGTTCTGAATAGCCATCGGCCCCAAAATCGCGCCGGTTGACGCTGCCCGTCAGTAAGACATTGAGCGCCCGTAGATCACCCGCCGCAGTGCCGGGCTGGCGAAACATTTGTGCTTCGAACCGCACAGGGCGTGTGACACCGCGCAAGGTCAATAACCCTTCGAGGGCGGCGCCATCATCTATGCGCCCACTGTTGCCAAGAAACACGCGGGTTGACTGAAAACGTGCCTCGGGAAAGTCGTTCGCGGCTAAAATACTGTTTGATTTCAAGGCTTCGGTGGCAAAAATCAGCCCGGTGCGCGCGCGCCTGACATCGGCTGTGACCTCTGCTGTTGACGCGCTTAGGTTGGTTGCATCGATTGTTAATGCAGCGCTTGCGATGGGAACTGTACCGACCATTTTTTCGCCGCCGATCGTGAACGTATAGCTGATCGTCGCACCGTCCGAGCCAAGCGTATATGGAAGCGGCGCCGCAAAGGCAGGTAAACCAAATAGTGCAATGACACCGGCGATCAGGGTTCTGCGCAGCATGGTGTACCTTTGCCTGTTGTTCACGATTATGAGGCTGTGATGCGTGGCCCTAATTCTTGTTCTAACCCAAACATAGCATATAAATGCTTAATCGTCTCCTTTTTCGGGCTGCACTCACGCGGCCTTGATGCCATGTGAAATGCGCGGCAGCGACTGACCTTGGGTGTGCTGAACCTGCCAAGCTTGTCGCGGGGCGGTGCGCGCCCTCAGTCGTGTTAGTGCCCAAGCGCCAGAGCTGCCTTGGTGATCAGAGGTCAGATGCCAGCGGCTTTCGACACCTTGTGCGCCCCCCATGCCCGGTGTCAGCAACAGGCCCAAAGGGGCCGTGCCGTGGCTGCGCCCACCGGCTTCGGCTGCTAAATGCATACGGCGTACAGGCGTCAATCCCGGCAGGCCGGGCAGGTCGGCAATGGCCAACGACACCGCGCCTGAACGCAACACTTCTTCCATGCTCCACAGTACATCTTCGGCCCGTTTGGGATGCACAAGGATCAGGCGAGCGGGGTCAATAAAGGACATCATGCCGCAAGGGTTCAGCCGGTCACAGCCCCAATCGGGGGCAATCCAAATCACTGGCCCCGTGGTCTGTGCCGCGATCCACAGCGCAAGACGGTGGCGCGCAGATCCACAGGCTTCGTGCACCCGCCCCAGCGCCAATCCAGCCCCAAGCCCATGGCGCGCGCCATCCGGCAACAACGCCAGACTTGGTGTGGCGCGGGCCGGGCCACGTTGAAGAAGAGGGTGGGATATAGGCATAACTATTATATGCATGTTCTGCTTTTGTTCTCAAGGGTATTTACAGCCTTCAAGACGACAGAATCCACTTGCCCACAAAGTTCCCCTCGTTAAGTTCAGCCTGTGGTTAGCAAAAAGGGTGGCACATGGAGCGACGCAAACTTGGCCGTACAGATATTGAAGTTTCAGCACTGTGCCTGGGGTCAATGACGTGGGGCACCCAGAACACTGTCGAAGAGGGGCACGAGCAGATCAATCGCGCGCTCGAAGCAGGCATCAACTTTGTCGACACAGCCGAGATGTATCCCGTCAATCCGATCAGCGCAGAAACCATCGGGCGGACAGAACAAATCATTGGCATGTGGTATGAACGCGGCGGCACGCGCCAAGACATGGTGCTGGCCTCCAAGCATTCCGGCGAAGGCATGGCACATGCCCGCAACGGCGCGCCGATCTCGGCTGCAACCATTCCCGAAGCCATTGAGGGGTCATTGCGCCGTTTGCAGACGGATTACATCGATCTTTATCAATTCCATTGGCCCAATCGCGGCAGCTACATGTTCCGCAAGAATTGGACGTTTGAACCAAGGGATGTCGACCCCTCCGCAGAACGCCAAAACATGGAAGACTGCCTTGGAGCGCTGCAAAACGAAGTGCAACGCGGCACCATTCGTGCCTTTGGTTTGTCTAACGAAAGCGCATGGGGCACCGGGCAGTGGCTTGCGGCTGCTGCGGCCACAGGCGGGCCGCGCGTGGCCTCTATGCAGAATGAATATTCACTGCTTTGCCGTCTCTATGACACTGACATGGCCGAAATGAGCATCTACGAAGACGTGGGCCTGCTGGCGTTTTCGCCGCTGGCTACCGGGTTTTTGACCGGCAAATATCAGGATGGCAACGTGCCCGAGGCGTCGCGCATGACGTTGAACGCGAACATGGGCGGGCGCAAAAGCGATCGGGTTTTTGCCGCCACTCAGGCCTATCTGGATGTCGCTAAACGCCATGACCTCGATCCAACGCAGATGGCTTTGGCGTGGTGTATGACGCGCCCCTTCATGACGTCGGTGATTTTTGGTGCGACCAGCATGGCGCAATTGGACCTTGCCATTGGGGCCGCTGATCTGACCCTAAGCGATGCGGTGTTGGACGACATCACAACCGCGCATCGCGATCACCCGATGCCGTACTAAAAACGCGCGGGCTATGGGTTTTGCTGCACAGCAAGGCGGATGGGCGCGATTGTTAATTCAGACGACGCCGGAAAACGACAAAATGCCAGAACGTGTCGCTTGCGGTGCGTTCTGGTGCGCTTTTTGACGTGTCACTTCGGTTTTGGAACCGCTATCGATTGATCAACGCGAAACTGTGCCTGAACAACAAGGACATTGCCCATGCCACTTTCCATGAACCGTGACGTTTTTATAACCTGCGCCGTAACCGGATCAGGCGGCACACAAGATCGCAGCCCGCATGTACCACGCAGCCCAAAGCAGATCGCTGATAGCGCCATTGCCGCGGCCAAAGCGGGCGCTGCGATTGTGCACTGCCATGTGCGTGACCCAGAAACCGGCGCGCCCAGCCGCAATCTGGCATATTACCGCGAAGTGACCGACCGCATCCGTGATGCCGACGTCGATGTGGTGTTGAACCTGACGGCTGGCATGGGCGGGGATATGGTTTTTGGCCCGACTGAAAACCCAATGGCGTTGAACCAAGACGGCACAGACATGGTCGGCGCGACAGAACGCGTCGCGCACGTCGCCGACTGCCTGCCCGAGATTTGCACGTTGGATTGCGGCACTATGAACTTTGCCGAAGCCGACTATGTCATGACCAACACGCCCGGCATGTTGACCGCGATGGGGCGGATGATGACAGCGCTGGGCGTAAAGCCCGAGATCGAGGCGTTTGACACAGGCCATTTATGGTATGCGAAACAACTGGTTAAAGATGGTGTTCTAGACAGCCCCGCCCTTGTGCAACTGTGCATGGGCGTGCCTTGGGGTGCGCCGGATGACCTCAACACCTTTATGGCGATGGTTAATAATGTGCCGGATGATTGGACGTTCTCGGCCTTTGGGCTGGGGCGCAACCAGATGGCTTATGTCGCGGCCTCGGTCCTTGCGGGCGGTAACGTGCGGGTTGGGCTTGAGGACAACCTGTGGCTTGGCAAAGGCGAGTTGGCGCAGAACTGGCAGTTGGTCGAACGCGCGGGCAGCATCGTTGAAAATATGGGTGCGCGGGTTATTGGCGCTGCCGAAGTGCGTGAAAAATTGGGCCTTGTAAAACAGGCGCCACGGGCGTGATCTTGATGATGCATAACCTGTGCGCAATGCAGGCCCAAACGGTGTGCCGATTTGTTGTGGCGTGCGCGCTTTTCTTGTTGGTGGCTTGCGCCCAACAGCCGCCAATCGTTGGGTCACAGGCCATTCCATTGCGCAACCCTACGGTGCCGATTGGCGCAATCCTGCGCTTTGATCCTGTGAAATTCGATGGGGATTGGTCCGTACACTCAAGTGCGGGCGGAAACTGGGCGCTGACTACCTTTGCCGTCGCGGGGCGCAGCACGCAATGGAGCGAAGCTGGGCGCGCTGCGACACTGACACCGCGTGCAACGGGCATTTTTCGGCTGACCTACGACGACGGTACACAACGCGACTTGTGGGTGATTTGGACAGACCCTGACCACCATACGGTCGCGTTAGGTGAGCCGGGTGGCGGTTTTGGGTTTATCGCCACCAAAGTCGGCCGCTTCCGTGGCGATCAAGTGTCTGCAGCGGCACAAGTTTTGGATTTTAACGGATACCGGACAAAAGACTGGGATGTGAGGGCAAGATGAAAACAGCAGCAATCATTGGCGGTGGTGTGATCGGAGGCGGCTGGGCTGCGCGGTTCTTGCTGAACGGTTGGGACGTGCGGGTGTTCGACCCCGATCCTGAGGCCGAGGCGAAATTGGCCCCGGTCTTGGCGCAGGCGCGGCGCGCGTTGCCAAGCCTTACGGACGTCGCCTTGCCCTCCGAAGGGAAATTGACCTTTCACGACACAATGTCCGAGGTCGTGAAAGGTGCCGTTTGGGTGCAAGAAAGCGTGCCAGAGCGGTTGGAGTTAAAGCAAAAGGTCTATCAGACCTTGCAGGCGGCGATGGATAGGGATGCCATTTTGGCCTCGTCCACGTCTGGCTTTACGCCGTCTCAATTGCAAGGGTGCGCGACACGCCCCGAACAGATCATGGTCTGTCATCCATTTAATCCCGTCTATCTGATGCCGTTGATCGAGGTGGTGCCATCGCCCGTGACCGATTTGGCCTTGGTCGAAAAAGCCGAAGGGATTTTGCGCAGTCTTGGTCATTATCCGCTGCGCGTGCGCAAGGAAATTGACGCCCATATCGCAGATCGTTTCCTTGAGGCGGTCTGGCGCGAGGCGTTGTGGCTGGTCAAAGACGGCGTTGCCACCACGGAAGAGATCGACGAAGCGATCCGTATGGGCTTTGGCATCCGATGGGCGCAGATGGGCCTGTTTGACACCTATCGCACTGCTGGTGGGGATGCGGGCATGCGCCATTTCATGGCGCAATTTGGCCCGTGTTTGCAGTCACCTTGGACCAAGTTGATGGACGTACCGGAATTTACCGACGAACTGGTCGATCTGATCGCCGGGCAGTCAGACGCGCAATCTGGTCACATGACCATCGACGAGATGTTAAAGGCCCGCGACGACAATCTTGTTGGCATGATGCGCAGTCTCAAGGCCAATGATTGGGGCGCAGGGGCTGTGATGAACGCGCACGAGGCGTCTTTGCGGGCAGGCACTGTTTTAGGAGCCCATGCAGACGATCTTGAGGACGTTTCCGCGCCCATTCAGACGGTTCGCCGCGCGGTGCCTTTGGATTGGACGGACTATAACGGCCATATGAACGAGGCGCGTTATTTGCAGGCCTTTGGCGATGCGACGGACCGGTTTATGGCGATGATTGGCTGTGATGCCGATTACATCGCAACCGGGGGCAGCTATTTCACGGCCGAAACCCATATTCGCCATGTGGACGAAGTGCATGCGGGCGCTGTGATTGAAGTGCGCACGCAGGTTTTGGTAGGGGCGGGTAAAAAGCTGCACCTGTTTCACGAGATGTATGAAGGGGAACGACTGTTGGCCACAGGAGAGCATTTCTTGCTGCATGTGAGCCTTGAGACGCGGCGCCCATCGGACCCGTCTGCGGCGATTTTGACCAGCCTTGAACGGATCGCGACGGCTCATTCTGCTTTGGCGATGCCTGAGGGGGCGGGGCGCGCAGTGGGGCAACGTCCTTGAGGCGTGTGCTGATCACGGCGGGTGCGTCGGGCATTGGTTTGGCCATGGCGCAGGCTTTTGCAACAAACGGCGACGCGGTTTGGGTCACAGATGTTGATGGTGATGCGCTTGCCGCTTTGCCGGACAATATCACGGGCTGGTCCTGCGATGCGGCAGATGAGGCGGGCATGTCAGAGGTTATGGCTGAGATCGGGGCGCTTGATGTGCTGTGTGCCAATGCCGGCATCGCCGGGCCAACGGCCGCTATCGAAGATGTGGCGCTGGATGATTGGCGCACTTGCGTGTCGGTTAATCTTGAGGGCGCATTTTTGGCGACCAAGCACGCTTTACCTGCGATGAAAAAAGCAGGTCGGGGGGCGGTTGTGTTCACGTCTTCAACGGCGGGGATATATGGCTATCCCAATCGCGCGCCTTATGCGGCGGCCAAGTGGGCCATCATTGGGTTGATGAAAACGGTGGCGATGGAGTCAGGCCCCTTTGGCGTGCGTGCCAATGGGATTTGCCCCGGCGCCGTTGAAGGTGTACGCATGGAAGGTGTGCTTGCACGCGAGGCGGCGGCCAAGGGCATGACGCGCGATCAAGTCTATGATGGCTATGCGGCGGGCACATCGATGCGCAGTTTTGTTGAGGCGCATGATATTGCGGATATGGCGGTGTTTTTGGCCTCGGACGCGGCACGAATGGTGTCTGGGCAGGTGATCGCTGTGGATGGTCACACAGAAAACCCCGACCCAAAGGTTTAGCCGTCGAGCGGGACTGTTTGCCTGTCGGCAAATGCGCCCGCCCACCGACCCTGTGATGAGGATCGGTAATATTCAGAGCTATGGGGTATCTCACCATATTCGCTCTGGTCGCAAAGACCGCGTTCGCCCATAGAGGGACATGACCCTTTGGATTCCCATCACACTGGCGGCGGCGTTTTTTCAGACGCTGCGCTTTATGCTGCAACGGCAACTGTCGCTGGGTACGCTCAGCGCTGGCGGGGCGACGCTGGCGCGGTTCTTGTATTCCGCGCCTTTGGTGGCTGTGTTGATTGCGATATATATGGCGCTGACGGGGCAGGCGTGGCCACGTTTTGACGGGACGTTTTGGGGACATGCTGCCATGGGCGGCTTGGCGCAAATTTTAGCGACCGTGGCAACGGTCCGGCTGTTTCAGGCACGCAACTTTGCTGTTGGGATCACGTTCAAAAAGACCGAAGTCATGCAGGCCGTTTTGGTGGGCTGGGTCATTTTGGGCGATCTGGTCAGCGTTTGGGGATTTGTTGCCATTGGTGTGGGATTGGTGGGCGTGTTGCTGCTGTCGGCTCCGCCCGGACTTGTGCGCACGGGCTGGCGGGACATGGCGAACAAGACTGTAGGGCTGGGCCTTGGTGCGGGCGCTCTGTTTGCGGTGTCTGGCGTCAGTTATCGGGGTGCCTCGTTGAGCCTTGGCTTGGATGATCCGCTGGCCAGAGCAGGGCTGACATTGGCGGCGGTGACGATGATGCAAACTGTTGCAATGCTGATCTGGCTGCGTTGGCGCTCACCCGGTCAAATCAGTGCAGTTTGGGGCGCACGGCGTGTGGCCGTCTGGGTTGGGCTGATGTCCATGGCGGGCTCGTTCTGCTGGTTTACAGCGTTCACCCTGCAGAACGCAGCTTACGTGAATGCAATCGGGCAAGTGGAACTGGTGTTCAGCGCGCTTGCGTCGGTTCTTGTCTTTAAGGAAAAGATCAGTGGACGCGAATGGGCGGGCATGGCGGTGCTGCTCGGCTCGATTGTGATGCTCGTTCTGTCGATTTGACACGTAAGGCGCAGGTGTCCTGCGCCTCTAGTCGGGCTGTGGTCGACCGTGCAAACGCAAGAACAGGCTTTCCTCATCGTCATTGCGGAAATAGGGCACGCTTGCAGGCGGGGTCGGGTCCTGCACTCGGGCTGCGATCTCGCTGAGAACCACTTCTGTGATAAACGGCATATCGAAAGACCGCACGCGGTCCAGCTCGATCCATTGCAGGTGTGATAGTTCGTCAGAGGCGGCGCTAAAGTCGTCAATATCCGACGTTAGATCTTGCGCATCAATCAAAAAGAAACGCGCATCAAAGCGGCGCGGTCGGCCCGGTGGAGTCAAGGCGCGAAACACGAATTGCAATGGGGCCGCATGGGGCAGGTGGCCGGTTGCGGCAAAGGCTTGCCAATCGGGAGGTGCTGCTGTCCATGTGCCGGGGGTCCCAAGGACTTGGCCGGTTTCTTCATACAACTCGCGAATTGCAGCGGCGGCCAAGGCTGGGCCAAGGCCGGGCGCGCTATCATCCTCTAAGCGTGCAGCGCAGGGGGCGGCGATGGGGCTGGCTAAGGGCACGGCATGATCGTCTTTATCTACGGCGCCGCCGGGAAAGACGAATTTGTTAGGCATAAAGACAGCCTTGGCACCACGTTGACCCATCAGAATGCGCGGCGCCGTCATGCGATCGCGCAACACGATGACGGTGGCGGCGTTGCGCACTTGGGTTTTGTCGATCGCGTCAGAAGGGTGCGTCATGCCATGCCTTTGGTGAATTGGGCCAAGCTTATGCACATCATCCAGTTTGCGCAAATCCGCCCATGCCGCGCGCCCATTGGAATCCGACAATTGCCCCTTTTAATCGAGGCAGCAGATATAGTGACAACCCAACACACCCCACAGCAAAGATCGAGAACAGGACCAAAGGTTCGGGCCGCCACGCTACAAACACGATATGCAACAAGGGCGCCATCAAGTGGCCGACAATCAGGATCGTCAAATAGGCGGGGCCATCATCCGCCCGATGATGCGAATAATCGAGCTTACAAACCGCGCAGCTGTCTGCGACCTTCAAATACCCTTTAAGCAGGTGACCTTGCCCACATCGGGGACATTTATTGCGCCAGCCCCGAAACAGGGACGGGCGCATAGGCCGGGCGTTGGTCTGGTTGTCAGTCACGGAATCGCTGTGCACGTCACTTATCCTAAGCAGATAGAGGGTCAGCATGCGCCTATGCGCGACAATAGGGAATTGGGCATTGTGCCCTTGCGGCCAGATGTCGCGCAAAACCCTTCGCAAACATTGTGCAAACTTTTTTCGACGGAACGGCGATGGCGCACCGTTTGATGGTCATGTGGAGGCGAGAAAAGCCCCACACACTGAGGTAAAAACGGAGTACGATCTTATGCAACGTAGCACATTTATCGCGACCCTTGCGGCTGCCGCAATTGGCCTGACAACAGTTTCCGCCATGGCGCGCGAACGTGGCCCCGACTTTTCTGCCCTCGATGCAGACAACAGCGGCGAAGTCACGCTGCAAGAAATGCAAGCACAAGGCGAGGCCCGCTTTGCCCAAACTGACACCAACGGCGACGGCTTTTTGACCAAAGCGGAATTGGAAGCCGCAGGCTCTGAAAAGGCCAAAAAGCGGTCTGCACGCATGATTGAACGTCTCGACGCGGACAAGGATGGTCAACTGTCACAAGCCGAATTGAAAAATCCGCGCCACGATCCGGCCCGCCTGTTCGAACGTTTGGATGCCGACAAAAGCGGTGGCATTTCCGAGGCCGAGTTCAAAGAAGCCAAGGCCCATCGCAAAGGCCGCCCGGGCAAAAAGCCTAAGAACGATTAATCGTCGTCACGTCCTGCCCCTTGCATAAAGGGGCAGGACAACGATAGCCGGGACTCTATGGCCATGCCGCTAGATAATGATCCGCATACGGATGACGCTGACTTGCTGGCCCGCTACGCGCGGGGCGACGGGGCGGCTGCGCAAATGTTAACTGCGCGCCTGACGCCACGCGTCTTTGGGCAAGCCTTTCGCATGTTGGGCGACGGCGCCGAGGCGGAAGACGTGGCGCAAGAGGCGATGTTGCGTCTTTGGCGCATCGCACCTGACTGGCGCGAGGGCGAAGCGCAAGTGACCACGTGGCTTTACCGTGTTGTATCCAATCTGTGCACAGATCGGCTGCGCAAACGCAAAGGTGGAGCCGTACCGCTTGAGGACGTGTCAGAACCGATGGATCCGACCCCATCGGTCGAAGCCAAGCTGCAAACTCGTGCGCGCCATGATGCGTTGCGTGCAGCCCTTGCAACATTGCCTGAACGTCAACGGATTGCTGTGACGATGCGCCACTTCGAAGAGGCCACGAACCCCCAGATTGCAACAGCTCTTGGCATCAGCGTCGAAGCGGTGGAAAGTCTGACAGCCCGCGGAAAACGCGCGCTGGCGGCAGCATTAAAGGGGCAGGTGGCTGCCCTTGGATATCATGAAGGATGAATAACATGACCCATCCCCCCGAGCGCCCCAAAGATGATGCGTGGATTGACCAGATGTTGGATGATCTTGCGCAAGACCCTGTTGGCGAGGTTCCTGAAGCATTGATGGCGCGGGTTTTGGCGGATGCGGATGCGATGTTGCCCGCCCCGGGTGGGGTAGTGGCACCCGTTCCGTGGTGGCGTCAAATCGTCGACGGTATCGGCGGTTGGAATACTGTGGGCGGGCTTGCGGTTGCGGCGGCGACGGGGTTTGTCATTGGCATCGGCGGGATCGAAGCCGTGCCTTTCGAAGACTTCTTATCGGTAAATTATGACACGTATTACGAAGGTCAGGACGCCGTAAGCGTCTTTGGCTGGGACATAGAGGAGGGCTGAACATGGGTGTGCAATCGGACAAAAGACGCGGGCCTGCTTGGGTCAAAGTTTTGTTGGCTGTGTCGCTTGGGCTGAATTTGGCCGTTGCGGGTGTGGTTGCAGGTTTTGTTTTGCGTGGAGGGCCGCAGGATGCGCGCCGCGCGAACATGGGCTATGCGACACCGTATGTTTTGGCCCTGCCACGCGAACTGCGCCGCGAAGTGTTTGGCAAAGTGCGTCGCGATGGCACTGTGCCGGACCGAAGCGCGCGCCGTGCGAACTACACTGCGATGATCAACGCGCTAAGCGCCACACCTTTCGACGCAAACGCCGTACAAATTGTGTTGGACCGCCAGTCTGACGGCGCTTCACGCGCGCAGGCGGCAGGGCAAACGGCATGGCTTGAGGTTGTGACCGGGTTCGACGATGCGGAACGTGCCAACTACGTTACGCGCATGAAAGAAGAGATGTCGCGAAAAGGCCCGCGTAGAAAAGGTGGTTCGGCAGACAAATAGCAGCGATCACGCCGCGGGGCGGAGTAGCGTCACGCGGTCGCGTCCTTTGGCCTTTGCACCATAAAGCGCTTTGTCTGCGCGCCCCAACAGCGCCTCTGCACTTGGAGGCACGATTTGGCTGGTGGTTTTGCTTGGATCGCACACCGTCATTCCGATCGATATCGTCGCCGTTATGGGCACGCTTTGACCAGGAATTTCGAACGGCGTGTTGCGAATTATTTTGCACAAACGTTGCGCGGCTTTCTTGGCGTTCACAAGACCCGCACCCGGCAGGACGATCAGGAATTCTTCGCCGCCGATGCGCGCCACAAGGTCGATGGCGCGTAAGTTTTCGCGCAATCGGTGCGCCGTTTCCACCAACACAGCATCTCCCGCCGCGTGCCCAAGTGAATCGTTGATCCGCTTGAAGTGATCCATGTCGGCCACCATCACTGCAAAGGGTTTGCGTGTCTGTTCCGCGCGATCCGCGATCCGGGCCAGATGCGGCATGGCATAGCGGCGATTGTGCAGGCCAGTGAGTGGATCAATCACCGCAGCTTCAACGCCCGAGCGCATTGTATCTCGCAATGCATCCGACATCCGTTTGCGTTTCATCAGCGCATCAAGGCGCAGCGCAAGTTCCGCCGGATCGCTTTCCATTGAGGTCAGATCGTTGGCCCCCATATCAAGCATTTGTGCCCCAAGGCGCGGGTCCGTTTCTTTTTGGACCACCAAAATGGAACTGTGGCGCGTTGCGGCGTGGCTGCGAATGGTGGCCAAAAGTTCAAGCGTATTGGTGTTTCCACCGGGTTCGACCAACATGACAAAGGCATCGGGCACTTTGCCCGTGCTGTCGGCATGGACTGAATTGGCCGGGGTGCATGCCGACAAGGCGGCCTTTGTGCATGCGGCCAACGACTTGCTCCAGGCTTCTGTGCCTGTGGGATCTTCTGTGATGACGCAAACAGTTTCTGTGGGGCCAAAAGCAGCAGATGGTTCCGCAAACCCAAGTGCGCGAGACGTGCCATCGCGCAACTTCCATTCACTGGCCGATGCATAGGCGCGCATCACGCTGCGGGTGCGCGCCAACAAAAGGCGATCATCGATAGGTTTTTGAAGAACGTCTTCTACTCCGGCGTTGAACAGGGCCAACCGGTCTTGCACGCTGCCAACTGCACCAATGACCAAAATCGGCACTTTGCCCATTAACCCGGCTTTCTGTAGGCGCTTGGTCAGGCGCAACGGCCCACCATCCGGCAATGTGTCTGCACACAAGATCATATCTGGCAGATTGGTTGAAATCGCGCGCATCGCATCGCCGATACTTTCGGCTTGCGCCATTTCATAGTGGCTCGCCGCCAGCTTCACCCGTAGAACAATACGGTTGGTGGCGATCGGATCGATAACAAGGATCTTACCGTGCATGGGTTGTATCCAATTCGTTACAACTTCTATGCATTTGGTTTTTGTTTGTTTAGGTTAACAAAGGGTTTCCAAAAGTGGGAAAGGGTGCGCTGAAATGGCGATGACGCAAGAATCCGCCGAGATCATTGGCTTGCAAGCGGTCGCATGGATGGCAAGCAACGAAGAGTTGCTGCCTGTCTTCCTTGGTGCGACCGGCGCAAACGAGGCAGACATGCGCAGCGGTGTCGGCGATCCGGCCTTTTTAGGCGCGCTTTTGGACTTCATTATTATGGATGACGCGTGGGTTCGTGATTTTTGTGATTCCGTGCAATTGGCTTACGAACAGCCGATGTATGCGCGTATGGCGCTGCCCGGTGGTGAACAGGTTAATTGGACGTGAACGCCTTTCAACCGGTGCATGGCATCATCTTTGACAAGGATGGCACGCTGTTTGACTTTACCACCACATGGGAGGCATGGGCTCGTGCCTTTTTACTGCGCCTCGCAGACGGGGAAGAGGCCCGCGCCGGGATTTTGGGCAAAGCGATTGGGTTCGCATTTGAAACCTCAACCTTCCACAAGACCTCTTTGGTCATTGCAGGCACTGCCGCGGAAATCGGGGCCGCTTTAACGCCGCATGTGCCTCATCTTACGTCCGATAAGTTGTTGAAGATCATCAACGAAGAGGCAGCGCATGCGCCCCAAACCGAAGCGGTGCCACTTGTTCCTTTTTTGAACGATCTGCGCGCGCGTGGCTTGAAACTGGGCGTTGCCACGAACGATGCCGAAGCCCCCGCACGGGCACATCTGGATGCCGCAGGGGTGGTTGCGCATTTCGACGTTATTGCCGGGTATGACAGCGGCCATGGCGGCAAACCCGCCCCCGGTCAGCTTTTGGCATTTTGCGACGCCACGGGCCTTGCGCCTGACAACGTGATCATGGTGGGCGACAGCCTGCATGATCTGCGCGCGGGCCGTGCCGCTGGCATGCGTACGCTGGCTGTGTTGACCGGCATGGCAGATACAAAGGATTTGGCGCCGCATGCAGATGCAGTATTGCCAGACATCGGCCATATCCCCGCGTGGTTGGATCAACAGGCCTAACGGCATTGCAGCTGCTTGAAAACGACATGTATCGTCGCAAACGGCAATGTGAAACCAGCGTCTCTGAGGTGTCCTTAGTGCAGATGTAAATCTGAGAGGACGTTTCATGGCTGACACTGAACCTAGGCGCAAAACACGTGGCGGCGGACGGGCAGGGGCGGCGGCGCGGCGCGGCCGGGAAACCATCGAGCAGATGCCTTGGAATCCACCCATTATGATTGATCCACCGGTGGAACCCTTACGTCCTGAAGGGGTCGAGGCCATCCATGACGGCGCGATGCGCATCCTCGAAGAAATCGGCATTCAATTTCTGAACAATGAAGCACTGGGCATCCTGCGCGAAGCGGGATGTCGGGTGGACGGGGACATGGTTTTTATGGACCGGGATTTTGTGATGGAGATGGTCGCCAAAGCGCCGTCTGAGTTCACAATCACGCCGCGTAATCTGGATCGCAAGATTA
>NZ_JBDVGB010000051.1:0-8998 GCF_039940735.1 Tateyamaria sp.
ATTCCCGTATCTCTCTGACGATAATCAAAAAATCTCAATAATCGGCTAAAGCAACAAGCAACGTGCTTGTGACGTTGCGCTTAATCCGTAAGCGTCGGATGAACATGCCCTACAGGAGCGTTTTGCTTAGAGTGCTCATCATCAATCTTGGACACTTACTGATACGCTCAAGCGTCGCTTGAACTGTTGTGCCGTTAGTATCTCCATTGCCGCCTTCAATTGTGAATGTCATTGGAAATATTCTCCGTCAATTAGAGGCACTTCCATCATAAAGGATAGGTTCACTTTGGATTGTTCACCAAGGTAAACATAGGAAAATTCATCATCAAACAGTTCTTTTCACCTGCCTTGGGCAAGGTTCTTGTCCATTGAGCGACTATTCCTAAGGGTTTACTTTTACGAACCCGAAAGGTGTGTTCTTTAGATATTTTTGACAGCTAGCAACCAACCGTTGAGCAATCTTGTTCTGAACTTCCAGAGGCGTGTAAACGTGACAGGTCCATTTCGGCTACGCCCATCAAAAGTTGTGACATCCGCAGGTCCATTGGTTCCATTTGACCTTGTGTTTACTCACGATCGCACATCGAACTGAAATGAAAACTATATTGTCACTGGCTTTTCCGCAGAACGCAATTTGCGACTTTGTTCATTTGGCTGATAGAGGTTTGTACTTCAATCTGGTTAGGACCGACGGTATGTCTAACGCGGCCTTTGAAATAACTTTGCGCTATTGTGTGGTTCAGCAAGCCGTCGAAGTATTTGGGGGTTATATAACGCGTAGCACGGGAACGATCCGAAAAACCAAGGTTACTTTAAACGCTAAATGGGTGTGCTACTTGACACATTGTGATGCTAGGCGGAGATTTTGTGCTAAGCCGGCGATTGATAGGGTTTGCGCAAGGCCAATCAACACGGGTGGGCAAAGGCGGTTAGAAATCCTATTTTCAACTGTGAACCCATTCAGGATGAAGTTGCCAATTCCCGACATGTAGACGGCCCTCAAGCATCTGAGTTTCTTCTGTGCCAACAGCAACAAGGAAGCCAAATAATGCTTGGATATAAAGTGTCTGGATGGCCGTTTTTTAAATGGCTTGCAGGTGACAGCCGTATTTTCCATCACCTGCGAAATGTGGTGTTACCAAGCGTTGTAGGAAAGGTACTTGCCCGACATTTCGACCTTAACCCGGTCGCCTTTTTCATGGGAGACGCGTGTGACTGACATGTCAAAATCGATGGCAGACATAATACCGTCACCAAATTTTTCTTGGATCAACGCCTTTAGCGTTGGGCCATATACGCCGACGATTTCGTAAAACCTATAGACACAAGGATCGGTCGGCACGGCCTGTTCCCAGATTTTCGTTGGGCTTTCAGCCAAAACAAGTGCGGCTTCTTGCGGTAATCCCAATGCCTTCACCATCGCATCCGCTTTGTCGGCTGGAAACGCATTCATGCCCATCGCTGCCGAATGAGTCCATACCGGCGACATATCGATTTTGGTGGCGATGTCTTCCCATGTCAGCCCGGCTTGTCGTTTTGCCGACAAAATCTGCGCAGTCACGTCTTCCTTGGTCAAATAGTCCATGAGGTTTCCTTTTGGGTTTGCTTTGGATTAACGGGTGAGGAGGAACAAAATGATGAGACTCAGAACCGCGCAGAGCGTTTTCCAAAACGCCAACGGGTTTTGTTCCATCAACGGACGGGCGGTTTGTCTTGACCATTTGGTCGAGGGGCGCATGAGGTCGCCCAGAAATTCAGACATCGAAGATTGGCGATGGGCGGCGTTTGGATGCAGGGCGCGCTTTAGCGCATCATCGACCCAATTGGGCACTGCGTTCCCTGCATCGCGCGCCGTTTGGTAATGCAGGTTACGCAGGTCTTTTTGCGATCGAACCTGCGACACCTGAGTGCCGTAGGGCAGGCGCCCCGTTAGCATTTCGTAGGCGATCACTCCGATGGAAAACAGGTCAGACGCAGGACCGGTCTGCGCGCCCGCAAAATATTCAGGGGCGGCGTATTGCAGGGTGCCAAGAATATCCTGACCCGGCGGCGTTTGCGCAGTTTCTGCGACACCGGCGACAAAGGTCGACCCAAAGTCGATGATTTTCACCGTTCCCGAGACGTCGATCATGATGTTTTCGGGACGCAGATCTTGATGCAACATCTGGCGGCGATGCATCGCGCGGGTTCCGCTGATCAGTTGGCCGATGATATCGCGGACATCCTGAAGCTGGGCTTGGGGATGATCATGCATCCATTGCCGCAGGGTTTGCCCGGTGATGTATTCGGACAGAACATAGAATTTGGTGCGGTGTGTTGGGGCTGGAACCGTGGCCAACAGATGCGGGTTTTGCACGCGTCGTGCGATCCATTCTTCCATCATGAAACGGCGCCGATAATCGGGGTCATCGCGCAAATCGACAGACGGAATTTTGAGCGCGACCAAAGTCTGGTCAGGGGCTTGCGCAAGATAGATGTGACTGCGCGCATTGGCGTGGATCGGTCTTTTTATCACATAGTCATCGATCACATCGCCCGGCTTGGGCAAGTCAGGGCAAGGCAACCTCGCCAGATCAGAAACAAGGTCAACGGCCTGCGGTGGTGGCATCCCATCAACACGAATTACTTGAACCGATAAGTTGTCTGTGCTTCCAAGGTCATGGGCGGCTTGCCCAATCGTTTGGGCTGCGGTGTTCAGGTCTGTTGCTGCATCCAGAATGTCGGAAACTTTGCTGCCCTTCATGGCAACGTGCACTCCATCTGTCGTCATTAAGAACACGTCACCAATGGAAACAGGGGTTGTGATATAGTCGATTTCGACCTGCGGAGCGGCACCCATTGCGCGGCTCAGGTAATGACCATCCGCCCCGTTGGGTACATTATGATCTGTCGTCAACTGTTCCAGGCTGCGTCCTGCCATGCGCCAAACCCGGCTGTCGCCGACATGAAAAATGTGGGCGGTCCTTGCTTTCAGGATGAGGGCAGACAGTGTTGAGACCCAGCCATGGTCGATGTCCTCAACATGGGCGGCGCGGCTTTTACCATGTAGCCATGCATTGGTTGCGGCAATCACTGCTGACGCGGCTGGTTTCACGGCCCAAGTGTCTGGGGTGCTGTAGTAATCTGTCAAAAGGCCTTTTACGGAAATCTCGGCCGCTTCACGGCCCCATTTGCTGCTGCTGACGCCATCTGCAATTGCGACAGTGACCCCCTTGAGGGTCAGCGCGTTGTCCACCGGGATAATCGCACCGTAGAAATCTTGGTTCTCAGGCTTGCGACCAGCGCTTGACCACTGGCCAAGACTGATCGCAAGCGTTTGAGGAGGGGGCATATCAAGCGACATACTTAAATCACAAACTGCCCAGTGCCGACAAAATGCAGCACTGGGCGTGCCTGCTTATTCAGCCGGTGTCGTTGACGCAGATGTTGGCGCGTCTGAATTGATCGTAGGAGACGTTTTGTAGTGCGTTGCATAAATCGTCGCACCCACAAACGTCAGGCCACCCACAAGGTTGCCAACAACGGTCGGGATTTCATTCCAGAACAGGTAGTCACCGATTGTAAAATCACCGCCCAACAACAGGCCCGATGGGAACAAGAACATGTTTACGATCGAGTGCTCAAAGCCGAGGTAGAAGAAGATCAAGATCGGCATCCACATCGCCATGATTTTACCTGAAACCGATGTGGACATCATCGCAGCAACAACGCCAGTAGACACCATCCAGTTACACATTACCGCACGGACAAACAGCGTTAGCATACCGCCAAAACCGGCGTCTTTATAACCAACGGTGCGCGCTTCTCCGATCAATCCGATGCGTTGCCCCACTGCATTGGGTTCATGGGTGAATCCGGTTGTGAAAATGATCGCCATAAAGATCGCCACGGTGAATGCCCCTGCGAAATTCCCGCAAAACACAAGGCCCCAGTTGCGCAGCATCCCTTTGACGGTGACGCCGGGGCGTTTGTCTAGCAATGCAAGCGGCACCAAAGTGAACACACCCGTGAGCAGATCGAAACCAAGAAGATAAAGCGTGCAAAACCCAACTGGGAACAAAAGTGCCCCAATCAAAAAGTTGCCGGTATTCACGGCGACCGTAACGGCAAAAGCCGCAGCAAGCGCAAGAATTGCGCCGGCCATAAACGCGCGGATAAGTGTGTCTTTCGTGGACATGAAAACTTTGGCTTCACCCGCGTCGATCATTTTCGACGAGAATTCAGCAGGGGCAACATAAGACATTGCGTGAACCTTTCAGAGAGTTGGGAGGAGGACAGTTGGCCACACAAAAAGGCGCATGGTTCAACCAAGCTTACTCAGCCAGCCGCGAATGCGACTGCGGGTAAATGGGATACGAAAGTGACCGCGCCATTGCTGTCAGGTTAGGCTGAAGTGAACTTGCTTCGCTGCAAGTGGCCTAACATCCGTTAACCAAAGCCTTGGGCACCCCCGCACCAAAAACAAGGGGTGACACCGATTCACTTGACCTTAGGTTCCGGTTTTGTGGTTCCGCATAAAAATTAAACGGTTAACCCGCGTGTTTCCTTGAGGTTGCGCATTTTCTCAGCGCTGCGCGTTTTGGATCAAGTTTATTTCGAATCCTTAGCGCTTGAACTTGACAGTTTTGCCCCAAATGCACTGGATGCTGTGGCGCAGCATGATAACTGCGAACATAGGTGATCTTTGAGCAACGCGGCCCAACGATCCATGTTTCGGCAACGGTGGCGGCACAAATCTTACAGTGTGAAACGCGGGTTCCTTTTGGGATGGCGTTTAGAACGACACCCTCGGGCGTGTATCGAAAGGATATTGGCTTTGTCGCAATTGAATTCTGGATTTAACGAAGAGCAACAAAACTATCTTGTTGATGCTTTGGGCCAGCTTGGCCTTGATCGGTTGTTTGGTGGCAGCGGCAACGTAGATGCTGCGCCCCAAGAGGAACATGTATACGGCACACCGCTGGATGATTTGTGCAAAGAAGAGCTGAAAAAGCGCGAACTTCATCCGCTTGATATGTGGTCCCATTTAGAAGCCTGGACCGACGCCAACGAAATGGCTGTCGGACTTGACCAATTCTTGTTGCGTCATTTGGGCTTTTTTAACGTCGAGCCAAACAGCACTGGGTATATGATACGGTTGCGACTTCCGGGATGTGTGTTGCGCGGTGATCAGATGATTGCCTTGGCGGATATCGCCGAGCGCTATGCGGGTGGCTATTCGCATGTGACCACGCGCGGAAATCTTCAACTGCGTGAAATTGCCCCTAAGGATGTTTTGAATGTCTATTTCGCACTGCGCGATGCAGGTTTGTCGTGCCATGCCACCGGGGCTGACAGTGCGCGCAACTTAACGGCCTCGCCAACAGCTGGATTTGATGTTCAAGAGATCATCGACCTGATGCCCTATTGCCAACGTCTGGCACAGCGCATCAATGCCAGCCGCGAATTGCAGGCGATCCCGCGCAAATTTAACATCTCGTTCGACAATGGTGGGGTTCTGTCCTGCGTCAGCGACACCAATGACATTTCGTTTCAGGCAGTGACTGTCACTGGCGGCATCGAGCCGGGTGTTTATTGCCGGATCCTGCTAGGTGGCATCACAGGGCACAAAGATTTTGCGCGTGACACTGGGGTTCTGTGCCATCCCAAAGATACGGTGAATGTCGGGCACGCCATGTTGCGTGTGTTTGTCGAACATGGTGATCGCACCAATCGCAAACGGGCGCGCCTTAAATATTTGCTGGACCGCGAGGGCTTTGATTGGTTCATCGCCCGCACCCAAGAGGCATTGGCCGACATCGCGCCGAATGTGCAATTGATCCACCAAAACACAGACCACGACGTAGCGCGCGGCCCCGTGAACAGAATTGGGCACATCGGGGTGCACCCGCAATCTGAAGCCGGGGTGAACTATATCGGTATCGCCCAAGAGGTTGGCCATTTGTCCGTTGCGCAAATGAAGCGCATTGGCGAGGTGGCACAGAAATACGGTAAAAACGATGTACGCCTGACTGTGTGGCAAAATACGTTGATCCCTTATGTGGCGGATGAGTATGTGGATGCCGCCACCGCCAGCCTTTCAGAACTTGGGTTGGGCCATTCGGCCACATCTTTTGCCGCGGGGGCGGTGGCATGTACTGGCAAAGCGGGCTGCAAGCTTGGGCTGGCGTTCACAAAGCAGAATGCAATGTCCATCGTGCGGCACCTAGAAACCAAATTCGAACTGGATAGCCCGATCAATATCCACCTGACAGGTTGTCCCAATTCCTGCGCCCAGCATTACATTGGCGATATCGGTTTGATGGGCACCGCGACACCAGATGGCGGCGAAGGCTATCATATCGTGCTTGGTGGCGGGAACGACAATGACCGCGGACTTGCGCGGGCTTTGTGTGGGCCTGTGGCTGCGGATGACGTCAATGGCGTCCTTGAAACGTTGATCGCCAGCTACCTTGACCAACGGGCTGGAACCGAAACGTTCCTATCTTTCGTGCGCGGCGTTTCTGACGATGCGCTGCCTGCCCTTGTCCAACTCTCTGCATAAACGGAAACCGTTATGACCAAACAAGACCGTAACATCACCGCCGCTGTTGCAGAAGCGATCGGCAAAACCGAAACCACGCGTACTCAAGGGCTTATCGGCGAAGACGCGCCGTTTGACCGCGATCAACGCAATTGGCTGAATGGGCTTCTGTCGGGGCTACAGGCTATGGCTTCTGCTGCAGGAAGTGCGGGCACCACAACCGAGGCCCCAGCGACGTCGATGACCATCCTTTATGGGTCGCAATCTGGGACCTGCGAAAGCCTGTCCAAAGACTTTCGAAAATTTGCCAAGACCAAAGGCTTTGACGGAAAAATCGTGGCGCTTGACGATTTCGACGTGGCTGACCTTGCGCAAATTGAACATCTGGTGATCATCGCGGCGACGTTCGGCGAAGGCGAGCCTGCGGACAATGCCGTCCAATTTCACGCAAGCCTGATGAGCGCGGAGGCACCTGCCTTGCCTGCGACCTTGAACTTTGCCGTGTGCGGGTTGGGCGATACGAGCTATGCAGAATTTAACAAGGCCGCGCGCGACCTTGACGCGCGATTAGCCGAACTTGGTGCGACCCGTGTCCTTGATTTTGTGGCCTGTGATGTCGCCTACGAAGACCCTTACGGCGAATGGAAAACCGGTGTCTTTGCCACATCCGCTTTTGTCCAAGCGGCGGGCGCTAGCACGGCGGCAGAACCCGAAACGGAGGGTCCGGAATTTGATAAAAATCACCCTTTTGCAGGAACCTTGATGAAAGTCGAAAACCTAAGCGGCGAAGGGTCGGCAAAAACCGTCAATCACATCGAAATCAGCCTTGCTGGTGGCGGGGTCGATCTGGATTACCAAGTCGGGGATGCATTGGGGCTTTGGCCGGTAAACTGCCCGCACGAGGTCACGACTATCCTTGAGGCAAGTGGTTTGAGCGGATCAGAAACTGTGATGTTGAAAGATACGCCAACGTCACTGCGTGCCGCGTTGCTTAACCGTTTTGATCTGACCACAATTACGCCTGCTACATTGGAAGCATGGGGCGTCGAAAAACCATGCGATGACGCGCAGATCATTGATTTGATCGAGCTTGGAAAACCAGAATTGTCGGCACAATCGCTTGCGGATGGGTTACGCCCGCTTCAACCGCGCCTCTATTCCATCGCTTCAAGCCCGAAAGCCCACCCGGGAGAGGTCCACCTGACCGTGGGCGAGGTACATTACGATCTGCGCTCCAAACGTAAAGGCTGCGCATCGACCTATTTGGGCGAACGTCTTCAACCCGGCGGGCAGGTCGGCGTGTACATCCAAAAATCGGCACACTTTCACTTGCCCGCAGATGAAACGACCCCGGTGATCATGATCGGGCCGGGCACAGGTATCGCCCCCTTCCGCGCCTTCCTGGAAGAACGTGCAACGCGTCAATCTGGCGGCCAAAATTGGCTGTTCTTTGGCGATCAGCACGAAGACACCGATTTTCTATACCGTGACCAAATCTTGGGCTGGGAAGCAGATGGTGTGCTAAGCAAAACATCATTGGCATGGTCGCGCGATGGTGCCGACAAGGTCTATGTGCAGGATTTGATCCGCAAAGACGGGGCCAGCTTTTACGATTGGCTTAGCAAAGGCGCTGCTATTTACGTCTGCGGCGACGCATCGCGCATGGCGGCGGACGTGAACCAAACCATATGCGAAGTTGTTAGCGAATATGGGGGCATGTCATTGGATGATGCAAAAGCCTATGTTGCTGATCTTGGGGCTTCGGGCCGCTATCAGCGCGACGTATATTAAGGTCGGCACGCCCGTGCTATCGACGATTTTTCCGATGGCGTTGGGCGGCGCCACCGGCACGAGGTCGCGCAACGCGGTGGATCAAAGCGCTGATGACGTTGTTTTTTGGTCGGCGACGTCCGCGGCAAAGATGAAACCGATGGGTTTCGCCCCTAAGGCGTGGATGTCAGTTCGTGCGCAAGCCGCTTTGTGGCCGCGCCCGGTTGGCTGCCCCAAGCGGTGATCCAGCGGTAAAAGATGGGTGTTAGAAACAGTGTGAAAACCGTTGCAAAACCTAATCCGCCAACGATGACCCAACCGACTTCTCTGCGCGCTTCGGCACCTGCGCCAGATGTCAGCACAAGCGGCAAACCACCCAATACCGTCGACACCATTGTCATCATGACCGGACGAATGCGCAGGCGCAAAGCGTTGCGAATGGCGGTGTCGATGTCTTGGCCGGCTTCGCGAAGCTGGTTCGCAAATTCGACGATCAGAATGCCGTTTTTGGCCATTACCCCGATCAACATCACCAGACCAATCTGGCTGTAGTAATTCAACGACCCACCACTAAGAGAAATCGCCAACAGCGCTGCGGCAAGCCCAAAAGGCACCGTCAACATGATCACAACCGCACTTGCGAAACTTTCGAACTGTGCCGCGAGGACAAGCATGACGATCAACAGGGCCGTGCCAAAAACGATA
>NZ_JBDVGB010000052.1:0-75130 GCF_039940735.1 Tateyamaria sp.
CGGCGGGCGCTACCTTGAAGTGCGACTCCTATTAGAAACCAATGGGTTATCTAATGAGGAGAACGTGCCATGGGAGCCGTTTATAAGCAACTGAGTATCACAGAGCGACGCAGAATAGAACGCTGGAGACATGCAAAGGTCCCTGTCGATGAGATGGCGCGGGTCCTGAGGCGGTGTCGTTCGACCATTTTCCGTGAGCTGAAGCGCAATCATTTCAGCGATGAGAGCATGCCAAAACACGACGGTTACTATGGTGCCGCCGCCCAGCTGATGACGGCGGATCGGCGCGCGCGGGATCGCAAACTGATCAAATATCCCGAGCTGTGCAAACGTGTGATCGAGAGGATCAAAGACGGATGGACGCCGGAGCAGATCGGCAACCGGATGATCCATGAACGTGCAAAACTACGTGTCTGTCAGGAGACAATTTATCGCTACATTTATTCCAAAGACGGCATGCGCGATGATCTGTGGTGGTACTTGCCGACGCACCGCGTCGCCCGTCGTCCACGGCGGACCAGAAAACGCCGAGAACCCAAATTCCACCGCGACGTCAGCATCCTGTTCCGCCCGGATGATGTGGCGCACCGTCGCCAGTTTGGGCACTGGGAGGGTGATTTGATGTTGTTCAAACAGAAGCTTGGGCAGTCAAACGTGACCTCGCTCGTTGAACGCGTCAGCAGGTTCACAGTGATCCTCAAAAGCTCGACCAAGCGCACGAAACCTGTGATGGGTAAGATCATTAAAACAATCAAAGACCTGCCCCACCAAGCCCGCCGCTCAATCACGTTCGATCGTGGCTCAGAGTTCATGAACTGGCCGCACCTTCAGGCTGAAATCGGCACTCAAACTTGGTTCTGCGACCCCTCTTCACCCCTTTCGGGACATCGCTACGCGATACCCTGTCGGGCAGTGCGTGGCAAAAGGGAACGGTTGAAAACACCAATCGATGGGCCAGACGCTGGCTCCCGCGCAAGCGGGACATCCGCTCGATGACGGATCAAGACATGAAGCAGATCTGCGACCGCCTCAACAACACACCGAGGAAATGCTTGGGATGGAAGACACCAGCCGAGGTCTTCCGCGAAAAGATGCTGGAGGAGATGGACAGCAGCCCCTACCCTCTGAAGCAATAGGAGTCGCGGTTCAGGTATCGCTCACAAAAGAGCGTGGCCTTCACGTGCGGTCAGCGTGCGATAACAATGTCAGCTCGCAAGCCACCTAACGTGTCGCTTTGCCCAAGGCGCAGCACGCCACCATGAGCCCGCGCGATGTCCGTTGCGATGGCAAGGCCCAAGCCGACGCCGGACCCTTTGTTCTGATTGCGCGACCGATCCAACCGAGTAAATGGCCGCCGCGCCTCTGCGTGACGGTCTGATGGAATGCCCGGACCTTCGTCTTCAATGCGAAATCGCAAGGACTTATCACTTAGCCGCACGGACACTTCGGCGCGCGTGCCGTATCGGACGGCATTGCCGATGAGATTGTCCAAAGCGCGGCGCATAGCAGCTGCTCTGAGGGTCACGGTGCCTTCGCCCTCAGCCACAACCAATGTCACAGGCTGCCCGCCGCGCTGTGCGTCCGTCACGATCTCTTGGACGAAAGCGATGGGATCTATAACCGAGGGTTCGCCTTCGGCCTCGCCTTTCGCGAAACTTAGAAAGGCATCGATCATTCCCTGCATGTCATCCACGTCACGTTCTAACGGAATGCGGTCTTCGTCCTCAATCATCGACAGCGCCAGACGCATCCGCGTCAGTGGCGTGCGCAGATCGTGACTGACGCCTGACAACATCAACGTACGGGTTTCGATCTGCCGTTCGATCCGGTTGCGCATGTCAACAAAAGCAGTGCCGGCCGCGCGCACTTCGGTTGCGCCACTTGGGCTGTAGGCAATGGTGTTGCCGCGCCCAAAGGCCTCTGCTGCGTTTGCAAGGCGTTTGATCGGACGCAATTGGTTGCGCATGTAAATAATGGCGATGATCGTGGTCAGAACGCTGAAAAAGACCATATTTACCAGCAGTTGATGCGGAGCAGCCGCAGACACGCGCCGACGGTCAAAGATGATCTCAACCGGCCCTAGATGCGTGGTGACGATCAAACGCACCATGCGTCGTGCCAGCAAATCGACAACGGCCACCCGTGCGACTTGTTCGTGCATGGACGAAATCACAATGCTGCCGGAAAAATCATACCACAGCCGACGATCCAGTTCGTCTATCGCAGCCTTGGGCGCCGGTTTGATCGATATGTTGAGCGGTCCAGCGATGTCTGCCGTCAGATCCGCGATGTCGGCTATCGTTTGGGCCTGATCGACCCGCAACAACACCAAGTGCACTTCTCGCGCCGTTGTTGTGGTCATCTGGCGTGTGACATCCTCAAAATGGTCCTGTACAAAAACCACAGATACCACCAGCTGCACCACAACCACCGGCAGCAGCAGAATCAGCGCCGCACGGGCATAGATGCCTCGGGGCATATAGTTTTTGAGCCATTGGAACGACATGGCCAAACCCTAACGCGCGCATTGCAAGACCGAAAGGCCAAGACTGTCATGCAGACGGACGATTTCAATCCTGTCATCGGCGTAGCCGAACCGCTTGCGTCTGATCTTGTGCGGATTGTCGCGCCCAACCCCTCCCCTATGACGTTTCGCGGCACCAATACATATGTGTTGGGACGCACCAATCTGGCGGTGATCGATCCCGGTCCTAACAGCTCAACGCATCTGGATGCGATCCTATCCGCAGTGCGCCACAATCAACGCATCACCCATATCTTTGTGACGCACAGCCATCTTGATCATTCCCCCCTCGCCCGCCCATTGGCGCAAGCCACACAAGCGCCCGTGCTTGCTTTTGGCCCTTCACACGCGGGACGCAGCGCTGCCATGGACACGTTGGCCCAATCTGGCCTGACGGGTGGCGGCGAAGGAATCGACCACGATTTTCAACCGGATGTGCTTTTGCAGGACGGTCAGTTCATCCGTGATACAGACTGGAAGATCACCGCGCATTGGACGCCTGGACATCTCAGCAATCACATGTGTTTTGCCACCGAAACCGCCCTATTTTGCGGAGACCACGTCATGGGTTGGGCCAGCTCGCTTGTTTCGCCGCCGGATGGCGATCTTGGAGCCTTTATGAATTCTTGCGCCCGGCTGCGCGCCCTGCCCGAGCGTCCGTACTGTCCCGGACACGGCGCACCGATCCAAGCCCCTTATGCCCGCCTCGATTGGCTGATGGCTCACCGACGCACGCGCGAAGCGACGCTTGTGGATGCTCTTTCTGACGCGGGCCAAACCCTGTCTGCCTTAACGCGCATTGTCTACCACGACATCGATCCTGCCATGTTGCCGGCGGCCGAACGCAACCTTCTGGCGCACTTGATTGACCTGCACGCACGCGGCCTTGTGCGCGCCGATCCCACCCTCGGACAACACGCCCGTTTTTCGCAAAACTAACCTTTTGATTTTTTTGCTCCGTTTGAGCGAAAACCCTCTGGACGCCCGAAATCGCCCTTGCTATACGGCGCAGACCGTTCCGGCGTAGCTCAGCGGTAGAGCAGTTGACTGTTAATCAATTTGTCGTAGGTTCGATCCCTACCGCCGGAGCCAATTTACCAATATCGTCAGAGACTTGCTGAGCGTTGGCCGCTCTCCCCATGATGGCGTTTTATCTACGGAAGCAGCGCGCAGCACATTGAACGCCGTCGTTTCCGGGTCACATGCTGGCCCTTCTTCATTTCATGACGCTCAACTCATTTCATTCCTGCAGCGACGGGCGGAAACTGGACGTTCGCTACGTCCGCAATGTAAATTTCGCAACTTGAAGAAAGTGGACACTCAGGATTGCGATCCAACTTTTTCAATGTGCAAACGCCGCAAAAGTTGGCAAGAAACCGATTGTGTTGAAAAACTCAGTTTTTGGGGTGTGATCGATGAAATTTATCGCGATACAGAGCGACCCGCTCTCTGCGCCTCACGGGCAATCTCACCTGACTCTGTGAGAACTTGGCATTTTGCCGAAAAATTACGGCATCTGAATTTCGGAGTTTTTTGACAAAATCAGCCCTCTTTTCAGAGGTCTGCGTTGCAGACAATATTAGGTCAGAAGAAAGCAGATAAATCGCCCAACATTCTCTGCCCAAAAGGAGCTATCGTTGCGCTTCACGAAGTCTGCATTGTGATGCTTTACCGCCGTCGTTAGAAGCGATGAAACTGACTGGATCGCGCGTATGCCCCTTTTTACACTCCTGGATTATTCGTCGGTGTTGGTCTTTGGACTTACTGGTGCATTGGTGGCCAGCCGTGCACAGCTTGATATTGTAGGCTTTTTCTTTTTTGCCTGCTTTACAGCAGTGGGTGGTGGCACAGTGCGTGACGTGTTGCTGGACCGCAATCCCGTGTTTTGGATTGAAGACCCATCTTACCTCGCGCTCGCGTGTGGCGCCGCATTTTTGGTCTTCTTTTCGGCGCATATGTTTGAAAGCCGATACAAATTATTGCTTTGGCTTGATGCCTTTGCACTTGCGATCGCAGTCGCGGCAGGTTCGGGGGTGGCTCAAGCACTGGATCAATCCGCACCGATTGTTCTAGTGATGGGTATTATCACAGGCAGCATGGGCGGACTTTTGCGCGATGTCATTTCAAACGAGGTGCCCTTGGTTCTCAAGCAAGGTGAACTTTATGTAACTTGTGCATTGGCAGGATCAGCAGCAACGGTAGCTATGAGTTATTTGGGCTTTTCGCCGAGTCTGATGGCCTTGGCTTGTGCGGTCGTTACGTTCACGCTGCGTGCGGGTTCCATTGCTATGGGATGGCGCCTGCCGATCTATAAGTCACGCCCCCCAAAACCATAGGGGATTTGCGTTGGTCAAAATTTAGAGGGTAGCTGCACACGTGCAAAAGGCCGCCCCGCGAGGGCGGCCTTTCAATCGTTACGTCGTCGTTTTTAGTGTTTGAACTTCTTGATCTCACCCGCTTTGAGGCGGTTGCTGTAAGACTCCAGCTCTACACGCACGACCTTCATCAGGAAATACAGGCAGAAGATGTTCACAACAGCCATCGCAAAGATCGCAGCATCTGAGAAATCGATGACTGGGCCAAGGCTCGCCGCAGCACCGATAACGATGAAGATACAGAAGATGACCTTAAACACGAGTTCTGTCGTTTTGCCTTCGCCAAACAGGTAGGTCCACGCTTTCAGGCCGTAGTAGGACCATGAAATCATCGTGGAGAACGCAAACAGGATTACAGCAATTGCCAAAACGAATGGGAACCAGCTGATAGCTGAACCAAAGGCCGCGGCTGTTAGTGCCACGCCTGTGTTGCCATCGACAGTCGCGATTGCGCTGCCTGCTTCGTTCATCACGTAGTTGCCCGTGTCCGCATCGATGATCAACTGCTGCGAAATCACGATGACCAAAGCGGTCATAGTACAGATCACAACTGTATCGATCAGTGGCTCAAGCAAGGACACGAAACCCTCAGTGATCGGTTCTTTGGTTTTCACCGCAGAGTGTGCAATCGCCGCAGAGCCAACACCAGCTTCGTTCGAGAACGCCGCACGTTTGAAGCCTTGGATCAATGCGCCAACCACACCGCCAGCAATGCCAAGGCTAGAGAAGGCACCAGCGAAGATTTGGCCAAACGCCCAACCGATCATGTCAAAGTTCACAATCAGCACGATTAGGGCCGCACCAACATACATGATGCCCATGAATGGAACGATTTTCTCAGTCACTTTCGCGATGGATTTAACACCACCAACGATCACTGCGAATACAACTGCTGCGAAAAGAAAGCCTGTGATGTAACCAGGATAATCGCCTGTGATTCCTGTGATCGCTGCGTGTGCTTGATTGGCTTGGAACATGTTACCGCCGCCAAAGGCACCAAGGATACAGAATACTGAGAACAACACGGCCAAGATTTTGCCACCCGGAAGCCCCAGCTCATCGAAGCCTTTTGAGATGTAATACATCGGGCCACCTGAAACGGTGCCATCAGGGTATTCGTTGCGGTACTTCACACCCAATGTACATTCAGTGAATTTTGATGCCATGCCTAAAAGACCCGCAAGGATCATCCAAAACGTGGCACCTGGGCCACCGATACCAACGGCAACAGCAACACCCGCGATGTTACCGAGACCAACAGTGCCCGAAAGCGCCGTAGCAAGTGCCTGAAAATGGCTGACTTCTCCGGCATCATTCGGATCGGAATAGTCGCCTTTGACCAATCCGATAGCGTGACCAAAGAAACGAAATTGAACAGCTGCGAAATAGATGGTGAACACGGATGCACCGATAACCAGCCACATTACGATCCAAGGGAAGTTTGTACCTGGGATGGACATAAAGATGAAGTTCACGAACCAACCGGTTGCAGCAGAGAACCCTGCATTCACGCGATCGTCCAACGTCAGTGCGGCGTCTTGTGCAGACGCTGGGACTGCGACAGCAAGGAACGCGGCCACAGTAAGGAAAAGTCGATAAAACGTTTTCATAATGTTAATCCTTATGAGACGACAGTAACAGGAACACGCGCGTTCATCACGAGGTTCGCTGTTGAACTGCCAAAGATGCGTGTCGAAAAGCCGCCAGCGCTCGATCGTGCAACGATGATCTGGCTTGCACCTTCCTTATGGGCGATGTTGTCGATCGTATCAGCGACATCCCCGTGGTGAACAATGGCACTTGCCTTGAGGCCGGCATCTGTCAACGTCGCAACCGCAGGGTTCAGTACCCGCTCCATCGCAATTGAAATTTCTTCCTCGCGCCTTTTATGACGCTGTGCATTTTCTTCCGCTGTTTGGAAAGAAAACGGCGACCATTCAATCACGTACACGACGATCAATTCGCAACTTTCCATGCTTGAGGCCATTTTCTTTGCAAACTCAAGGGCTTTTTCCCCCGAGCTTTGTCCATCAAGTCCGATTACTAATTTCATGGATTTGTCCCTATTTAGTGGTTTCTTATTAGGCAATTTACGCAAGGCCGATTAACACTACAATCAATCCGAGCTGATCGATCAACGCTAGGTAGTATTGGTGCATGGGTCCATACCTAAATTTCGCAAAGATGATAGGATGATCCGCATTCCTCAAGTTTAAGAAGTTGACCTTGCGTGTATCACGTTCGAGGTCAGCTAAGTCCGCAAAGAAATCATCAACCAACCTATTGCCTTCGTAGCCGCGGCGAATGACTGCTAAGCGGGTTGAAGATGCAGCATGGCAACCACTCGCTGGACGGCCGCTTTGGGCCGGAAACAACCACGGCCGGAAATTTACCCTTTTCACCCTCTTTATGCGGTTTTAAGCACGACGAGTTGTAGAGAAATTCCCGGTGTTTTCCGTGGTCGTTCGTCCTTTCTAGGTGACAAATGTGTACCGATCTTGCGCGTTTTTTAGCATTTTGGCGACGTGCTCAGGTTCGGAGTTTACGGAGTGGGTCAGCTTTGTCGCGACTTGCCCGAAAAAGTCTGGCAGAGCCTCGAAATTTCTCCCTTCAAGTGCTGCCAATGTCACCGAAGTGCCCCGGATGTTCTTGATCAGGGTCGCTATATGTTACTCACGTATGACAGATTTTACGCCAGTCGGGTCCTCGCCTTCGCGCATCTCGGATAGGTCCGAGACGATTTCAGCGACCGCCACCTCCCAAAGCGGGTGATTGGGCCAGCGCGCACGGTTTCGATCATAGGTATTTGGTACCGTGTAGCGGATGACGTCGCCAGTTTGGGCGCACAGGTCCCCGAAACGAGCGAACATGTCCGCCCATGTCCGGATGTTCCACGTGTCTTTCAGCAGGTCTTTGCCCGCTCGAAACTCCACCCGCCAGATTTTCTGGCTGGGGTCGACAGGGGACAGATCAGGTTGGCCAATTGCCGCGCGGGTCTTGTTCCAGATCGCCCATTAATGCGCTTTTTGCTTTTGGATGTATGCGGGTGTTTTGGCCATGTTGGTGGTGTCCATGTTTGAGGTGACGACAGACATAGAAAGGGCGCGAAGTCGCGAGACCTCGCGCCCGTTTGAAAGCCTTTCGGCCCCAAAATCCTCTAAGGTGCTGCTAGGCCCTTTGAGGCAAAACTGGTGGGTTAGATGGTTTGGCTGGTGTTGCTGACCGTGCGGTCTCCAAAGTTTTCGTATCGGCGTCGATCCTGTGGTCCGTGAATTTCTGAGGTATTTACTTCTTCGGCACCAAGTTGCTTGGTTTTCCCGATGTCGATCTGTCGCTGTCTTTGCTTGTCTAGGACCGGCAGGCAAATTGATTTTGAACCTGCCTACCCAATTATTCTTTGGATCTGTTGAACACCAATGACAACAAACCAAGCCCCGCAGACACAAAGATAAGCAAAAGCGATACTGCATTCAAAACCGGTGTAGAGCCCTGTTTCAGCTTGTCAAACATCGTGATCGTTAGGGGGGAATCGGACCCGACAAGCATTAAGGTGGTGTTGAAGTTCTCAAAGCTCATCAATACGGCAACGACGGCTGCGCCCCCGATTGCGGGTCGCAAAAATGGCAGCGTAATCTGGCGAATGGCCCCCAATCGGGTCGCGCCAAGGTTAAGCGCTGCTTCCTCTAAGCTTTGGTCGAATTTCTGCAATCGTGCCGAAATGACCAGCGTTGCGAATGTCGTGATAAACGAAAACTGCCCCAGGATCACAAGGATCAGGCCGGGTCGTAACCCGTCGAACCATAGGTCTGTCGCGTCCTCCAGTGAATTTGCAACCGAGCTTGCGAAAACCAGAATAGAAATACCAAGGATGACGCCCGGAATAATCAGCGGCAACAGCATCAAAATATAAAGAAACCCTTTGCCACGGAAATCATGCCGCACAAACAAGAAGGCATTACAGGTGCCGACAACGACTGCCAGGCCGGAAACCCACATCGCCACAAATGCGGACGTGCCAATGGCCCGCAAGATCGAACGTTCGTGAAAGACCCCAATGAACGGTGCTTCGGTGCCAAAGAACCACGCCATGGTGAAGCCCTCCCACGGTAAGGATGGGAAGACGCTGTCGTTAAAGGCAAAGACGCAAACGACGCTGATAGGCAGTGCCAGATAGATAAAAAACAACGTCACATAGGCGCGATACGTCCATTTCAGAGGTTTGGATTGCGGGACGGTGGTGATCATATTAGCGCCCCATCGTATTGGACAGTGACTGGCGTGACAGTTTCAGCCCGACAAAAACAATTGTCGACGACAATGCCAACAACAAGAACCCGAATGCAGAGCCAAGTTCCCAATTAAATCGTGTGATGAATTGTGTATAGATCAGGCCTGTAAACCAAAGGCTGTCTTTGCCACCAAGCAGGATCGGCGTCAGGTAGTTACCCAAACTCAGCATGAACACCACGATGCAGCCAGACACGATCCCAGGCATGGCGTGGGGGATCACGATTTCACGCATGATCGAATAACCGGACCCGCCAAGGTCGTATCCTGCCTCGATCAGGCTGTCATCAAGGCTGTCCAGCGTTGTGACGAGTGGCACAATCATGAACAGGATCGACGTGTACACAAGGCCCACCATAATGGCGGCGTCATTATATAAAAATTCGACAGGACCATCTATCACGCCGGTGTATTGCAGGAAATTGGACAGCACACCGGTTTCACGAAGCAAGATCATCCAACCGAAAGTCCGGACCAATTCGGACACCCAGAACGGGATCAAGCACATCAGGAACAGGGTTGTTTTCGTGCGGCCGCGGGTGATTTTGGCGATGTAGTAAGCGATCGGAAACCCAAGGATTAACGTCAATGCAGTCGTTGCGATGGACATGAACGCCGTGCGGGCAAATGTCCGCCAATAAAGCGGTTCGTTAAAGAACACCGCATAGTTTCCAAAGCCGGTTTCATATTCCCGCACGCCGACCTTTTCGCTAACGGAGACAAGGAACAACCCGATATGGGGCAGGATTATCAACATCACCAGCCATAACAAAAGCGGGGCTAACAGTAGGTAAAAACCCAGCTTGGATTTATCCGTTCCCATCTATTGGCCCTCTGACGCAAAACAACGCGCTTGTGTCGAACCCCAACTGGCATGGATCGTATCCCCCTTGCCAAGGCCCAAAAAGTCTCCGGTTTGTGGCAGAGTTACTTGGATGGTTTCTCCGGTGTTTGCATCCCGTAGAATGACCATGCTGTTTGCGCCGTTGAACAACACAGACTCCACCAGCCGTTCGCTTGTGTTTGTTTGATCAGTCCCCTGCAGTGGTGACTTGGACAGCTCAATCGCTTCGGGGCGCACAAAGATCTGCGCGGATTGTCCGATGGCAGGCTTGGTCGATGTGGTTTGCCCATGCAGCGTTGAGCCACCAGCCGTCTGGATCGACACGATGTCGCCGTTGACCGCGGTCACTTTCCCATCAAACTTGTTCGCATCGCCAACAAATCCTGCGACAAAGGCATTTTCAGGTTCGTAATACAGATCCTTTGCCGTGCCGATCTGGTCAAACCGCCCTTTGTTCATGACCGCGATGTTGTCACTCATGACTAAGGCTTCGGATTGGTCGTGGGTAATGTAAACAAAGGTCGTGTTGAATTCCGCTTGTAGGGATTTCAATTCAATTTTCATATGCTCGCGCAACTTCAGGTCAAGCGCGCCGAGCGGTTCGTCCAACAAAAGCACGTCGGGTTCCAGCACCATGCACCGCGCAATCGCGACACGTTGCTTTTGGCCGCCCGAAAGCTGGTCAACCTGACGGTCTTCGATTCCGGGCAAGCCGACGCGTTCAAGAACCCGCCCTACCCGCTTTTTAATCTCCGACGAAGACACGCCGCGCTGACGCAGGCCAAATCCGATATTTTTGCCGATGCTCATCATCGGGAACAGGGCGAGGTGTTGGAACACCATCGACACAGGCCGCTTGTTCGGCCCTACCCCGATCATCGAATTACCTTTGATCAGCAAGTCGCCACTGGTTGGAAACTGAAACCCTGCGATCATCCGCAGCAGTGTTGTCTTTCCACAACCTGATGGGCCAAGGATGGAAAAGAATGACCCTTGCGGCACGTCGAAACTGACATGATCCACAGCACGGAAGTCTTTGAAATCCTTCGTGAGGTCTTTGCATACGAGATCGGCAGGTTGCGCCATAGTGTTTTGTCTTTCGAATTTAAAAAGAAGGGCGCGAGATACGCCCTTCTCGTGATCAAGATGAGCGCTCAGTTGGCCGCTTTAATGCGGTCCAGCGTTGCGCCTTCCAGTGCTTCAAGACCTGCTGGCACCGGTGGATACCACTTGATGTTGTCGACTGCGGACTGATCATAGCTTGCTTGATAGCGGTCTTTCAGATCGGCGTTGACGCCTTCTGATCCGTCAACAGCGGCGGTGAAGTTGCCTGCCGAATTGGTGACCATCGCAGCAATGTCAGGGCGCATTACGAAGTTGATCCAATCATAAGCTGCATCATCAGCACGACCACGGGATGGCAGAACAAAGGTATCGATCCAGCCCAACGCACCTGACGTTGGCGCGACAAACGTGATGTCTGCATTGTCCGCGTTCAATTGCCAGCCGCCTGTATCCCAAGCCATAGCCGCAGTAACTTCGCCAGAGCGCAGAAGGTTCTTAATTTCATCCCCGCCGGACCAGTATGTTTTAACGTTTGGTTTGCATTCGATCAGGGTTTTTTCGACCTGATCCAGAATGCCCTGATAGGCCTCTACATCGCCGTACGCAGCAAACGGGTCGAGCCCCATTGAGTACGCAAATCCGATCAAAGTTGGGCGGGCCGTGCGATAGGAGATGTTTCCTGCAACCGATGCGTCACATAGGTCGAGGTAGTCGGTAACCTGACCGGCTTCGGCTCGGTTCACGATCAACCCGCTGGTACCCCAGACGTGTGGCAAACCGTAGACGTCGCCATCAAATGTGGTGTTTTCTGCTGTCGCGTCCAGCATTGACGGGATGAACTGTGCCGCTTCCACGCGGGACATGTCGATCGGCTTATAGATGCCGAATTCTTCCTGTGCACTGGTGATGCGGTCTTGGCTTGGTTGGGCAAGATCAAAACCACCACCATTTGTGGCACGCAATTTGGCAATCATTTCTTCGTTGTTAGATGTCGTGACTTCGACGGTATGGCCTGTTTCGGCCTCAAACACTTCGATCACATCTTCCGGCGCATAGCCGCCCCATGTCAGTAGGCGCAACGTTTCAGCAGAAACTGATGTTGCAGCCAGAACTGCGACAAGTGCGGTGGTGGAAATCAATCCGAATTTCATAGTAATACTCCCATTTTTTAAGTTGATGCTGCCCTTACGGGCAACGATTTGTGGTCAGTCGATAGTCATTGTTTGTGTACCTTTTGCACACGCGCAAATTCGTAAAATTTGGTCATCCTTGGATGACATTCATCAGCAATTCGGTTGTGTTTTCTTTGGTCATTTCAACCGGATTACCACCCGTACTGGGGTCGATCAGCGCTCCGTCTACGATGTGTTCAACGTCGGGGTTTTCAATGCCAAGTCCTGCGAGGTTCTTAGGTACCCCCATCGACGCATTCAGTTCGTCAACATATCCGCAGAAACCATCATAACCGCCTGAAATACCTAGGTAGTTCGCGGCGTCGCCCATCAAACCCGTGATCGCGGACTTATTGAACTTTAGCACAGCGGGCATACAAACGGCATTCGTCGTGCCGTGATGCGTATGATAAATCGCACCGATCGGGTGGGACAACGCGTGGATCGCCCCAAGCCCCTTTTGAAACGCGGTTGCCCCCATGATCGCCGCAGACATCATATGCGCACGCGCTTCGATATCTGTTCCGTCGGCATATGCACGCGGCAGGAATTCCTTGACCAGACGCATTCCCTCAAGGGCCATTCCTTGGCTCATTGGGTGGTAGTGGGGTGAACAAAATGCCTCAACACAATGGGCGAACGCATCCAGGCCAGTCCCTGCCGTGATGAAATTCGGCATGCCGACTGTCAGTTCAGGGTCACAAATCACCACCGACGGCAGGAATTTGGGGTGAAAGATGATCTTCTTTTGCTGGGTTTCAGAATTGCTAATGACCGATGCACGGCCAACTTCGGACCCTGTTCCAGCTGTCGTTGGCACGGCGACAATCGGCGCGATTGCTTCGCTGTCAGCGCGGGTCCACCAGTCGCCAATGTCTTCAAAATCCCAAAGCGGGCGTGTCTGCCCTGCCATGAACGCCACCAGCTTCCCAAGATCGAGGCCAGAGCCGCCACCAAAGGCCACAACCCCGTCATGGCCCCCGTTACGGTAGGCCTTTACACCTGCTGCTGCGTTCTTTTCGTTGGGGTTCGGATCGACGTCGCTGAACATTGCACTCCCAAGGCCCGCGGCCTCAAGCAGGTCGAGCGTTTTCGTCGTTATGTCCATGCTCGCAAGTCCACGATCCGTGATCAACAGCGGCTTCTTGATCCCCGCGACGGCGCAGGCATCCGCAATTTCAGAAATCCGGCCAGCGCCGAAACGGATAGATGTCGGATAAGACCAGTTTGCAGTAATCGTCATATCGTTCAGGCCTTCTTCAGGTGGTAGGATTTTGGGCGCGTCAAATTGTGGTAGCCGATGATAGACAAGCCACCTCCGCGTCCTGTGTTTTTGCAACCTGTCCAACATAATGCGGGGTCAAGGTAGTCGGCACGGTTCATGAACACAGTGCCGGTTTCGATCTGGTCCGCGATAGTTTCAGCGCGAACGGTGTCTTCCGTCCACAACGATGCGGTCAGTCCAAAGTCGCTGTCATTCATCAAACGGATCGCTTCTTCGTCGTCTTTGACGGACATAATTCCGACCACGGGGCCAAAGCTTTCGTCGCGCATGACGCGCATGTTGTGGGTGACGTTTGTCAGAATTTGCGGCGTGAGGTAGGCCCCGCCGTCATCTTGCGCAAAGGTTGCTATATGCGCGGTCGCGCCATCTGCCACGGCTTCTGCAATCTGCGCACGGACTTCGTTGGCGAAACGCACGTGCGCCATCGGTCCAAGAGTGGTTTCGTGATCTAGCGGATTGCCTAATGTGTAGCCATTCACGACCTTGACTGCCTTTTCGACAAACGCGTCAAAAAGAGATTCAGCAACGTATATGCGTTCGATCCCGCAGCAGCACTGACCGGCGTTGAACATCGCCCCATCAATGAGGGTATCCACTGCCGCATCAAGATCGGCATCTTCCATCACATAGCCGGGGTCTTTGCCGCCAAGCTCAAGCCCGACACCGGTGAACGTGCCAGCCGCCGCACGTTCCATCGCCTGCCCGCCGCCAACGGACCCTGTGAAATTCACAAAGCCAAAGGCGCGGTCGGCGATCAGATCGGACGTCGTCTGGTGATCCAGGAATATATTCTGAAAGACGTCTTTTGGGATGCCTGCGGAATGGAAAGCAGCCGCCATACGTTCTCCGACAAGCGGCGTTTGGGACGCATGTTTCAACATCACCGCATTGCCTGCAATCAACGCGGGCGCGACGGTGTTGATCGCTGTCATATAGGGGTAATTCCACGGAGCAACGACAAGAACAACGCCATGCGGCACACGTTTGATCACGCGGCGAAACGCGTCGCTGTCTTCAATCTCGATATCAGCCAGCGCGTCTTGGGCGATGCTGGCCATATAGGTTGCGCGTTCGTTAAACCCACCAAATTCGCCACCGTAGCGCACGGGGCGGCCCATTTGGTGGGCGATTTCGGGCACAATATCGTCGTTCATTGCACCTACGGCGGCAACGCCCGCCTGAACCAATTCGATACGTTCGGCCAGCGAACGCGCGGCCCAATCCGATTGCGCCGTTTTGGCGCGTGCAACAGCCGCGTCCGCGTCGGAGCGGCTCAGTGTTTCACGGGTCGCGTAGACGGACCCGTCAATGGGGGAGACACAGGTTATGGTCATATTATGCTCTTTCAAAGCCGCGTGCGATTTCCCAATCGGTCACGGCGCGGTCAAATTCTTCTTGTTCCCATTCGGCGGCGCGGGTGTAGTGATCCACCACGTCGTCGCCCATGACTTCGCGCAAGAACTGCGAATTGCGCAGGGTTTCCGTTGCAGCGCGCAGTGTCTGCGGAATGTCTGCCGCTTTGGCGTCCTCATAGACATCGCCCGTCGTGGCTGGGGACAGGTCCAACTGATCCTCAATGCCCTTAATCCCGGCCGCGATCATCACAGCCTGCGCAAGGTACGGATTGAGGTCGGAGCCACCGATGCGACATTCCACGCGCACGCCCTTCGTCCCTTCCCCGCACAAACGGAAGCCCGCCGTACGGTTATCAACGGACCAGACTGTTTTGGTGGGGGCGAACGTGCCCTTGGCGAACCGTTTGTAGCTGTTCACATATGGCGCAAGGAAATAGGTGTAATCGGGCGCGTATTTGATCAATCCAGCCATGTAATGCGACATCAGTTCGGATTTACCGTGCTTTGCGTCGCCGTCAAAAAACGCCGCCTCCCCGTCTTTCCAAAGGGATTGATGCACATGGCTTGACGATCCTACGCGGTCCTTGTGCCACTTGGGAAGGAAGGTCGCGGCATGGCCGTTTTGCCATGCGATTTCTTTGATCGCGTGCTTTGCAATTGAATGATAGTCGGCGCAATTAAGCGCGGGCGAATAGCGGATGTTGAGTTCTTCCTGTCCGGACTCCGCCTCACCTTTAGAGTTCTCAATCGGCAACCCTGCCGCATACAAATGATTGCGGATCGGGCGCATTACGCCCTCTTCTTTTGTAGTCTGGAAAATGTGGTAGTCTTCGTTGTAACCGCTGATCGGCTCCAGATCGCGGAAGCCTGATTTGCGGATGTCAGCAAGGCTTTTCTCAAACAGGAAAAATTCCAGTTCAGTCGCCATCTTCGCTTCATAGCCCATTACCTCAAGCCGCTTGATCTGCTTTTTCAGGATTGCGCGGGGCGAATGTGGGACTGCCTCGTGGGTGTGGTGATCCAGAACATCGCACAACACCAACGCTGTCCCTTCCAGCCAAGGCACAAGGCGAATTGTGCTCAGGTCCGGTGCCATGACGTAGTCGCCATACCCGCTTTGCCAACTGGTGGACGCGTATCCATCGGGCGTTGCCATTTCGAGGTCTGTGGCCAGCAGGTAATTGCAACAATGGGTTTCCTTGAACGACGTTTCCACAAAGTTCACGGCATGGAAACGCTTGCCCATTAGGCGTCCCTGCATATCCACGAAACACACCAGAACAGTGTCAATCGCCCCGTCCGAAACGCGTGATTTCAGGTCTTCAAATGAAAGAGTGCCGGGCATGTTGTGTCCACCTATTGCGAGGGTGCGGGGGCCGCACAAAGCAGCCCCCACGTTATGATTTAGCCGTAACGATAGGGCCGTCCGGCCTTCACCATGTCGGCGTTGTATTGCTTGAAGATATCGACGACACGGCGTTTGACGTCGCTTTCGGCTGCGATTTCTTCCCAGAACACTTGGGCTTCGGCTTCCACGGTGTCCCATTCCGCATCCGGGATCGTCGTCAGTTCAAGCTTCGGCCCATTGACGCGCAGGCTGGCCTCGCCGCCCCAATACCACCACTGGCGATAGTAGTGCGATTGATCGCAACACACGCGGAACAGTGTTTGCAAGTCTTCCGGCAACTCGTTCCAACGGTCCATATTGGCAAAGAACGACCCTGCCCAGGCACCGGAAATGTTGTTGGTGAGGAAATAGTTGGTAACATCGGCCCATCCAACTGTGTAGTCTTCGGTGATGCCTGACCATGCGATGCCGTCAAGCTCGCCTGTTTGCATCGCCACTTCGATGTCTTCCCATGGCAGGTTCACTGGAACCACGCCGAAACGGGTCAGGAAACGGCCCGCCGTCGGGAAGGTAAAGATGCGTTTGCCTTTCAGATCGGCAAGGCTGTTGATCGGGTCTTTGGTGGCGAAATGGCACGGATCCCATGCCCCGGCAGAGATGTGTTTCACGCCGACTTTGGAATACTCTTCATCCCAGATTTCGTTCAGGCCGTACTGGTTGAACAGAACCGGCACATCCAGTGAATACCGCGAGCCAAACGGGAAGTAGCCGCCGAAAACGGTAACTTCGGTTGGAGATGCCATTGAATCATCATCCGATTGCACAGCGTCGATGGTGCCGCGCTGCATTGCCTGAAACAACTCACCCGTGGGGACCAGTTGATCAGCAAAAAATAATTCGATTTGCATACGGTCGCCTGCGATCTTGTTGAACATTTCAATCGCTGGAACGATGACCTCGGCGGCCAATGCTGCCCCCGCATAGGTCTGCATCCGCCAACGGATCGTGTTTTGCGCCAATGCGGGCGTGGCAAGACCGGCAACAGGTACAACGGCCGCGCCTTGGATAAACTTGCGTCTTGAAGTCATGTCTTCTCTCCTTAGTTGGGTTGCGACCACTTAATTGGCGGTTCTTGTATGATTAATTGTAGACGTAATTCGGAAGCCAAGTGGCGATGCCCGGAAACATCATGACCAGCGAAAGCGCCAGAACCATAATGAGAACAAAGGGCGTGATAGACGAATAGATGTCGCGCAGGGTAATTTCCGGCGGGGCCATGGCGCGCATCAAAAACAGGTTATAGCCGAAGGGTGGCGTCATATATGCGATCTGCGTGGTGATCGTATAAAGGATACCATACCAGATCAGATCAAAGCCCAACGCGCCCACCAGCGGAACATACAGTGGGGCCACGATGACCAGCATTGCCGTGTCATCCAAAAACGTGCCCATCAGAATAAAGCTTAACTGCATCAGGATCAGGATCATCCACGGGCTAAGGTTAAGGCGTTCGGTAAACACGCTTTCGATCGCTTTCACCGCCCCGAGCCCGTCAAACACCGCGCCAAACGCAAGTGCCGCAAGGATGATCCACATGAACATACACGTGATGCCCAGCGTATTGCGCACCGAGTTTTCGAACACATCGCGGGTCATGCGTCCTTTCAACACAGCGGCAACAAAGGCCGCTATCGCCCCAATCGCTGAGCTTTCCACAAGGGACGTCCAGCCCTTGACGAATGGCACCATCATCACGGCGAAAATTATGACTGGCAACAATCCGGCCCGCAGCAAACGAAGTTTTTCGGCGCGTGGAATGTCGCGTTCTTCGGCGGGCAACACAGGCCCAAGCACTGGATTAATACGACACCGTACGACGATATAGATGGTGAACAAGCTGGCCATCATCAGGCCCGGGATAACCCCTGCCAGCCACAGCTGGCCAACCGGTTGGCGCGCAATCATTGCATAGAGCACAAGCACGACCGACGGCGGCACAAGGATACCTAAACTCGACCCCGCTTGTATCACGCCTGTGACCATGCGTTTGTCGTATCCGCGTTTCAAAAGCTCGGGCAGCGCGATGGTGGAGCCAATCGCCATCCCCGCGACGCTAAGACCGTTCATCGCGGAAATCAGCACCATCAGACCTATGGTCCCGATGGCTAGACCGCCCCGCAGCCCTCCCATCCAGACATGGAACATCTTGTATAAATCATCGGCAATTTTGCTTTCCGACAACACGTAGCCCATAAAAATGAACATCGGCAGTGTCAGCAGCGGATACCATTTCATCAGCTTCATGGCCGCCGAAAAACCGATATCAAACCCGCCCTTGTCGCCCCACAATAGCAGCGAAGCGATCACGGCAATGAATCCGATTGCACCAAACACACGCTGACCTGTCAGCAGCATCAGCATCATCGATGAAAACATCAAAGTGGCGATCAGTTCATACGACATCAGATCGTTTCACCCTTTAGACGCAGAACATCTTTGAACAGCTCGGACAGACATTGCAGCAACATCAGGAACATACCCAAGATCATGACCGCCTTGATCGGCCACATATATGGACGCCACGCGCTGGACGAACGCTCCAAGTGTCCGACTTCCTCGGATCCGGTGACTAGTCCGCCCAAAAACGAAAACGGCTCGGTTCCCCAATATCCCAGTGAATAGGCGGTCGAGCTGACAGCGCCATAAACTAGAACGCAAAGGTAGAAGATCAGGAACAGTACTGTAATCAGGTCAAACCACGCTTTTTTGCGCATCGACCATTCGCCATACAGCAAATCCATACGCACATTCGACCCAAGCTGGATCGAATACGGTCCGCCCAGAATGTAATAACCGACCATAACAAACTGCGCCATTTCCAGTGTCCACAGGGTCGGTAAAAAGAACGTCTTGCTGATCGACGACCAAAGTAAAATCCCCATCAACACAAAGATGCCGTACATCGCAATGCGCCCGATGCGGTAATTCGCGGCGTCAATCATACGGATAAAACCAAGCATCAGCCGTGACATGGTAGCCCCGCTTTTACACCCAGATCCGCTAGTGCGTCAGCCAGCCAGCCGGCAAGGCTGTCGGCCATGGCATCTTGATCCGCATCGTTTGCTATCAGGTCACTGCGGATCTCCAACATGACATTCAAATGGCCTCGCTTTAACGCATGTTCTTTCAGGGTATGGGTCACGCCGTCCTCTGGTCCATAAGGCGCGTTGATTTTGACATTTGCCGACGTATGCACACCCGCTATCTGCATCATCGCAGCGGCAAGACGCGAATCCGCATCATGCAGAACACCGATTTCGACTGAGCGCCGCTGACCTTTGTAGACCGGCGTAAAACTATGCAGTGTTACGATGACCGGATCCGGCCGGGCCGCGATCGCAGCCGCAAGACCGGCGCGAAACGGTTCATAAACGGTCGCCACGCGGTCCCGTCGCTGCTCTTCGGTCAGGTTCATGTTGCCCGAAATATCAAAAGTTTCGCTGCACGTTGGCATGGCGTCTGGTGCCATCGGCGGGCGGTTACAATCATAAACCAGACGCGACACGTTCGATATAACCAGCTTGGCATCCAATCGTTCAGACAATCCACGCGCGACATCCAGCGCACCCGGATCCCACGCGATGTGGCTTTGGCGTGCAGCATCGTCCAGCCCAAGGCCGCCATACGCTTGCGGTATGAAATTGCATGCGTGTTCACACACGAGAACGACGCTGGAACGTCCTTCTGGATTCAAAACCGTTACGGCAGTATTTGGCGTGGCAGCCTGCATGTGATTCATTTCACCCCTCGGCAGCAACCTGAGTGCTAGACCAAGCTTGTGTCAATAAGTTTGTGAAAAAAATTTCACAGATGCACATTTCTTGGTATAAAAAAGAAAAAGAGGTCCGGATGACAGACGCGACACAAAGTATTTCTGATCGCATCCAGCAAAAACTGGACGATTTCACACGCGCGGAACGCCAACTCGCGTTGTCTATTCTTGAAAACTATCCTGCCTCGGGGCTTGGTCCGTTGGCGACACTTGCAACGGATGCAAATGTGTCTGTTCCGACGGTTGCACGCATGGTTCAAAAGCTTGGTTTTAAGGGCTATCCGGACTTTCAAACTGAACTACGCGAAGAGCTCCTTGCGATGGCAAAAAACCCGATTGCCAAGCACGAAACATGGGCCGAAGCCGCACCGTCCGAACACCTTCTCAACAAGTTCACCGTCGCTGTGATTGAAAACATCCGCCTCACAATGAGCCAAATCAACCCAAACGAATTCGACGCGGCGTGCGCACTGGTGGCAGATCAATCCCGGCATCTTTATATTGTCGGTGGGCGCATTACACACACTTTGGCTGAATATCTCTACCTGCACATGCAAGTTATTCGCCCCAATCTGACGCATGTCCAGTCCACGTCAAATACATGGCCACACTATCTGCTGAATGCAAAAGAAGGCGATGTCTTCGTCATCTTCGATGTACGGCGCTACGAAAACAACATTTTAAAACTTGCGGAAATGGCCCATGCGAAAGGCGCCAAGATCATTTTGTTTACCGATCAGTGGCGTTCCCCGGTGCACCGGCTAGCCGACATCAGCTTTGGCTCTCGGATTATTGTACCATCGGCGTGGGATTCTGCGACAACGACTATGTTGTTGATCGAAACCATGATTTCTTCTGTTCAAGACCTGAATTGGGACGAAACCAAAGACCGCATCGAAATGCTGGAGGGCATCTTCAACCAGACCGGACTGTTCCGCAAGTTCACTTAACAAAGGCGTCTGGCTCTTGAAGAACATGAACTCCTATCGCGACGGAGTACTCGGCGTTCCCGACATTGCTGAAATAATAGACGTGCCGTTTCGTGATATTCAAAGTGTAGTTCGCCCCATCATCGATGAAGGCTTGATGGTAATAACCTAGGGCCGTGGTTTCGAACGGAACAAGAAGAAATTCCAATTTTCATTCGACGCCTGCCGTAACTAGCCCAAGTATTTCGACCATAGTTGATGTTGGCTGACTACTCGTGAATGTAGGCTGTGCCCTGCCTTGCTTACCTAAAGATTCTGGATTCTGAATGAACGGCCGCTTCAGGGAAACTGCAACGCAGCGCAGAGACAACTCGTTAATGAACGTTAAGGGTTGTCACTGACGTGTGAGGCAAGGCCGATCTAAGGCCCATTATAGGTGCGACGATGCGCTTTTGCTGCAACGACTATGAACAACGATGGACTCATCGACTTTATAAGATTCTTTGTGAAAAGGATCTAAACTCAAACCAGCCCAACCCCTATCCAAAAGATCAACCGATCATTGAATTCGTATGCGCAACGAATGTTCGCAAGCAGGAGAGTGGTCGCAGCATTGCATAAACCGGACGAATGCCTGGTAAGGGCCGTGAGCCCCGCTGAACGCGGCGGTTGGTAGGATGGATGCTGCGGAGCAGTGAAGGCGGGAACGAGGCCAATTCTACCCATCGCTACAGAGTTCACGAACGTCCACTCCCAAAATTGCGCAATGAACGGGTTGTGACTCTGGTTTTAAATTACAGCCTGAAAAATGCGGGTGCTCTCATGCAAAAGACATGCTCTGCACCCGCATTTTCCCATTTTCACGATCAATGCCATCTATCCCAGTTAAAACACTCGTGGGTGTGTGTTTTTCTCCGGTGTAATCGGTCGTCGATTAAATGGATCGTCGCAAGTTTTATGAAGGAACAACCCTTTAGAACCTGAATTTTGCGGTCACAAACGCACCACCTTCTTTTTTCTTCAAGTCACCCTCAAGTTTCAAATCGATGCTAAAGTCTTTCTTGGAATACGTGAGCGTCAGTTTCCCCTTTTTGTCCAAGATTTTGGACAAATCGGGCTTCACCTTGATTGGCCCGATTTTTAAGTTGTTGAGCTTTTTGAGGTCGGGTTTAGGAACACTCGTCGCTTTCGGGTCCACACCCTTTGGAATGAACAGTTTTTTGTCTAATTTGGAACCAATCTCGTCTTTGAGAGTTTTTGCCCCTTTGTTGTCGACGCCGCCTTTCTTTGCATCAGCTTCAATTTTTTTCAGAATTTCTTTGAGTTGAGTATTCAACATTTCGATATCTACTTCGTCTTTTCCACCCGGCATGAGGGCAATCCTTTCAAAAAAATGCATAGAATAATAGACAAAAGATAGAACAACAAAATGCCATTGGTCAAGGTTGCGCACGGACTATGCGTTGCAGCAAGCCGGGTGCGGTATGGGTCCGGCCCCAAATTCGTTAACCCTTGATGTCCTACCCGACAATTCTATCTTTTCGTGCCGGGATCAAGATGCATTGGTCTACGTTGTTGAAACCGGTGAAAGTTTCTAGTGATCTGCTTGGATTTAAACCTTAGGTTTCGCACGCGGCAACGGACGTCACATTGATCGAAATCGGCACACAAATTCCAAGCTTGCCTTCGATGTTGCGCGAAAATGAACCGTTAAGGCTGGACCAAAGCGACCGTTCATCAGATGAATGCAAAAGCCGGTTTGACTTGCTTTCAATCATTTTTGAAATGCGAGTTGAATTTCGGATACCGTCTCAGTCATTTCGGGGCAAGGATGGCTTTACGAGAAGGTGAATAGGTCGGAATAAAATTTCTGCAAATCTCAACAGAGATTATCTTCATATTTTCCAGAGTAAGGCCGTTAAATAGACCGAATTTGGGCATTTCACGCAAGTGCGATGGCGGGCCGCAAACGTAGGTATGAAAAATCCGCAACATTTCTCACGTGAAGAACAATGAGTTTTGGATTCCAAGCGGCTATCTGGGCGCTCTGAAATTCCGTGGCATCAACCAAGGTCCGTTATGTGGTTTGCGATCGTAGAATTGATCGGGTCAAGTGAAGGTCCAGTTCGGGCCGGTTGTGTCGATCAAATCATGCTCGTTTGGCCGGATCGCGGCGGCGCAGCTAACGGCAAGTGTGAGCCCATAATTCCAGATGCTGCGCCAAACGCGAACGGCGGTTTTCGGCGTAATTAAACTTAACCTCATTTGGTAATTCGCGAGCGAGTTCGCTTCCACCAAAGATAAAAAGCACCGAGGACAAAGCAGATTCCCCCCATAATAGAAATGGTATTACCCATTGATGTATGAAACTTCATCATGCTCACGCTTCGAATTTCGCCAGTCTCCCAATCAACCCGCCCATCCACGATGTCGCCGTCATTGTGAGGTTTGGGGCTGACCCACGCCGAACCAGAATAAGTTATCGATGTCCCATCGTTCTGAAGGGCCTTAAAAAGAGGCCTGTAAACGGTTCCATTGTCGCTTCTTCGGCTTTCCACAGACATGACATGCACTTCCTGCACCACGGACCGCGTTGAGAATGCACTAGCTGAATAAATGAAATACAGCCCAGTAGTGCCAAAAATCACTCCATTTATGATTGCAACATATGGGAGCGTCTTTAGACATTTTATAAAAAAGTCGGCAAAGCTAGTCGGCATAGAAAACATGACATAGTCCTAAAGAAACGTTTGTTTGTCGGTGCCTATCTTAAAAGAACCACAACTTGAATGTCGGGCTACCCTGTTTGCGGTATTTGTTTGGTGAGAGATCAAACGCTTAACTAATGCTGCCATTGGCGCAGCCGCAGAAAACGGCAGCTTAGTCTGCATAGCCGTCATCGACATCAGCGGAATGCTGAGCCGACTATCAAAGTCCGCTTCGGGGAAGCTGCACCGCAGCGACGATGGCAACCACGGACGGCGGCTTTGGGTCGAATTGTTGCTTTCTGCTTCATCGTAAGATCCGACACCCCCATAGTGTCTTGATATTGTGCTAGGAAGACCCGGCTAGGGAATCTCATACGACAGCTACAACACAAGGCCCGCTTTCACTTAAGTCCGCCGATCTCTTGTTTGGCCACATGGTTTGCGATGATCAACGCTATGATCCAGCCGGTACTGACCGCGATACCTATGCCTAGCCAGACACCCCATACCCCCATGTCAAACACAGCAATCAAAAGCCACACGAACAAAGCCACTCCAACACCTTGACGGTAAATTGAGATCCACAGGGTCCAGACCGGGCGTTTGAGCGCTTGTAGGAACGAATTTATCGAAAACAGCATCATATAGACAATGAACAAAAAACTATCGACACGCAGATAACTGACCCCGACATCTATGACGGCTTGATCATCGGTGAACAGTGACATGGCACGACCGCCACCAAACCAAAGGATCGGCGCTGCCCCAATGGTCATGACAAGCCCCAGCTTCCAACAAAACCAAAGCGCTTCGCGAACGCGATCATGATTGCCTGCGCCGAAATTTTGCGCGGCGATGGGTAAAAGCGCACCCGTCATGCCAAGGACTGGCAACAATAAAATTTGTTCGATCCGCAAAGCAACACCGTAAGCCGCGAGCGCATGTTCGCCAAATCCCTTTAGCGCATATTGCACAACGAAACCCGAGATGAACATGACTATAAAAGCAGATGCAGTTGGGATCATCTGGGCAAAGATTTCACGGTAGGAACCGGCATTGGGCGCAAGCTCATGCAACCGGGCACCTTTGATCACGCGCAGTTTGAGTACAGCGCGCAACACAAACAACATGACACCGGTCTGCGATACAACGGTCGCCAATGCGATACCATCAAGGCCAAGCCCCGGAATCAGCCCGGGAATGCCATAGATAAACAAGGGATTGAGGCCGATATTGGCAAAGAACGCTGCCATCATGGCCCTTTGCAACGTGACGCTGTCACCATGTGCCTGCAATACCCCATTGGCGGTATAGGCGATCAGAAACCCCGGCAGAGCCATAAGCAACCAATAGAAATACCCATTGGCGGCATCCCGATATCCGCCGGGTTCAGAAACCAGTGAAATTAGGTTTGGTCCCGCAAATGCGCCGAACACGATGAGGATCAATGTCACCGCAATTGCAAAGGACAAGCCCTGCATGGTGATCCGCCGTACCGCGGCGTCGTCTTTCTTGCCTCGAGCATTGCCGACAAGTGCACTCATCGCCGATCCCGTGCCAAAGCCCACGGCCATCATGATGAAAAAGGCTTGGAAGCCGATGACAAGACCTGCCTGTGCTTCGGTTGACAACTGGCCCGCAAAGTAGACATCGACCACGTTGTAAAGCGTTGAAAAAAGCATCCCCATCGCAGCTGGAACGGCCAGCGTTCGAAAATGGCCGGAAATCGGACCTTCGGTCAGGTCTTGATCCTGCATGAAAATGGCCTTCGTTAAGATATGAACGACCGTTAGCGGGTTGTAGCCGATAGGTCACGTGGGGATCGTTGTCTCGAGACAATGACAAGCTGTTTTGTTGCGGGCAACGGCTGTTCTGAAGAAAACTGCGTTACAATGACTAAACACTCGGCGGATGTCTTTTTGGGGCCGTTCTTGTCGCCACCCATAGCCAACATCTAGTGAATGCTGTGCTGCATTCGATGGCGGTAACCCTTGGCCATGCCGCATCCGCAGCCCGCATAGCGGACATTGACCCATGAGCGCAGCATTTCGGCATGCTGGACGGCAGCAACGCGGACAAAACTGCTATTAGTTTTTCTCAAGCCACCTGCTATTTTGCTAATGAAAATCTCTGCTTGGAAACAACTTCTTCGCCTGATCCCTTGGGTGAGACGCACGGGATTGCTTGGTCCGAGGCACATCGTCGGCTTGGGGCAATATCTCGCCGATGGAATGATCCATCGGGTGACCAAGTTCGGAGAGCTTGTAGGATATATCTACAATTTCCTGTGCGACCAAATGAACGACGATGCCTTCTCGTTGCAGATATCCTGTCACCTGCAACAACCGTCCTCCCATCACCACAGCACGGAACCGTTCATAAACCTTAGCCCAGACCACAACGTTACTGATACCTGTTTCATCCTCAAGCGTTAGGAAGACCACACCAGAGGCCGTACCGGGGCGTTGGCGTGTAATCACCAGACCACACACGGTGATCCGCATTTCTTCGATATACCGCTGTCGCAGGTGCGGAACGTAATGGTCCGTCATCTGAATCTCCTGTCATCAGGTTGAAAACGTTCCAATCTTAAACAGGCGCGCCCACCCACAAAACCGCGGCGCATTGTTCAGCGTGCATCACCAGCCAAAAGCACTATTACCGCGAGAGCGGTTTCATCCTTGTCCACTGAGCAGCCAATGCCGAAGCGAAAATGCTACGCCATGCACCAAAGTCCGTTTCCGGGCACACTTTCAACTAGCTTTGAGGGATGACGAATATCGGCAATAAAGCGTGGTTCAACTCGCAAAATCAAAAAGGACCGCTTGTTTACTGATCAAGAGGCTGGCGATGCGCTGTGCCTCACGGCGCACACGGTGCGGTCATGGCGTCTGGCGGGGTTACGGGTGATGCGCGCAAGCGTTATACGAACCCCTCAAACCTAGTTGAAACCCCCACTTTAGGCGGTCCTGCAGAACAGCTTGAAAATCAGGGCTAAACCCCGGCCATAACGAAGGAATGCGGCCGTGGCAAAGTAGTGCACTCACAATGACATAGGCGACACATCATACGCCCAAGACCGATCTTGCGCTCACAGCTCAACCAACGATGAAAGGCGCGCCCGATTTCGCCGCCGCTCTCATGCAAGCATCTGCAGCCGTTGGTCCGGCTGCCAATTTCGGCGCGCCACCACCATAGATGCCGATCAATACAGTTGAGCACCCAGACACGATTTTGCCGCCATGCGCGCAGCTGTCCGTCATTCGGCTGGCCGGTGATTTCCCGATCAATACGGTTGGAGAGCCTTGAACAAGCGGATCTGGTATCACGCCAAGGCACATCGATATGTCGCCAATCCGCGACGCGGGTAACTTGCCCACAAGCACTGTGGGAAACCCGGTCACGATGGGGCCACCGCCATGGACCGGACAGGCGTGCATGTCGGTGATGCGGGCTCCGGGAAATCTTGACACGTGGTGGCTCCTTCGCTTTGTTTTTTTGTCCGTACAGTCAGCCTTCAGTCGTTGGCCCAATCCTTGGGACGGGCGGCTGCGATATAAAAGGGCGGGATGTCGTCGATCATCAGCGCTTTGTTCAGTGGCCCGATCTGATCAGGTTTCAAGAACCCGTCTTGGTCGCGCGCGTGCGCGGCCTGTTCGTGCCATTTGAGCAGTTGCGCCATTTGATTGCGCGAAACGGTGGGCGAGATTTCGCGCCACCATTCGCGGGTTTTCATCGCAAGATAGCCATCCCGCGCGACGCCTGCTGGATCATAACGGAATTCGTCAAACCATTTGTCCCACAGGTAATTGTCCCATTCCGTGCGGCGGCGAGACATCTTCATCCAAGCTTTGTTTTCGTCTTTGATACGTTGTTTGAAAATCCGCCAGGGCTCCAACACCTCCGCCTCATAGGACGCATAAAGCGTGTCGCGCATATCCGGCCCGTCACGGTTTTCAAACGCCAAAACGTCCGGACGCCAATATCCCAGCGTCTCGATCCAGAAAGTTTGTGTCGCCAAATGGCCTGCCGTGTCGTTCGTTACAGGATGGACACTGCCATCGTTGTGTTCCTGATAATGGGACACAGTGACAAGCATCTCGTTGTCAAGTGCGCGCCCCCATTCATAAAATCGCATGACGTCTTCCCCGCCATCGGCAAGATTTCCGAGAATCTCGCGCGCTAAGTCGCTGACCTGCTTGTCAGATCCGCCGGGATCGATCTTTGAACTGCGATCGATCCAGCGCCGCGTTTCTGCACGCACCAATTCGATATTCCGGATGGGTCGGAGCAAAAAATCATCAAATTCCGCCACACGATCGGACACCATCCAGTACCAAGACGGACCAATGCATAGCAGTTGATTGTGCGATAGCTCAAACTTGGGCAAGACAGTCTCCGATCATGACAGTGCCGGTCCGGACATCGGGGGCTGTTGTGGGCGAATGATATTCAAGTAGTCGCGTATGCGTCCACCTGAAACCGCATTCGGAAGGGTTTGGCAGCGCGGATGATCGCGCCCGAGGTGCGGTATGTTTCGGGGTTGCCATGGACTGTTTTCGGAACCACGCAAAATATTGTTGATCGCGTCACGTTCTTCGCGAGAGAAAAATTCTGATGGATCGCAGTCCGGGTCTATGCCGTCTTCGCCCTCAAACGGCTCGAACGCCTCACCTAGGCGTCTTTTCGCGCCACGCAATTCGTTGATGTGGGTGTTCCAGCCGGGCGTGCCCGGACCTTGTGCGCCGCACATCTGCTCGATCATCCGGTTGAGATAGCCGTGATTGCCCTGATTGGGGTTATTGGGATTGCGCTTGTTGTTATAGAGGGCGTCCTTAACGTCACCTGCCGCACTTTCACAGCGTTGCTGGCAAATGTGGCAGACCTCCTCTTCCTCCTTGGCGGCTTCGTCCTCTTCGGCCTGCTCCTCGGCCTGCTCCATCGAATTGACATAGTCATCCACCATCGTGGCCGCGGCCCGGCCCAAAGCGCGCCCAACCCGCGACCCGATGGCCCGGCCAAGAAAGGTGCCCAGTCCCGGCGGAGGGATAAACGATCCGATGACGCCTCCGATGGCCCCTCCGGCCACCCCCCCTACGGCGCCACCTGCTGTCGCCGCGCCACTCATGCCCGTAGTTCCTTAGCGGCGGCTTTAAGGGTTTTCAGCGTCTCGTTCATGGCCAGTTTGACCTGTTCATCGGGGGTGCCATTGCCATGTTTGACAAAGGCTTTAACGTCCGGACTCTTGGCGATTTTTCCTTCAGTGATGACACACAGATAGGCCCACCTGTTATGCGCAGCCAGCCCTTTCAGCCCTAGGGACTTGCCGCTTTGGCGCGCGGCGCGTGCGCTTTGGCCCAGTTGATGGAGTGACATGTGTTGAAAATTGGCCGGAAGGACCTTGCGCAGATACGTGACTGTTTTGTTCACCAAACGATCAATGCGGCGCGCCTCAATCTTGTCCATTGTGGCAGCGCACAGTTTCAACGGGCCAGGCCGGGGGGCAGGCCAGGTGTATGGGCGCGCGATGTGGATCCACGGCCTGCCCCCGGCCCAGTCGGGATCCGGTGCGAACAACACCCCGTTGCAAGGGCCAAACAGGCGGGACGCTTCATCGACGTTCATTGCGGGCACTATCTGTGCCATCGCGTTAGCATCTGCATGGCGAAGCGCGACAAAGGCTTGCGATGCGTTTTCTTCGGTTTCCAGATCGGCAGTATGCCCACCGAGATATGATTTAGGGATCAGGACCTTGTTGGTCTTGCGCAAGTGAAAGAAAAGAGCATCCAGACCGGCACTGCATTGCCAAAAGACGGCGCGCGACGCATCCCCGATGAGCGCAAAGAGCGCCTTGACCGTTTCGGGATAACTGCGCCCTGTAAAGCCGCGTTCTGCCTGATTGAGAACCACAAGTTGTGGCGCCGTCAAAGACGGCTGACCGCCCGACTCCGGCGCATTCAGATACAGTGAACGGGCGGAAAATCCTCCATCCAGCAGCGCGGCCGGCAAGTCATCAAACTGCGCTCCATCCAGCACCGCAAACACCGGACTGCTTTGATAATCAAGGGCCAGAATGGCGTCTTGCAGTGATTGCGGGGGCTTCTGCGTCGCTGCCGCACCCTGTCTCAACTCGGTCAAATCGCCAAATTCGACCAAGCGATTTGCACTGACGCTGGCCGCAAGCGCTGCGATGTCGGTGTCGATGTCGGTGTCGAGGGCATTGGCCAGATACTCCGTCGCCGGACCACAGGTTTTTAGAGTCACCAGATCATAGGGCGTTACCAAAAGAAACAAAGTGATGTGGTGAATTGCGGCTGTCTTGTCCTTTGCCCAGACAGCAGCCCAGCACGCATAACGGCGCACACTTGCGTCATCAGACGGGATTGCCTCTGCAACATCCAGCTCTGCAACCCAAGCGATCATTCTTTATCACCCCACCAACAGAAACTCACTACTGTCAAACAGATGCGGCGTGTTTCAAGTCCTTTGAAACTATCGCAGAGCAGCTTCAACCCAGGCCACATCATCGCAATTACTTGCTAGGTGCGGCATTCGACAGGCGGGTGTCTAAGTTCACCCAAAGATAGAAATGCCACACAAAACAGATTCTTCAATAGAAAATTTCGCAGGGCTCAGCAACTTTGCGCAACTGTTCTTTAGCGTCTGGTCGGCGACTGGCAGATATCAATCTGGAATTGCGTTAGCCGGAGGCGTATATTGCGTTCTCAAATGCGCCCAGTAGGCCCGGCCACGCGCACTCAAACGCACCCACGTGTCAAATGGTGCAGAACGTGCGCTGGAAGGGGCAGCTGCTTATAAGGGGGAATCCTGAGGTAGTGACGGTTTCTGGCGGCACATTGGCATGATCAGGTTCAATCCAGTAGTTGCACCGCACCGTGCTCGCCCTAATCGCTCGTTTTTGACAGGCGACGTTTTTGTCCGATGAATTGTCTAAAAGCCGCCGTTTACGCTACCGCAGCAAAAGAGCGCTTCACAGCCTTCTTTTGCCACTCTGCGAGCCTCGAGGGCAAACCGTCGCGCCATTTCAAGCGTAACAACCGGATAACCGCCTAAACCGATCTCACGGCGCTTGCCTTGGATTGAAATTCTAGCGAACCACTGCTTTGCACCGCTTTCTTGAGAGACGAGCCATAGGCCACCACCATCACCGATTTTGCCTGTGCCTTTGAAATTGCGGGCCTTCGCATCAGTCAATTTATGCAGCGCCACATCTACCCACCATTTTACCCCACGTTATACATGAGACAGTATGATCGCGTTTGATAGTCAACGAGAGGGCACCACCACAGGAAACCCCATAAAAACAAGGGCCCCGTGGTCGGGCTAGATATTATTTGAATGTATGTGAAAAGCTTAAATGGCGGACAGACAGGGATTCGAACCCTGGAGACGGTCTCCCGCCTACACACTTTCCAGGCGTGCGCCTTCGACCACTCGGCCACCTGTCCGTTCGCGCTGCTTACCCAATTCTGTCACTAAAACGCAAGCGGTTAGATGAAAGAAATTTCGCCCCCTTCATCCTAAGTATCCAGATGGAGGTAGATACGGCGATTCATGCGCCCTTTTTTTTCGATTTTGCCCAGTCGTAAAGCCCCGATTTCGCCCGTACGCGCCACATGCGTGCCGCCACAAGGCTGCAAGTCGACGGTATCCATCCCATCACCGATCCGAACCAAACGGATGCGCCCTGCCCCGCGTGGTGGTTGTACCGACAGTGTCTTGACCATCCCCGGATTGGCATCAAGTTCAGCGCTGGTGATCCATTCTTCGCTGATCCGCATGTCGGCGGACACAAAGTCATTCAGCGCGGCCTCGATCGCGTCACGGTCTTGTGGCGCTTCTTCCATGTCAAAATCAAGCCGCCCGCGGGTGGCACCGATAGAACCGCCCGTCACGCCAAAAGGAACGGCGATGGACAGCAAGTGCAACGCTGTGTGCACCCGCATATGTCCAAAGCGACGGTCCCAATCCAAAGACTGTTCCACGACAGTGCCCACTGGCGGCAATGCGCGCGGTTCAGCTGGGATCAGCACGATTGCGTCTTTTTCGCCCTTGATGGATGTGGCGATGGTAAGCGTTTGATCGTTCCATGACAGGGTGCCGTTGTCGCCGGGTTGCCCGCCGCCTGTGGGATAGAACAGGCACTGGTCCAGCACGATACCGCCCTCTTGGGTATGGGCGGTGACGCGTGCTTGGGCGTCACGTTGGTACGCATCCTTGCGGAATAGCATTTCGGTCATCGTCCGTCCCCTTCGGCGTCTGGTGCAACGCTTGGATCGATATCTTGCACGCCCGTTTGAGGGGTTTGCTGAGGCATCGGTGATGGCTTGGCACTTGGACGTTGCTGTAAAGCTTCGGGATTGCGCAGCCAAACGTCGCGCTGTGCAAAAGGTATTTCGATGCCCTCTGCGATAAAGCGTTCGGCGATTTGGTGGTTCAGATCGTTTTTGACGGCGTTCATCCAGTTCACATCACGCAAAATCACGCGAATTTCGAAGTCAAGACTGTCCGCGCCAAAGCCGGCAAATAGGATCGTTGGCGGTGGGTTCATCAAGGTCATCGGGTGTGCCTCGGCCAGTTCGCGCAGAATGCGATCAACGCGGCGCGTGTCGGTGCCATAGGCCACGCCCACAGGAAGAATAAGGCGCCCCACAGTGTTACCGCGGGTGTAGTTGGTCACAGTGCCTGAAATGAGATCAGCGTTGGGCACGATGACGTCAGTGCGATCGAACGTTTCGATCCGGGTCGACCGCACCGAGATCGAGCGCACATAGCCCATCTGCCCGCCCACTTCGATCCAATCGCCTTCGGCAATGGGGCGTTCAATCAAAAGGATGATCCCAGACACAAAGTTCGACACGATGGTTTGCAGACCAAAACCGATACCGACCGACAACGCGCCCGCCACAATCGCAAGGCTGGACAGATCAATGCCGGCGGTCGTAATCGCAAACAAAGCCGACAAAAAGATCCCGATGTAGCCAAGGCCAGACACCATCGCGACTTGGCCACCGGGTTCGATCCGTGTCTTGGGCAAAACCGAGACTTTCAGCGCATTCTGGATCGCGCGCGTTAGCAAATATCCCAGCATAAAGACGATGATCAGCGTAAAGAAACTGCCGGGCGAAATTGTCGTATCCCCGATCGTCAGGCCTGATTGCACCATGCCCAACACTTCGGTCAAATCTGTGACCCGCGCGCCCCAGATCAACGCCAAAAGCGGCAGCGACAGGATGGCGATCCCAAAGCTCAGAAGCGTTGGAATTAGACTGTCGCGCGCGTCCTCTCCGGGGCGGATCGCGGCATAGATGTCGCGTAAAAGGTTTTGCAGCAGCGAAATCAACGCAAACAGCGCAAAGGTGGCCATCGCAGGGTAAATCAACGTGCGTGCTGCGGTATTATAACCCAAGGCGGCCAGCAACGGGGCGACCAGACCAATCGCGATGGCACCCTGCCCCGTAACCTGCACAAAACGGCGGGCAAAGGCGCGTTCGACGGCTTTGTCTTCCTCTGCACCGCGCACGGCCCGGCGCACCAACCATCCAAGACGAATGATCAGCAACGAGGCGACACAGATCAGTATGAAATGCAGAACTGCGCTTGCTGCCGGTGCATAGCTTTCATATTCCGAAAAGCGCTCAAGCAGCAGGGCCAATCCCCACACCATTCCAAGGAAACAGGTGTAAATGCGTCCCTCAGTCCGACGTTCGCTGGGCAGCGGCAGTGGGCTGCGAACGATGTTGCCTTTCGGGAAAAAGCGACCGGCAAGCCATAGCGAGAACAGCAAAACCAGCCCCACGGGTTCCAAGGCGTCCAAAAGCAATTGACCGCGAGGGCCGAACATTTCGGTTGCGCCGATCGCGCGGATCAAGGCCCAAAGGCCCAGCATGGGAAGCAAGATTTGCCCCAAAGACACAAGGAATCCCGCAATGCCGCCCGTCGCGTCGCTGGCGCCCAACTGGACCCGATCCGCAAGCAATTCCGACCATTTGCGAGAACGCACCAAAAGGACGATCCCAACTACGAACAGCAAAATTATGACGGGCAGATTGTTTTGCGCCGCCGCCAGACGTATCGGGTTTTCGATGGCGCTTTGTGCGCCGCCAATCGTTTCGCTGACGGTGTCGCCAATATGGTGATAAGCCGTTGGCCAATTGGCCGGGTTAATCGGCAGTGGCCCTCGATTAAGCAATTCTTGCGCCTGACGATCACGCAGTATCCCGTCGATCTCGGCGATGACACCATTGGCGCGGCTGAACGCTTCTTCGGCAGTGCGGCGTGGGGTGATCATGCGCTCAAGTTGGCTGTCTAACTCAGCGCGACGCGCGGCCAATTCAGGGGCTTCTGTCGTACCTTCCTCCGGCAAGGGACCTAGCGAAGCAATCTGTTCGCGCAAAGTATCAAGCCGGCTGTCATTGGCGGACAGTTGCGTTTGAAATTGCTGACGCCAATCCGCGACTTCTGCCCGCAACGCGTCAAACGCATTGTCAGAGGCCTGCGAGACCTCGACAGCTGCCTCGGCGCGTTGCGCTACTTTTTCCCATGCCAAATAGTCCGGCGTCGTTGTCTGTGCAGCGGCCATAACGGACCAGAACGCAACAAGACATACCGTCAGAACCCACCCAAACGCTGTGCGCGTCATTAGACGTCCTCAAACACACCGGGAATGCTGGCGGGCCCGCGATCCAACCAATCGGGCACCGGCAATCCCTTTTCCTTGAGAAAATCGGGGTTAAACAGTTTGGATTGATAGCGCGTGCCAAAATCACACAGGATCGTCACGATAGTGTGGCCCGGCCCCAAATCCTTGGCCAGACGGATCGCACCGGCCACGTTGACGCCAGTGGATGCGCCCATGCACAATCCTTCGTTCTGTAAAAGGTCAAAGACAATGGGCAGCGCCTCTGCGTCCGACACATTATAGCTGAAATCGGGTTTGAACCCTTCGAGGTTTTTCGTGATGCGCACCTGACCGATGCCTTCGGCAATTGACCCACCTTCCATCGCGATTTCACCAGTGGTGTAATAGCTGAACAGACCAGCGCCGTCCGGATCAGCCAAACCAATTTTGACACCCTTGGGCTGCAAGACGTCCGCCACACCCGCAAGTGTACCACCCGATCCGCACGCACAGACAAAGCCGTCAACTTTACCGCCGGTCTGTTCCCAGATTTCGGGGCCTGTTGTGTCGATATGGGCCTGCCGGTTGGCGACATTGTCAAATTGGTTGGCCCAGATTACGCCATTGGGTTCCGTTTTCGCCAGTTCCTTAGCCAAACGTTCAGAATAGTGAATGAAGTTGTTTTTATTGCGGTAGGGCGCTGCCGGAACTTGGATCAAATCCGCCCCGGCAAGGCGCAACATGTCTTTCTTTTCTTGGCTTTGGGTTTCTGGGATCACGATCACCGTTTTGAACCCCATAGACGCGCCAACCAGCGCCAAACCGATGCCGGTGTTCCCAGCCGTGCCTTCGACAATCGTGCCTCCGGGGCGCAATTCACCCGAGGCCACTGCATGATTGATCATCGACAGTGCGGCGCGATCCTTGACCGACTGGCCGGGATTCATGAACTCAGCTTTGCCAAGAATGGTGCACCCTGTCTCTTCGCTGGCTTGGCGCAGCTTGATGAGGGGCGTATTTCCAACAGCAGCGGCCAGATCAGGGGAAAAGCGCATAGGGGTCGTCCTTATGGATAGTGTTGCGTCAAGCTGTAGCGATGCCGCTGCGCGACCTCAACCTTTCATGCACGGTTGGGCGATCAACCTTTGGCACCACATTGCCGGTTACGCGGTGATTTGTGGGACGTGTAGACCCACGCGGTAACTTTTTGAGACGCGCAGCCGTCCAGATTGTTTTAAAGGCGCGTAAACGTGCAGACGCTTTTACATGACGCGCAGGCGCGCAAGTTTTCCTGCGGTACACGCAAGCGTGCGAATTTTTCCTATGAGACGCGCAAGCGTGCGCGATGATGCGCCAGCCAATAGGTCAGCAAAGTCAGCGGCGCATTGGCGGTGCGGCGGTCCTCGGCCAACGTTAGCAATTCATCGAACGACAGGATATGACTGCGGATGTTTTCACCTTCGTCAGCTTCGCCGCCGATACGATGGGCGGTGTCTGGCAAATCGCACAGACCCACAAAAAGGTGAAAGAAATCAGTGGCCGCTCCGGGCGAGGCATAGCATTCCCCGACGGCTTCGAGCGACGAAAAGGTCAATGCGGCCTCTTCTTGCGCCTCTCTGTGGGCTGCGGCCTCTGGCGTTTCGCCGGGATCGATCAAGCCGGCCACAGGTTCCATCTGCCACACCACCGGATCACCGCGACCAATAGGGCCAAGGCGGATTTGTTCGACCAACAACACTCGGTCGCGAACAGGATCATAAGGCAAGACGATGGTCGCATCTGATGAAATAAACACAGCGCGCTGGACGGGGTCGGACATCGCGCCATCAAAAGTTTCGTGGCGCAGCGTAATTTCATCGAGCCCGAAAAAGTTGGTGTGGGCACGTTTTCGATCGATGATCTCAACCTTGCCGCGCAGCACCCCTGCCCCGTGGCGGCTGTTTTGCGCCAGCACGTTCGACCAAGCTCGTGTGCGTATGCGCGCAAAGCGGTCGGAAATCTCTTGGGGTGTCAGCGTGCCAAAGCCGTCCATGACTTCGTGGGCGGCGGCCACGCTCATCCCGGCCCAATCGCGCGCCCATGCGTCTAAGTCCCATGGGCCGTCCGTTGCCCAAGCGTCAGGGGCCGGGACATAGACCTCAGCGACCTCACCACTTTCTAAGGTCAGACGTTGCAAATCATAATCAAACCCGGCTTCGTAAAAGTCGAAGCGCGCGATATCTTGATCCGTCAGACCGCGTACGACAATGCCTTCCGCCCGCGAGGCAGGATCGCGGATTAGCACAGGAAATGGTCCGTCTCGGGCCGCCAAGACCGCATGGCCGGGCAGCACCGCATGCGCAACATCCAATCCATCGCCCGCACGGCCAATCACCGTTTCTAACAGGGCCCTATGGCGCAACGTGCCATAAAAAAACAAATTTTTCATATTTTTACCGCCAGGTGCGCCAAGCAAACTCGGTGGCGAATCCGACAATTGCGCCACCTATAAGCAGCGTCGCCCAAATCGGTACGGTGGCCATCAACAACGCCCATTCGGCGCCTATTTCGAAAATCGCTGTCAACGCTTCGAATGGACCGTCATAGCGGTTCCTCATCGCCAATCGCGTCATTTCGTTACACGATTGGATGAACAGCCCCCAAAACACCAACACCACTGAACTGGTCAGGCCCACATTCACGGCCGAAACGATGCCCCGTCCCGCGCGACTGCCCATCACGATCCATCCAACCAGAAATCCAACGACGACATTCACATGGGTGAAATAGCCAAAGTTCATGTCTTCTTCGAACAATGGCATGATCATGCCCGACACGATAAACGCAAGGATAGCGATGCCTAAACCGCCCACAAGTTTGGCTGCGTCAGGCATAGCGATATTCCTTCATGACTTTATCCGGGGCGTTTGATCGTAATCTGCGTTACGTCACAATTGGCACTTTCAAAGGTCGCAGCGCAAGACGTCAGATAAAAATTCCACATTCGGCGGAAACGGTCGTCAAAGCCCATTTCGGCAATTTGGTCCCATTTTTCGTTGAAGGTTTCATGCCAGCGACGCAGCGTGATGTTGTAGCTTTGACCAAATTCAACCGACCGCTCGATGCCAAGCCCAGCCTTCACAATTTGATCGCGTAGCGCTGAGCGGCTTGGCAACATGCCGCCGGGAAAGATGTATTTTTGGATAAAATCCACGCCCCGTTGATAAACGTCCCAACGCTTGTCCTGCACGGTAATGATTTGCAGCGTCGCAGTTTTACCCGGTTTCAGGCGCTCACGCACCGTGTCGAAATAGGTCGGCCAGTATTTTTGACCGACGGCCTCGAACATCTCAATCGATGCGATGCCGTCATAGGTGCCAGCTTCATCGCGATAGTCCTGCAACTTAAAATCTACAAGCCTTGAAAGCCCTGCTTTTTCAATACGTTCTTGAGCGTAGTTAAACTGCTCTTGACTGATCGTCAGCCCGGTCACCTTTAAACCGCGTTCTTTTGCAGCGTACTCCGCAAATCCGCCCCACCCGCAGCCAATTTCCAGAACATGATCGCCGGGTTGAACGCCCATTTGATCCACCATGCTGGCATATTTTGCGATCTGCGCAGCCTCATGGCTTTCTTGGCCCGTTTCAAACAAAGCCGAGGAATAGGTCATCGTGTCATCCAACCACAGACCGTAAAATTCGTTACCTAAATCATAGTGATAGCTGATGTTCTTACGTGCTTGTTCGCGGTGGTTACGTTGCAACCAAAAGCGAAACTTTTCGAAATTACGCACAAAACCCATGCCGGGAAAGCCGTCATAAATGTCGTCATTGTCCGCGTGCACCCAATCCATAAAGGCCTGCAAGTCGGGTGTGCTCCACCATTCATCAAGATAGGCATCGCAAAACCCAAGGTCCCCTTCGCGGATCAAACGTGCAAATAGATCGTCGTTGTGGATGTGCAGTTCGGCAATGGGGCCGGGATTCGGCCCTTCGGCACGGAAATGGCGCCCGTCGGGCAATACGAAATCCACCCTTCCAGTGTTTATGCCCTGCACCATCGCGAAAGCGCGAACAAAGTAGCGCGGCAAACCCTGTTCGCCGGTCGTAGACGTCTTGATCATGCTTTCTCCAAGTTCCACGTTTCGCAGGCTATCCAGCCCAAGTTTACCGCACAAGCGGATGCGTGTGGGTTTCCCATAAAATAGCTTATTTGCAGGTACTTACAGGTCATTTGTATGCATCACAGCGTTTTTCCGGCGCAGTTGTGCACAAGGCCGGGCATTTGCAATTTCGCGACATCAAAAACCCCTGTTTTCGTAAGCACCCAGCGCGCGTTTGCGTCCTTCGTCGGCTGGAACGATGGGGCTTGGATAACTGTTTGTTGCACGCAGTGCCCAACTGCGCGGAATGGCGTCAAAAAAGCTCAGCGCGTCTTGGTGCGGAGCGCTGTACCCTTCGGCGATCCAGCGGGTTGCGTAATCCCGGTTCTTGTCGAATTTATCGAGTTGCGTGGCTGGATTGAACACGCGGAAATATGGCGTAGCGTCTGGCCCAGATCCAGCAGACCATTGCCAACCCATTGCATTGGCCGCCGGGTCCCAATCGATCAAGCAGTCTTCGAACCACTTTTTTCCGATGTGCCAATGGGTTAGCAGGTGTTTTGTCAGGTAACTTGCCACAATCATCCGCCCGCGGTTGTGCATGCGCCCGGTCACGTACATTTCGCGCATGGAGGCATCAACAAAGGCCAAACCCGTGCGCCCTTGTTTCCAAGCGATGACTTCGTTTGTTTCGGTCGCATTCCAAGGGAATGCATCCCAATCCGGCTTCCAATTCTGATCCAGAATATGTGGTGTATAGTGCATTAGATGATAGGCAAACTCGCGCCAGACCAGTTCTTTTAGAAAGGTTTCTGCACCCGGTTTGCCCTCGTTGCGCGCGCGTTGGCCTGCATGCCAGCACTGGTGCGGGCTGATTTCCCCAAGTGCGAGGTTTTCGGACAAATTTGAGGTACCATCCGCACCCGGTAAGTTGCGCCCTTCGTCGTAAGTCGCGACTTTTTCTGCGATAAACAGGCCAAGCCGATCTTGGGCCGCGCCTTCGCCAAGGCGCACATGCGGTCGCACAACGGCAGCGCCACGTCGCATGTCAGCGCCAAGGTTCCAATCAGCAAGCGCTTCACTGTTGGGCCATGTGTCCGGCTTTGCGATAGTGCTTGGCGTGGGCAAAGGTGTGTCAACATCGCGCGTCTTCACTGCATTCCAGAACGGGGTGTAAACTTTGTAATAACCGCCCATCTTGGTCTCGACCGTCCAAGGTTCAAACATCAGGTGACCGCCAAAGCTACGGGCCTCGATACCATCTTGTTTTAGCGCGGATTTGATTGCTTTGTCGCGTGCCACGGCTGCAGGGTCATACAGACGCGACCAATAGACTGCCCCTGCCCCGGTTTCTTGGATTAGAGCGCGCAACACGTGCAAGGCATCTCCGCTTCGGTAAATCAAACGGCTGCCTTTGGCGTTCAACGACTGGTTCAGGTGCTCCACACCCAAGCCCCAACGCCATTTCGGTGCTGCCCCAAGGTCGGTGACGTTGGCGTCACGGATCACAACCGGGATAACCGCACGCCCGCTGGCACACGCAGCATTCAAGGCCGCATGGTCGCTCAGCCGTAAATCGCGGCGAAACCACATAATAATCGCAGAGCTGCTCACACCCGTTATCCTTTTGTTAACAATGATACGCAGCGCACAGTTATTTGGATCAACGGATGTCGTTTAAAGTACAGCGTCGAGCGCATTTAGCAGCTGATCAACCTCGGCGTCGTTGGTGTAATGGGTGAACGACAAGCGCAGCACGCCGCGTTCTGCATCCACGCCCATGGCCTGCAACGCGCGCGTGGCATAGAAATCACCGCCCCCCGCCATAATGCCGTGATCCGCCAATTGCGCCGCCACAGCCACTGGGTCACGCGCAAGGTCTAGGGCAATTGTAGGCGCGCGCGTTTCGGCATCTGTCGGGCCGATGATACGCAGATCGTTGCGCCCCTTCAGGGCATCCATAACGCGCGCAAGCGCGGTGACTTCGCGCGCGCGCATCAGGTCATGCACCATATGCCCGCGTTCAGCCGCAGTGGCCTTTGCATCGCCGCCGTGGTGGGCAAAAAGCGCGTCAACATAATCCGCCATGCCTGCACAGGCCGCAATTTGCGCGTGATCCGGACCTGCGGGGGTGAACCGTTTGTACAAAGATCCGGCGTTAAAATAGTGCCCCTGATTGGGCAGCAATTCACCAAGCGCGCGGCGGATTACCATCAAACCTTGATGCGGCCCATAGGTTTTATAGGCCGAAAACAAATAGATATCAGGCCCCAACGCCCCAACATCCGCAAACCCGTGCGGCGCATATGATACGCCATCCACGCACACAAAGGCACCCGCTGCGTGGGCCAATGCCGTGATCTCGGTCACGGGATTGATCTCGCCCACCACGTTTGAGCAATGTGGAAAACAGACAAGACGCACGGTGTCGTCCAACAGCTCTTCGAGCGCGGCAGGATCCAAATGGCCTGTGCCGGGATCGACCTTCCATTCACGCACGTCGATGCCGCGATCGGCAAGGCGGCGCCATGGGCCGGTGTTGGCCTCATGATCTTGATTGGTCACGATGATCGCCTCACCCGGCTGCATCATCTGCGCAAATGCTTGTGCCAGAACATAGGTGTTCTGCGTGGTGGATGGCCCAAAGGACAATTCGTCATCCTCTACACCAAGGATCGCCGCCATACGTATGCGTGCCTCGTCCATTTCTGCACCGCCAAGGCGCGAGGCCTCATAATCCGCATAGGGCTGCACTTTGCGCTGCGTGTAAAACCGCGTCAGGCGGTCGATCACTGCGCCGCAGGTATAGCTACCGCCGGCGTTTTCGAAAAATGCTTGGCCCTGTAGCGAGGGTTCGGCGAAAGCAGGAAACTGCGCGCGGACAAAGTCGAGGTCGAGTGTCATGGGGTCAGGCCTTATAAGTGGTCGTTGCTAGGTTACGACAATGGATTAGGCATGCAATAGCGGATCGTGCGCCGGTCCACGCCACAGGGTCCCGGGCCCAAGACTTGAACGACACCTTCCAAATATGCATAGTCAGTAATTGAAGGTTTGTTACTTCATCAATTTTATACGATTTTTTGAAAGGCTAGAGATAATGGCGAAAGATGCAAAACAAGCGATCAGCGCGGCACTCAAGAGTATGGAAAAGGCGCGCAAAGACATGATGGAAGTGGTGGTTTTTTCCCCAACCAAAGCTGTCGAGAAAGACGTTAGCAAAATCATGAATGAAGTGCAGAGCAGCGAAATGAAATTCAAGAAACTTGCGAAAAGTATTTCGTTGTAGTGACCTAACGGCGGCTTGAGTTCTAAATACATCCCCTGACATTGTAGGGGCGTTTCGAAAGAACGCTGAGCACTGCGTGCGTAAAATCGAGGTCGAGGGCCATGCGGTCAGGCCTTGATTTGGACCGAAGCAAATCTACTGTAAAGAGCGCGGCGTGCAAGCATGCCGTGCGCGAGGATGTGACCCGGCTTTCACTGCACTTGGGTTACGTCCTTGGATGCCTTAGGCGTCGCGGGGTATTTTGTGTCAAATACTTGATCGGCGCCTGGGATGTATGCATTCATTATCGCGAAGTAGATTACTTCGATATTTTTTGATGGATGCATAGAAGGATTACGACTTATGGCCGATATTGAAACGACAATGAAGAACGCACGCAAGTCCGTGCGACAAGCGGGTAAAGATGTTCAAAAGGCATTACTTTGTGCCCCCAACCCGCCTCTCAAAAAGAAATTAAGCAATATGTTGATAGAGATAGAAACATTTGAGAAGAACTTTTTGAAAGCGATAAAAGACCACTGACTGCAACCGCGCAAGACGGCGATGAATTGAGTGCCGTGGCTTTGGTTCCACCGCTGTGCACGGATCAATAAAGCCCCAAACTTTTCCAAGTTTGGGGCCATATTTTTTTACGCCGGTTGCAGCCTTATTCTGCAGGCAGCATGCCGTTACCCGTCGCGCCATCGATCTCGGAATGTACGCTTGGAACGCCAGCCGCTTCGCGACGTGTGTCGTTGTAAATTGCTTTGATCAGCGAAATACACATCAACACCATCACCAACGAAAACGGCAGCGCGCCGATCACCATCGCGGTTTGAATGGCCGTTGTGCCACCTGAAAGCAGCAAGCCACCCACCACAAGCGCCAAGGCTGCCCCCCAGAACAGGATGTGTGGGCGCGATTTCGGACCTTCGTCGCCGGCCGCATTGATCGTGTTCACGATCAGCACAGCGCTGTCCGCAGACGTCACAAGGAAGGTCATCAACAAGATCACGATCAGCATCGCCATGGCCCATGACAGGGCTTGCGCAATAGGTGCCAGCATGAATTCGGTCATGGCAAAAATCTTGTCGCCATTGCTTGCATCAAAGATCACGCCATTTGCGCCGCCATTGAGTTCTAGATCGATGGCAGTGCCACCGGCCCACGCGAACCACACGAAACACATCAGCGCAGGCACAATCATCGCACCCAGCACAAATTCACGGATGCTGCGCCCGCGCGAGATGCGTGCAAGGAACAGACCTACGAACGGCGCAAACGCGATCCACCATGCCCAGTAGAACACGGGCCACCAGCCCTGCCACTGCGTCAGCAAGAAGCTTTCTGATCCTTCAACACCGTCCGAAGACCAGACGTTAAAGCTCATGGCTGGCAATGCGACCAGATAGTCCCAGATGCCGACGACAATCGCTGATGCGCCAAACCAAGTGGCCCCAAAGATGATAAAGAACCCAAGCAAGACGATGCTAAGAACCATGTTGATGTTAGACAGCCACTTGATCCCTTTGCCCACACCAGACAGTGCCGACAAGGTCGAAAGCCCCATGATAACAAGCAAGGCGACAACGATCCCAACAAAGTTCGCTGCCCCCTCGCCGTCCACAAGACCGCCGATCCCGATCCGGGTCAGCCCGGCAACGAACTGATCAACCCCAAAGCCCAGCGTTTGCGCAACACCCAAGATGGTCGCAACCACAGCAACGATATCAATGATGTGACCCAAGACACCCGACAGTTTTGCCCCAAACAAAGGCGTCATCGCTGACCGGATCGTCAGCGGCAAACCACGACGATAGCTAAAAAACGCCAACGACAGACCCGCGACAGCGTAACACGCCCACGCACCAAGGCCCCAATGTAGGAACGACCATTTATAGGCCATACGCACATTGTCCGCAGCTCCACCCGTGGTCAGACCCTTAATGGTCTCGGGGTTGGATGCAAAATGCGATACAGGTTCAGCTACAGCCCACGTCAGCATGCCGACACCAATCCCGGCCCCGAACATCATCGAAAACCACGAAAAATTTGAAAACTCCGGCGTTTCACCCGGTTGGCCAAGGTTCATTCGCCCCGCCGCGGGCCAAAGCGCAAGCCCCAGACAGACGATGATGAAAAAGGCCACGACCCAAATATACCACGCCGCGAAATTCGCCAGTATGACGCTGTTAAGCCCGCTTAAGACATTGCCCGATTGCGTTGGCCAAAAAATACACCAAACGACCAGCACACTGATGATGACTTTACTCACCAAGGTGACGTCCATGCTAAAGCCGCGATAAAAACCATTATCTGCCGTCTTAATCGGCAGTTTTGTGAGAGGTGGTTCTAATGCCATATTCACTGTTCCCTGATTATTACTTTTTTATTGTGTTATTCACACAGCGTAACACAGGGCACTAAAATTACACTTTTAATTTACTTAATCAGATCGCCAAGTTACCTAATCTTCGATCAAAGAGCATCGCGGATTTTGGCGGCATTGGCGTTGATTGCATCCATGTCACCCATCTTACCCGGGGCGCGCAAAGCCACGCCTGCATGGCGCGGATGGATGTGAAAATGCAGGTGATAGACTTCTTGGCCGCCCGCATCTTCGTTGAACTGCTGCAGCGTGATGCCATCAGCCTCAAACCCTGCCATCGCGGCGTTTGAAACACGGCGTACGGTCGACATCACGGCAGCCAATTGCGCGTCATTGGCGTCCAGCACATTGCGGCAAGGTGTTTTGGGGATCACCAAACAATGTCCGTCGCTGCGCGGCATGATATCCATAAAACACAACGTGTCATCGTCCTCAAACACCTTGATCGAAGGGATTTCCCCGCGCAGGATTTTGGCAAAGATGTTCTGGTCGTCGTAAGCAGTCATGTCGGTTCTCCTGCGGCGTGGTTACGCCAACAAAGTGCGTGCGAAGGCATCCAGCAACAACCCCAAAAAGCGCGCGACCGTCCAAGACCACAGGCGCGCGCAGTTTTAATCAGGCGTTGACGTCGACAACAACGCGGCCCTTGACCTGACCCTGTAGAATGTCGACGCCAAGCTGCGGCAAGTCAGACAAAGTGGCGGGTTGGATCATCGCCTCAAGCTTATCCATCGGCAAATCCGAGGCGATGCGTTTCCAAGCGCGCATGCGGTTGTCAAAGGGCTGCATCACGGAATCGATGCCCAACAGGTTTACGCCACGCAGCAAAAACGGGATGACGGTGCCCGGCAACCCAGCCCCGCCCGCCAATCCAACGGCGGCAACGCTGGCGCCGTATTGCATTTGGCCCAGCACACGCGCCAACATCGCGCCGCCCACTGCATCGACACAGCCGCCCCACGTCTCCGCTTCAAGCGGGCGTTTGACGGTTTCGTTGATCTCTTCGCGCGATACAATTTGGGATGCACCAAGCGAGGTAAGGTAATCAGCCGTTTCGGGCCGTCCCGTTACACCGGCAACCTTATGGCCAAGGTTGGCCAGAATGGCTGTGGCAACCGAACCGACACCACCCGCAGCACCCGTCACCAACACAGGACCGTCCTTGATGCCATGATCTTCCAGCGCCATCACAGCCAACATAGCCGTGAAACCCGCCGTACCCACAGCCATCGCCGCACGAGTGTCCAAACCATCGGGCAAAGGCACCAACCAATCAGCCTTCACGCGTGCCTTTTGGGCATAGCCGCCCCAATGCGCCTCGCCCACACGCCATCCTGTCAACACAACCTTATCGCCGGGCTTATAACGATCATCATCCGACGCCTCGACCGTGCCAGCAAAATCGATGCCCGGAACATGGGGATAATTGCGCACCAAACCGCCACCGGGGCCGACACACAAACCGTCTTTGTAATTTACCGTGGAATATTCAACCGCAACTGTCACATCACCTGCCGGCAAATCCTCCAGCCCCAATTGCGTCACCGCCGCCGACGTCTTGCCGCTGTCTTCATCCTTGCTCACCACCAGTGCATCAAACATATCGCTCTCCAGTCCGGGCGGTTCGCCCTCTTTCTTTGGGTTATAAATACCTCGGGGAGCGCGAGGGGCTGGCCCCTCGTTCCCGCCCTGTCACAGCCAGAATGCGTCCCTAACTGTCGCGCGCCGCATCCCGTCAGGGGTTTCAACCTCCAATGCTGTGCCCACATCCCAATGGGTCATACGCACCATGCCAATGGACACGTTGGTTGAAAAATCAGGTGACCAAGCCGTACTGGTGATCTGACCGACTTTCTTGCCGCCACCATAAATCGGCCAAGGCCTGTCGCATCGCGCTACAGCACCGCCATCGATCGCAATCGGACGAACCTGCTGCACGGGCCCCTCCTTGGAGACACGCAACAAAGCATCGCGCCCGATACACCCAATCGCCGTTTGCGTATCGCAAAACCGACCCAGCCCACATTCATGAGGCGTGTTGTCATCCGTCATGTCGTTGCCATAACTCATCAAGCCCCCCTCGATCCGTTCGATCCCGTTTGGGCAGCCCGCGCGCACATCCAAATCAGCGCCAGTTGCGAACAACTCGTTCCACAACGGCATACCAATTTCAGATCCTTCGACATAGATTTCAAAGCCGCCCTGCTTGGAATAGCCCGATCGTGCCACAGCCATGTCATAGCCTTCGTATTGGAACATATCGAACTTGAAGAACCGGATATCACGGACACGCTCGCCAAAGACACGCGCCACCAAGTCTTCGGCCTTTGGGCCCTGCACAGCCAAAGGTGACACGTCGGGCTCGTCCACCAAAACATCCAACCGATACCCGTTGGCAATGCCTTTGACCCACAACAAAAGATCGGAATCTGCAATGGAAATCCACCAGCGGTCTTCGCTTAGCTTTACTGCGACAGGGTCATTCAACATGCCACCCGTTTCGTCCACGATAGGCACATAATAACACTGCCCCGGCAACATCCGGCGCAAATCGCGTGGGGTCAGCATTTGCATCAACCGCCCAGCATCCGGGCCGCGCAATTCCACTTGCCGCTCGCAGGATACATCCCACACTTGCACGGCGCGTTTTAGGTGATGGTAATCCGCCTCGACGCTTTCAAAAACCGTGGGCAGCAACATCCGATTATAGACGGTATAGGCCGAAACGCCTGCCGCCTCGACGCCTTCAGAAAACGGCGTGCGTCGCAGACGCCGCGAGGTAGAAATCACCGACATCAGGCATCCTCGGGTAAAAAGACAAGATCCGTCACTGGGGCCTTTAGCCCCGCCGCCGTCATCATCGCATGGACCTGACCACGATGATGGGTCTGGTGGTTGAGTAAATGTACCACGCACATTTCTTTTGACGCCTGCATGTCGCTTTCGGCGGTGACGGAATACCACACAATTTGTTCTTTCAGATCAATACTGCGCAGCGTGTCCGCCCACATGCGAAACGCGCCATCCAAGCGAAAGCGTTCCGCGCCCCAGACTGCAAACGTCGGTGTGACGCTCAGGTGGTCACTGCCTTCGTCGGGGGCGGGAATGCGCGGATCAAAGCGGTTCATCCACAACATGTCGGCCCACAGAATGTGGTTCAAAGTTCCCATGATCGAGCCAAAGAACGCCCCGCGTTCCACGCGCAATGCTGCATCGTCCATTCCGCCGAGCATCTCTTTCAGTTGTCGATTTTGCCACGCATTATAGCGCGTCATCAAACGGACATACCCCGCGTCGATCATGGTTTGGGGCCTTTCCAATCGATCGGGCAGATTTCCGCAGATTTGCCACCAAAGTCCCAGATACGACCATAATCACGCACCTTGGATTTCACGCCGCGCGCCGCAATGATGTCAGGGCCCATCCAGTATTTCGAGTTGGTGATCATGACAGGGTGATCTTCTGATTTTCCGGTGATCATTTCGATCTCACCCTGAATTTTGCGCCCAATGTATAGACCGCGCTTTTTACCATCGCGCACGATTTCGACCTTTTCGCGCTCGGCGCCCACGATGTCGCTGACCAACATGGTGAACAGCCCTGTTGTGCCGCCCGCCGCGCCCGAGAAAATCTGTAAAATGCCGTTATAAGCTTTGCCGCTTGCTCGTTCGTCCACATAGGCCGCGACGCGCCAGCCGCCCTCGCCCATGCGTCCCGGAATTTCGACCATAAGGCCCACGTTCAGACCTGACAGGTCTTCGCCTTCAAAGTGGCCTTCGTCGATGGCGATGGCCATCCAAGCGTGACAGTGCCCTTCGGTGGGCGGGTGTGCGCCCAGCGAAACCACGCAAGGGCAGAACAGCTCGCACGAACAATTCAGGAACAGCTCGCCCTTGATCGCCCATTCGGTTGGCGTCATTTTGCGCCGCCCCGGATTGGGCATGCGGCTGTCGATGCGTTGGCTGATCGGCAAGCGGTCTGCGTCGGGACGTCGTGTTACGGCCATTTCAAGCTCCTGCGATAAAGGGCCAGACCAGAACGGCCAGACCAGCGGCGATCAGGATCGCCCCCATAGGTTTTGTGATAACATGCCCCACTTGGGGCAACTTTTCGAGAACCATAAACAACGTGGCAAGACCCATCCAAGCCAGGCTCATCACCCCGCCGACAAATCCCAGCGCCATAAAGCCCCAGCAACATCCAACACAGAACGCCCCAAGGCCAAGGCCCATCCGAAAGCCCCCCGCCATGCCTGTGCGCCAATGCCCAAGGAAATACATCATGGGCGAGTGACACACCCCGTGGCAAATTTCTTTGGCGCGGGTGAATTGGAAGGCCCCAACAGCAACCAACAACAGCCCTGCAAACACGTTGGTTTTGGCGATACCCAGCATATCGACAATGCCACCAAACAGCAGCCCCAACTGCACCGCAGTGATCAAGGCGGCAAACCCGACCCACACCACAAAATAACCAAGGATCACACCGCCCCAGCCAGCGCGCGTGCCGTCCGCACTGACCATTAAGTCTTCGTAGCTGCGCAAGGTCGGCACCAGCGTCGGCAACATCATCGCCGCCATCATGATCGCCCACATGGCAAACAACGGCCCAAACCGCGCCATCGGCATATCCGTCGGCATACGTGGGTCCATAGCGGCCATACGCGCGCCCATTTCACCGGGCCGTCCTAACAGATCAAGGTCCATAGAAACGGACATGGCATACATCATCCACCACGCCGCTAAAATCGCGCCGAAAAAGCTCAACCACAGTGTGGAACGGATAAGATGCGACATATGTCCTCCCTGACATTGGCCGACTCAATGCTTGATAGTTTAAATGTCAGACATTAATATGTATGACAAATGAAAATTGATCCCAACAGTTCCAAAGATTTGTCGGCCCAGATCGCCCAAGCGATCCGTGATGCCATTGTTGCGGGTGATCTGATCGTCGATCAGCGCCTGCCCAGCGAGGCAGAGCTGGCCGATCAATTCGAAGTGTCCCGCCCGACTGTGCGCGAAGCTTTGAAGCGGCTGGCCGCGCAATCCCTGATCCGCACCCAGCGTGGTGCCACGGGTGGTGCCTTTGTGAACCGGCTGCGTTTTGAAGAGGCCTATGACCAGCAGGTCACGACCTCAACGCTGCTTTTGTCGATGAACGCCGTCAGTTTTGATGTCGCCTGCGAGGCGCGCTATGCGTTGGAACGCGCCTGCGCACCTTTGTCAGCAGAACGGCGCACCCCGGATCAACTGGCCACCATGCGCGCCGAAATTCACCGCCAATCCCAGCCCGGCCTGACGGACGAGGCATTTTGTGCCTCAGATGTGACGTTTCACCGTGCGCTCGTGGATGGTGCTGGCAACAAAGTCCTTAGCTATCAATTGGCGGGCGCTGTTGAGGCGATGCAGCCCTTGATGAACATGATCACATTCACCGCCCGTTCCCGCGAAGCGATCGTCGCGCTGCACACTGACATTGCAGACGCGCTGCAAGCACAGGATGCGGCCAAAACTGATGCAAGCCTTGTCGAACTTGCCGCCTACACGCGCAAATTGGCCCACACTGTGGTCAGTGCCCGCGCGCAAAAGGAACACGCGTCTACTTGACCCCAAACCTTGCTTTGGTGGTGCGCGCGCCCTAACTGACGTGACATGATAGATTTTCTAAACATCGTCGCGGCGTTGCTAACCATCGGTTTTGGCCTCTTTGGTTTTATCGCGCCGCGTTTTACCGCGGAGGCGCTTGACCTCGCCCCGACCAAAAGCACCATGGGCCTTAGCGAAATGCGCGCCAGCGTTGGCGGCTTGTTTGTGGTGGCAGGGTTGGCTGCGATCAGACTTGGTGCGCCGCTTGCCTATGCGATGATTGGATTTGCTTTTGCGGGTGCGGCCCTTGGGCGCGTCTTGTCGCTAATTTTTGATAAACCGCCGGTGCGAAAGGTCTTAATCTTTGGCGGAATCGAAACGGCTTTGTCCGCGTGGCTGTTGCTTGCTAATCTGTAAATTCATTTAAATACAGGTGGATACTGATTGAAGTTAATTCAAATTTTTCATCAGTAACTGCAAAAACTTATGCCATTCAGGGTCTCGCAGATTGCATCCCCCCCGTGGTTGACCTATATAAACCATGTCCTTCGGGGCTATGGACATAAACGCGCTCGTAATAAGCGGATCGGACCCGGGGGCGGTACCCGGCGACTCCACCAACACATCCTTTCATTTGGGATCATGGGGTCGAAATAGGATCGACGGACGTCTAAAGGGGTTTTGCTTTGTCTCGGCTGTCTGCCACCGTTACCGGCGAAACTTGTACAATTGCAAATGACAATCGTGCTCCGATGGCAGTAGCAGCGTAAGCTGTTCCTAATATCGAAACTTAAGTCCTTATGCCTAGCCGCGTAAGGCGGGGTTCGCAGGCACCTGGCAACAGAAGCCTGCACTTTCTTCCAAAAATTCAACAAGTTTTAAGAGTAGATGCGTATTCGGTGTGTGACACACAGATGATTTGGATTTGCATGCATGCCTCACAAAATCAAAACCCTAAAAGCGTGGTTCGAAGAAGTGTGGGTGAACGGCAATTTGGACGCGATTCCTGAACTGCTGGCGCCTGACGCACGCACACGCGGAATTATGGGCGATATACCCTTTGCGGCTGATGAAATGGCTGAACTCGTCACCATGGTGCGCGCGATGCTGGGACCTATCGAAGTGTCTTATCCCGTGACCGTTCAACAAGACGATTGGTTATCCGCCCTTGTCGAAGTCAAAAGCCACGCAATCGATACCGGCGACCCAGTTCATGTCTCCAATCAATTCATCGCCCGCTTTGATGCACACCGGATGGTCGAAATTTACAGCGGCGTTGATTCCTTGACGTTATTTGAACAGCTTGGCCTGTTACCGGCAAACGCTATGGCAGTGATGCTTGGCGGCACGGCGCTGCATTAACTCAAGGTACGATGCAACACAGCGCATAAACATCCCCTCGCCCGTAACCGTATTTCTATAGGTTTTCACTGCTTACATATACGACCGAGCGCCTCAACGGCAGCGATCGGACTTGACGCCAAGCGCATTCGCTCGGTATCAACTTGTTTAGGGGTATCCGCGAACACCCCGTGAGGCGCCAGCCCAACGTTCGCATGTTTCCAGATCAAAGGATGCATGCTCATGGCTGCCCCAAACGAAATCACCACTGCTCAACTTTTGCGCCTGATCGGCACGCCAGGCGCGCCGGTCATTGTCGATATTTCAATCGACCCAGATTTCGAAGATGACCCGTTTTTGATTCCGGGATCTTTTCGCCATCCACACACAGACTTACCGGGCCTTAAGGCACGCCTTGGCGGGCGGCCTTGTGTGATACTCTGCCAGAAAGGCATCAAATTGTCCCAAGGCCTTGTCGCGCGGTTGCGGGCCGATGGGCACGCGGCTGAATATCTGTCTGGCGGCATGTTTGCTTGGCGTGACATGGCAGGCGCGCTGCGCATTCCAGCGACCGCTCTGCCCGCACCCATCGATGGCGCAACCCTTTGGGTCACACGTCATCGCCCAAAAATTGACCGCATCGCTTGTCCGTGGTTGATCCGTCGCTTTGTTGATCCCAATGCGCGGTTTTTGTTTGTGTCACCGCAAGAAGTCGTCGGCGTGGCAGACCGTTACGGCGCAACGCCGTTTGATATCGAAGGCGCATTCTGGAGCCATCGCGGCGACATGTGCACGTTTGACACGATGCTTGCGGAATTTAAGCTGAACAGCCCGGCCCTTGATCGTCTTGCACAAGTCGTGCGCGCAGCAGACACCAACCGCCACGATCTTGCGCCCGAAGCGGCTGGTCTATTGGCCCTTTCGGTAGGTTTGTCGCGCCAATACCGTGACGATCAGGAACAGTTAAAGGCGGGTTTACCGCTTTATGACGCGCTCTATCGTTGGGCGCGCGATGGCAAGGATGAAGGCCATGATTGGCCCGCGGGACACGTATCATGAAGCCCTCGTTTGCAGACATGACCCGCGTATTTGGGCGTATCGGCCTGTTGTCTTTTGGCGGGCCGGCCGCACAAATCGCATTAATGCACGACGCCCTTGTGACACGGCAAAAATGGTTGAACGAAGACCAGTATCTGCGCGCCTTATCGCTGTGCATGCTGTTGCCCGGCCCCGAAGCCATGCAATTGGCAACCTATGCGGGGTGGCGATTACGCGGCGTCGCAGGTGGATTGCTGGCCGGGCTTTTATTCGTGGTGCCCGGCGCGTTGATCATTCTGTGCCTTGCGCTAGCCTATGTGAAATTTGGCACGGTTCCCTTGGTACAAGCCGCATTTTTGGGCATCAAGGCAGCGGTCATTGTTGTCGTCCTTCAGGCGTTGCTGCGTTTGGGGCAAAAGGCCCTTAAGGGGCGCGCGGCGTGGGTATTAGCGGGGACTGCTTGTGGTGCGTTGTTTGTCTTTGGCCTGCCCTTTCCATTGATCGTGATCTGTGCCGGGCTTTATGGCTATGTCACCGCCGATCTAAAGACTGCCGTCTCGCCTCCGCCCGCCACCCAGACCAATACCCCCGTAACGATTGCACTTTGGGCTGGTCTTTGGATTGCTCCATTGTTTGTCCTTTGGATCACCGCGCAGGCGTTTTTGCTGCAAGTGGGTCTGTTTTTTTCTAAGCTGGCTGTGGTCACATTTGGTGGCGCCTATGCCGTGTTGGCCTATATGACGCAAACCGTTGTGCAGGATTTTGGCTGGATCAGCACGCCGCAGATGATCGACGCACTGGGGCTGGCCGAGACTACACCCGGGCCACTGATTCTTGTGACCGAGTTCGTCGCTTTGCTGGCTGGTTTCGCCCAAGGCGGGGTTTGGATGGCACTGGCGGCGGGTGCTGTTGCACTATGGGTCACGTTAACGCCTTGTTTTCTTTGGATTTTTTCCGCTGGACCTTACCTTGATCATATCGCGGCCCGCCCGCGCTTGTCCGCCGCACTTAACCGCATCACTTCGGCCGTTGTTGGCGTGATCTTGAACCTTTCGATCTGGTTCGCATTGCATGTCTTTTTTGGTAGCGTCGGCAGTATGTCTGGCTTGGCTTTACCTGTGCCCGACTTTGCAACGCTCAATCTTTGGGCAGTTGTGTTAACTTTAATTGCTGGGCTTTTAATGCTAAGGGCAAAGATGAAATTACTGCCTGTATTGGCAATTATGGCAGCCCTCGGCAGCGCAATCTCGTTTTTTGGGTACAGCTAATGATCACTTATCGCGTTACCCCCTCTTTTCACCGCGGTTATTTGGGATAAGGTAGGCACCAGACTACTGCGAGGAACGCCATGAGCCGGAGCATTGATTACGGCAACCTAATGCATGAGGCCATGCGCGGCCTCATTCGCAAAGTGTTGACCGATGTGGCTGAGAAGGGTCTTCCTGGATCACACCATTTCTTTATCACCTTTGACACCGGCCATCCGGATGCGGAATTGGCTGACTGGCTAAGTGATCGCTATCCCGGCGAAATGACTGTTGTGATGCAGCATTGGTATGACAAATTGGAAGTCGGCGCAGATGGGTTTGCGGTCACGCTAAACTTTGGTGATGCGCCCGAACCGTTGTTTGTGCCATACGATGCGATCAAAACCTTTGTTGATCCGTCCGTCGAATTTGGCCTGCGCTTTGAAACGCAGGACGACGAAGACGAAGTCGACGAAATCAAAGCAACGCCGCCTGAAATTTTACCGCGCGCCATTGCGACCAGCCCAAAACCCGAAAGTGACGCGGAAGAAGACGATGATAAAGCCGGCAAAGACGCCGATGTCGTCTCGCTGGACAGTTTCAGGAAGTAACCAACCGCCTTTTGGGCGGTTAAGGTTCAATTGGCGGTTAAAAACGTCTCGACGGCGCGCTGTACTTCACCGGCACTGATCACCTGAAAACGCAGGTTCAGACCGCCTTCGGCAAGAGTCCGGTCGTATTGCTGCATGATGTACCCACCGTCTTCGTCTACAAACAACGAAAACACCGTCAGCGTTTCACCGGAAATGCGTGACCACACATAGGGTTCGCCCTTCATTGGGTCGAGCTGCACAGTATGCCCAAAAACGTTTTTGCGCTGCGCCGCGGCAAAGACATTTTCGCGGTCACTGGCAACAAAATCGATCTCGTAAGACTTTTCGCTGATCTTTCCGCTGGCGCGATATGTCACCGATGTCCATTGCACCCGAAATCCGTCGTCAGTGCCGGAAATCTCTACACTCATGTCGCGTGGAATCTTGGTCCCATCCAATGCCGTGACTTCGGCCGATCCAGCATAGCTTCCGAAAAAACTGTCAACATCGGCGCGGGCTTGCGATGCAAACAACACGACCGCGGCACTTAACGCCATCAAGGCGGATAGAAATCTAGGCGCTTTTGATCGCATGGCTGTGCGGGCGGCAATCATCGATGTCTCTCCTTTTGGACCTGTCCACATAATATAGGTCATTGTCGCGCAACATACAGCATTCTTTGCAGGTCGCGTCCAATCACGAAGCCGCTTGTGATCCCTGTGCGCTTGTCTGATCCGCCCCCGGGCGATACATGAATGGCAAGTTTTACCAACAAGGAGCCACCCCATGGCCAATACTCGTACCGAATCCGACAGCTTTGGCCCACTGGAGGTTCCCGCAGACAAATATTGGGGCGCACAGACCCAGCGATCGATCATCAATTTTCCCATTGGCTGGGAAAAGCAGCCGATCGCCGTTGTCCGCGCACTTGGTGTGATCAAACAAGCCTGCGCGATGCAAAACAAAGCCCAAGGCGGTCTAGACGCGCGCCTGGCCGATGCCATCATCGAAGCCGCCAGCGAAGTGGTTGCCGGCAAGTTTGATGACAACTTTCCCTTGGTTGTTTGGCAGACTGGGTCCGGCACACAATCCAACATGAACGCCAACGAGGTCATCGCCAACCGCGCCATTGAAATCTTGGGCGGTCAGATCGGATCAAAAGACCCCGTGCACCCCAACGACCACTGCAACATGGGTCAGTCGTCGAACGACACCTTCCCCACCGCGATGCACATTTCGACGGCGATGACGGCACGTGATGTGTTGCTGCCGGGTTTGGAAAAACTGCACGGCGCTTTGCAAGCCAAGGTCGACGCCTTTGATGGCATCATCAAAATCGGACGTACTCATACGCAAGATGCGACGCCGTTGACGCTGTCGCAGGAATTTTCGGGCTACACGCATCAGGTTGCGATGGGCGTCCAACGGGTCAAGGACGCATTGGGCCGTATTTACGAATTGGCGCAAGGTGGCACTGCGGTTGGTACCGGGCTGAACACTCAAGTCGGCTGGGCCGAGGCCGTCGCCGCGCATATGGCCGATATCACCGGCCTGCCCTTTGTCACAGCCCCCAACAAGTTCGAAGCGCTGGCCGCCCATGACGCAATGGTTGAAATGTCCGGCGCGCTAAAAACAGTGTCCGCGTCGCTTTTCAAAATTGCCAATGACATTCGCCTTCTCGGGTCAGGCCCGCGTTGCGGTCTTGGCGAGTTGGTATTGCCTGAAAACGAACCCGGCTCGTCCATCATGCCCGGCAAGGTGAACCCAACACAGTGCGAAGCGTTAACCCAAGTTTGTGCCCATGTGATGGGCAATGATGCGGCTGTGGGTTTTGCCGGCTCTCAAGGGCATTTTGAACTGAACGTTTACAAACCAATGATGGCTTATAACGTACTGCAATCTATGCAGCTTTTGGGCGACGCCGCGTCGGCCTTTACTGACAATCTGGTGGTTGGTTTGGATGCAGACCGGGTGCGCATCGACAAGCTGATGCGTGAATCGCTGATGCTGGTGACGGCCCTTGCACCTGAAATTGGCTATGACAACGCCACAAAGGTCGCCAAAACGGCGCATAAAAACGGCACCACCTTGCTGGAAGAAGCGATCGCTTTGGGCTTTGTAGATGAAGAGACGTTCAACCGCGTGGTACGCCCTGAAAACATGATCGGGCCCAAGTGAATTCGTCACCGATCAACTTAAATAAGGCCCGCAAGGCCCGCGCGCGCGCTGATCAAAAGGCGCGCGCGACAGAGAATTCGATAGCCTTTGGGCGTAGTAAGGCTGCCAAAGCAGCAGACACCCTTCAAGCCGCTCGCAACGCCCGCATATTGGATGGCGCGGCCTTGGAAACACCTAATGGCACAGAACACGACAAGCAAAAGCCTCAGGGATGAATTGGCAATTTGCCAGTCTGCTACCCATTGGTGCCGTCCGCCGCGATGAGTGTCACTGTGATGAATCCAAAAGCGCATTAACGCGAGACTTGGCCGTCAATCTAGGCGCTATCAAACATTGGATGATCTCTTGAACGGGCGACCACAAAAACACTCGTTGACGTTAAAAGGACATCGCACAAGCGTGTCTTTAGAGACCGAGTTTTGGACGGCCTTCCGCGAAATTGCCGAAGAAGAAGGTAAACCGATCAACGTGTTAGCCAGCGAAATCGACGCGGCCCGAGAAACGGATGTGGGGCTGGCTTCGGCGATCCGAGTTTTTATTCTGCGACGTTTTATGGATCGTTAACTAAGAGATGCAAGGCTGGAGATATGAACCAGCTCGCTACACACACCCCGTCCCTCGCGCCCCATTTGATCCTGTTGGATATGTTCAGCTCGAAAGCCGCCCGTGAGGGTGCGGTGATCCGGCGAAAATCACGCGACATCGATCGGTTGATTGGACGCGATGCATTTGTACGTGAATTGCACCGACGCGGGTATCGTGCGGTCGAAAACGCCGGTCAGATCGTGATCTTTTGCAACAACGAACCTGTGCGCCCGTTGACTTGAAGACGGAGACCGACACGGTCTCCGGTTATTTTTCGGAACGAAAAACGGGCAGAAAGGAAACTGTGTCAGTTTCCGTCCGATCTCTTTGTGAGAGATCGATTTAGCCCAGCGTTGCAAGTGCGGGGAACGTCTCGAGCAGCCAAAATGAAAAGCGCGTAAACAAACCAAACAGCATGGCGATGCCGACCATCAACAACAGTGCCCCACTGATTTTTTCGATCAATGGCATATGCTTTTTAATTCGGTTCATAACGCCCATTGCACGGCTGATGAACATCGCAGCAATCAAGAACGGAACGCCTAGGCCTGCCGCGTAGACGCCCAGCAAAACGGTGCCACGCGCGACCGATGCTTCGGTTGCCGCCAAGGACAGGATCGCCCCCAATTGTGGGCCGATGCAAGGTGTCCAGCCAAAGGCAAACGCCAGCCCCAAGATATAAGAGCCGAAAGAAGACCCACCCTGATCACCTGTTTCCACCCGCGCTTCACGGTCCAGAAATGGAATGCGGAACACCGATAGGAAGTGCAGCCCAAAGATGATGATGACAGCGCCCGAGAGTTGCGAAAACAAAATCTGGTTGCTTAGAAAGAACGCCCCAAAGGCGGACGCGGCAAATCCAAGGATCAAAAATACCGTACTCAAGCCAAGCACAAAGAAAAGCGCGGCAATCGTCGCCCGATTTCGGCCCGTTTTGCCTTCGGTCATTTCGTTCATGCTCATCCCTGACATGTACGCCAAGTAGGGCGGCACAATTGGCAGGACACAAGGGCTAAGAAAGCTAATGATCCCTGCAAACAGGGCCACGCTCATGGCGGGCACAAGGCTCGCGTCAAAGATATCAATTCCAAACATAGACAACCCCTACCTTGGCACAGCACCCACGTCACGCCCTGTGCGGTCACATGTCTGTGGACAGGTTGAAACATCCCGCCTAAATCAAGGCTATGGAAAGTGACAACACTCTGGATGCGACGGGCCTACTGTGCCCATTGCCGGTGCTTAAAGTGCGTAAGCGCCTGAAAAGCCTTGCTTCGGGTGCGACGTTGCGCGTGTTGGCCGATGATCCGGCAGCATTAATCGATATGCCACATTTCTGTGTCGAGGCCGGGCATGAGCTGGTTTCACAAAGCATAGAGGGCGACGTGCAGATCTATATCGTCCGCAAAACCTAACCTTTCCCCGAAAAAGAAAAAGGCGCACTTTGCGGTGCGCCTTTTCAAATTGCCTTTTGTGGGCGGTCTTATTTGCCCAGCGACCACCAGCCGCGTTTCTTCGGTTTAGGTGGGTCTTCGCTTGCTACAGGTTCCGGCGCGACTGCCACAGGTTCCGGCGTGGCTGCAACTGGTTCTGGGGCAGCAGGCGCAGGCGTTGGGTCAGCCACAGCTGCCACTGGTGCAGGCGTCGCCGGTGTGGTGGCTTCCGCTTCGGTACTCGCGGCGGCCTTCGCCTTGGATGTCGTTTTAGCAGTGGTTGCTTTGGCCTTGGATGTTGTCGCCTTTGTCGCCGTCGTTTTGGCCTTCGACGTTTTGGTTGAACGCGCGCGGGTCGTCTTTGGTTTGGCTGCCGGTTTGGCTTCAGCCTCCTCTGGCGTGGTGTCGGAGGTTGGCGCGTCGTCGGCTTTAACCTCAGCCTCAGCCACGTCTGGAGCCGCCTCCTCCTTGGGTTTTGACGTTTTGCGCGCCGTGGATTTCGCGGTCGTTGTACGACTAGAGCTGCGCGTCCGTGTTGGCGTTTTCTTTTCCACGGGCGCGTCCGCGTCGTCAGCGGATTTCACATCTGCGACAGGTTCATCAGCAGGCGCGGCTTCAGACGCAGCCTGTTCCGCATCGCCGTCCTCTGTCGACGCCGTTTCGGACGTTGCGTCCACCGATGACTTAGAGCGGCTCCGACGGCGGCGACGGCGGCGGCGTTTGGGTTTTGGTTCGCCGTCCTCGGTGGTTTCAGCTGCGTGGGGCGCGGCGCCTGCGGGTGCAGGTGCTTCATCCTCCACCACGTCGGTGGCAGTATCGTCGTCGTCGATCTGATCCATCAGCGACGTGTCCACAGACACGACGGCTGTCTCAACCGCTTTGACAACACGGGTCGCTGTTTTGAACTTTTCGATGGTGAAATCTGGGCTGATCAAATGTGGTTCGCCCTCGATGCGCACGGACAGGCCATAGCGCGCTTCGATTTGCGCGATGTGCTCGCGCTTTTGGTTCATCAAGAAGTTGGCGATACCCACAGGGCACTTCACCAGCACTTCGCGCGAACGACGACGGGTGCCTTCTTCTTCGATCTGGCGCAGGATGGACAATGCAAGATTGTCGTCTGAGCGGATCAGACCTGTGCCGTGACAGGCCGAACACGGCTGTGTTGTGGCCTCGATCATGCCCGGGCGCAGACGTTGGCGCGACATTTCCATCAGGCCAAAGCCCGAAATGCGCCCTACTTGAATACGTGCACGATCGGTCTTCAGCTTGTCCTTCATGCGCTTTTCGACGGCGGTGTTGTTCTTGCGCTCGTCCATGTCGATGAAGTCGATGACGATCAGGCCAGCAAGATCACGCAAACGCAACTGGCGCGCCACTTCTTCAGCGGCTTCAAGGTTGGTTTTAAGGGCGGTGTCCTCGATCGAGCCTTCTTTGGTCGAACGACCCGAGTTCACGTCGATGGCGACAAGCGCTTCGGTGATGCCGATCACAATGTAACCGCCGGATTTCAGCTGAACCGTCGGGTTGAACATGCCACCCAAGTAGGTTTCCACCTGATAGCGCGCGAACAGCGGCAAGCTTTCGGAATACAGTTTCACGTTTTTGGCGTGGGACGGCATGATCATTTTCATGAAGTCCTTGGCCGTGCGATAGCCACGTTCGCCTTCGACAAACACTTCGTCGATGTCGCGGTTATACAAATCGCGGATCGAACGTTTGATCAAATCGCCTTCTTCATAGATCTTGGCCGGCGCGATAGACTTCAGCGTCAGTTCTCGGATCTGTTCCCACAGACGTTGCAGATATTCATAATCGCGCTTGATTTCGGCCTTTGTACGTTGCGAACCGGCGGTGCGCACGATCAGGCCTGCACCCTGAGGCACGTCGATCTCGTTTGCGATCTCTTTCAGTTTCTTGCGGTCCGCGGCGTTGGTAATTTTGCGCGAGATGCCACCGCCACGTGCAGTGTTGGGCATCAGAACGCAGTAGCGCCCCGCCAAGGATAGATATGTCGTGAGGGCCGCGCCTTTGTTGCCGCGTTCTTCTTTGACCACCTGCACCAGCAAAATTTGGCGTACTTTAACGACTTCTTGGATTTTGTACCGTTTGGGGCGCGGTTTGCGCACCGGGCGAATGTCTTCGCTGTCGTCTTCGACGGCGACGGATTCGATGCTTTCATCTTTTGATGTGGCATCTGGGCCCTTGTCGTCTTCATCGTTGTCGTCTTCGCTGGGCTCTTCACTAGAAGCGGCCTCGACGTTGTCGTCGGCGGACACTTCGGCAACGTCATCTGCCGCAGGCGTTTCAACGGGCGCTTCAGCCGCGATTTCGGCGGGCGTTTCGGCCTCGGTCGCGGGCGCTTCAGCTTCAGAAGTAGAGGTTTCAGGAGACGTAGTTTCAGGCGTTTCGATTGCGGGCGATTCAACGCCAGCCTCCCCATCGGCCTCTAGGTCAATGGTTTCCATGCCTTCGATGTCTTTGGACACCGTGGCGTCATCATCTTTGGCTTTGGCCGCACGTGACCGGGACGAAGACCGGCTGCGTTTGGGTTTGGGTTTTTCGTCGGCTTCGTCACGCGCACGCTGTGCTTCGACATAAGCGCGTTCTTCTTCCATCAATGCTTCGCGGTCGGCGACCGGAATTTGATAATAATCCGGGTGGATTTCGCTGAACGCAAGGAACCCATGGCGATTGCCGCCATAGTCCACAAACGCCGCCTGAAGCGACGGTTCGACCCGTGTTACTTTTGCAAGATAGATGTTGCCAGCAAGCTGGCGTTTATTTTCGGATTCAAAATCAAATTCTTCAACTTTGTTTCCGTCGACCACCACAACGCGCGTTTCTTCGGCGTGGGTGGCATCGATAAGCATTTTCTTAGCCATGTAAGTCCATTGCACAGCGAAAGCGGGCCATTCCCCGGAGGGTCAAGCGCGTATGGGCTGTGTCTTGTCTGGGCGATAGGTGACATGCGGCAGTGCTGACCCGGGGGGCCTTCTGCTGGAACTACTCTTGTCCTCACGCGCGTCATCGCGGTTCTTCTCCGACACACGCGGCCCTTGGGCTGGTGTATCCATTTATAAGCTGCGCCAAACCTTGGTTTGCGTCAGCATCTCGTGGCCTGTCTCAAGGCCCAATCGGTCTGTCCTTCGTCGTGAGAGTGCCCACATACGGATTGACAGCGAAACTCTTAAACAGTGGCGACGCTATTTCGCGTCGCATGTCTGTTCCCCTAGATAATGGGAAGCTGCATGAAATGACAATGGGCAATCTGTCTGTGCCGCACGGCAAGATGATTAAGCCGCGCCCAATCGCCCATCTACCTGACGCACAGCTTGCCACAGATCGGGTGCAACCCCCTGCCCCAAATCGGGCAACGGCAGGTCAACGGGCCGCATGTCGGGGATTTGAACACCGCGGCATCCAGCAACCATCGCTGACGTGATCCCGCGGTCGCTGTCTTCGAACGCAGCACATGCGCTTGGGTCCACGCCCATGGCCGCTGCCATTTCCAGATAAGGCGCCGGATGCGGTTTGGTGTGCGATACTTCGTCACCGCCTGTGACCATTTCAAAAAAGCTTAGCAGCCCTGCATCACCCAGATGTTGCCGTGCGCGGTGACCGTGGGTGGACGTGACCACAGACATACGCGCCCCCAATTCGGCAAGTGCCGCAAGGGTTCGGCGCACTGTGGGGCGCAATGCGACACCCTGCTCAAGGGATGCGGCGACGTTTGCATGCCAATTCGCGTTGAACGTTTCCGCCGCCCTGGCATCACCAAGGTAGGCCGTCAGGCGTGCTAGGGACTCTGCACCGCTGCATCCCACCATCGTTAGGAAAAACGTATGGATATCGTCGCGCGAGCGCCCCGTGGGTTCCAACAAGACCAACGCTTGTTGCAGATAGACCCGTTCGCTGTCCAACAACAAACCATCCATATCAAATAGAAACGCCGCAGGAGCTGCCATGAGAGTATCGCCTTTGCTGGATCAATGCCCGTCGCCATCTGACACGGTCGCGTACAAAAGGAAATGACCGCCGGGCGCGCCGATGGTCACTCTTTTCGACAGTCTGAAACAGGTTGCCTTACAGGTAATCCGAACGTTGCAATCCGTACTTCGCCATCTTTTCATTCAAGGTCCGGCGCGGCAGGCACAATTCATCCATCACGCTCGCAATCGAACCCTTATGACGCCGCATCGTATTGTCGATCAACATGCGTTCAAAGGCTTCGACGTATTCTTTGAGCGGCTTGCCTTCGGTCGTCATCACGGGCTGCATTTCTTCGTGATCGTTCATCAACAGTGACGCAATCGATCCGGTGCCGCGACGTGCCTGCAGCACGGCGCGTTCGGCAATGTTGATCAACTGACGCACATTTCCCGGCCATGGCGCTTGCAGCAACTGTGCCGCCTCTTGGGCCGACACTTTGGGCGCATCACAGCCATATTCGTCGGCAAATTGATCCGACAGACGGGTGAACAGCGTTAGGATATCTTCGCCACGTTGGCGCAGCGGCGGCACCGTGATCTTAAGCGCGGCAAGGCGGTAAAACAGATCGGGGCGCAAGGCGTCCTCGGATGTGCGCCCGGCTTCTTGCAGGTTCGAAATGCCCACGATGCGGGTTTCTGCTGGCGTGCCCTGCTCATTTATCACGGACAACAAGCGCGCTTGCAGGCTTTCGCTTAGGGCTTCAATGTCTTCGAGCACCAACGTGCCGCCGCGCGCCTCTTCCATGGCGGGCAATTGCGCGTCTTCGGGCTGCATGGGGCCAAACAGGCGTTTGGCTAGCGCGTCTTCTTCCCAAGCCGAACAGCTGATCAGCACAAAGCGCTTGCCTGCACGACTGCCAACTGCATGCAACGCATGCGCCACAAGTGTTTTTCCGGTGCCCGTTTCGCCGTCGATCAGCACATGACCATCGGCTTGACCGAGATCTAAGATATCTTCGCGTAAGCGTTCCATCACCGGTGACTGACCGATGAGTTTCTTCATCAACTGACCACCATCGGAGAGTTCACGGCGCAAAGCCCGGTTGTCCATAGTCAAGCGTCGTTGACCCGTTGCCTTTTTCGCCAGTTGCGACATGCGATCCGGGTTGAATGGTTTTTCAAGGAAGTCGAATGCGCCAACGCGCATCGCCTCAACCGCCATGGGCACATCGCCGTGCCCAGTGATCATGATCACTGGCAAAGCACTGTCATTGCCCATCAGCTTTTTCAGAAACTGCATCCCGTCCATACCGGGCATTTTGATGTCGGAAATCACAATGCCGGGGTATTCGGGGCCGAGCACCTTAAGCGCGTCTTCGGCGCTGGCGAATGTTTCGGTGTCATAGCCCGACAGCGCCAGCCATTGGCTGATAGATTGGCGCATGTCCTGTTCGTCATCGACGATGGCAATTTTCATAGCTTGGGTCATCTGGGCTTACTCCGCCGCATTAATCTTTTTGACTGTCTCGTCTTCGCTGGCATCTTCGCTTAGGATCGGCAGCTGCATTTCGAAAACTGCACCACCGGATTGCCCATTACGAGCTGTCAGCCGTCCGCCCAGATCGTTGACAATGCCGGACGAGATGGCAAGCCCCAAGCCAACACCGTCTCCGGGCTGCTTGGTGGTGTAAAACGGTTCAAACAGCGCATCAAGATCGACGATACCGGGGCCGTTATCACGCACCGTAAGGGTGGCCGTTTCGCCCGCTGACAGAAAGATATCGACCTGCGGATCGCGGGTGCTTTTGGTGGCATCAATGGCATTGCGCAAAAGGTTCACCATCACCTGTTCGATGCGCAAACGATCCCCCATCACCTCGACGGCATCTTGGGGCAGAACGCGGTTTATCTGAACGCGGCGCTGGCGCAGTTGCGGTTCCATCATCGACAGTGATGATGCCAGCGCATCGCCCATGTTTACAGGGCTAAACACGTCCTGACCTTTGCGGGCATAGGATTTGAGCTGACGGGTGATCGCCCCCATCCGTTCGATCAAATCATCGATGCGTCCAAAGCTCACTAACGCCTCATCGGGGCGATTGCGGCGCAGCAAAAGACCCGCACCGGCAAGGTATGTTTTCATCGCCGCAAGGGGCTGGTTCAATTCGTGGCTGACAGCGGCCGACATCTCGCCCAAGGCAGCCAATTTTGAGGACTGTTCGAGCGTCTGTTCGGCCACGGCAAGGTCTTCTTGAACCCGTTTTCGTTCGGCGATTTCCCGCTGTAGCTGGACGTTCAAGCGGCGAAGCTCTGCTGACTCGCGCGTTGAGAGCGCCAACCGCAGGGCCGAACGTCGGCTAAGCGCATAAAACGCCAGCGCCAGAAGAAGGGCAAAGCCCATAATCTCAAGCGCAAGCACCCCGTTCACACGTTCACGCACCGACGCATATGTGGTGAAAGACGCGATGCTCCAGCCGCGAAAGGCCATGCGCGAATCCAACCGCATCACGCCTTCGCCTTGCAGATAGGCATCGGCGGGTAACGCCGTCCAATCAGCCGTTGCGCGAATGGCGCGTTCGATAGCGCTTTGCGGGGTTTGACGTTCAAGCGCGTCTTCTTCGATGCGCCCGCGCCAGCGTGGTTCTGTCGCCAGCACGATCTGACCCGCCGAATCCGTCACAAAGACCGCCGCCGATATGCCTGCCCAAGCCCGTTCGAATTTCTGTAAATCCACTTCGACCGCGATCACGCCCAAAACGTCGCCGCCCGACATGACCTTGCGCGAATAGGTAAAGGCAAAGCCGCCCCCTTCACGCGGAGCGACCGTGAAAACCGTGCCAGTGTCGGCCAGAGCCTCTTTGTAATAGGGTTCAAGGCTGTGGTTCGATCCCAAACGATTTCGATCCGTGGCGGCCACCGCGCGCCCCTCGACGTCCAATAGAATAAGATTGGCCGCGCCGATTTCTTCAACAAAGGAAATCAGCCGCTGGGTCGATTGTTGATAATCCGCCGAATTGAGCGCGCCAATCAAAGTCGGATCGCGGGCCAGCAATTGCGGGACAATGGCGTTCTGGCGCAATTCGCTCAACAGGTTGCCGGAATACAGCGCCAACCGCAGTTCTGCGCGATTGCGCGTTGTTTCGGTAAAGCGGTCGGTCAGCAGACGATTGGTAAAGTAAACCGTGGACACCGCCACAACCGTCAAAAGCACCAGCGCAAGGCGCACGCGCCAGCTTGTGGTGCGATGCTTTGGGCTGCCTCTGGCTGAGCTCACGATGCTGTTCATCGCGCGTATCATAGATGCGCGCAGGCCAGCTCTCAAGTCATGCGTCGGTCAATTGCGATGTAACTGAGCGGAACAACGCCTGCCCGTCTGTACCACCATGGCCTTGATCGGCGGCCCGTTCAGGGTGCGGCATCATACCAAGGACGCGACGGTTTTCAGACAAGATGCCGGCAATGTCCTGCATCGACCCGTTGGGATTGTCCGTATAACGGAACGCCACGCGATCATCGCCATGCAAAGCATCCAGCGTGGCGTCATCGGCAAAATAGTTGCCATCATGGTGCGCAATCGGAATATCGATCACGTCGCCGGCATTGTAACCCTCGGTATAGGCTGACTGCGAAGTTTCGACGCGCAAGCCAACGGTTTTGCAAATGTATTTCAGCCCTGCATTACGCAGCAACGCACCCGGCAACATGCCGGTTTCGGTCAGCACTTGAAATCCGTTGCACACGCCCAAAACATATCCGCCCCGATCCGCGTGGCCTTTTACAGCCTGACAAATCGGCGAATTGGCCGCAATCGCGCCACAGCGCAGATAATCGCCAAAGGAAAACCCACCCGGCACACCAACGATGTCGATACCGGATGGCAGCGCTGTGTCCTTGTGCCAAACCATCTCGACCTCGGCGCCAGCCGCGCGAAACGCAACAGCCAGATCGCGGTCACAGTTGGACCCGGGAAAGACAACCACAGCCGCCTTCATGACAAATCGACCCGATAGCTTTCAATCACCGTGTTCGCGAGCAGCTTTTCACACATCGCATTCACATCCGCCTCAGAGGTGCCATCCGCTAGATCAAGCTCGATAACCTTGCCCTGACGCACACCGTCAACACCCTCAAAACCCAAAGCCCCAAGCGCATGGCGCACAGCTTCACCTTGTGGATCCAAAACGCCCGTCTTCAGCATCACATGCACAGTCGCTTTCATGCGAACCCCTTCACTCTTTGGCCTTCATTGTTCTTTAAATACTCAAAAACCCGACGCTCAATTGATAAGCGTCGGCTTTGTGATTGGACCTGTGGATTGCTTGGGCATAACGCCCAAACGACGCGCCACCTCGGTATAAGCATCCGTCAGATTGCCCAGATCGCGGCGAAACACATCCTTGTCCAGCTTTTGGCCGGTTTCGATGTCCCACAAGCGACAACTGTCGGGGCTGATCTCATCCGCCACAATCAGTCGCATAAAATCGCCATCATAAACTCGGCCAATTTCGATCTTAAAGTCGACCAAGCGGATGCCAACAGCCATCATGACCCCTGACAGGAAATCATTCACACGCAAAGCCAGACTCAGGATATCGTCCATATCTTGCTGCGTGGCCCAACCAAAGGCGGCGATATGTTCTTCGGTGACCAGCGGATCACCCAAAGAATCGTCCTTATAGCAGTATTCAACGATGGGACGCGGCAACTGCGTGCCCTCGTCGATGCCCAAACGTTTGCTCATGGTGCCAGCGGCATAGTTGCGCACAATGACCTCAAGCGGAATGATCTCGCAAGACCGCACAAGCTGCTCGCGCATGTTCAGACGCTTGATGAAATGCGTCGGTACGCCGATTTGGCCAAGTCCGGTCATGAAGAACTCGCTTAGGCGGTTGTTCAACACGCCTTTGCCTTCGATCACTTCTTTTTTCTGGGCATTAAAGGCAGTAGCATCGTCTTTGAAATATTGCACGATGGTGCCGGGCTCAGGACCTTCATACAGGATCTTAGCCTTGCCTTCATATATCTTTGTGCGTCGCGCCATGGGCGTCCTTTCGCTTGGGCGTTGCGGGTGAGTCTGCCTCGCCTTGCGCTCTCATAAGCAATCAAAGGAATTGCCGCAAGCAATGGGGTTGTAAGGAATGGTCGCCCTGCACATATCCCGAACAACGAACATTTGAACGGAGCACCCAAATGAGCACCCTAGACGATCGCGAGAATGCCTTTGAAAACAAATTCGCCCATGACGCAGAAATGCAGTTCAAGGCCGAAGCCCGCCGCAACAAGCTACTAGGTCTTTGGGCCGCTGGTTTGATGGGCAAAACTGGCGATGACGCAACCGCTTATGCGGGCGAAGTCGTAAAAGCCGACTTCGAAGAAGCCGGCGACGAAGACGTCTATCGTAAGGTTTCTGGCGATTTGGGATCATTGGCGGATGAGGCAACGATCCGCAGCCAGATGGTGTCGTTGATGATTGAGGCCAAGTCGCAATTGATGAACGATATCAAAAGCTAACCGGACCACCCTAATCAGTTATATTGTGAATTCTTGACGCGCAGCCTATTTAGGTCTGCGCGTTTTTATTTGTTTTGTCGCCATTCACACGTGTCGCGTTAAGGTTTCAGTGAACCTGCATCCCTATCCCTGCCCTTGGGGTTTTTTGGGTCAGAGGTTCGGGGTAATGCGCTTCACATTTGCGTCTTCACATATGAAATTCTTAATGCGTGCAGCTTTGCCGACGGGGGCCTTTGCGCTTTGTGCCGTTTTGTTGGCGCAATACATATCGGTCGATCACCTACGGTCTTTGCCTGCGCGACTGGGTGACATTGCGCCTTGGCGCTGGGTGATGGCTGCGACATTTACACTCGGTAGTTTTTGGGCGGTCGCCCAATATGACGCCCTTGCGCACCGCGCGCTTAGCACTGGAATTTCGAACAACCGTGCCCGCATTACAGGCGCAATTGGCATTGCATTGGGGCAAACGCTTGGCTTCGGAGTCGTCACCGGGGCTTTAGCGCGTTGGCGCATGCTTTGCGATTTAAGCCTGACCGGGGCTGCGCGGGTGTCTGCCTTTGTCTGTGCAACATTTGTGGTCTGTTGGGCCATAGTGACGGCGCTTGTTTGCATTGTGATGCCCGCGCCAGAATGGACTTTCATACCTTCTTTGACCGTTGTCGCTTGCCTACCAATTCTGGCCGCTATGCTTATTTTCTTTCCTGTAATCAATTGGATGAAGATCGCTGTTCATCTGCCAAACTTACGCATCAGCGGGGCGATACTGTTTTGGGCGTTGGTTGATACAAGCCTTGCCTCTGGCGCATTATTTATCTTGCTGCCTGCCGGAACTTTGGCTTTTATCACCTTCTTGCCGCTGTTTTTAATCGCCTTGGGTTGTGGTCTTGTGTCCAACACACCGGGCGGAATTGGCCCGTTTGAGCTGGTCTTGATCAGCGCTTTGCCCTTGGGCGACCCCACGCACATCATGGCTGCGATCCTTGGGTATCGAATCATTTATTATGCATTGCCTGCGACCATTGCCGGGATCGCATTGTTGCGCCCCTTTGCCGCGTCCAAGCACCAAAAAAATGACGGACGCGTGCCCAGTCACCATTGGCTGAACCATTCAGCTTTGATTGCGCAAAATGGTGGCACATTGGCCCGCCGCGCGCAAAGCATGCTGGCGCTGTGGCCCACAGGACAGACCGTGACGCAATTCTGCGATCCCGTTGCCGGTACACGCAATGACGCGTTACAGCATCTTAAAGACACGGCGAAAGACACTGCACAGCTGCCGATGATTTACAAATGCGGTGCCCATATGGCCGCAACCGCGCGCCTTGCACGTTGGAAGGTCCTGCATATTGCAGACGAGGCCATCGTTCCCCTTGCATCATACAACACCGCATCGTCCGCGCATCGGGGTTTGCGGCGAAAATTGCGAAATGCTGCAAAGGCAAACGTAATCCTTCGCGCCGGTCATCCCCTGCCCTTCGCGGCCATGGCCCGTGTTGATGCCGAATGGCAAACCGCACATGGGCGCGCGCGTGGCGGCAGTATGGGGCGCTATTGCCCACATTTCGTGTCTCAGCAATGGGTGGCCTGTGCCTATCTTGAGGGACGCCTTGTTGGCTTTATCACGGCCACCCATGGTGGTGACACTTGGCAACTGGATGTGATGCGCCACAGTAAAGACATGCCCGATGGCGCAATGCATAGCCTTGTAAACACGGCGATTCTTGCAGCAAAGAATGCTGGCGCGCTTTACTTTTCGCTGGATGCAGCGCCCGCTTGCCCTGATCCGAAACATAAATTCTGGCATTGGGTTACTAAAAAGGTCGCAACACGCGCCGGCGGGTCAGGGTTGCGTCAGTTTAAATCCAGCTTCGCCCCAGTTTGGAAACCAAGATACGCGGCCGCACCCACTTGGGGGGCTCTGACCCTTGGCCTTATCGACATCACCCGCGCCATACAAAGGCCAATACCACTTGCCGTACATGACACGCAGCCAACTCATAATGTTGATGAGAATTATGAACTGGCTTCATTCACAGCGACGTGAGATTGCACGCATAATTCATGTGCGCGCGAGGAAGTTACGATGTCCAACCCCTTCTCCGATCTGTTGGCCGAAAAAGGCACCCTTCTCGCGGATGGCGCGACGGGAACGAACTTGTTCGAAATGGGTCTTATGGCCGGTGACGCGCCGGAACTGTGGAATGAAACCGCACCCGAAAAGATTGTCGCCTTGTACAAAGGCGCTGTGGACGCGGGCAGCGACATCTTTTTGACCAACTCCTTTGGCGCCAATGCCTCACGCCTAAAACTGCACGACGCAGGCCACCGTGCTTTTGAGCTAAGCAAATTGGCGGCCGAGATTGGCCGCGATGTTGCCGATGCAGCGGGTCGACGTGTGATTGTGGCTGGGTCGGTTGGCCCGACGGGCGATATCATGGAACCTGTTGGCACCTTGTCCCATGCGGACGCGGTCGAAATGTTTCACGAAACTGCCGCTGGTTTGAAAGCTGGAGGCGCCGACATTGGCTGGCTAGAAACCATTTCCGCCCCCGAAGAATTCACCGCCGCGGCCGAAGGGTTTTCGCTGGCTGATCTGCCATGGGTTGGCACAATGAGCTTTGACACAGCCGGGCGCACAATGATGGGTGTCACCAGCACTGACATGGCGCTGTTGGTTGCGGGCCTGCCAAATCAGCCCCTGGCCTTTGGGGCAAATTGTGGAACGGGCGCGTCAGATCTACTGCGCACCGTGCTTGGATTTGCGGCCTCGGGCACTGAATTTCCTTTGATTGCAAAAGGCAACGCAGGCATCCCCAAATATCATCACGGTCATATCCACTATGATGGCACGCCGGAATTGATGGCTGATTACACCGCCCTTGCGCGCGATTGCGGTGCTTCAATCATTGGTGGGTGCTGTGGCACAACGCCTGAGCATTTGGAGCACATGCGCGCATCGCTCGACACACGGCCCAAAGGCCCGACACCATCGCTTGAAACCATCGTTGCGGCACTGGGTGCATTTTCGTACGCCAATGATGGCACCGGTGCAGACACGGCACCAACCCGCAAACGGCGCGGCAACCGCCGGGTGGCCTAAAACAACGTCAATTGGGCACTGTCGGCCACCGGTTTCTGAAACAGATCGGTGCGCATTGCAGGCGCGCGTTCTTTCAGACCCAACCGCTTGATCGCCAAAGAAAACCGCGCAGCGATCATCTGTGCATAGGGTCCTTCCCCGCGCATCCGATGCCCCCAACGTGCGTCGTAATCCTGCCCACCATGCATTTCACGCAATCGCGCCATAATACGGGCCGCACGATCCGGATAATGTTGCGCCAACCATTCCTGCCAAAGCGGCGACACCTCTTGTGGCAAGCGCAACATGATCCAACTGGCTGTGCGGGCGCCGCAGGCTTTGCCTTGGCTTAGAATGCTTTCCAATTCAGGGTCGCTCAGCGCAGGCACCATCGGCGACGCCATAATGCGCACGGGTATACCCGCCTCACTTAACCTTCGGATCACGGCCAAACGGCGCGCGGGCGCAGGCGCGCGCGGTTCCATCAACCGTGACAGCTTTGCATCTAGCGTTGTCACCGAAATACCGACACGCACCAAACCGCGCCGCGCCATACGACCCAAAATGTCGATATCACGTTCAATCAACGCACCCTTCGTCACAATCGCAACTGGGTGGCCACAGTCCTCAAGCACCTCAAGGCAAGCGCGCATGATCCCATGCTCTTTCTCGATAGGTTGATAGGGATCGGTGTTGGTGCCAATCGCGATGGGTGCGACGTTGTAAGATCGTTTGCCCAACTCAGTGCGCAACACCTCTGGTGCATCCGGACGCGCGATCAGCTTGGTTTCGAAATCCAATCCTGCCGACATCCCAAGATAGGCGTGGCTTGGGCGCGCAAAACAATAAACACAGCCATGTTCGCACCCCCGATACGGGTTAATAGAACGATCAAACGGCAGATCAGGCGACCGATTGTACGAAATCAAAGACCGTGGTCGTTCGATGCTGACCTCAGTGCGCAAGACAGGCAACGGTTCGGATTGGTCCCATCCGTCGTCTTGGCCGTGTCGCGACAGGCCATCAAAACGGCCCACCGCATTGCTAAGCGCACCCCGCCCGATGGCTGTTTTGGTCTGCAAGTCAGTTTTCATCAATTTAGTGTAGAACATTAAGTGAACATACTCCAGAAAAGAGTTTCAAATCAGGCTCTCAGTGGTAAAATCAAAACACATGTAAGTGCGCAGGTCGCGCACGACTTCAAGTGTGTCGCAATCCGGACAGTGTGGCTGCGGTATTCTGACCCATAAAATAGTGAATAGGTACGTGGGCTGCGGCCCCGATTTTCAAGGAACGGCCATGTCAGACGAAGACGAAATCATCCTGTCAGAACTCGACGATGAAGAGCTTGTCCAACAGATGTTCGACGATCTCTATGACGGTTTGCGCGAGGAGATCGAAGAAGGCGTGAACATTCTAATCGCGCGCGGATGGGTCCCGTACGACGTGCTGACCAAGGCCCTCGTGGGCGGCATGACTATCGTGGGTGCCGATTTCCGTGACGGCATTTTATTTGTGCCCGAAGTGTTGCTGGCCGCAAACGCGATGAAGGGTGGCATGGCGATCCTTAAGCCGCTGCTGGCCGAAACCGGCGCGCCGCGCGTTGGCAAAATGGTGATCGGAACTGTCAAAGGCGACATCCACGACATCGGCAAAAACCTTGTGTCGATGATGATGGAAGGCGCCGGTTTCGAAGTTGTCGATCTAGGGATCAACAATGCCGTCGAAAAATACCTTGATGCGATCGATGCCGAAGGCGCCGACATCCTCGGCATGTCCGCGCTTTTGACCACAACGATGCCGTATATGAAGGTCGTCATTGATACGATGGTCGAAAAAGGCATCCGCGATGACTATATCGTTTTAGTTGGCGGTGCGCCTCTGAACGAAGAATTTGGCAAAGCGATCGGCGCAGATGCCTATTGCCGTGACGCTGCTGTGGCAGTGGAAACAGCCAAGGAATTCGTCGCACGCAAACATAACCAAGTGGCAGCAGGGTAACGCCCTGCTCCACGGACGTGGGGTTGGAACAATGCTAAAGGGCACACCCGTCGGCGATCTTGGCTGGACTGCGCCCGCATTCACCTTGAACGATTTTGACGGTGTCACCCACAGCATGTCCGACCACCTCACTGATCAGGGGCTGTTGATTGCGTTCATTTGCAACCATTGCCCATACGTCAAAGCCATCGCTGATCGTTTGGCCGCGGATACACAAACCCTGTTGAACGAAGGTTTCGGCGTGTTGGCTGTGATGTCCAACGACTTCGACGCCTACCCGGCTGACGCGCCAGAACAGATGAAAGCGTTTTCCAACGCACATAGTTTTTCCTTCCCCTATCTCGTGGACAAAGACCAAGCTGTTGCACGTGCCTACAAAGCGGTTTGCACACCAGATTTCTTTGGTTTCAATGGCGACGGACACCTGCAATATCGAGGGCGGTTGGATGACGCAGCCATGGGCGACCCAACACACCGCACGCCGGACCTGCTCAATGCTATGCGCAAAATCGCGGCAACGGGCCGTGGCCCAAAACAACAAACTGCAAGTATCGGGTGTTCAATCAAGTGGCTCTGAACGACGATCAACTCACCGAAACGGGCCTGTCTCCGACAGGTGCAGGTCGCATCCTTTTGATCGCCTGCGGTGCACTGGCGCGCGAAATTCTGGACCTCAAGGCGGCGAATGGCTGGGACCATATGGACCTCACTTGTCTGCCCGCCAAATTGCACCTTTACCCTGAAAAGATCACATGCGAAGTACGCAAAGCCGTGGCCAAACACCGCCCGTCTTATGACGATATCTTCGTTGTTTACGCCGATTGCGGCACTGGCGGATTGCTAGAAACAGCCTGCAAAGACCTTGGAGTCAAAATGGTCGCAGGTCCGCACTGTTATAGCTTTTTTGAAGGAAATGAACGCTTTGCAAGCTTAAGTGAAAGTGAATTCACTGCATTTTACCTAACCGATTTCCTGGTGCGTCAGTTCGAAGCTTTCATTCTCAAACCCATGGGGCTTGATCGCCACCCAGAACTGCGGGACATGTATTTCGGCAATTACGACACCCTCGTCTATCAAGCCCAAACCGACGACCCAGCCCTAACCGAAAAGGCCAAACGCGCCGCCGAAACACTGGGCTTAAAGTTCGAACGCCGCTTTACGGGTTACGGCGACCTGCAAACGACACTCGCGCAAGTCGCTTCTTCTTTGGGTTAAAAATACCTCGGGGGTATGGGGGCTGGCCCCCATGTCAAGAAAATCACTTCAATTTTCTTGCGCACCCGCAACCAGCCGCACACGCTCAATCATCGCGCGCAATCCGTTGGATCGCTGCGCCGACAAGTGATCGTTCAAGCCCAACCGGGTCATCTCGGCCCGCGCATCTACAGTCAATACTTCGCTCGGGCTCAACCCATTGTAGAGCGAACGCAACAGCGCAATCAGACCTTTGACAATCATCGCATCACTGTCGCCGTCAAAATGAAACTGCCCGTTTTCGATCACCGGATGCAGCCACACTTGCGACGCACAACCATCGACCTTGGTCGCAGGCACCTTCAAGGCATCTTCCAACGGCTCCATCGCCTTGCCCTGCTCGATGACATAGCGATAGCGATCCTCCCAATCCTCAAGGAATTCGAAATCTTCAACAATCTCTTCGAATGCAGGGCTAGCCATTGGGACCTCGTGTTCAATCACTCACCACGTGACGTAGGGGCTGGCACGACAAAGGTCCAGTGTCGCAATGGGCGCTTTTCAAGCGTGCCTACATCCGCTACCAAATGACCCAAGAGTTAACGCGAGTGCCCCATGCGCCTTTTGACAACCAGCCTTTTGATCGCAACGCTTGGCTTAACGGCCTGTGCCACTGTGCGAGACAGCCCCATAAACCCTGCCAATTGGTTCGGTCGCAGCCAATCTGAACCCATCCAACGGGAATCAAAGGCCGCCAAAAACCCGTTGATTCCCGAAGAACGCCGGACGGGATTGTTCAAATCTTTGCGCAACGACATTGCGGCCTACAATGGCCAGCCCATCGACCAAGTCAGCGGTTTGGTGATCGAACGCATCCCCGGCGGCGCAATCATTCGCGCCACAGGTATTTCTTCGTTTGACGGGGCACACAGTGTTCAACTGACGCCCGCGACCGAAGATTCAACGCCCGTTGAAGGCGTACTGACCTACCGGCTAGAGGCCGAGCGTCCCAGCGCGCTTCGCCGCACCACATCGCAGCGCGTGCGCACAGTCACCGCCGCCGTACGCCTGTCAGATAATGATCTTAAAGACGTTCGCGTCATCCGCGTCGAAGGCGAACGCAACGCGCAAACCACAGCGCGCCGCTGACCCAACGGCGTTGCGACCCAGTTTGAAGCACCTGTAAAAAAGTATCAGTCCAAAGAAATGATGCGCACGTCGGCGCCATCAGCGGCAAGCGCTACGCGCCCTTCACAAAGGCGCAAAGCGTCTTCGCCGAAAACTTCTGATCGCCAGCCAGACAGGGCTG